>NZ_JBPXMS010000002.1:0-480010 GCF_051842815.1 Microbacterium sp. A84 | reverse complement strand
ACGTTCCATGTCGGCGTCGACCAGACCGTCGTCGCCGCGGATCAACACCGTCGGAACCCGCGTGGGCCGTAGATCATCCAGTGACACTGATCCCAGGCCCAGGACACGAAGGTCAAACTTCCACGTCCACCCCTCCGGCCCCTGCTCGATGGACCGCTCAGCAACATGCCGCAGGAGATGCTTCTGCGCGCGTCGGCTCGGCGGGAGCGTGCGGAAACGACCCAGTGCCTCGTCCTTGGTGGCGTATCGGCGGTGGTGTCGACTCGCCCGTTCACGACGCGCAGCCGTTTCTTCGGGGGGTACGTCTCGAATCATGGCGTCGATCACGATCACCTGTCGGAACCGACTCGGTGCTGATTGTGCTGCGAGCAGACATACCGCGCCGCCCATGCTGTGTCCGACGAGCGTCAGCGGTCCGTCCGGGCTGATGGCGGTGGCGATCTCGACGACCTCGGCCGCCCAGCTGTCATGCGAGTAGTGATCGTGGTGCCGGGCATCGCCGTGCCCTGTCAGGTCGATCGTGACGACCGTGCGCCGCATTGCCAGTTCCGGGGCAATGTGGTCCCACCAGTGCTGGTTCGCCGTCGCGCCGTGAACGAGCAGAACGACGTCGTTATTGTTCTCACCCCACATTCGGCAGCGGAGGGGACCGTTCGCGGAAGCAACCGTTACGTGCTGGCCGAACCGATCGGCATCCGGTATGGGGGCGCCAATCGTTGAAGACGGAATGATCATAGTGTCGAATACGCAATCAGCGGCGAGAGAAGTGGTCGATGGCCGCCTGTGTCGCTTCTTGGAGGTTCGTGGCACCGCCGATGGGCTTCGGCAGGGACACGGGTCCATGTTCGCGGCTCGGAAGCAGGATCGACGCCGTTCCCGGTGCTGTGACCTCGCCACGTTGATTGACTGCCTCCAACTCCAGGTCGACCGCAGGGTGGAGCCCGTTTTCGTCCTCTGCCAGATACTTGCGGACGATTCGACCACCGATAGTCTGTAGGTCACCGACGTAGTTGAACTTGCGGAATTCCACTCGCAGCTTCCACAGCCAGGCGTCATCGCCCATCCAGTCGGTCAGCGCATGAATCATCCACGTCTCCCGCATGCGGCCATAGTCGAAGGTTGTCGGGTTGCCGGACTGGCGAGCGAACTCGGGGTCCCAGTGGACTCGCTGCATGGCGTCCCACATGCCCTGATCGTCGCGATGGTAGAACCGGGGGATCCGCTGACGGGTCTTGTATGCGAGACGAAGTGCGGCGACGCCGTAGACGCCCATGCCCATGCCCGTGTGCCAGACGATCATGTCCGTGACGGTGAGTGGGCCCTTGATGAGCTTGTCGATCTGATCGCCTTCTTCGACGTCCTCGAACCACCGGGGTTCTGCGCCCCGGGGCGCCTCCACCGCGTACTGGGCGTCGATTTCTGCGATCTCGTCCGGGGTCCACACCTGAGGCTCGATCGCGTCGTACTTCTTACGCTTCACCGCCTCTGCGCGCTCGGTCCGGATCATCAATCGGTACTGACCGGCCAAGGGGTTTCCGTCGCCATCGGCGAACACATTGGCGTTCCACTCGTGGACGGCACGCCCGCCGAACTCGCTGCTCTTGTCGAGCACACCGACGAGCGCGTTGCGGCGCAAGATTTGTTGGCCCGTGTGCAGAGGCGACCACCATTCACGTTCGCTGGCGGAGTAGAAGGCGTGGACGCCCCTGAGCGGGTCCCCCTTGAGGTCTCCTTCGCGGGCGAGGTCCTCTTCGCTCATCACGTCCTCGCCGATGAGAGTGTCGCCCCCGACGAGCGGCGGGGGCGCGATGGGCTGGCCCCAACGGGACTTGGCCGCGTAGTCCGCGTCGCAGTAAAGCGGATTGTCGTCACCGTAGGAGTTGGCCACGATCCGGAACGCATCCGTCCCAGGGCTGAGATAGTGCGGTGGCACGGGATGCCGTTGAGCCATGCCGATGCGAGAACGGAGCTTTTCGATGCCCTCGTCGGTGATCTTGGCGGTCGTCTTCTCGGTGTTCATAGCGCTCCTCGTCCACGTTATTCCATATGTCTTAACTATGATAGATGCTTTTGTCGGATCTGCAATGTGCGCGATGCTATGCGCCGCGACGATCTCGACGCACCTGCGGTCGAGGAGCTTGAGCGCGGGTGTCACATAAGAATGTGACAGCGCTTGGACTGTCGGCAATGGACAGCGGCCACACCCTTCAGGCAGCAACGACTTACAAGGTCGAGACCGGAAACCGGCGCGTGTTGGATTCGGAGCTTGTAGCGATGCGCTCGGCGTCCCTGCTGCGGAGGGTGGCGAGTTCACCTACTTACCTCAGGTGTAGCTTCGATCGCTGGATTCCGCTCATCCTGGCATCAGCGATTCCTGGAGAGTGCGGAGTTAGTTGGCCGCGGATATGTTCGGGAGCCACAGGGCGAGGTCTGGCCAGGCGATCAGGATCACTAGCATCACGATGCAGGCCGCGATAAACGGCATCACGCCCTTGAATACATCGGTGATCTTGAGGTTGAGCCCCATCCCCTTCGTCGAGGACTGCGCCAGCGCCAGGACAACGAAGTTCAAAATGCCCAGTGGCGGTGCCACCATGTCGATCTCGGCGAGGATGATGAGGAACACACCGAACCAGATCAGGTCGACGTCGAGTGCGTTCAGCGGGCCGAGGAACACCGGGATGGTCAGCAGCATCATCGCGAGGGTGTCGAGGAAGAACCCCAGGATGAGGTAGATCGGAATGAGTAGAAGCAAGAAGCTGAGTTGGTTCAGGCCAAGGTCAATCACCGTATCGGCGACCCACTGCGCCAACCCACTAAGCGCCATCACACGGGTGAGCAGGTTCACACCCACGAGAAGCAGGAAGATCGCGGCCACGGCTGACACCGTCTCCATGAGAGTGCTGGAGAAGAAGGTTCCGACGACCTTGCGAGTCGGGATCACCGTGTCCCCAGGCTTGACACTCTTGACGGCTTTTCGCGAGCGCCCGATAACCAGTCCGAGACCCAGGATCAGCGTGATTAGGGCTCCGTAGGCGCCGGCTTCCGTCGCGGTGAAGACACCGAAGTAGATTCCGCCGAGAACGACGACGACGATGATGAGCACCGGAATCAGGTGGATGAGAGAGGCGAACCGCTCCTTCCACCGGTAGCTCGGCCCGCGCGGTGCGGACTTCGGGCTGATCCACGCCCAGAGGATGATCACACACGTGAACAGGAGAGCAAGTCCGAGGCCCGGGACCATGCCGGCAAGTAGCTGCGGTCCGACGGGGGTCTCGGCAACGCCCGCGTAGATCACCAACAGGATGCTTGGTGGGATGACCTGACCGAGGGTGCCGGCCATCGCGGTCGAGCCCATGGCGAGGCTGGGGTTGTAGCCCGAACGGATCATCTCGGGGATCGAGACCCGGCCGATCGCGTAGGTGATGCCGATGGTGCTGCCGCTCGCGGCTGCCATTCCCGCACCGGCGAAGTTGGTCGCAATCGCCAGACCACCCGGAAGCCGACTCAGCCACTTGCGAGCAGAGAGGTAGGCGCCGCTCATCAACCCACTCTTACCCATCGCCACGCCCATGAGGATGAACATCGGAATGACGCTCAGCGACCACGAGGCGAAGGAGTTGAAGACCATCTCCTTCAGAGTCCCGACAACGGCAGTCGGTCCGACCAATAGGTAGAGGCCGAAAATAGCCGCGATCGACATCGCGATGCCGATCGGGATCTTGAAGAGCATCAGCGCCATCATCAGCAAAATGATGATGAACCCGACGAGGAGCCTGTTCGATGGAACCACGAGCACGTACACGGCCAGCACGACGGTAACAATCGCCGTGACGATCAGACCGATCGTGAACCGCCGGGCGGTCAGAGCCTCCTTCACATCGATCGGCGACTTCACCGCAGGCGGTTGAGGTGCTTTACGCAAGGTTGTGCTCATCGAGCCTCCACCTTTCCAGTCGTCACGGACGCCGTGCCGCCAACAGCGGGCTGATACCTAACTGTCTCCGGCTCCCGCCCCAGCTCATCGAACACCGTCGCCTCTGCCTCGAGGGCAACAGTAACTTCATCATCATCAACCGGGCTGAACTCCTTGGCGGTGATCGCGCGCAAGAGTTGCGCGAACGCTTGCAAGAGCAAACCGGCCATCCCCACTACGATCACCCAGCGGTACGGCCAGATCACGAGCCACGATGTCACGCTGGACGCCTCACCGAACCCCATCGCCTCGACGGCCTTCTCGGTGCCGAACCAGATAAACAAGACCATCGTGCCGAGAGTGAACACCATGCCCACCACCTCGATGATCCGCTGCACACGCTCACCAGTTGGAGCCGTCAGCAGATTCACCCGGATGTGCTCACCCCGCAACAACGCGTACCCAAGACCCAGCGAGATCAACATAGGCATCCACGCATACTGCGTCAGGCCGAGCGTTCCCGGCAGCGAACGATTAAAGAAGAACCGCCCAATCACGTCGAGCACGACATTCCCCATGAGGCACACCGTCGCGGTGCCACCGAGAACCGCAAGCAAGATACTGAAGCGGTCGATCCAACGCAGCCAAGCGACGCGTTCGCTAGAAACTTCGAGAGTTGTCATCGAGCCGCTCCTCTCACAGGAACACCCACGTCCCTGTACCGATACCGGTACGGGTCGTCGAAATGCGTCATGATTCAACCTCTTCGTTGATAGCTCATAATGTGATTCACCAAGCGCCTGACCGAAAATATCACCACGGGTGGCTGCTTACTATACGCCGACTCTACTAACATTTATAATCATTACACTAATGCCTATTCATGATCGTCCGGCGCATCGTCAGACGCCAGGAACATGATCGCGTGCGCTACGTCCTGCGGAGTACTGACAGTCTGGAGTGCGGTGGATTGGACGAGTTCTTGAAGCTGCCCGTCATAGCCGATCTTTTCTCGTCGGCGACTCGTTGGACCCACTTCCAGAACAGTTCCGTCTCGATGAAACACGAAACGACACAGTTCGCCCGGATGCCGAGCTGCCCGCCTTCACCTTGGTCAGCGTTCGAAGGCAGCACCGGACCGAGTCTGGTGCTGCCCCCCCCCCCCCCCCGGTGATGACCGCCTTGTTCTCGAACCGCTTCATGAACGCACCGCGCTGCGTAGAACATCGTGAGAATCGACCGAGCCATCCAGCACCCGGTTGAAGCGCTCGACGATGCGCCAACCAGAAGAGGTGCGCCGTAGCGTCCAATGGTTCGCTGATACTCGCCAGACGGTGAAGCTGTCCTGGTCACGACGACAGACGAGCGAATGCGCAATAGCGACAGCCGTGTCGCCGTCAACGGTGACCTGGGGATGGAGGGTCATATGACCCGAGCCGCGATGGATGAGGTCTTGATGCACGGCGCCCTCATAAAGTTCAGCGATGGCCGCATGGCCCTGTACTCGCTCGACGCTGCCGACGTCGTACACGCCGTCTTCGGTCCATAGGTCCGCGGCGGCCTTGGACTCACCAGCGTCGACCGCTGGGCCATAAGTTGCCAGCAGCCGCATGATCGCGAGATGATCCTCGACGCTTCGCAGTCGTTGCTCGAGTGCGACGATCCGATCATGGGTGATTGATTCGGGCTGGTGCTCGACCATCTCTGAAACCTCGCTCTTTCTTATCTTTCGGTGCCATCTATGGGTAAACAATCGACACACAGCGCGATGGCTGCCTCAGGCGCATTCGCGGGACACCCCGCCTCGCTGGTGCGGCCGGAGAGAGCACGAATCGGCGGGACCAGCTGGCCGACCGCGCTCGCCTCTCGCCCGAACCGCCCAGGGCCCGGGCGAGAGCTGACCGCCATCATTCCGGAAGGGTGTCGTTGACGAACTCGTCCTTGTAGCGCTCTGGGTCTGTGGCCGCCACCTCGAAACCGAGGTCCACGAGTTCTGCGTCCAGTTGTCCAGACTCTCGTGGTAAGAGTCAATGAGCGCCTGTGGATCACTCAATCCCATCTCCTACTCGCTGAGGCCAAACCTCCTCATCGTGTCTATCCCTTCGCCGGCGGCGCCGGTCAGCAGGGGCGATCAAGGTTCAATGCCATCTGATGCCTCCATCGACGCTGAGCACGACTCCGGTCACGAAGCTCGAATCTGCGCTGGAGACGAAACAGCTTCGTCCCGGCGATCTTCTCATCGCGTTAGCAGGTCGTTTCTTTGCTATTTTATCCATATAGGTCATAGTGTGGAAGGAGAATCGGCGATGTCTGTGCTTTTGCGTGCCTGGCGTGAACTGGAAGAGGATTCTTCTGGGCGCTGTATCGTCGTCCCGGTCGCGGGTAAGACGGTTCAGACCGGACTTGACGTCGCGGCATTTGCGAACGAATCACAGACCGTCAAAGACTCGTCGAGGCGGACTCGCGATGCCCAGTTGCCGTTGACGGGATGGCACCTCGGGGTCTCGCAACGCGTCGGCGAGATGGGTGAGAGCTGGTGCGCGGCACAGCCTACGCTCGGCGAAGAACGGCAAATGGTGGCTGGCACCTGCGCCGGTGGAGTCGACCGGGTAGGCGCGAGGAACGCCTCACACTTGTTCAGGGGCTCGCGCGCTACCGCTCAGACGAGGGTCTGGCCGCTGGATGGAACGATCCCGCGGTGCGCCACGACATCGTCGCATCGCGTGGGACGGAGACCCCGGCGAGCCGGGCCAGTACGCCTCGACGATGCTGATCCCGCTGTCAGGTATTTTGGGGTCGAGGTCTGAGTCCTCGGGTGTGGGCTACGGCCCTGAGAAGGTTGTAGGGATGATCACCGAGCATGCGACTGGATTCCTGTCGACACTGTCCTGCTCTGGGCTATGCGCCTACCGAGGTCAAGACACGGGAGACGTGCTGGCGCACATCAAGTTGACATCGGAAGGGATGGTGCCGAGGGAGTGGTACTCGAACCTTTGAGAGACCCGTACCTTGCGCCGGGTCGAATGCGAAGGGGCATCCTGAAGATGGCTACCATGCTCGATCCGGCGCGAACGTTGTTGCTCGCGATGGACTTCCAGCCGTCAGTAGTCGACCGGCTGGAAGAGTCCAAAGACGTGATCGACCGAGTGGCAACTGCGGTGAATGTCGTTCGCGCCGCTGGCGGGAGCGTCGGATTCGTCACCGTTGGTCTGACAGGAGCTGAGCGAATGGCGGTGCCTGAGTCCAACTCGATGTTCTGGCGACTCAGGTCCCATGGGTCGATGACAGCGGGAACACCGGAGACGACCGTGGTCGGTCGTCTCGCGCCTCGCCCAGGTGATCTCATCGTACGCAAGCGGCGCGTCGGGTCGTTCAGCACGACCGACTTGCACCAGCAGTTGACCAGCCGCAGCATCGACACGTTGGTTCTGTGCGGAATCACCACGAGCGGGTGTGTTCTGTCCACGGTCCGTGAGGCGGCAGACCGCGATTACCGCGTGGTCGTGCTCGCGGATGGTTGTGTAGATTTCGACCCGGTAGCCCACAGGATTCTTCTAGAGGTGATCTTCCCCAAGCAGGCTGTCGTTGCGTCCGTCGTCGACCTCACGGGAATGTGGATCTGATGCCCCGAGACAGATGGATCCACGCGGAGGCCATGACCACTCTTGGCTGGTCTAAGCCTGGGCGAGAGCAGCGATGACGGGCAGGGCCAGAGTCGACAACGAGTCCGCTACCGCGTAATTCTCTGGAGGCCCGGTGAAGTCCCATCAGCCGGCTTGATCGGGGCGACACCTCGAATTCGGGCGGAGAGTTTTCTTCAGGTCGATGAAACCTGCGGGGCGACTTGGGGGATGTCGGTGCCGAGTGGGCCGGTCTTGCGTGCGCCGCCCGCTCGTCCGAGTGGTGTGTCGCGGCCGGGTAGTGTTTCGAGGAAGAAGGCTGCGTTTTCTTCGAGGCGGGGGTCGTTGTCATCGATGTCCTCGTCGAAGCGAATCGCTTCAACGGGACAGACAGGTTCGCAGGCACCGCAGTCGATGCACTCGATCGGGTTGATGTAGAGTCGGCGTTTGCCTTCGTAGATGCAGTCCACGGGACAGACCGTGACGCACGATCGGTCCATCACGTCGATGCAGTCGCTGCCGATTGCGAAGGCCATTTGATCACCTCTGATTCGTTGAGGACATTGCCGAAAGCTGCTCGGCGCAGGTCCGTCCATGTGTGCAACTTGATTCGGTCACGGTTTGCGCGGGATCCCAGTGCGATCTCGGCATCGTCGATGGCACACCAACGGCGATAGTCAACGGCGTGTTCGAGCAACGTGGTGGCCAGATCCGGTCGGCGCGTGCCGTCGACGGGGAGGTCGGAGAGGAGATGTGCAACAGTCTCAGCGGCATCCGCCTTGTTAGTACCGATGACACCTGAGGGTCCGCGCTTGGCCCAGCCGACGACGTACTCGCCAGGGTTGACGGCACCCGACTGCGTGTTAAGGACGCGCCCTTCGACATTCGGGATGATTCCGAGCTCTTCATCGAAAGGGACATCTGGGAGTGGCTGCCCGCGATATCCGATGGCCCGAACGAGGAGATCACACGTGAGGTTTTCGCGGCGGTGGGTCGCGCCTGCGTGGTGGTCGACTTCCACGCGGCTGACACGCCCGTTCGTGAGTCCGATTGCGGTGATGCTACGCGCGAACGCGAAGCGCAACAGGTGTGTTCCTTGCTCACCGGAAGCGCTCCACTCCCTGAACTGCTCGAGCACTCGTTGCTCGGTCCTCGATAGGTTCGCTGTGTCGATTCCGTCCAGATCGCCGGGATCGACTGACACGTGGAGGCCGTCGACGGTCGCCAGCTCACGCAGTTCTTTGAGGGAGAACTTCGTCTGATGAGGCGGCCGTCGACACACAATGGTCACCGTCCGTGGTGCACTCGTGTGCAGCCCTGACAGCACGTGCTCGGGCATGTCAGTGTTCAGAAGTCGCTCGGTCGGGGCCAACAGGATGCGTGCCACATCCAGACTCACATTTCCGCCTCCCGCCACGACGACATGTTCGGCGTCCACGGTACGACCAGGCACAGCGTCCGGGTGCGCCGAGTACCACGCCACGAGGTCGCGAGCCGATGTCGTGCCAAGTGCGTCGTCGTTGCTAATCCCGAGTAGGCGTTCACCTGCGGCCCCGGTCGCATAGACGACCGCGTCATAGGCCGAGAGCAACTCGCGTCGACCGGGCGCCACGCCGAACTCCACGTCTCCGAGGAAACGCACGCGCGGGTGCTGGAGAACGTCGCTAAACGAATCAGTCACGGACTTGATGCGGGGGTGGTCAGGGGCGACGCCGTACCGCACGAGACCGAACGGGGTCGGCAGGCGCTCCAACACGTCGACCACGACGCGGTCGTCCTCGACAAGCTCCTGCGCCGCGAACAGGCCGGATGGGCCTGCGCCCACCACTGCCACATGACGCATTCCCAATGTCAATTCCTCAGCGGGAGAATGTCGCGTGGATGTGAGCGGGGCCGGCAATCACTCCGGTAGGTTCGATCGCGACGTCGCCAATCTGAACATCGCTATACCGGTCGAGCAGCTCGTCGAGCGTGATCTCGAGTTCCGCCTTTGCGACCGCGAAGCCCAGACAGTAGCGAAAGCCATAACCGAAACCGATGTCGAACCGGTTCTCGCGATCCAAACGCATGACATCGGGATCGGTGAAGAATGCCGGGTCACGACCTGCGCCGCTCATGTTCATGGTGATGACATCGCCTTCGTGCAGCTCCACACCGTCCACAGTGAGATCCTCATGGGCGACGCGAACCTGGCGAGGCGTCGCAGGATGAAGTCGTTGGGATTCCAGGACAGCGGCCGGGATGAGCGACCGGTCCGAACGCAGTTCCTGCCACAAGTTGTTGTCGGCGACGCTGCGAATAAGTGATGCGATCTGGTAGCGAGTCGTGTCGTGTCCGGCCAATAGGATTCCAGCGACGTTCCAAACAATCTCCGCTTCGCTGATCGCTTCATCTCCTCCCCGGTCGCGTTCGGCGATGAGATCGGAGATGAGATCGGCTTGTGGCGTGGTACGCCGCAACTCCACAATGCGCTCGGAGTATTCGCGAACTGTCTCCAGCGCAGTCTCAAGACGTGGCACGCCTGGCCAGAAAGGTTCCTGCCCCAGCAGCCTCAGCTCGACCGTGGCATGTTCAAACTGCGGGACATCCTCGACCGGGATCCCGATGAATGTGGCGATCGATCGGATCGAAATATGGTGGCTCATCTCGGTGACGAGATCCAGCTGACCGTCGTCAGGAATCGCCTCAACAACCCCACGCACGATGCCCCGGATGTTTTCTCGCGCTTCCTTGATGCGATTAGGCCGGAAGCCCTTCATCAGCAGGGGCCGCAGCCTGTCGTGATTCTCGGGCCACGTCAGACTCAGGTTGCCATCGACCAAATAGTCAAGGATCGGCCCACCCTCAACACCCTTGTCAATGTAGAACTGCGGGGACCGCGGCTGCAACCGGTCGTCCCGGAAAATCTCACCAACGGTCTCGTACCCGAAGAACTCCTTACCCACCCGGCCACGCGCCACCGCAATCCGGTCCCCCGGGCCACGGCCCAAGAGCTGATTAGGATCCTCCAGGAACTCCACGGTGTGAGAGTCCAGCTCAGGAAGCGATTCATCAAGAACGGTCACGGGAGGCTCCTCTTCGAACGACGATGCAGCGTGCAATACCACAACTATAACAGACTCACGGTCTAAAAATCAGACTACAAGTCTAAATATCGTCGTGACGTTGTGCCTGGCGGTGCCAATTCAGGACAGCCACAGTGAGGAGGAGCGCCGCCATGAGGGCCCCGGTTCCGGCGAAACCAGTGTTGAGTACGAGGGCGCCGAACATGAGGCCCCCGAACGGCAGGATGCCTCCCCACGCCCAGAGAAAGAGGCTCACCACGCGACCGCGGTATTGTTCCGAGACGGCCTGCTGGATCTGAATGTTCAGGCCGATCATGATTCCCGCGCCGACGGCCGACACGACGAAGCAAGCAGTCGCGGTCAGGGAGATCACGGGGGAGGCCATGACTATAAACACGGCTGCGGCCATGAGAGCCAAGCTGCCGGATACGGCCTTGAGTGTGCGGGGTTGGAGCGGCTTGACGAACGCAGCTGCCAGTGCACCGAGAGCGGCCGAAGCCAGCAGCACGGCATACGTGAAGTCGCCAGCGTCGAGCACTTGAACTGTCACAGCTGGCAGAACCGAGAGGTAGGCCAGACCGAACAGCGACGTGGCGGCGACCAGTTGCAGCGCTTGACCAAGCGCGGGTCTCCTGGTTGTCTCGCGGAATCCATCGATGATGTCGGCGAGGTACTTGCCATTGGAGCTGGCCCTCGGGGCGTCCCGTGAAACCCGGAGCATCAGCAAGAAGCCGATGCTTTCGAATCCGGCCAGCATCCACAGACAGGTGGCCAGGTTGCCGCCGAGGGCAAGTGCCAGACCTGCTACCCCGGGTCCGACGAGCCGTGATCCGTTCATCAGCGCAGCGCCGGCCGCGAGGGCCCGAGGGAGTTCGGTCACCGACACCAAGCCCGGAATGACTGCTTGGAACGCTGGTGAGGAGATGGCAGTGGCGATGCCGAGCAGAAGTGCGAGCAGTTGAATCTGCCAAACCTCTGGCTGGTCGGACATGCCCGTGGTAGCCGTGGCGGCAGCGATGGCGACGACTGTCATGGCACCGCCGGGAGCCACCATCAGCCACCATCTCGACCATCGGTCGATCAACGCACCCAATGTGGGGGGTAGTAGAAACATCGGCAGCAGTTGCAGGAAATATAGAGTCGATGAAGCCCCGGCGTCGCCTCCACTCAGTTCGGCCACATGCCATTGGAAGAAGGTCACACTCACCCAAAAGCCCATCTGCCGGGAGAAGTTGGAGACCGCAGCGGCAAGGAATACGCGGGGCAGGGGCGCTCTACGCGTGCTCACCAGGCTCCCTCGGGTTACCTAATCGTCGGAGTGAACTGTGGACGGCGATGGCTTTGGTGCTCGGCCGGCGTCGGGCATCGCAGGATTTGGGACGCCTGCCGATCCAAGCGCATAACGAACGGGCGTGCATGAACCTCCTACGGGCCACTGTCTTCCGGACGGATTGCGGGCACCGGTGAGACCTCTCCGCCCGGTGTTGAGCGAGCTTATAGTATAAAGATTATATTGCTGAAACAGGCTGGTACCCGGTGGTTGAGAGCGTGGGCGAACGCAGGGACCTTGCTCTAAACCGAGGAGGAATTAATGAATGACGGCGATCAGCGTCTGCGTGGACGGCGCATCCTTGTCACGGGGGCAGCATCCGGTATGGGTCGTGCCATTGCCGAACGTTTCGCCGCAGAGGGAGCGGCCTTAGCTTTGTTGGACATCGACGCATCCGGCGTGGAGAAAGTTGCTGCGCAATCGTCGGCTTTGGCGATTCGAGCCGATCTTCGCAACCTGGGGGAGATTGACGAGGCAGTCTCGGCTGCGGCGCAGCACATGGGCGGCCTCGACGGCGTGGTGAACGCCGCCGGGGTCCTTATCGCCCGATCTTTAGCTGAGACGGATGAGTCCGTGTGGGATCCAACTTTGGAGATCAATCTGCGAGCACCGATCCAGCTGTGCCGTGCGGCGCAACCGCACTTGCAGCGTGCTGGCGCTGCCACGATTGTCAATCTTGCATCGGTCGGTGGCATGCGACCATACAGAAACCAGACTGCTTATGCCGCGTCGAAGGGTGGGCTGATTGCGGCAACCAAGGTCATGGCCGCGGAGTTGGGACCCAGCATCCGGGCTAATGTCCTGTCGCCAGGTGCGATCGACACACCGATGACACGAGAGCTGTTTCGCGGGAACGATGCACACCGCTCCGCGACAATCGAACGCTTGACGCTGCGGCGCATGGGGACACCGCAGGAAATCGCGGGTGCTGCTCTTTTCCTGTCCAGCGCGGATTCCGCCTTCGTGACCGGCGTCGTGCTCAGTGTTGACGGCGGAATCAGTTGGCATTGACCTATTCTCCGGGCTTTAGGCTGTCCCGTTTCTAGCCTGAGTAACTATTAATTAAATGATTGACACTTTGATGAATTTATGTCACGATTTCATTCAGAACCGGCTTGGGCCCTTCGGGCGGGGTGGTCACCCGCCGAGCGCAGGACGTTTGAATCAGCGTGGTTCAAGGAGTGCAAGATTTATCGTCGTACATAGGAAGGAAGCGATTCATGAAGCTGACAAAGAGGTCACGAATAGTCCGACCGATTGGGTTGACGGCCCTCGTGGGCCTGCTTCTGGCCGGGTGTGCCGGGGTGAGTGAGGGCACCTCGAGCGGCGAAAGCATCGAGGACATGGAGCCGGTCACCATTTCTTTCGGTTTCTTCGGAATCGAGAGCGATCCAACCGGTGCCGCCGTGATTGGCCACTGGCAGAAAGCAGTGACCGAACGCACCGACGGCGCGATCACCTTCGAGAACTACGTCGGCGGGTCGCTACTCGGCGCGATGGAGTCGTTGACGGGCGTCGGTAACGGTATCGCGGACATGAGTGTCATCAACCATTCGTATTTCCCCCAAGAGCTCCCGATCACGGCATGGCTCGCAGGCATGGGGAACGAGGTGTCGGGCTCCACGGTTCATGATCTTGTCGCCGGCTCGGCCACCTTGCATGAACTCTTTCAAACCAATGAAGCGCTGCTTGACGAATTTGCCAAGTACGATCTGAAAGTCTTGAGCGCTGCAACGACAACCGCGTACTCCCAGATCTGTACTTCGCCGGTTGAGACTGCGGAGCAAGCGGAAGGAAAGCGAGCAAGGGCCAGTGGCGACCTTTGGGTTAACGCGATGCAGGGAATCGGAATGGTCGCATCAGATATCGCCTACGCCGAGACCTATGAGGGTCTACAGCGTGGTGTGCTCGACTGCGACACTCTCACCCCGCCAGGATGGCTGGCTTCGGGCGTCACGGAAGTCGCAACCGAATACCTCCCGCTCAACTACGCGCAAGTGCAGAACTCTCTCGTGCTCAACCTCGAGTTGTGGGAGAGTCTTCCTGCCGACGTTCAAGCGATCATGCTGGAGGAATCGGCGAAGCTCTCCGTGCAGTATGCGCCAGACCAGTACCTGACCGGTATGGCAACTCTGGGAAACTTGATCGACGACGGATCCATCCGCGTAAATGATGTCACGAGCCTGAGCGGGGCTGTTGACGCCAAGCGCGCCGACTGGGTGGCAAACATGCCCGCTACGGCTCCAGACGTGCTGAGCGACCCACAGGCGCTCATTGATCTATATCACGACACTTTGGACGGATGGACAAAGGGCCTCGTGGATCTCGGGTTCGAAGAGATCGCGACAGATCCTGACTCGGTGCGCGAATCCTACTCCGAACTTGGCGACGTTGACTTGACCGAGTTCTTCGATCTTTACAACGAAGAGTTCGTCAGCGGCACGTTGCCCAAGTGAATGAATGTGCGCCTCGCACCCGCGGCGGAATGGTCCCGGGTGCGAGGCGCACTTGCGGTCTGAAATATACGAAGGTATCTGCACAGTTGGCGCATCAGTTGTGCGCGCACAGTATTGTTCGGCCGCCTCGGATACGCCAACCTGTCGCTGACATCGAATTCGCACACTCGGCATCCGATAAGTTCGTGTCTGTCGCACACGAAACAGCGTGGGCGAAGTGGCGCGGATGCATCCGAGACAGCCGCATCGTGCGACGTCGTCTGTATGCCGGAATCAGTCGGCGGATGTCTGCGGCCGCGGTGCGGCTGAGGAGTTGCTGGGCACGGCCAGCCTCGGCCAGCCTCGAGATGAGTCGATCATCGTGACGAAGTGCTACTTCTCTCATGGGCCACCGAACCGGCGTGGCGGAGCCAGACTATGGATCATGCACCCACTCGAAGAGTCGCTCGCGCCGCTTAAGGCTGCGAATCGACGTGCTCCAACTGTATTGGCTGGATCCAACCCGACCCCGGAGAGTCTTTGGCCGCTCTCTCCGACCTCGTGTGACAGGGCAAGGTGAGATCTACCGTGGCACGTTGGGCGCGGCCGCAGCACAGATCGTCGAGTGTCCCCAGTTCGCAGGCCATTGACGATTCCCGAAAAATGGAGCAGACATGACTGATCTACCCCGTAGCCACCCCGAAGTGCTTCGTCGCGGTGCAGAAATATATGCTGACCGGCTTGCCTTGTGCGAAGGGGCCGTACGACTCACCTTCGTCGAGTTGCTACGTGACGCCGAGCAGATCGCGCGCGCTCTCCATGCCCACGGGATCCGCCCCGGCGACAGGGTGGGTATCTGGGCACCGAACTCTCATTGGTGGGTTCGATTCAGCCAAGGTGTTTACATGTTGGGTGCCGTGGTGGTTCCGATCAACACACGCTACCGAGCCGCCGAAGCGCGTGAGTTGCTCCAGCGAACTGACGCGAAGGCTGTGCTGATCGAGGACGGATTCCTTGAGTTTAACTATCTGAGTGCACTCGCCGACGGCCTTCCAGAACATCAAGAGGAACATGACTTGCGCAGCTTGTCTCTCGTCATCGATGTTTCAACCAGGACCCAAGATCTGGGAGATGTGGACTTCACCGTTGCCGGATGGAACGACTTCGTCGCGCGGGCGGACGAGGTGCCGCGAGAGGCGATCGATGACATCGTTGCGACGCTGGGTCCCGATGTACTGAGCGACATTCTCTTTACCTCAGGGACCACCGGACGTTCCAAAGGGGTTCGTTTCGCCCGAGGTGTCATTGAGCTGTATTGGAACTTTGGTCGGATTTGGGGTCTTCGCGCAGGAGACCGGTACCTCGTGTCGCTGCCGATGTTCCATGCCGGAGGGAACAAGGCAGGAATTCTGCAATGCCTCCTGCACGGTGTCACGATCATTCCACTCGCCGTTTTCGACCCCGTCGAGATGATGCAGCTGATCGAGCGTGAGCGTGCCACTGTGCTTAACGGTCCACCGACGGTGTATTACGCGCTCCTGGATCATCCCGACCGCGAAAAGTTCGATCTCTCCTCACTGCGGGTTGCTGCGACCGGTGCAGCTGTGGTGCCGATGGCCATGGTTGAACGCGTTCACGACGAACTTCCGTTTGAGCACTTCATCACCGCGTACGGCATGACCGAATGTTACGGCTCAGCTACGTTGTGCCGTCAGGACGACTCCCATGAAACGATCGCTTCGACAAATGGGCGACCTCTCCCGGGCGTCAAGATCAAGATTGTCGATCTTGACGGGCACGAGGTTCGCCCGAATGAGTCAGGCGAGGTGCTCATTCAAGGACCGAACGTCACCCCGGGCTATTGGGACACGCCCGAGCAGACGGCAGACGCCATTCGAGATGGTTGGCTATACACGGGCGATGTCGGTGCTTTGGACGAGGCTGGAAACCTGAAGATCACAGACCGGCTGAAGGACATGTTCTTCGTAGGTGGATTTAACGTGTCTCCCGCAGAGATAGAGCAAACACTGTCACGGCACCCGCACGTTGCCGAGGTGTCGGTTATCGGTGTCCCCGACGAGCGACTTGGCGAAGTGGCCCGCGCCTATGTGATCCCAGCGCATGGCGTGACTCCTTCCGAGGCCGAGATCATCGCTTGGTGTCGCGAACGGATGGCCAATTTCAAGGTGCCACGGTCGGTCATGATCACCGAGGAACTTCCGCGGAATGCCCAAGGAAAAGTTCTTCGGCGCGTATTGCGGGACATTGCAGGAGATTTGACGGGCTGAACGGCGTGATCGTTGGGTAGTTCCTGCGCGGAGTACAGGCGGGCACAGTGTTGTCCGTACACCCACGCCTGGTTGTCCCTGGCGGAGGCGTGTCCCGCATGGCTCGCAGGAAACGGAGCCTTGTTGGAAGGCCCGCTCGGTAAGCTCGCCACCGAACGCACGGGCCCCTTGAGTAAGGACACCGTAATGCTTATCGACGAGACCATCGGGCTGCGATCCGACAGCTGGTCGCTGCCGCACCTCGCATCGAATTATTCAGGTAGTAAGAACTAGATTTTTTTTCAGGTAGATCGGGGATGAATTGCCCTCTTCCTTCCTTAGCCTTGATGCATGACCACCCCCACCGTCCCCGACGCAGCACCCCCGCGCGCCGCGTATTTCGTCTCGGACAGCACGGGTGTCACCGCGGAAACTCTCGGAAACGCGCTTCTTGCGAACTTCCCCGGGATCCGCTTCCTCAAGCACACAATCCCGTTTGTGGTCACCGACGCCGAGGCGCGCAGTGTTGTCGCCAGTATTGACGCGGCCGCCGACGCCGGGCGCGCGCCGCTCGTCTTCACAACGGTTAAGCACGCGGCGATCCGCGGCATCCTGGCCTCTTCCAAAGCCACACTCATCGACCTCCTCGCCGGGCACCTGACCGAGCTGGAGACAGCGCTCGGAACGACGGCATCCGAACAGCTCGGCCAATTCCACGGCCTCGGTGACACCGACCGCTACTTCGCGCGCATGCGCGCCGTCGAGTACGCCATCGAGCATGACGACGGCCAGAGCGGGAGAGCGCTCGACCAGGCGGATGCGATCATCATCGCCCCTTCGCGCTGCGGCAAGACTCCCACCACCATGTACCTCGCCCTCCAGCACGGCCTTCGCGTCGCGAACTACCCGCTCACCGACGACGACTATCCGTCAGAGGGACTCCCGCGCGCTGTCGCGAAGTACGGCGCCCGCTGCTTCGGGCTCACGACCACGCCCCTGCGGCTGAGCCAGGTGCGCCACGAGCGGCGCCCGAGCTCGCAGTACTCGAGCCTCGAGCAGTGCACCATCGAGCTGCGCCGCGCCGAAGACCTCTACCGACGAAACCGTGTTCCCTTCCTGAACTCCTCGACCAAAAGCGTTGAGGAGATGTCCGCGGTCATCATGCAGACCATGAAGCTGCGCGCGTGACAGCGCTTTACATAAACCCAGTGAAAGAAGCATCCCTATGAGCAACATCCTCTGGTTCGACGAGGTCGGCATGGCAGACCTTCCCCAGGTCGGTGGCAAGAACGCCTCCCTCGGCGAGATGGTCTCCCACCTCTCCGAACTCGGCGTGCGGGTTCCTGGCGGCTTCGCGACGACAGCGGATGCCTATCGCTCTTTCCTCTCGGCGAGCGGCCTTGACCTGCGCATCCGCGAAGCGGTCGAAGCGATCGACGTCGACGACGTCACCCAGCTCTCCCGCGTGGGGGCAGCGGTGCGTGAATGGATCGAGCAGCAGCCCCTGCCTGCCGACATCGAACGCGACATCCGCGCTGCCTACACGCGCCTGGTCGAGAACGACCCGACCCCGGATGCCGTCTCCTGGGCCGTGCGCTCTTCGGCCACCGCCGAGGACCTCCCCGATGCCTCCTTCGCCGGCCAACAGGAGACGTTCCTCAACATCGCCGGCATCGAACACATCCTGCAGGCAGTGAAGCAGGTGTTCTCCTCGCTCTACAACGACCGCGCAATCTCATACCGGGTGCACAACGGCTTCGACCACCACGACGTCGCGCTCTCCGTTGGCGTGCAGCGGATGGTGCGCTCTGACATCGGAGCATCCGGAGTCATGTTCACCGTCGACACCGAATCCGGTTTCGAGAACGCCGTCTTCATCACCAGCTCCTACGGGCTGGGGGAAGCTGTTGTGCAGGGTGCCGTGAACCCCGACGAGTTCTACGTCTACAAGCCCGCGCTCGCCGCTTTCCGTCCCGCGATTCTCAAGCGCTCTGTCGGCGAGAAGGCCATCGCGATGCGGTACACCGAGAGCGAGCAGGTCGGCGGCACGACAGTCTTCGAAGACGTCGCGGCCGACCAGCGCCGCCTGCTCAGCATCACGGATGCCGAGGTCGAAGAGCTCGCCCGGCATGCGGTCACCATCGAGCAACACTACGGACGCCCGATGGACATCGAGTGGGCGCGCGATGGTGTCGACGGGAGAATCTACATCCTCCAGGCCCGCCCCGAGACCGTCGTCTCCCGCGCTGACGCGAACGTCATGCGTCGCTTCGTACTCGCCGAGCGCAGCGAGGTGCTCTCGACGGGACGTGCGATCGGGCAGAAGATCGGCTCCGGTGCGGTGAGCGTGCTGCGCAGCATCGATCAGATGGCGGACTTCAAGGCGGGCGACGTGCTCGTGGCCGACATGACCGACCCTGACTGGGAGCCGATCATGAAGAAGGCATCCGCGATCGTCACGAACCGCGGTGGCCGCACCTGTCACGCGGCGATCATCGCGCGTGAGCTCGGCATCCCTGCCGTCGTCGGCACGGGAGATGCGACCAGCGTGCTCCCGGACGGCCTTGACGTCACCGTCTCATGCGCCGAAGGTGACGACGGTCTCGTCTACCAGGGGCTTCTCGAATTCACCGAGGAGGAGACCCACCTGGATCGGATGCCGGAGGTCCCGGTCAAGATCATGATGAACGTCGGAACCCCCGATCAGGCTTTCTCGTTCTCTCGCCTGCCCAATCGCGGTATCGGACTCGCGCGTCTCGAGTTCATCATCAACCGCCAGATCGGCATCCACCCGCGTGCTCTCCTCGAATACGACACACTCCCGGACGACCTGAAGGCCCAGATTACTGACCGCATCGCGGCGTACCCGACACCGCGCGAGTTCTTCGTGCAGCGAGTCGTCGAGGGTGTGGCGATGCTGGCCGCGGCGTTCGCTCCAGAACCGGTGATCGTGCGGATGAGCGACTTCAAATCGAACGAATATGCCAACCTGCTGGGCGGCGACCGTTACGAGCCTCACGAGGAGAACCCGATGATCGGGTACCGCGGGGCGTCGCGCTACATCTCTGCAGACTTCCGGGAGTGCTTCGACATGGAGTGTGAGGCGATCCGCCGGGTGCGCGATGATATGGGACTGAAGAACGTCAAGATTATGATCCCGTTCGTGCGCACGGTCGCCGAGGGGGCAGCCGTTATCGAGCTGCTCGCCGCCAATGGTCTCCGTCGCGGTGAGAACGGGCTCGAGGTCGTGATGATGTGCGAGGTGCCCTCCAACGCGCTGCTGGCGGACGAGTTCCTCGACCACTTCGACGGCTTCTCGATCGGGTCGAACGACATGACTCAGCTGACGCTCGGCCTTGACCGCGACTCCGCACTCGTCGCGCAGACATTCGATGAGCGCGACCCCGCGGTGAAGAAGATGCTCGCGATGGCGATCGAGGCGTGCCTGCGTCGCGGCAAGTACGTCGGAATCTGCGGGCAGGGACCGTCGGATCATCCGGACCTCGCCGACTGGTTACTCGATCAGGGCATCGAGTCGATGTCGCTCAACCCCGACACAGTGGTGGAGACCTGGATGCGGTTGGCGCAGCGTGCGGATGCGGCGGTGCCGGTGCTTGGCTGACCCGTCGCCGGGGGCCGCGGCCGCGTCGGCGCGCAATAAGCTTCCGGTATGACCCCCAGCTTGATGAATGCCACGCCCGGTGAGGTTCATCACGTTGTCGCTCTGGAGCAGTTCGCTCCGGATGCCGCGGTCGAACTGGCGGCCGCGGCCGACAAGAGCGGTTTTGCCGGCACGGTCGTCGCTGACCGGTTCCAGCCGTGGTTGCCCAGCCAGGGAAATGCCTCATTCGCGTGGACGGTGCTGGGAGCGATCGGGCAGCAGACCACCGGAATGGTGACGGCTTCGGCCGTGCCGGGCTATCGGATGCATCCGGCAGCGGTGGCGCAGGCCAGCGCGACGCTTGCGGCGCTATACCCGGACCGGCACCGGCTCATCCTCTCCGCGGGTGATGCGATCGACGAACACATCGTGGGTCAGTACTGGCCGGAAGCGTCCGAGCGCGCGGCGAGGCTGTTCGACGCGGCAGAGGTCATCCGCAAACTCTTTTCCGCCTCGGCCAAGGGTAGCGACACTCGGCATTCCGGACCGCACTTCCGGCTGGAATCCTCGCGCCTGTGGACGATGCCCACGTCGCCTCCCCTGATGCAGGTCTGGGCAGGCGGCCCGATGACGGCGCGGCGTGCGGGGCGTACCCTCGACGGCATCGTCGTCCAAGCGGGGCCCAAAGAACGCCTGACGGCATTGCTCAACGCATTTCGGGAGGGGCGCCGAGAGGCCGGCCGCTCCACGGGACCCGCGCAGACGGTGGTCCACGCCCAGCTATCGTGGGCGCCCACCAATGACGAGGCGATGACCCAGGCGCTGCGTGACTGGCCGATGGCCGGGTTGCGCTTTCCGCGCGGTGACATCCGTTCGCCGTTCGACGTCGATCAGCTCGCGCGTTCCGTCACAGCCGACGATATTCGTGCACGCATCCCCATCTCGTCCGACCCCGAGGTTCATCGCGCATACCTGCAGTCGTTCTTCGATCTCGGCTTCGATGCGATCCATGTGCATAACGTGGGTTCGGGCACGCAGGGCGAATGGCTCGAGATTGCCGGCCGTGAGATTCTTCCGAAATTGGTGAAATGACATGACTGATCGGATGCAGGTGTGGGCACTTACGGGAATCCCCGAAGTGGCCGCAGGCGACGACCTGCCGAGGCTGATTCTGGATGCCATTGGCACCGCCGGCGATGAACTGGTCGACGGCGACATCCTGATCGTCACGTCGAAGATCATCTCGAAGGCAGAGGGGCGGTCGGTGCGCGCGGAAGATCGCGAGGCCGCGATCACCGCCGAGACCGTCCGCGTCGTCGCTACGCGTTCTCGCGCCGATGGCGGCGTAACGCGCATCGTTCAGAACCGTCTCGGCATCGTCGGGGCCGCAGCCGGCGTGGATGCCTCCAACACCGAGCCGGGAACGATCCTGCTGCTGCCGTTGGACCCAGACGCCTCTGCCCGAACGATCGCGTCGGCGATCCGCGCGGAGACCGGCGCAAACGTCGGCATCATCGTGAGCGATACCCTGGGGCGCCCGTGGCGTGATGGGCAGACCGATGTGGCCATCGGCGCGGCGGGAGTGCACGTCTTCGATCAGCTGCATGGCGAGCTCGACAGTGCGGGTCGGCCGCTCATCGTCACGCTGCCCTGTGTCGCGGATGAGTTGGCTGCTGCCGGTGACCTGGTCAAGGGCAAGATCAGCGGATGCCCCGTTGCTGTCGTCCGAGGCATGGGACGACTGGTGGGCGATCTCGATCTTCCCGGTGCCTCGAGCATCGTGCGGTCTTCCGAGAAGGACATGTTCCGGCTGGGTGCCGATGAGGCACACCGGATCGGGTTTGAAGAAGGATATAAAGCTGCCGGTGTGGCCGCTGAAACGAAGGAGACAGTCAATGACGCTGGCACTGGGTTATAAGGCATCCGCTGAGCAGTTCGCTCCGCGTGAGTTGGTTGACATCGCGGTGTCTGCCGAACAGCATGGCTTCGAGTCGGTCGCGGTGAGTGATCACTTCCAGCCGTGGCGTTACACCGGCGGGCATGCGCCGTTTTCGATCGCGTGGGCCGCGGCTGTCGGTGCGCGCACCGAGCGGATTCGCATCGGAACCAGTGTGATGACGCCGACGTTCCGATACAACCCGGCGGTGATCGCGCAGGCGTTCGCGACGCTCGGATGCCTGAGCCCCGACCGCATCTTCCTCGGCGTCGGCACGGGTGAGGCGCTGAACGAGATCGCGACAGGTTTTCAGGGTCCGGGCGAGCAGGAATGGCCGGAGTTCCGTGAGCGCTTCGCGCGGCTGCGGGAGTCGATCCGCCTGATGCGTGCGTTGTGGACGGGGGAGCGGACGAGCTTCGACGGCGAGTACTACTCCACACACGATGCATCTATCTATGACGTCCCCGAAGGCGGTGTCCCGGTGTATATCGCCGCGGGCGGACCGACGGTCGCGAAGTACGCCGGCCGTGCCGGTGATGGGTTCATCTGCACCTCCGGCAAGGGTCGGGAGCTGTATGTCGACAGCCTCATCCCCGCGGTGAAGGAGGGTGCAGCAGCGGGCGGCCGGACATTCGAGCAGATCGATCGGATGATCGAGATCAAGCTGTCCTACGAGGAGACGGCCACGGCCGCGCTAGAAAACACCCGGTTCTGGGCGCCGCTGTCGTTGTCGAAGGAGCAGAAGCACGACATCACTGACCCGATCGAGATGGAGAAGGCTGCGGATGCCCTCCCGATCGAGCAGGTCGCGAAGCGCTGGATCGTGGGCACGGATCCCGGCGAGGTTGTCGCGCAGATCAAGGAGTACATCGACTGGGGCTTCAACCACCTCGTCTTCCACGCCCCCGGCCACGACCAGGAACGCTTCATGACCCTGTTTGAACGGGACCTCGCGCCGCGGTTGCGGGCGCTGTAGCCCTAAGCTGGCCGCATGCGCTTCGGAACCTTCATCCCTCAAGGCTGGCGATTCGATCTCGTTGGCATCGACCGCGCTGATCAGTGGACGACAATGCGCGATCTCGCGCAGGCAGCAGATGCCGGACCCTGGGAATCGTTGTGGGTGTACGACCACTTCCACACGACCCCCATCCCCAGCGAAGAGCCGACCCACGAGGCGTGGACGCTCATGTCGGCATTCGCCGCTTCGACCAGTCGCATCCGCCTCGGACAGATGTGCACCTGTATGACGTACCGCAATCCGGCGTACCTGGCGAAGGTTGCGGCGACGGTCGACATCGTCTCTGGCGGCCGCACCGAGATGGGCATTGGTGGTGGATGGTACGAGCACGAGTGGCGGGCCTACGGCTACGGATTCCCCTCGGTGGGTGACCGCCTCCGCCGTCTCGACGAAGGCGTCCAGATCATGCGCCAGGCGTGGACGACGGGCGAAGCCACTCTGGACGGGAAGTTCTACCAGGTCGACCGCGCGATCGTCCGGCCGCTTCCGCTCCAGGAGAATGGCATCCCGCTGTGGATCGCCGGCGGCGGCGAGAAGGTCACGCTGAAGATCGCCGCGAAGTACGCGGACTACACGAACTTTGCTGGCAGCCCGGAGGAGTTCACCCGCAAGAGCGAGATCCTGCGGCAGCACACGCTCGACGTCGGAACGAATTTCGACGCGATCGTGCGCTCGACGAACTTCAACACCGTGATCGGTGCGACCGAGGCTGAGGTTGCCGAACGGCTCGCCGTGATCGAGGCGCGCGTTGCTCCTCACCTCGGCGACCGTACGGATGCATATATGCAGAACTATCGCGGCGATCAGGGTCTCGCGGGCACTCCGGAGCAAATCGTGGAGCGGCTGCAGGCCATGTCCGACCGCGGGCTCGGCTACGCGATCCACTACTTCCCCGAGGCCGCCTACGACCGCTCCGGGATCGAGCTGTTCGAGCGCGAGGTCATCCCCGCGCTGAGCTGAGCCCGCACCGAGCGCGCTCTGACCCGAGTCGCAGCCTTAGCGACCGATGACGCGGTCGATCGACATCGTGAGGATCACGCGGTCGGCGCTGTCCGCCGGCGCAGGCGTGTCAGGCGTGCCGTACCGGCGACCAAGCTGCTGATAAAACGCACCGGTGGGGTCATCCGTGATCTCGATGAGGCGCCCGCGCACCTCGACGTATCGGGTCGGGTTATCGGAATCGAACACCGCAAGGCTCATTGACGGATTGCGCTGCAGGTTGCGGTACTTGGCCCGCTTGTTCGTGTGAGTGAAGCGGATGGTGTCACCATCGCGTTCGAACCACATCGGGCTCACGTTCGCGGCGTCGTCACGGCCGACCGTGCCCAGGGCGCCGTACAGTGGCCGCTCCAACAGGTCGATCAGATGGTCGGGGACGCTCGAAGTACTCATACCTCCGAGTGTATCGACGCCCAGGATGGCGAGGACAATCCGGTGGTGGGCTCGACAGGCTCGGCATCCAGCGGCGAGAATGCGATCAACGGTGAGCCATCCACCGGATGCGGGATGACGTCGGCGCGCACACCGTAGACGAGCTGGATCAGCTGGGGAGTGAGAGTGTCGGTCGGCGCCCCGGATGCCACGACTCGACCATGGTCGACGACGATGACCTGGTCGGCGTAGCGGGCAGCGAGCGGGAGGTCGTGCAGCGCCGCGAGGATCGCGATGCCGTCGTCGGCCAGCGTGCGCATCAGCCCGAGCGTGTGCAGCTGCGCATGGATGTCGAGGTGGTTAGTCGGCTCGTCCATGAGTAGCAGTGTCGGCTCCTGCGCGAGTGCGCGGGCCAGCAGCACTCGCTGGCGCTCGCCGCCGGAGAGCTCCTGAAACCGCCGCCCTGAGAAGGCATCCGCCCCCGCGCGACGCAGTGCCGCACGGGCGATTTCAGCATCCGCCTGATCCGGCCCTCCGAGCATCGAGAGGTGAGGAGTGCGCCCGAGAAGGACGACATCGAGCACGCTCAGATCGAGATCCGTGTCTGCCTGCTGCTCGACGAGCGCGGTATAGCGCGCCCGCGCGCGGCGCCGCATCGTACGAGCATCCGTCCCGCCGAGCTCGATCGCGCCCGTCGTCGGCGCTTCCGCGGCGGCGATCAGATGCAGCAGCGTCGACTTGCCCGCACCGTTGGGGCCGACGAGCGCGGTGAGGGAACCGGCCTCGACAGTGCAGTCGATACCGTCGATCAGCATCCGCCCGCCACGGTTGAATGAGATGCCGTGAGTACGAAGGGGCGCGCGCGTCATGAGATCCTCCGAGAGCGCAGCAGCAGCAGCCCGAACAACGGTGCCCCGATGAGCGCAGTGACGACGCCGACGGGCAACTCCCTCGGGTCGAACAGCGTGCGAGCCAGTGTGTCGGCCCAGATCAGGACGATTGCACCGGTCAGTGCCGACAGCGGCAGCAGTACGCGGTGCCGCGCGCCGACGATCAGTCGCACGGCGTGGGGGACGACCAGACCGATGAAGCCGATCGAACCGCTCACCGCGACCAGGCATCCCGTCAGCAGCGCCGTGGCGCCGAGGAGGATCCAGCGGGTCCGTTCGACCGAGACCCCGAGGGATGCTGCCGCGCGGTCGCCGAAGGCGAAGGCATCCAGTGCGCCCGCGCTGAGCATCAGCGGCCCGCCCACCAGTGCAATCGCCGCCAGCGCGAGGATGGCCATCGGCCAGGTAACACCGGCCAGCGACCCGAGCAGCCATCCGAGGATCTCCCGGTAGGTGTCGCCGGTCGCGCTCCAGAAGATCACCAGGCTCGTCAGCGCGCCGAGCGCGGCAGAGACGGCGACGCCGGCCAGGATCGTCCGCGACGCGGTCATGCGCCCGATCGCACCGGCCATCACGAGCGTCAGTGCCAGCGCTCCCAGCGCACCGCCGAACGCGGCGAGAGGAAGCGCGATCGAGAACCCCAGCACGATCACCAGGACAGCACCGAAGGATGCGCCGGAGGAGAGGCCGAGCAGGTAGGGGTCGGCAAGCGGATTGCGCAGCACCGCCTGCATGATCGCCCCGCAGATCGCGAGTCCGGCGCCGACGGCGGCGGCTGCGAGCACGCGCGGCATCCGCAATTGCCAGATGATTCCGTCGCGCAACGGCGTCAGAGATGACTCCCCGATCCCCAGATGGGACAGGATGCTGCCCCACACCTCGCCGGCGGATATCTGCGCCGGGCCCAGGGTGACGCTGACCACAACGGAAAGCCCGAGCGCGATGATCAGGGCGACCGTCCACGCGCTGGTACGCGCGCCGGACCGATCACGCCGATCGTTATCGGGCGCAATAGCCGGTTGATTCGAGGTGAGGGCGGTCACGGCAGGTCGATCGCCTCCAACTGGGTGAGCAGAGACTCGACGGCCTCGACATTGCGGACCCCGGCTTCGGCGGTGGGGAACGGCACGACCAAGTACCGGCCGTTCAGAACCGCCGGAAGCTGCGCCGTCGCCGGGTTCGCCTCGAGCAGGCTGATCTTCTTCTCCGTCGAGCCCCATGCAGAATCGACCAGCACGATGACGTCCGGGTTGGCGTCCACGACGACCTCCCAGCTCAGGCTCGACCAGGTCTCGTCCACGTCTGCGGCGATGTTGGTGAGGCCGGCGGCATCCATCATCATCTGTGGTGCGCCGATGCCGGCGCCGACGAACGGGGTGTCGCTGCCCGAGCTGAACCAGAGCGCGGTCAGGCCGCGGTCATCAGGGGTGACCGCATCGAGTCGGGTCTGCAGTTCGGCGACGAGGTCGGCCGCGGCATCCGATGCGTCGAAGATCGCACCGACCTGCTCGATCTCGGCGAAGACGTCATCGAAAGTCAGCGGAACCGGCTGGTAGCCAGGCTCCTGGCAGGCCGAAGGTGAGACGAACGTGTTCACG
The DNA here is from genome assembly GCF_051842815.1 of Microbacterium sp. A84. Classification (NCBI taxonomy): domain Bacteria; kingdom Bacillati; phylum Actinomycetota; class Actinomycetes; order Micrococcales; family Microbacteriaceae; genus Microbacterium; species Microbacterium sp. A84. Next base: position 452,963 of record NZ_JBPXMS010000002.1, on the reverse strand, counting down.
CCGAGCGAGGCGAGCACCTCGCGGTCGCCGGCGCCGTCGGCCGTGACGTTCGACTCCCAGCCCGCGTAGACGAGGTCAGGTTCGAGTTCGAGCGTCGCCTCCTGGCCGGGCACCTTGTCGGAGATCACCGGGATCTCGGCGCCGCGAGCGGCCCACGCTTCTGCGAGTGGTCCGTCCGAGAAGGCAGTACCGATCATCCGGTCTTCCAGGCCCAACGCGAGCATCATCTCGATCGAGGTCGACTTGATCGCGAGGGTGCGCTCTGGCGCTTCGTCGAATGTGACGGAGGTGCCACAGTTGTCGATCGTCAGCGGGTAAGCAGAGCCCGCGACGGAAGTCGGGACATCTTCTGCCGCCGTGCTCGGCGTGCTGGCGGAGCATCCGCTGGCGACGAGCGCAGTGAGCAGAATGGCGGATGCCGCGAGTGGGCGGCCGGTGACAACGGGCATGGATCTCCTGAGCGCAAGTCGAAAGTGAAGACGTGCGGCCAAGATTCCGGCCGAGAAACCCCGCCAATGCGGGCGAGGTGTGTCGCGAGTCTAGCGGAACGGACGGGCGCCGTGCACAACTTCGGATCACGGGCGCGACACGCCGGTCTGCGGCATCCGTTCTCGGGGTGTCACCCTTTCGAATCCGAAGTTGTGCCTACGCGGAGAGGCCGAGTTCGGCGGCGAGGGGACGCAGAGTCTCCATCGGGTCCTCGCTGGCGGGCAGCACCTGGACGCAGACGTGGTTGGCGCCGGCATCGAGGTGGCCACGAACCGTTGTCGCGAGCTGGGCTGCCGTCCCGTGCGGCGTGAGTGCGTCCACGGCCTCGTCGGTTGCGCCGCCGTCGAGATCCGCGGCGGCGAAGCCGTGGCTCTCCAGCGTGCGTCGGTAGTTGGACAGGCTGAGGTAACGCGAGAGGAATCGTCGACCCGCTGCGCGGGCTTCATCCTGGTCTGTGTTCAGGATGAGCCGCTGTTCCGGCGCGATGAGGGAGTCGTCCCCGACGATCTCGCGGGCGAACCGGGTGTGCGCCGGGGTCGTCATATACGGGTGGGTGCCCGCTGCGCGTTCCGTCGCGAGTTTCAGAGTCTTCGGCCCGAGAGCCGAGATCACCCGACGCTCGGCGGACACTCCCGCATCGTCGAGGGCATCGAGATAGGCGACGAGCGCGGCGTAGGGCTTCTGGTAGGTGTCGCCCTGGGCCTCGCGGTGCCCGATGCCGATGCCGAGGAGGAACCGGCCGGGGTGGGTCCGCTCGAGGCGGTGGAAGGATGCGGCGACCGAGGCGGCCGGGGCGGTCCAGATATTCACGATCCCGGTGGCGATCGTCAGGTGCTCAGTGGCATCCAACAGCTCTTCGGCGATGTTGAGATCGGCCGCAGGCGAGCCGCCGATCCACAGCGCTCCATATCCGAGCTTCTCGATGGATGATGCGATCTCGGGGGTGAGGAGGCTGCCGCCGCGCCACACGCCGACCTGGCCGACTGACTGGATTGCCGATGATGGAGAGATGGGCATGTGGTTCCCCTTCGATGGTGGAATCGGCCGCTCCGGTTCCGGTGAGGGGGATCGTGGGCAGCACTGCGCAGGAGCCTACACGTCGCGATCGATCCGACGGCGATGAGCCGGTGCATGCCAAAGTAGAACCCATGAGGAAAACGGCGCGAAGAGTCACCGCCATCGTCAACGTTCCTGCTCGGAAGAAGGCGAAAGTTGCCCTGTGTACCGCGGTGATCGCGGCGGGCTTCGTCTTGACCGGATGCACCGCTCCGACGGCGGAGGAGACGGCGCCGCACGTCGAGCAGACGCCTTCCGAGGTGACTGAGCAGACCGCCGGGCCCGAACCCACGCCAGAGCCCACGCCCGAACCCGCGCTGGGAGCGACCGAGAGCTTTCGGGCATGGCTGGAGGCTTCACGCATCCCCGAGGTCGATGAGGCCTGTGCCACGTTGGCTCCCGAGCTCGTGACTCGCATGCTCGCGGAAATGGCGGAGTCGGGCATCGAAGCTTCCTCGTGCGAGGAGATGATCACGGTCACCGCAGATCTCTACCGCGCATTCGATCAGAACGCAGACATCACCATCGCATCCGTGTCGGAGACCGAGACGGATGCAGTGCTGCACGTCACCTATCTCGCTTCCGGCGATTGCGGAACGGTTGTCATGACGCGTCCGGCATCCGAATGGATCATCACCGAGCAGACGCAGGAAACATGTGAGTAGTCGCACGCGCTCCGTGCGCTGAGCACGATCGATACAACGTTGTAGAGTGGCCGAAAAGGGGGTAGCGCATGGCGGCGACGCTGCATGACGTGGCGAGGCTCTCCGGAGTGTCGATCAAGACGGTCTCGAACGTCATCCATGACTATCCGCACATCCGACCAGAGACGCGGGCGAAGGTCGAGAAGGCCATCGCTGAGCTCGGCTATACGCCGAACCTCACCGCCCGGAACCTCCGCTCTGGGCGCACCGGTGCCCTCGCCCTCGCCCTGCCGGATCTGAGCCTGGCGTACTTCGCCGAGCTTGCCGCTCAGGTCATCCATGAAGCCGAAGCCGCCGGAGTCGTCGTCCTCGTCGAGCAGACCGGCGCCGACCGCACCCGCGAGCTCGAACTGCTGCGCAGCCCGCGGCTCAAGCTCACCGATGGCCTGATCTTCAGCCCGCTCGGCATGGGCCAGGAAGACGCCGCGGCGCTCGACGTGCCTTTTCCGCTCGTCCTTCTGGGTGAACGCATCTTCGACGGTCCCACCGATCACGTCACCATGCGCAATGTGGATGCCGCACGGGCGGCGACCGAGTACCTGATCGCGTCCGGAAATCGCCGCATTGCCGTCGTCGGCGCACATGAGGGCGAAGTGATCGGATCGGCGGGTCTGCGTCTGCGCGGCTATCGAGAGGCATTGGAGGCCGCAGGCATCCCCTTCGACGAGAGCATCGTCGGCTACACGACCCTGTGGCATCGCGCGAACGGCGCCGAATCGATGCGTGAGCTGCTCGCGCGCGGAGTGAAGTTCGATGCCGTCTTCGGGTTGAACGACACCCTCGCCCTCGGTGCGATGCGCGTATTGCAGGAAGCCGGGCTGCGGGTGCCTGACGATGTGCGCGTGCTCGGATTCGATGGGCTGGACGAGGCCGAGTACTCCATCCCGTCGCTGACGACGGTCGATCCCGGCCGAGACTGGATCGCCCGCACTGCGGTGGAGACGTTGCTTGAGCGGATCTCTGGTGTGGAGAAGGGGGAGCCACGCACGCGCTTCGCCGATTTCCGTATCCTCCGCCGCGAGTCCGCGCCCGGCTCCGCTTGAACTTTCACTGCCGGGCATAACCTCTCGAAATCTCGATTGACACCGGCGCCGGAGTACGTCACAATATCCTCTACAACGTTTACTACAACGTTGTAGAGGCTTGACATGACGATGTGTTTCTCCGATTCCAAGCGTCTTGAGCCCTCTTCCTGAGACAAAGGTGTCCCATGCACCGCGAGAGGAAACAGCACATGAAGAACAAGATCTTCGCTGCCGTCGGCGTTACTGCTGTCGCCGCAGCTACGTTGACCGGCTGCACGGCCGGGAGCGAAGCGGTGGACGGCGCGACAACCATCACGTTTTGGAACAGTTTCACCGCCGACGATCGTCCTGCTGTCGAGGAGCTCGTAGAGCGGTACAACGATTCGCAGGACGGGGTTGTTGTTGAGCTGAACATCATGCCTGGGGATGTCCTCGGACAGAAGCTGTTGCCAGCTTTCCAATCCGGCACTGGGCCGACGATCGTGGCTATCGATCCCTCCCAGGTACCAGGCTTCGCCGAAAAGAAAGTGATCCAGCCGCTCGATGGCCTGTATGAAGAGGGCGAGCTCGATGTCGCCACTCTGCCGGAGTCGCAGATCGCCGCGACGACATGGGACGGCAAGCGATACGGCGCACCAATGAGCGCCGCGACCGCCATGCTGTATTACAACAAGGCGCTCCTCACCGATGCTGGGATCTCCGAGCCAGCGACCACGCTCGAAGGGCTCGCCGAGCAAGCCGTCGCACTCACGGAATACGTCGAAGGCAAGGACACGACTAACCAATACGGCTTTGTCATCGCCGATCACGCGGCAGTCCCGGTGTGGGCATCGCTCCTATGGTCTTGGGGTGGCGGCGTCGTCTCTGCGGATGGAACCGAGTCTCTGCTCGGGTCATCGGAATCGATTGCGGCCGCAGATTACTGGGTAGATCTGATCCGCGAGCAGCACATTTCACCCGTCGGCTTGAGTGGTGTGGACGCCGGGGCGATCTTCCAGGCCGGTCGTGCGGCCTACGTGATCGAGGGGCCTTGGGCATCTGCCGGCTACAGTGAAGCGGGAATTAACTTCGGAGTGACGACGGTGCCAGCTGGTCCCGCTGCTCAGTCGTCCGTCGCCGTCGGCGCCACAATGACCCTGAACAGCGCCTCGAGCGACGCTGAGCGGGATGCCGCGTACGACTTCATGACGTTCTGGAACTCTGTCGAGTCTCAGACGTACTGGTCGATCGAGACATCGTACCCGCCGAACCGCACGGACATCGATGCGGCTGACATCAGCGAGAACCCGACGGCTGCGGCGTTCGCCCAATCTCAGGACTCCGCCTTCTTCCCCGGAGGGCCCGTCGTTGACTTCGCCAAGATCTTCGATGACATCTTTATCCCCTCGTTGCAGAAGATGACCAATGGCGAAGGGGCGCCGGCAGATGTCCTCCCGACGGCTTCTGATCAGATCGACGCTCTCCTTCCGTGACCCGAGAACAACGGGAAACCATGACATTCGGCTCCACAACAGCCGTGCGATCCCCGCGCAGGCGAAACGTGGTGCGGCGGCTGGACCGCCGCCGCACCATTACGGCCTTGCTCTTCTTGGCACCCGCGCTGATCGTGCTCGGCGTGTTCGTCATCTGGCCGGTCTTGCGCTCAACCTGGGTGTCGTTGACAGACGACACGGGGTTCGGGAATGCCGAGTTCATCGGGCTCGACAACTTCGTCGCCGTCTTCTCCGATCCTCGGTTCGGAAACGCGCTGCTGAACACAGTCATCTACACGCTGGGGACCGCACCCGCCTCGATCGCGCTCGCTCTGCTCCTTGCTATAACGCTCAACAGGCGCCTGCCTGGACGGGGTTTCTTCCGCGCAGCGCTCTTCCTGCCGTTCATTGCTTCGCTGGGGATCATCTCGATCGCCTGGTCGTACATGTTGGATCCTCAGATCGGCTTCATTGCCGCCTGGCTTGCGGAGTGGGGCATGCCCATCGGAAACGGCATCAGGGACCCTGCACTGGCCATGCCCGCTGTGATCTTGGTTGGAATCTGGCGGAACGTCGGCTTCTTCATGGTGATGTACCTCGCCGGGCTGCAATCCATTCCCGGCGATGTGAAGGAAGCGGCGACGATCGATGGAGCGGGGCCAGTCCGCACGTTCATCAGTATCACGTGGCCACTGCTGTCGAACACCACGATGTTCGTCTCGATTATCGCCGTGATCTTCTCGCTGCAGGCCTTCGATCAGATCTACGTGATGACGGCCGGTGGTCCGTTCTTCCGGACGGAGACGCTCGTGATGCTCATCTTCAAGACCGGGATCGAGCAGTTCGAGATCGGATACGCCTCGGCTATGTCCTGGGTTCTCGTCGCCCTCGTGCTCGTCGTCAGCCTCCTCCAGTTGCGTTTCTTCCAGAAGAGGGCGGTGCAGTACTGATGACCGAGACCTCGACAATCATCGCTCGGACGGTTTCGAGTCGATTCGTCCATTCACACCGCTCCCGACGTGGCGCCCTCACCACCGGCGCTACCGTTGCCGTCCTCGCGGTCGTCTCCATGCTGTTCCTGCTCCCCTTCATCTGGATGGCAGCCACCTCGTTCCGGACTCAGGGAGACTTGTCATCCGCGCCCCTCAGTCTGCTTCCGCAGGTGTTCACCTTTGAAAACTACGTGCACGTGTGGGAGCGGATCCCCTTTGGCCGGCAACTGATGAACACCGTGCTGTTCGCCGGCACGGTCACCGCTGTCTCGGTCGTCCTCGATTCGATGGCTGGGTATGCCTTCGCGCGGTTCGACTTCCCGGGGAAGAACATCCTGTTCGTCATCGTGCTCGTCACCTTGATGGTGCCGATACAGGTGACCTTCATTCCCCTGTACTCGTTGCTCGTCGACCTCGGCTGGGTGAACACGTTCCACGGCTTGATCATCCCGCGAGTGGCAGACGCCTTCGGCATCTTCTTCTTCCGACAGTTCTTTCTCGGGCTGCCGAAGGACCTCGAAGACGCGGCACGCATCGACGGCGCAGGTGAGGCCCGCATCTTCGCGCAGATCATGCTGCCGCTGGCGTCGCCTGCTGTGCTCACCATCGCAATGTTCAACCTCATCGCCAACTGGAACGATCTGCTCTGGCCGCTCATGGTGACCACGACCCCCGACATGCAGACGTTGCCGGCGGGGCTGGCGCTCTTCCGTGGGGAACACGTCACGGATTACGGATTGCTGATGGCAGGAAGCGTACTAGCGCTTCTGCCGATGGTCGTCGCGTTCCTCTTCGTGCAGCGACGGTTCATCGAAGGCATCGCAACGAGTGGCATGAAATGAAAGGAATGACTGAATGACCCGAGACTGGTGGCGCAGCGGCGAGCTCTTGTTCGCCGTGGGCCTTGAGGACACCTTCATCACACAGACGAGGGACGGCGAGCGTGAGCTCGATGAGTATGAGCTGACTCAGCACTATGACCAATGGCATGCAGATCTGGGTCTGATGGCTGAATCCGGCGCATCGTTGACGAGGTGGGGCATCCCGTGGCATCGCGTGAATCCACAGCGAGGTGTGTGGGACTGGTCGTGGATCGACCAGATCGCTGATCGCCTCGAGGAAGTTCAGGTGACACCGATCATCGACCTCATGCATTATGGGACTCCTAAATGGCTCGAGGGGGAGTTCCTCCACAAGGACTATCCCCAGCGGGTCGCAGAGTATTCGGCACTGGTCGCTGAGCGCTATCGTGGCCGCTTCGCCTGCTTCACGCCGGTGAACGAGCCGATGCTTAATGCGATCTACTGCGGCCAGTACGGCTACTGGCCGCCCTACGCCGAGGGCGACACCGGCCTTGTATCGCTGATATCGGCGCTGAGTCGGGGGATATCTTTGGCGCAACGCGAGATCGTCGACGCCGTCGGTGATGAGGCGACGTTCGTCCATGTGGAAGCGTCGTTTCCCTTCGAAGCAGATGCGCCGGAAGCGGAGCAGGAAGCAGCCTTCCTGCGCGAGCGCGCGTTCATCATCCAAGATCTCGTGACAGGGAAGGTCGGGCCTGACCATCCCTTGCTCGGGTTCCTCAATCGAAACGGAATGGACGATGCAGCGATCGCCTGGGCGGCAGAACATGCCGTTCAGCCGGACGTGATGGGAGTCAATTACTACCCCGCGGGACAGACCGAGATCGTGTCGATCGCCGACCCGCACCATGGGGGCCCCGGAGACTTTCGACCCCGCCGCAATGCGTGGACGGAGGGGCTGGAGGATGTGCTCGACGTCTTCGCCGAGCGATACGAGCGACCGGTCTTCCTCACCGAGACAGCCTTCACGGGCACGGAGCAGGAGCGCATTGACTGGCTGGATGCCTCGGTCGCGACCGTTCGCGCTATGCGCAAGCGTGGGCGCGATGTCGTCGGATACACGTGGTGGTCGCTGATCGACATGTACGAGTGGAACTACCGGCACGATGGCGGCGAATTGGACGACTATCAGTTGGCGATGGGGTTGTGGCAGCTCGTCAGGGAACCAGATGGCACGCTCCGACGGCAGCGAACTGAACTCGCCGATCGATTCCGTGCGCACGCACTTGGGCAGATCGCCTGAGGAATCGTCGCAAGCGAGAGGACGTGCGCGATCGCGCACGAGAGAGAAAAATAGAGAGGGAACATGATGAAGCAAAGAAGTTTCGCCGCCCGATCTGCCGTTTCGGCAGCGTCAGTTCTGATACTGGCGTCAACACTGGTGGCTGTACCAGCGATGGCGACCGACGCGCCGCCATCGCTCATCCATTCGGAACCGGCGACGAGCTCGTCCGCCCCGGTATACACGCACGGCATCGTTCTGCGGCACAGCGGGGCCGCCAACGGTACAGTGCTCGCCACCTTCGAGCACGACATCTACACCAACCCGATGTCCTTTCCGATTTACAAGAGCACTGACGATGGCACTTCCTGGACGCACCTGACGGATGTGCAGGACACGGCGTACAACCGGGGGCTTCGAGGACAGCCGGACCTCTTTGAGTTGCCGCAGGCCGTCGGGACGATGCCCGCTGGAACAATTCTCCTGGCTGGCTCTGTGCAGCCGTTGGATCAGAGTTCGACGACGTTGGTCCTGTACAAGAGCTCGGACCATGGGGCGAGCTGGACCTATCTGTCGACCATAGACGTCGGTGGGCCGGCGATATACGACCCGAGCCCGACGTCCACGACGACGACGGTCTGGGAGCCGGAGATCTATCTCGACGCGAACGGCGACATCGTCGTTTCCTACTCCGATGAACGGCAGAAGGCAGATGACATCCTTCAAGCGCTCGTCCACCGCACCTCGTACGATGCCGGACTCACGTGGGGGCCGGTCGTCAATGACATCGCAGTCCCGGATCTCTCGACGCGCCCCGGAATGATGACGGTCACGAAGTTGCCCGACGGTCGATACTTTGGGGCGTACGAGATCGTCGGAATCCCGGAGGTACCGGTATACGGACGCTTCTCCGACGATGGTCAAGACTGGGGCGACCCAGAGGACATCGGTGATCTGCTCGCCACATCGGACGGCAGCTTCCTGTTCGGCTCGCCGCAGGTGATATGGGTTGATGCTGGCGGCGCGGACGGCACGCTGGTGGTCAATGGACAGCGATACGTCACGTCGACAGGTTCGACGAAGTCGATGTTGCTGACGAACACGAGCCTAGGAAACGGAGACTGGACCCCGGTCCCACAGCCAGTTCAGATCACCGGTGACATTCTCACGATGGCCGGCTTCAGTCAGAGCATGGCGGCTTCGCTTGACAACACGAAGTTGATACAGGTCACCACTGTGAACAACAGCGTGGGGATGCATGACGTCGTCTCCGCGACCATGCCGTTGAATTCAACCCGCTACGCGGCGGCAGACGCGGCGTTGGCGGGCGGAGCAGCTCTGGTGTCGCGCTCCGCTTCAGCTGCGGGGTCCGATGTCGGATACATTAATGATGCTGCGAGCACGGTGACGTTCTCGAGCGTCACCGTTCCGACAGCAGGCACGTACGAACTTCGAGTTCGCTACTCCAGCGGCCTTGGCGCACCTGCCAGCCATGCGATCACGGTCAATGGTGGGGCCCCCATCATCGCGTCGTACGAGCCGACGGTCGATTGGAACTCGTTCTTGTTCGAGACCGTGACAGTCTCTCTGAACGCAGGAGCAAACACCATCATTTTCGCGCACGACACAGGGTTTGCCGAACTCGATCAGATCGAAGTACACGAGTAGCAAGCGATCGGGGTTTCGGTGCTTCGCATCGAAACCCCGATTGTCGGAACTTTACGCTCCGAGAAACGTCGCGAGTTTCTGTGTGTTCGGCCTGATGTAGGGCTTGGCTCCGGAGCTCATCCGTCCCATGTCGCCGTCCTCGTGACCGCGACCGCCGCGGCCGCGGTGACCGCGACCTTCCCGGTGCTCCTGTCTCTCGTCGGCATCTCCTTCCACTCGTCCTCATCCTCCGCATGCTCGACCGCCGCCTGATGCGCGCTGATCCGGTGCATCCGCTTCTCGAACCAGTCGCCCACTGACCATTCCCCTCATTCACGCCTCGGCGTGATCGTCCGCCGCGCTCTTCGCGCGGCCCGTCTCCGAAGGAGAACACCGTGACCACCGCACGAATCCAGGTCGATCGCACTGCGATCGTCGCCCCACTCAACCGGCGGATTTTCGGATCGTTCGTCGAGCACCTGGGGCGCTGCGTCTACGACGGCATCTACGAACCCGGCCACCCCACTGCGAACGAAGACGGCTTTCGTCTCGACGTCGTCGACCTGGTTCGCGAGCTCGGCTCGAGCACTATCCGCTACCCCGGCGGTAACTTCGTCTCCGGCTTCCGCTGGGAAGACAGTGTCGGGCCCCGTGAGCAGCGTCCCGTACGCCGCGACCTCGCATGGCACGCGCTGGAGACCAACCAGGTCGGCGTCGACGAGTTCTCGCGCTGGCTGAAGCTGACCGGCTCCGAGTTGATGATGGCCGTCAACCTGGGGACCAGGGGCATCGAAGCTGCTCTCGACCTGCTCGAGTACTCCAACCATCCATCCGGCACGGCGCTGAGCGACCAGCGCATCGCCAACGGTACGCCGGAGCCGCACGACATCCGCATGTGGTGCCTCGGCAATGAGATGGACGGTCCCTGGCAGACCGGCTACATGACGGCTGACGACTACGGCAAGATCGCGGCCCGCACGGCGCAGGCGATGAAGGCGGCAGACAAGAACCTGGAGCTCGTCGTGTGCGGCTCTTCCGGTTCGGGTATGCCGACCTTCGGCGATTGGGAGCGCACCGTTCTCGAGCACTCATACGAGCACGTCGACTACATCTCCTGCCATGCCTACTACCAGGAGCGCGGCGGCGACCTCGCGTCCTACCTCGCCTCGTCGATCGACATGCAGTACTTCATCGAGACCGTCGTGGCCACCGCCGATCACGTCGGCAACAAGCTGAAGTCGAAGAAGAAGATCAAGCTCTCCTTTGACGAATGGAACATCTGGTACCTCGATGAGCACCGCGACTCTGACGAGGTCAACGACGAATGGCGCTACGCCCCGCGTCAGCTGGAGGATGTGTACTCGGTGGCGGATGCCGTGGTCCTCGGCAACCTGCTCATCACGCTCCTGCAGAACCACGACCGTGTGGTCTCGGCATCCTTGGCGCAGCTCGTCAACGTGATCGCCCCGATCATGACCGAGCCAGGTGGGGATGCCTGGCGTCAGACGACGTTCTTCCCGTTCTCCGTCACCTCGCGTCTGGCGAAGGGTGAGGTGCTGAAACCGCGTATCGACGCTGGCACGTACGAGACGGCCGTGTATGGCGCAGCTCCGCTCATCGACTCGGTCGTCACCCGCTCCGACGACGGCTCGGCAGTGTTCCTGGTCAACCGCAGCCTGACGGAGTCCATCGAGGTCACGGTCGATGTGGCCGCACTGGGGATCTCTTCGATCGAGGAGGCCGTCACGCTCTGGGACGACGATGTATACGCGAAGAACACGCTCGTCGACCAGGACCGTGTAGGGCTCAAGTCGCTCGAGGGCGCGGTACTTGCGAATGGTGTTCTCACCGTGACGCTGCCTCCTGTGTCGTGGTCGGCGATCGCGCTCGGCTGATCCTGGGATGCGACATCACCTCGTGCGTCTTGTCGGCGCCGCCGCCGTGGTCATCACCGCGGTGGCGGCGCTGACGGGGTGCGCGGCGTCGGCGGCTCCGCTCGAACTCTCCGGCGACATCTACGTCCACGACCCGGCCTACGTGCAGGCCGGCGACGCCTCCTACATCTACTCCACCGGCAACGGTCAGATCGGCGACGGCAACATCCAGATCCGTCGCTCATCAGATGACGAGATCTGGGAGTACGTCGGCGAGGTGTGGAGTGAGAAGCCGGCCTGGCTTGAGGAACGCGTGCCGGGAGTCGACAACCTCTGGGCGCCCGAGCTCTACGAACACGACGGCACCTGGTACCTCTACTACGCCGCATCCACGTTCGGAAGCAACCGTTCGGTGATCGCGCTCGCCACCAACACGACGCTCGAGCTCGAAGACCCCGACTATGAGTGGGTCGATCGCGGCGAGGTCATCGCTAGCGAGGGCACCGACTTCAATGCGATCGACGCCGGCATCGTCGAGGATGCGGACGGCACCCCCTGGATGTCGTTCGGATCGTTCTCCAGCGGTCTGCACATGGTGCAGCTGGAATGGCCGAGTGGCCTGCGCGCGGACGATGAAGAACCGCTGCTGATCGCTGACCGCGGCCTCGTGGAGAACGCGATCGAGGCGCCGTTCATCCTGCCCCATGACGGACAGTTCTATTTGTTCGCCTCACGCGGCTTCTGCTGTCGGGGGGTCGACAGCACCTACGAGATCATCGTCGGTCGATCGGATGCCGTGACCGGCCCCTATCTGGATGCCGACGGTGGCGAACTGCTCGACGACGGCGGAACGGTCATCCTGACGACAGACGGCACACGGATCGGGCCCGGCGGCCAGTCCATCTCCGGCGACATGCTCGCATTCCATTGGTACGACGGCAACGCCGACGGTCAGTTCACGCTGGGCTTGCTCCCGCTGCGCTGGCAGGATGGCTGGCCTACCACCGAATGGCCAGCGGAGTCGGACCCGTTCAAGTAGCGCAGATGGCTGTTGCACGGTTGGCGCGATGCGCTGGCCTCGTCGGAGTTGAGGTGACCCGTCCCCCGTTCAACAGGCATAAATTGCGGTATCTGCGCGCCGGATTGAGCCATTTGCGCTTGTCGCACGTCAGATCTGGGTGCCGGATCGCCGTACAGTGGTCGGCGTGAGCGAGTTGAGAGCGGGCGCAGCCCGCACCGTCGGTGTCAGGGACGTCGCCGCGCTCGCCGGAGTGTCCCGGCAAACCGTCTCGCGTGTGCTGAACGACCATCCCGACGTTGCGGCCGAGACCACAGCCCGCGTGCGGCAGGCGATGGACGAGCTGGGCTACCGCATGAACAACGCTGCCCGCGCCCTCGGCACCCGCCGTTCGCGCACGATTGGCATTCTCGCGTCCGACACGCTGCTGTATGGCCCTTCGCGCAGCATCGCGGCGATCGAAGCATCCGCGCGTGACGTCGGGTACTGGGTGAGCGCGGCATTCGCGGAGTCTGGCGACCCGGACGCCGTCGCTGCAGCCGTCGAGCACCTCGTCGCCCAGGGAGTAGAAGGCATTGTGGTCGTGACGCCGCACGCGCGCACCCTGCAGGCCCTCGAGGCGTTGCACGTGGGCGTGCCCGTGTTGACTCTGCAGTCGGCGGGCCGCGGTTCCCGGGGGCTCTCTGTCGATCAGGTCGCCGGAGCCCGCCTCGCTGTCGCCGCGCTCGCGAATGTCGGACACACCCGCATCGCACACCTCGCCGGTCCCGCGCACTGGCTGGAAGCGGAACTGCGTGCGGATGGCTTCGCCGCTGAGATCGCGGCCAGAGGGCTCGAGCCCGGCCTCGTGCTCGAGGGGGACTGGACCGCGCGCTCCGGGTATGAGGCGGCGCCTGCGGTGATCGACGCCGGCGTCACCGCGGTCTTCGCAGCAAATGACCAGATGGCGTTGGGGCTGATCGGCGGTCTGCACGAGGCGGGCGTTGCCGTGCCCGGTGACGTCAGCATCGTCGGCTTCGATGACGTCCCGGATGCCGCCTTCTACTGGCCGCAGCTCACCACCGTCCGCCAGGACTTCGAAGAGCTCGCGCGCCGCGCGGTCGCTGCGCTCACCGGCGGTGCGGATGGTGATGGCGTTGCGGATGGCGATGGCGTTGTGGATACCGCGGCATCCGATCTCCCACCTGTCGAACCCGTGCTCATCGAGCGCCGCTCGGTCGCCGCTCCTGCCGCTCCCAATGCGTCATCTTGACGCCCCGAGTCCTGCACACCTAAACTTCTGAGACCGGAACTGTGACCGGTCACAGCCCTACGAGCATCCGATGAGGTATCCGTGAGCCACGAAGCACCCGCCTACACCGCCGAGGTGGAAGCATCCATCCAGACAGTCCGTGCCGACGTCGCGCGACTGCACGGCGAACTGGTCCGCAACGGCCTGGTCGTCTGGACCGGCGGCAATGTCTCTGGCCGAGTGCGCCTTTCAGAAGACGGCGGCGCCGACCTGTTCGTAATCAAGCCGTCCGGCGTCTCCTACGACGACCTCACCGCCGAGAACATGATCCTGTGCGACCTCGACGGCAACGTCATCCCGGGTTCCGCGGGCAGCGACCGCTCGCCTTCAAGCGACACCGCCGCCCACGCTTACGTGTACCGGAACATGCCCGGCGTCGGCGGCGTCGTGCACACGCACTCCACGTTCGCGGTCGCCTGGGCCGCGCGCGGGGAGGAGATCCCGTGCGTCATCACCGCGATGGCCGACGAGTTCGGCGGCCCGATCCCGGTCGGACCGTTCGCGATCATCGGTGATGACTCCATCGGCCGCGGCGTCGTCGAGACCCTGACCGGTCACCGCTCGCGCGCCGTACTCATGCAGAATCACGGGCCGTTCACAATCGGTGTGAACGCCGCGGATGCCGTGAAGGCAGCGGTCATGGTCGAAGACGTCGCCCGCACCGTGCACTACGCCCGCGAAGCCGGGCCCGTGATCCCGATTCCGCAAGAAGCGATCGACAGCCTCTTCAACCGGTACCAGAATGTGTACGGCCAGAACTCGGATGCCCGCCGATGACTCTTGGACAGGGCGTGAGCGCCGCAGCTGATATCGCCGCCGGCCGTACGAGTCTCGGCATCGAGCTTGGTTCCACTCGTATCAAGGCCTGCCTGATCGGGCCGGATGCCACCGAGGTTCTCGCCACCGGATCCTTCTCCTGGGAGAACAGCCTCGAAGACGGCCTCTGGACCTATGGGATCGACGAGGTCTGGCAGGGGCTGCAGAGCGCATATGCGGATCTCGTCGACGATGCCGAGAAGCGGCATGGCGTCCGCCCGGAAACCTTCGGCGCCATCGGGATCTCGGCGATGATGCACGGCTATCTCGGCTTCGACGAGTCTGGCGAACTGCTCGTGCCGTTCCGTACCTGGCGCAACACCAACACCACTGTCGCCGCTGCGGAGCTCACCGAACTGCTCGGCGTCAACATTCCGTTGCGCTGGTCGATCGCGCACCTGCACCAGGCCGTCGTCGACGCCGAACCGCACGTGCCGAACCTCGACTTCGTGACGACGCTTGCGGGCTACGTGCACTGGCGCCTCACCGGCGAGAGAGTGCTCGGTGTGGGAGACGCATCCGGGATGTTCCCGATCGACTCCGCCACCTGCGATTACGACGCGCGGATGCTGGATGCCTACGACGTGCTCGCCGCAGACCGCCTCCCTGCACCTGCGGCGTCGCTGCTGCCTCGGGTGCTCCCCGCCGGTGCATCCGCTGGATTGCTGACCACCGAAGGCGCGAAGCTGCTGGATCCGAGCGGCGCGCTGCCCGCAGGCATCCCGCTCTGCCCGCCTGAGGGTGACGCCGGCACCGGCATGGTTGCGACGAACTCGGTCGCTCCGCGCACCGGCAATGTCTCCGCGGGCACGAGCATCTTCGCGATGGTGGTTCTGGAGCATCCGCTGGGCGAGGTGCACCACGAACTCGATCTCGTCACCACGCCAGCCGGAGACGGCGTCGCGATGGTGCACTGCAACAACGGAGCCAGCGAACTGGCCGCCTGGGTGGGCCTGTTCACGCAGTTCTCGGCGGCCGCCGGCCAGCCGATCGACAGCGACGCTGCCTTCGACGCGCTGTTCCGCGAAGCGCTGGAAGGCGAAGCGGATGCCGGCGGGCTTCTCGCCTACAACCACCTCGCGGGTGAGCCGATCGCCGGACTGACCGAGGGGCGTCCGCTGTTCGTGCGCACACCGGACAGCGCCTTCACCCTGGCGAACTTCATGCGCGCGCAGCTCTACGGTGTGTTCGGCACGCTCGCGCTCGGCATGAAGGTGCTGGAGGCGGAGGGTGTGGGGCTCGACCGGATGTTCGCGCACGGCGGGATGTTCCGTACGGCAGGTGTCGCCCAGCGCTTCCTCGCCGGTGCGCTCGGAGCCCCGGTCGCTGTCGGAGAGCTCGCTGCTGAGGGTGGCGCCTGGGGGATTGCGGTGCTGGCCTCGTACCTCGCGCACGCCGAATCTTCGGATCTCGGCACCTACCTCGACGAGCAGGTGTTCGCCGCAGCATCCATCTCGACCGTCGATCCGACGCCCGCGGATGTTCAGGGTTTCGCCACCTACCTCACCCGCTACCGCGCCGGCCTCGCCATCGAGTCCGCCGCCGTCACCTCGCTCTAACCCGTCCCAGCCGCGAGACTTCACGAATGTCACCTTTTCGGGCCGAAAACGTGACACACGCGAAGTCTCGCGAGCTGAGTGAAAGGAACACCATGTCAACGCTCAACACCACACTCGACGGCTTCGAGGTCTGGTTCCTCACCGGCAGCCAGCACCTGTACGGACCGGAGACGCTCGCGCAGGTTGCTTCGCAGTCGCAGGAGATCGCTCGTCTGCTCGACACTGCGGGTGACGTCCCGGTGAAGATCGTGTGGAAGCCCGTCCTCACCGACAGCGACGCGATTCGCCGCACCGCGCTCGAAGCCAACTCTGACGACCGCGTCATCGGACTCGTCGCCTGGATGCACACCTTCAGCCCCGCGAAGATGTGGATCGCGGGCCTGGATGCACTGAAGAAGCCGCTTGCACATTTGCACACGCAGGCGAATGTCGAGTTGCCCTGGGCAGACATCGACTTCGACTTCATGAACCTCAACCAGGCCGCCCACGGCGACCGCGAGTTCGGTTACATCCAGACCCGCCTCGGCGTGCCGCGCAAGACCATCGTCGGCCACGCCAGCGACCCGCGCGTGCAGCAAGAACTCGGCACCTGGCAGCGCGCAGCGGCAGGGTTCGCGGCATCCCGTTCGCTGAAGCTCGCCCGTTTCGGCGACAACATGCGCTTTGTCGCCGTTACCGAGGGCGACAAGACCGAGGCCGAGCTGCGCTTCGGCGTGCAGGTGAACACCTGGGGTGTGAACGAGTTGGCGGATGCTGTCGATGCAGCGACCGACGCCCAAATCGATGCGCTCGTCGCCGAGTACGAAGAGCTCTACGAGGTTGTTCCTGAGCTGCGAAAGGGCGCCGAGCGTCACCAGTCGCTCCGCGATGGCGCGGCGATCGAGATCGGGCTGCGGTCATTCCTCGAAGAGGGCGGCTTCGGCGCCTTCACCACCTCGTTCGAAGACCTCGGATCGTTGAAGCAGCTGCCGGGTCTCGCCGTGCAGCGACTGATGGCCGAGGGCTATGGCTTCGGCGCCGAAGGCGACTGGAAGACGGCCATCCTCGTGCGCATCGCGAACGTGATGGGTGCGGGCCTTCCGGGAGGCGCGAGCCTCATGGAGGACTACACCTACGACATGACACCCGGCGACGAGCTCATCCTCGGCGCCCACATGCTCGAGGTCTCCCCATCGTTGACGAGCGCGAAGCCCACGCTGGAGATCCACCCGCTCGGCATCGGTGGCAAGGATGACCCGGTGCGCCTGGTCTTCACCGCTGACGCGGGCCCGGCGATTGTCGTCGCGATGAGTGATATGCGCGACCGCTTCCGTCTCACGGCCAACGTGGTCGAGAACGTCGCGCCGCGTGCCTCGCTGCCCAATCTGCCGGTCGGCCGCGCCGTCTGGAAGCCGCAGCCGGACTTCAACACCAGTGCGGCAGCCTGGCTGACCGCCGGCGCCGCGCACCACAGCGTCATGTCGACCGCCGTGGGGCTGGAAGCGTTCCGCGACTTTGCCGAGATGGCTGAGGTTGAGCTGCTCGTCATCGACAACGAGACCACGCTGCCGGAGTTCCAGAAGCAGGTGCGCTGGAACCAGGCCTACTACCGTCTCGCGCAGGGGCTGTGATCCCGACGGCTATCGTCGAATACATGAACGCTTCTTCCCCCGCATCCGGTCGTCAATTGCGCATCTCGGCACACGGATACGAGGCGGCCATCGCCAGTGTCGGTGCGTCGCTGCGCGTGCTCCAGTACGACAATCGCGACCTCATCGTGCCATTCGGCGCGGATGAGGTCCGCCCCGCCTACCGTGGTGCGACGCTCGCTCCGTGGCCGAACCGCATCGTCGACGGTCAGTATGCCTTCGCGGATGCCGAGTATCAGCTGCCGCTCACCGAGCCAGCCCGCGGTCACGCGCTGCATGGCCTCTTGGCCTGGACGGAGTTCGCCGACCGTCTCGTCGAGAGCGACCGGGTTGTGTTGGTCGCCGTCATCGAACCGCAGTTCGGGTACCCGTTCCGCGTCGAGGTTGAGGTCGAGTTCCGCCTCGCAGCCGACGGCCTCACCCAGACCGTGACGGCGCGCAACCTCGGGGCGGACGCTGCGCCCTGGGGTACCGGACCGCATCCGTATCTCGTCGGAGGCGATGGCCGTGTGGATGACTGGACGCTCACGCTTCCGGCATCTGAGGTACTCACGGTCACCCCCGATCGGCTGAGCCCGGTCGCGGTGGAGCCTGTCGAGCAGCATCCGGAATGGGACTTCCGAGAGGCGCGCGCGATCGGCGACGTCTTCATCGACCACGCGTTCACCGAGCTTTCACGGGCGGATGGGTTCGCCGAGGTACGCGTCGTGGCCGCGGATGGTCACGGTGTGGCGCTGAGCTGGGATGAGAGCTGCCCGTGGGTGCAGGTGCACACCGCAGACACTCCCGACCCGGCCACCCATCGGATCGGCCTTGCGGTCGAGCCGATGACATGCCCGCCGGATGCCTTCAACTCGGGTGTCGATCTGATCGTTCTCGAACCCGGTGCCGAGGCCGCGGCATCCTGGCGGTTTACCGCGCTCTGAGTCCCGGTTGACCGGAGTCCGAGCGTCGCCGCGCCTAGCGGGCGAGCCAGCGTCGTAGGGTGCGAGTGACCCAGGGGAGCACCCAGTACGTCATGATCGGCGTCAGCACGAGCGTCGTCGCGAGCACGCGCAGCCAGAGGGGGAGTTCGCCCCAGACCGGGATCGGCGACATCAGGTAGGTGAAGAGCAGATTCGTCGGAAAGAACCCCAACCAGATCGCTACGGCCTGCTTCCATCGCGCCGGCGCAGGCGGAGGAGTGTCGAATTCGGCTGTAGCGGGTAGGTTGATGGCCCCGGTCGCCGGTTCGTCGAACCAGCCCTCGATTCCGGTGCGACGTCTCGAGCGCTCGCTGCGGACGAAGCCCTGGCCCATCGACAGCCACCAGGTCCGCTCGGACGAGTGCTCCCACGCTTCGAGCGTCTCGGTGCTCGCGAAGCGGTAGAGCATGTGCCAGACCTGGGAATCATCGCCAGCACGCACCCACCCTGACCCCAGGAATCCGGGGTACTTATGGGCGAGATTCACCCCGGTCTGTACCCAGGTCGTCGCCTCGGAGATGCGTGCGGGATCGACCTCTCGGCGGATCGAGACGGTGATGGGTTCGCTGGACATGGGTGGGCCCCTCGGGAAGAAAGCTGCTTGTGGCGAATCCGAGTGTACGTCGACTGTGTTTCGCGTTTGCTACGAGGGCGTCGGGCTCTATCCGTTCGACAGGTGCAAATGGCGGCATCTGGCATGCAGATCGAGCCATTTGCGCTTGTCGAACGCCGCGTCATCGGCCGAGCGCGGCCGAGACCCGACGGACAAGCTCGGCGGGGCGCTTCAGGAGCGGGCCTGTCGCCTCGATGACTGTCCAGCCCGCGGCGCGCAGCGCAGCTAAGCGCTCGACGTCTTGCGCCCAGCTCTCGCCGTGCAACATTCCGAGGTACTCGATCGCCACCTTCTCGCCGGGATAGACCATATCGACGCACCCCAGGAACAGTCCAGACTCGTCGAACACGTCGATGTTGAGCTCATCACGCGTAGCCAGCGGCGCACGACCGGCGTTCGGTCGCCCGTAGCCCGCCCTCCATTGCCGGCAGAAGTAGTCGCCCAGGGCGACCAGATCGATCACCGGCAGTGTGCCGAGCATCGCCCAGGTTGACGCCTATCGCGCACACGTGCAGCTTGAGCTCGGCCTCAGTGGCGAGCGTGTCACACCGTGTAACCGCGCGGTTACACGTCGAATGTCGGCCCGAACTCGGGCGGAAGCTCCTGTCGTCGTCCCATCCGCACACCGTGCCACAGCCGCCGGCTCCGCCGCCAAGGGTATCCACAGGCTGGTGCTCCGTTCGACAAGCGCAAATGACTCAATCTGGCCACCGGATGCAGCCATTTGCGCTTGTCGAACGCCCCGGAGGCTATCGCCGCCCAGGGATCCGCGCCACGATCGGCGCGAGCGCACCGCGGAGCAAGCCGACCAGGCCGAACGGTACGAAGAACGCGAACAGGATCAGCACGATGCCGTAGGTCGCGCCGGTCGCCGACGGGCTGATGCTGGAGGTGAACGTCGGGACGTACTGGATGAACAGGGCTCCGAGCACCGCGCCAGGCACGGTGGCGAGGCCGCCGACGACGATCAGCGTGACGAACGAGATCGACATCATCAGCCCAAAGTTCTCGGGGCCGACGAACTCCAGCATCATCGCGTACAGACCTCCGGCGACGCCGGCATACGCAGCGGATGCCGCGAACAGCCGGGTCTTCGTCTGCCAGACATCCACACCCAGCGTCTCGGCGACCAGTTCCGCGTCGCGCACGGCGATGAACGAGCGCCCCAGCCGTCCGCGGGCCAGCCGTCGAGTCACGACGTAGGCGATCGACACCACCAGCAGCGCCAGGTAGTACACCCACTGATCGTGGGCGAGCGGCACCCACGCGGGCGGATCTCCGTCGATCGCGATGCCGCGGCTGCCGTGCGTGATCGGCTCGAACGCCCGGATCGCGGCCGGTGTTGCCATGGCCATCGCGAGGGTCACCAGGCCCAGCTGTAGACCCTTCAACCGCAGCGCGGGCAGGCCGATCAGATACCCCAGAATGAAGGGCAGGATGCCGGCGGCGATGAGCGTGAACGGATGCGGCCACCCCGCCTCTCCGCCGACGGCGACCGTATAGGCGCCGATCGCGAAGAAGGCGGAGTGGCCGAGCGAAATCTGGCCGCCGAAGCCGACCAGCAGATTCAGTCCGAGTCCGACGATCGTCCATATCATCACGAGGGTGACCGTGAGGTTGATGTAGCTCGGATTGACCAGTGGAATGAGCACAAGGGCGACCGCAAGCACGATGAGCAGCACGAGCAGAAGCCAGCGTGGCAGCTGCAGCGCAGGACGAGGCCGGCGCAGCCATTCACTCACCGAGGTGCGCTGCGTGCGCGCGGCCAGCAGATTCCGGATGGGGGAGGTCACCGCGGTCATGCGCGCACCAGCTCTCGTCGTCCGAAAAGTCCCTGCGGTCTGACCAACAGCACAACCACGATGATGAGCAGCGCCACCACCTGCTTGAGCTCGCCACCGATCACCGGGATGTAAGTCCCCGCCAGATTCTCGACTACGCCGACCGTGACGCCGCCGACGAGCGCGCCCAGTGGCGAGTCCAGCCCGCCCAGAGTGGCGGCAGCGAATGCGTAGATGAGCACCGGCGCCATCATGCCTGGATGCAGGAAGAGCTCAGGGGCGATGAGGGTTCCGGCAAGAGCGCCGACAGCCCCCGCGATCGCCCAGCCAGTCGACATGGTCCTGCCGGTTGAGATGCCGCTGAGCTCGGCAGACTCCGGCGCCGAGACAGCTGCCCGCATCCTCAGGCCGATCCGGGTTCGACCCAGCAACAGGGCCAACGCCACGGCGGCAACGCTCACGCAAACGGCGATGCCGACATCCTGTCGTGACAGCGAGATCGGCCCCAGCGTGAACGAGCCCGAGCCGAACAGGGCGGGCACCTCTTTGGTCTGATACGTCCACGCCCATCCGATCAGCGCATTCAGCGCGATCATGAGGCCCAGGCTGACGATGATCAGCGCGAGATGCTGATTCCGGCGCACGAGGGGACGGAACAACACCCGCTCGATGCCGGCGGAGAGCATCGCCAGCGCGAGCATCGAGATGACGAGAGCGACCCAGATGGGCACACCCCACGCGGTCAGCTGCCATGACACATAGGCGCCGAGCAGCGCGAGCTCGCCCTGGGCGAAGTTGAGCGTGTGCGAGGCGCGGTAGACGAGCACGATCGCGAGGGCGAGGGTGCCGTAGATCGCGCCAGTGGCGATGCCGTCGACGAGTTGCTGAAGGAACATCTCACACTCCCAGGTACGCGCGGCGGACGTCGTCGTTGTCGCGCAGATCGGACGCCGTGCCACGCAGTGTGATCTCGCCGCTCTCGATGACGAGTGCCTCCTCGGCGATGCCGAGCGCGAGCTGGGCGTTCTGCTCGACGACCAGCAGGGCGGTGCCGCGCTCGCGGGAGAGGCCATCGAGTGTCGAGAACAGCTCGGTCGTGATCTTTGGTGCCAAGCCCAGAGAGGGCTCATCGAGAAGCACCAGGCGAGGGTTCGACATGAAGGCGCGGGCGATCGCGAGCAACTGCTGCTCCCCGCCGCTCAGACCGGATGCTGGGCGGGAGCTGCGTTCCGCTAACCGGGGAAAGCGCTCCAGCCAGCGGTCGGCATCCGCCATCGCGTCGCGCCGGGAGCGCGTGGTGCCACCGGCGAGCAGGTTCTCGCGCACAGTGAGATCGCCGAAGGTACCGCGGCCCTGCGGCACGTGGGCGATGCCCGATGCTGCGACGCGGTGCGGCGCAAGCCCCGCGAGCTCGCGACCGTCGAAGCGGACGGATCCGGCCATCCGACACATCCCTGAGATCGTGCGCAGCGTCGTCGTCTTGCCCGCACCGTTCGCACCGAGGATGACAAGGCGTCCGCCCTCAGGAATCTCGAACTGGATATCGCGCAGGATCGTCACCGGTCCGTAGCCAGCGGCAGCGATGTCGAGGCTCAGCAGGCTCATGCGGCGCTTCCCAGATATGCGGTGATGACCTCAGGGTCACGAGAGACCACGAGAGGGTCGCCCTCGGCGATGAGACGTCCGAAATTCAGCACCACGACGCGGTCGCACACGCTGGTCACCAGGCCCATGTGATGCTCGACCAGGAGGATCGCCGTTCCTCGTTCGGTCGCCAGTCGGCGCAGAGTCGCACCGAGCTCATGCACCTCGCTGTGGATCAGACCATTCGCCGGCTCGTCGATCAGCAGCAGACGCGGTGTGGTCAGCATGGCGCGGGCCAGCTCGACTCTCTTGAGCGTGCCGAAGGGAAGTACCGCCACGACCTGGTCCGCGACTGCTGAGAGCCCCAGCTCTTCGAGCAGTGCATCGGCGTCGGCGCGTAGCGCGCGCTCGGTCGCAGCGGTCCGTGGCAGGGCGAGAGCGGTCGCCCAGTAGCCCCCGCGCGTGGTGTGGTAGCCGCCGGCGAGCACATTCTCGCGGACAGTCTGCGATGGCAGCAGGCCAAGATTCTGGAAGGTGCGGCTCACACCGAGACCGGTGATGCGGTGGCGACGCATCCTCGTCACCTCGGTGCCGGCGACACTGATGCTGCCGCTCTGCGGGCGGTAGAGGCCGCCGATGCAGTTGAACAGGCTGGTTTTGCCCGCGCCGTTGGGGCCGATGAGACCCACCACTTCGCCGTCGGCGACCTCGAAGCTCGGCCCGTCCAGTGCCTGCAGGCCGCCGAACGATAGGTGCACGTCGCGCACGTCGAGTAATGCGTTCATGTCATCTCCCCGGTGAGATGGGTGGGCTTCCGGTATCCGGAAGCCCACCCAGGTTCGTCAGTCGACCGTGTAGGTGTCGGGAGCCAGGTCCCAGGTCTCCCCGTTGAATACCTGCACGCCCAGCTCTCGGAACGCGAACGGATAGTCCGGCGTGGTGGTGATGGCCACCGGCGACAGGTCGAGCTCGAGTTCTTCGAACGAGGATGCCGCTTCCAGCAGCGATTCGCGGGTGCAGCCTTCCATCTGTGCTAGCGCTGCTTCAAGTAGCTGCGCCGTCTGATAGCCGGCGGCGGCCGGGGCACTGAGAGCATTGATGTCATCAGAATGCGCACCGGCGAACTCGGTCCAGGCATCGAAGCCGGCATCGCCAGCCAGCGAAGGGTCGGTGATGTCCTTCGTGTAGGCGATAGAGACGACGCCGTCAGCTGCCCCTGGACCGGCCGGCTTCAGGAAGAACGTCGCATCGGCGGCCGGGGCGTTGATGACCGTGGTGGCATCCCAACCGAGCTCGAGCTTCTTCTTCAGTGACTGCGTTGCGAAGGCGCCCACGGCCCAGTTCAGGAACACGTCGGCACCGGATGCGGCCAGGTTCGTCACCTGACTGTCGATGGTCGCCGAAGTCAGTTCATAGGGCTCAGCGGCGACGATCTCCAGATCTGTGCCCTCGAAGGCGGCTTCGAAGCCGGCCCGGATGCTCTCGCCGAAATCGTCATTCTGGTAGAGGATCGCAGCCTTGGCGCCAGGGTGATTCTCGACGAGGTACTCCGCGAGTGCCTTCACCTCGAAGCCGTACTGCGGCATGAAACCGGTCGTCCATGACGGGTCGTCGGCGTGAAGTTCGAGCATGGCATCCGTGCCCGTGCCGGTGAACAGATTGGGCACGCCCTGCTCTTCGATATAGGGAGCGACGCTGATCGCTGCTCCGGTGCCGAGCACGCCGGCGAGGGCGAACACGCCATCCTGCTCAACAAGGGTGCGGACGTTGGTAGCAGTCTTCGCCGGATCGTAGCCGTCGTCCATGATCTCGACGTTGACCTCGCGCTTCTTGCCATCGGTGAACTCCAGGCCACCGGCGGCGTTGATGTCGTCGAAGTAGATCTTCATGGTCTGGGCGATGGCGCCGTACGTGGCAGCGGGGCCGGATAGGGCGATGCTGTTGCCGATCTTCACCTCCGTGTCGGTGAAGCCAGGGCTGCACTGCACAGCATCGCCTGCAGCGGCGGGTGCGGCATCGGCCGGGTCGTCGCGACCGGCGCAGCCGGACAGGACGAGGCCGGCGGTGAGCGTGCTGGCTATGGCGATCGGCAGTGCGCGATTTCGGGTGGTGCGCAGAGTGGACATCATTCCTCCTTGAATGAACGTGGAGCTCAGGTGCTGCGAGGTAGGTGGTCGGGGACGATCACTTCGCGCGGGCCGACCTTCTCCAGCGCGAAGTAGTACAGGGCGCCGTCGTCATCGGCGGCGTGTCGACCGGTCATGACGCCGAGGACGGCATCGGGGCCGAGGCGGGTGAACAGGTCGATGATCGGCATGCCGTCGTAGACCATGGCGGCGGTGCGGATGCCTTCGTGCTCGACCGTGCGCAGCATTGCGCCGCCTCGAGCGAGGGCGACATCAGCCGTCAGCACGCCGTCGAAGCCTTCGCAGACGAGCGGCACCACGTCGTCGTCGGAGCGGAACAGCTTTCCGAACCATCCGCTTCGGGTGAGCATCCGGTGCGTGCGATGCTGAGGACTCAGACCGATGCCCTGCCAGAGTCCACGGAGCTCTTCCGGGCGCACTGCGGGCAGCGACCTCCAGAGTGTGGGCAGGTCGGCGGCCGGTACCCGGCCGTCCCGCAGCAGATCGATCAGCGCACCGGTAGGGGGCATCGTCGTGGGCAGAGACACGTCGTCGGCATCCATCATCAACACCGGTTTGATCGCGCGCCCGGCGCGTGCGTCGTCGATGGCCACGCCGATCTCATCGAATCGATAGCTGCGGATCAGCTTCTCGACCGGGAGGTGGCCGGCTCGCCACAGCCCGATGAGCATCGCGATGTCACGATCGATCTGCGCATCGCCCTCGACAACGCCGGTGAGCGTGCGGCCCCACAGCAGCTGCGACTGCGAGACCGTGACGCGGTTCGATCCGGAGTGCAGCGCGACCGTGGCGCACACGCCGCGCGGGCGTAGGGCGGCGAGCCCCGCATCGATGGTGTCCTGTCGGCCGACCGTGTCGAGCGCGTGAGTGACGCCGAGTCGTCGTGCATCGAGTTCACCGGGGGCCCATGCCTCGGTGGCGCCGAGCTCGAGCGCGAGCGCCCTTCGCGCCGGATCGGGGTCGCTAACGATGATGCGCAGGGCGCCGCGGTGATGCGCGGCCATGACCCCTGCGAGCCCGGTAGTGCCTGCCCCGAGGACGAGGAGTGAGTCTGCGGGCCCAGGTCGCAGCACGTTGATGACACTGCCCGCGCCGGTGAGGATGCCGCAGCCAAGGGGTGCGGCGACCTCCCATGGCACGTCGTCGGGGATCCGTACAGCGTTGGTCTCGCGCGCCAGTGCCAACGTTGACCAGGATGACTGCGCCATCCATCCGGTTGTGATCGACTCGTGCGCGGTCTCGGCATCCGAGCGGGGAAGATGATTGCGTTCCGCGAAGCGTTCGCAGTACGCAGGGTGGCCGTTGTCGCATGACGTGCACGCGCCGCAGGCGTCGAAGCTCAGCACCACACGGTCGCCGATTTGCACCTTCGTCACCGCGGGGCCGGTCGCCTCGACGATACCCGCCCCCTCGTGTCCGAAGACCGCGGGGAATCGATCGCCGGCACCGCCGGACATGCCGAACAGGTCGGTCGGGCACACGCCTGAGGCGTGGATGCGAACGAGAATCTCGTCCTCGCCAGGCTCACGCATCATGACGTCGGAGAGCACGACGGATCCGCCGCGCTCTCGAACGAGTGCGGCCACAGCTGCATTCATTGGCTAGGCCACCGACACTTTGGAGTCGACATGTTCGCGGTCGGCCGCGCGCAGCGCGACCTTGTTCACCTTGCCGCCGGCATTGCGGGGCAGCGCGTCCATGAAAACGAGCGCCTTGGGCTGCTTGAAGCGGGCGAGCTTGTCGCCCAGCCACGACTGCAGCTCTTCGAGGGTGAGCTCTTCGCCTGGACGCACGGCGACGGCGGCGACCGGGATCTCTCCCCAGCGCTCGTCGGCCCGACCGTAAACGGCGGCGTCGAGCACCTTCGGGTGCGCGGCCAGCACGTTCTCGACCTCTGCGCAGTAGATGTTCTCGCCGCCCGAGATGATCATGTCCTTCTTGCGGTCGACGACCCAGACGAAGCCCTCGTCATCCTGACGGACCAGGTCGCCGGAGTGGAACCAGCCACCCTCGAAGGCCTCGGTGGTCTCCGTGGGCTTGCGCCAATACCCCTTCATGAGGTTGGGACCGCGATAGACGATCTCGCCGACCTCACCGCGGGGCACGTCATCGAAGTTCTCGTCGACTACGCGATACTGGAGCGTCGAAATGGGCCTGCCGACGCTGCCGAGCTTGCGCAGGGAGTCCTCGCCGCTGAGCGCGCAGGTGATCGGCGTCATCTCGGTCTGCCCGAACACCGCGACGTTCGTCGCCTTCGGGAAGCAATCGGCCATCTGCCGCAGCAGGGTGTCGGATGCGGGAGCCGCACCCCAGCTGATGATGCGCAGGTACAGATCGCGGTCCGCGATGGTGGGATCGGCGCAGATTACCTGCCACTGCTGCGGCACGTTGAAGACGATCGTCGCCTTCTCGGTCTCCCAGGCGTCGAGCAGTTCGGTCGGGTTGAAGGCGCCGAGTGGATGGATGACGGTCGGGATGCCGATCACGAAGTTCGGTGCGATCGAGCCGAGGCCAGCGATGTGGAACAGGGGAGCGGTCATAAACGCGATGTCGTCTTCACCGAAGACCTGGTTCACGCGCAGCAGGGTGAGCGATTGCGCGAACAGATTGATGTGGTCGAGCATCGCGCCCTTCGGGCGACCCGTGGTTCCCGAGGTGTACATGATGAGGCAGGTGGTGTCTTCTGGTACATCGGGGGCCTCGAACCCGTCCAGGTCTTCCGCGACGAGGTCGTCCCACGACTCCTGCCCGTCACCTGCTTCGCCGATCACGATGACGCGCGTGATGCGGTCGGTCACCTGCGCCACCGCGCCCACCAAAGGTGCCAATGGGCCATCGACGATGAGGACATCGGCGTCGGCATCGTCGACGATGTAGGCGATCTCGGGAGGCGTGAGGCGGATGTTGAGAGGGACAGCGATCGCGCCGAGGCGATTGATGCCGAAAACCGAGAGCACCACCTCGGGGCGGTTCAGAGTTAGCAGCAGCACACGGTCGCCGAAGCCGACGCCGCGTCGAGCAAGGGCTGCGGCGAAGGAGTCCATCTTTTCGGCGGTCTGACGCCAGGTGGTCACATCTCCGAGGTACTTGAACGCGGTGTCATCTGGCTTCATCTCGCTGTGCGTCGCGACCTGGTTCATCCAGTGGTTGCGGCGCGTGGCCGCGGGGATCGCGGAAGGAATCTGGTCGGACATCGGATCGTCCCTCTCATTACGTCTCTGTAAGGCTGCCGCGTCACTGCGGCTGGGCTTGCCACGAGTATGCCAGGACTTCGCGCCGATGTCACGACTTTTGTTAATGAAAATTCACATTATGCTAGGCGCGATAAGTTAACAGCCAATCACGTCAGGTGTGGCCATCTCGGCGAGTAGGCTGTCGATCATGCCCCGCATCGATGGCCCACCTGCGAATCGCACGCGTCCGCGCGACCGCAAGCGTCACATTCAGGATGCGGCGGCGTCGGCTTTCGCGCGTAACGGGTATCACGCCGTCGGCATGCAGGACATCGCGGATGCCGTGGGCATCTCGGCGCCTGCTCTTTATCGGCACTTCCCGAACAAGTACGCCCTCTTCGTACGCACGGCCTTCGCGCTCGTGCAGCAGCTGATCGAGGCGACGGAAGAGGCAGCCGCCCGCCCTGCAGAGACCGTGGATGAGGCGCGTGCCGCACTGAATGCGTTGCTGGACGCGGTCATCGCCACGACCGTCGGGCTGCGCGACATCGGCGGAATCTATCGCTGGGAGGGTCGCTACCTCGAGCGTCCTGATCGCGAGCAGCTGACCGGGCAGTTCCGGGTGCTGCGCGAGAGGTTCGAGCGTGTGCATCGCGTGTATCGGCCGGAGATGGATGAGCGTCAGCGACTTCTCGTGGTGCTCGGCGCGCTCAGCGTCGTTGCCAGCATCACGGCGCACCGTACGGCCGTGGCGGCGCGCAGCCTGCGGGCACTGCTCAAGACGGCGGCCTGGCGCATGCTCGACGTCGGTTCAGCGGACGCGGCGTCGTCGATCGGTGGCGGCGATTTCGTCGAGTCCGTCGATGTCGGCGTCGGACGGCGAGAGCAGCTCGTCGACACCGCTGTCCGGCTTTTCGCCGCTCGTGGCTACAACGAGGTCACGATCGAAGACCTCGCCGTCGAGGTCGACCTGACGCCTTCGGGTGTCTATCGTCACTTCGACGGCAAGCCGGCCGTGCTGCTGGCTGCGTGCGACCGGGCGGCCGTGGCGCTGGAGCGTGCCGTGCTGCGCGTGCGTGAATCGGCGAACACCCCGGAGGAGGCGCTTCGTCGGCTGTGCCGTGCCTACGTCGACCATTCGTTCCGCAACCTCGCGCTGATGCGGATCTACTTCTCCGAGTTGGGGAATCTCGCGCCCGAAGACCAACGACGGCTGCGGGCCATGCAGCGTGCGCACATCGCTGACTGGACCGCTCTGCTGCAGGCTGTTCGTCCGGAACTCGGCGGACGCGAGGCTGCCGTGCTCGTGCATGCAGGCCTGAGCGTCGTCACCGACGAGATCCCGCTACTGTCGGAATTCGATGAAGCTGCGGCCGTGCGGCTCGCCCACTTTGTGGAGACCGTGCTCGGAATCTGACCCGCCTCAGCGACTGCGGCCGTGCAGCATCGGGATCATCTTCGCCACCAGATGCATGTCGCGCCCGGAGCGCTCCATTGTCAGAAGATTCAGTGCGGCCTTCCCGGTCTGGCGTGCGATCGACTTCGGCACGCTGAACTCACGCAGGCCGTCGGCGCCGTGGATCCGACCGAAGCCAGACCCCTTGACACCGCCGAAGGGAAGCGCAGGGATCGCGGCGAAGCCGAGCACCGAGTTGATGGTGACGACCCCGGCGCGCAGACGCGCGGCGACGGCCTCGCCCGTCTTCGCGCTCTTCGTGAAGACCGCGGCGCCCAGGCCGAATTCGGTACCGTTCGCGCGCTCGATCGCTTCGTCGAGATTCACGACGGCGTTGATCACGACGGTCGGGCCGAATGTCTCCTTCTGTACGGCATCCGAATCCTCCGGCACGTCGACCAGGACGACCGGTGCCACGTGGCGCCCGTCGACCGACTCGGGGCCGCCGAGGACAGCGTGACCGCCTCGTGCCAGCGCATCTGCGATGTGATCGGCGATCACTTCGGACTGCGGCGCGAGCGTCAACGGCCCATAGGAGGGATCATCGCCGTCCAGGCGCAGCCGCCGCGCGCGTTCGACGACCTTCTCGACCAGGGCATCCCGCACCGAACGCACGACATAGACGCGCTCAACGCCGACGCAGGTCTGGCCGGCGTTGCCGAGGCCGCCGAACACGATGAAGTCCGCAGCGGAATCGAGGTTGGCATCCGCGGCGACGATCATGGCATCCTTGCCGCCGCACTCGGCGACCAGCGGTGTCAGCGTTTCTGCGCAGGCGGCCATCACGCGCTTCGCGCTCGCCGTGGATCCGGTGAACGCCACCTTGTCGATGTCGGAGGCGACGAGGGCGGCGCCCGTGACGCGATCGCCGGTGGCTACCTGCAGGACGGGGTGTTCGCTGACTTCATTCCACCGTGCTTCGATCCAGCGGGCGGTGCCGGGTGTCAGCTCGCTGGGCTTGAACACGATCGCGTTTCCGGCGGACAGCGCGTACGAGATCGAACCCATCGGCGTGTACAGCGGGTAGTTCCACGGTCCGATGACGCCAATGACGCCGTACGGCTCGTAGCGCAGCGTCGCCTTCTGGTTGTAGTTGATGATCCCGGCCTTCACGCGACGGGGCTTAAGTACGGAGTGCGCGTTCTTGGCTGCCCAGTCCAGATGGCCGAGAGTGAGCATGACCTCGAGCAGGGCGTCGCCCGCGGGCTTGCCCGTCTCGCGGGAGATGATCGCGGCAAGATCGTCGGCGCCGCGAGCAATCGCCGACTTCCACGCCAGCAGGGTGCGCTTGCGGCCGTCGAAGCCGATCTCGGCCCACCAGGCGGCGGCCTTTCGCGCGGTGCGCACGCGCTCGGTGACGCGTGCGTCGTCTTCGAGCGCGTACTCGGCGATCACGGATCCATCGCGCGGATCGCGGGTGGTGAGACCGATGGTGGCTTCTGCTTCGCGGTTGATTGTCATGGGGCACCTCTTTGCTCGTCATTGAGAAAAAGTTAATCGATATTCACATTAGGGTGATTGGTGTCGAAGGGCAAGAGCTCGGAGAATATTTTCGAATCCTGGTTAGAATGAGCCAGGGAGGCGAGATGATCACGCAGCAGTCGTCGAAGTCGGCACGCACACGTCAGCGCATCCTGGATGCCGCAGCTCAGGTGCTCAGTCGCAAGGGCTACGCCGGTACTCGCCTCACTGATGTCGCCGAGGTCGCAGGTGTCCAAGCGCCCGCAATCTACTACTACTTCGCTTCGCGCGATGAGCTCGTCGAAGAAGTCATGTGGGCAGGCGCTCATCGCGTGCGGGTGCATGTGGAAGAGGTCCTCGCGGCGTTGCCTGATGACGCTGCGCCGCGCGAACGGATCCTCGTCGGAGTCAGCGCGCATCTGCGCTATGAGCTGCAGATCTCCGATTACACGACGGCATCCGTGCGCAACGCGGGACACGTTCCCGAGCATCTGCGGGTACGCCCTGCAGCAGAGGAGGGTGAGTACAGTCGACTCTGGCGCGAACTCTTCCTCGCAGCGCAGGATGTCGGCGAGCTGCGTGAGGGCCTCGACATCAATGTGTTCCGCCTGCTGTTGCTCGGTTCGATGAACTGGGCAGTTGAGTGGTGGAACCCGCGCACGCGATCGCTCGATGACCTCGTACGTGGGGCCCAGGACATGGTCCGCTACGGGACCTTCGCGCAGCCCTGACGGAACGCGCTCAGGCGAACATCCCCAGTCGGTCGGTGAGCACCTGGTGCGCCTGCGCGACCGTGCGACGCACAACTTCCCCCGCGGTCGGGATGTCGCGGATAATGCCCTGCACCTGGCCGACCGTCCAGATCCCGGCATCGAGGTCGCCGTCCTCGAAGACCTTGCGGCCTCGGACGCCGGCGACGAGCGGTTGCACGTCGGGAAACTGCCCGCCGTCGGCCAGGATCTGCACGACCTCGTCGGAGACGGCATTCTTCGCCACGCGGGCAGTGTTGCGAAGGCTGCGGAAGATGAGGTTGGTGTCGAGTTCGGATGCCTCGACGATGCGCTCCTTCACCGCCTGAGCGACCGGCGACTCCACGGTGCTCATGAACCGTGAGCCCATGTTCACTCCGCTCGCGCCGAGCGACAGCGCCGCAGCAAGCCCTCGACCGTCAGCGAAGCCGCCCGAGGCGATGAACGGAATCGTCAGCGCATCGGCTGCCGCAGGAATCAGCACCAAACCTGGCACGTCATCTTCGCCGGGGTGTCCTGCGCACTCGAAGCCATCGATCGATACTGCGGTCACTCCGACCGCCTGCGCCTTGAGCGCGTGGCGCACCGAGGTGCACTTGTGGATGACTCTCACGCCCGCAGCGTTGAAGATCTCCATGTGCGGCTCGGGGCTAGACCCCGCAGTCTCGACGATCGTGATTCCTGCGTCGATGATCGCGCGCCGGTACTCGTCGTAGGGCGGCGGGTTGATCGACGGCATGATCGTGAGATTCACCCCGAACGGCTTGTCGGTGAGCGTGCGTGCCCGTTCGATCTCCTTTACGAGATCCGCCGGGGTCGGCTGGGTGAGTGCTGTGATCATCCCGAGCCCGCCTGCCTCAGACACGGCTGCGGCGAGTTCGGCGCGGCCGACCCACATCATGCCGCCCTGGACGACCGGATGCTCGATACCGAGCACCTCGGTGAACGGGGTGCGCAGGTGCGGCGTCGTGGTTGTCTCACTCATCGGTACTCCTCCCCGACCTCGGCGCGAGCCAACAACGACTCAGGTGGCGTAAAGCGCTCGCCGTAGGTTTCGGCCAGCTCCTTTGCTCGTTCGACGAAGCCGGGCAGTCCGCCCTCATACTGGTTGACGTACTGCAGCACCCCGCCGGTCCAGGCAGGGAACCCGATGCCGTAGATCGAGCCGATGTTCGCGTCGGCGACTGAGGTGAGCACGTTGTTGTCGAGGCAGTCGATCGTGTCGAGGGCCTCGGCGAACAACATCCGCTCCTGCAGATCTAGCAGCGGCAGCTCGGTGCGACCCGAATCGTATTTCTCGCGCAGCCCTGGCCAGATTCCGACCCTGCGACCGTTCTCGTCGTAGTCGTAGAATCCGCCGCCCGACTTGCGGCCAGGCCGCTTCGCGTCATCGACGATCCAGTCCATAATCGCCTCTGACGGATGCTCGACCCATGCACCGCCCTCGGCCTCGACCGCCGTGCGCGTCTCCTGCCGAATCCTCTGCGACAGCGAGATGGTCAGCTCGTCCAACAGCTGCAGGGCACCGGCCGGGTACCCGGCCTGGAGTGCCGCCTGCTCGACGGATGCCGGCTCCACGCCCTCGCCGACAGCGGCGACCGCCTCGGCGATGAACTTTCCGATGACTCGGGAGGTGAAGAAGCCTCGCGAATCGTTGACGACGATCGGAGTCTTACGGATCTGCTGCACGTAATCGAACGTCTTCGCGAGCACCTCGTCGCCGGTGTTCTCGCCGCGGACGATCTCCACGAGCGGCATCTTGTCGACGGGGGAGAAGAAGTGGATGCCGATGAAGTCGCCCCGCCGCGTGATCCCCTCCGAGAGCACCGTGATCGGCAACGTCGAAGTGTTGGAGCCGAGCACGGCATCCGATGCCACGATGTCCTCGATCTCCTGGAACACGCCCTGCTTGACAGGGACGGATT
This sequence comes from Microbacterium sp. A84, assembly GCF_051842815.1. Taxonomy (NCBI): domain Bacteria; kingdom Bacillati; phylum Actinomycetota; class Actinomycetes; order Micrococcales; family Microbacteriaceae; genus Microbacterium; species Microbacterium sp. A84. The sequence goes on along the minus strand of NZ_JBPXMS010000002.1, from coordinate 419,453 downwards.
CGAACACCGCCTCGATGACGAAGTCGACGCCGTCGAAGTCGGCTGCATCGCCCGTCGGGTGGATGCGTGCCAGCAGCGCCTCGCTCTTCTCCGGCGTCGTCTTGCCCCGGGCGAGTACCTTCTCTTCGAGCGTGCGGGCGTAGTCCTTGCCCTTTTCTGCGGCCTCGGCGGAGACGTCCTTCAGCACGACCTCGATGCCGGCCTTCGCTGAGACGTAGGCGATTCCTGCGCCCATCATGCCCGCGCCGATGACGCCGAGCTTCTTCGCGGTGTGCTTCGGGAACGGCTCTCCGTTCGCCTGCAGTGGGCGGCTGCCGCCGGAGTTGATCTCCTGCAGATCGAAGAAGAACGCCTTGATCATGTTCTTCGCGACCTGCCCGTGGGTCAGGCTCACCAGGTAGCGCGTCTCGACTTTGGATGCCGTGTCGAAATCAACATATGCACCCTCCACTGCTGCTGCGAGAGCCGCGCGAGGAGCAGGCATCGGTGAACCCTTGAGTTGCTTGCGCAGCAGTGCGGGAAGGGCTGGGAGCAGCGCGGCCACCGAGGGGGAGCTTGGAGCGCCTCCCGGAAGGCGGAAGCCCTTCTCGTCCCACGGCTTCACGGGAGACGGGTTCGCCGCGATCCACGCGCGGGCGCGGGCATCCAGTTCCGCCAACGGTGCGACCTCGTCGATGATTCCCACCGTCAATGCATCCTCAGCGCGGAATCGGGTCGCAGGGAGAATGACGTCCTGCAGAGCTTTTTGCAGACCGAGCATCCGGACCAGACGCGTCACGCCGCCGCCACCGGGCAGCAGGCCGAGCGAGACTTCGGGCACTCCGAACTGAGCGCCCTTGGCATCGGATGCGACGATGCGATGGTGAGTCGCGAGCGCAACTTCGAGTCCGCCGCCGAGTGCCGTGCCCGTGAGGGTGGCGACAACGGGCTTCCCGAGTTGCTCAACCCTGCGCAGCAGCGCCTTCACGTGGTCGATGTGGGCGGTTTCTTCCGCTGCCTTGGCGGGGTCTGCTGCACGGAGCAGATTCAGATCTCCGCCGGCGAACCAGCTCTTCTTCGCCGAGGTGAGGATGGCGCCGGCGATGTCATCACGCTCCATCTCCAAGCGCTCAACCGTCGCCTCGAGCGATGCGACGAAGTGCGGGTTCATGGTGTTGACCGCAGCATCCGGGTCATCCATGGTGATCGTGACGATGCCGTCGGCATCCTTCTCCCAGGCGTAGCCGGTGTATACGCCCGTGTTCTCTGCAGTGTTCATGATTCTCCTCAGACCTTTCGGCTCAGACGCGCTCGATGATGGTGGCGATGCCCATGCCCGCTCCGACGCAGAGTGTTGCGAGGCCGCGCTTGAGATCCCGACGCTCGAGCTCGTCGAGCAGGGTGCCGAGGATCATGGCGCCGGTCGCACCCAGGGGGTGGCCGAAAGCGATCGCGCCGCCGTTGACGTTGACCTTGTCGTCGGGGATGCCGAGATCCTTCTGCCACTTCATGACGACCGCGGCGAAGGCCTCGTTGAGCTCGAACAGGTCGATGTCATCGACCGTGAGCCCTGCACGATCGAGCGCCTTCTGCGTCGCGGGCGTCGGACCGGTCAGCATGATGGTCGGCTCTGAGCCGACGACCGCAGTCGAGATGATGCGGGCGCGCGGTGTCAGACCTGCGGCCTCACCGGCCGAAGCGGATCCGATCAGCATGAGGGCCGCGCCATCCACGATGCCCGAAGAATTTCCTGGCCCGTGCACATGCTCGATGTGTTCGACCGCGTGATACTTCTGCAGTGCCACGGCGTCGAAGCCGCCCTGTGCGCCGACGGCGGCGAAACTCGCCGGAAGCTTTCCGAGCGATTCGACGGTCGACTCGGGGCGACGGTGCTCGTCGGTATCGAGCAACACCACGCCGTTGATATCGCGCACGGGGATGATCGACTTCTCGAAGCGACCCTCCCGCCAGGCGGTCTCGGCGCGCTGCTGTGAACGCTCGGCGAAACCATCGACATCCTCACGGCTGAAACCCTCGAGCGTCGCGATGAGGTCGGCGCCGATGCCCTGCGGCACGAAGTAGTTGTCGTATGCGGTGGTTGGATCCTGCGCGTAGGCGCCGCCGTCCGAACCGATCGGCACGCGTGACATCGACTCGACGCCGCCTGCCAGCACGAGATCCTCGAATCCGGACGCGACCTTCTGCGCCGCGAGGTTCACAGCCTCCAGGCCCGAGGCGCAGAACCGGTTGATCTGCACTCCGGCAACGGTCTCGGGAAGATTCGCCACCAGAGCTGCGGTGCGGGCGATGTCGCCGCCCTGCTCGCCGATCGGCGATACGACACCGAGCACGATGTCATCGATGGCTGCGGCATTCAACCCTGGATTGCGATCGCGGATGGCGTCGATCAACGTCACCACCAGGTCGACCGGCTTGGTGCCGTGCAGCGCCCCGCCCTTGTTCTTACCGCGGGGTGTGCGCACGGCGTCGTAGATATACGCGTCTGTCATGTTCTGCTCCTATGCCTGCTCTGTGCGAGTACGCGGATGACTAAAGCCCGAGGTCCCGGCCGACGATCTCTTTCATGATCTCCGTCGTTCCTCCGTAGATGGTGGTGATGCGCGCATCGAGATAGTCCTGTGCGATGCGGTACTCCTTCATGTACCCGTATCCACCGTGCAGTTGCAGGCAGCGGTTCACGATGTCGACGTACTGCTCGGTGGTCAAGAACTTCGCCGCCGAGGCATCCGCGGCCGTCAGCTCGCCCGCGTTGTGCTGCGTGATCGCCTGGTCGATGTATGCGCGACTGGCGGCCGTCGCCGTCACCATCTCGGCGAGCTCGAAGCGGGTGTTCTGGAACGATCCGATCGGTTTGCCGAATGCGGTGCGCTCCTTCACATAGTCGAGCGTGCGTGCAAGCACGCCTTCGCTGGATGCCACGGCGGCGGATGCGATCGACAAGCGCTCCTGCGGGAGGTTCCTCATCAGCCCGAGGAAACCCGCTCCCTCATCGCCGAGCAGGTTGGCGGCCGGAACTCGTACATCCTCGAAGATGAGTTCGCTCGTGTCCTGTGCGTGTAGTCCTACCTTGTCGAGGTTCTGGCCGCGCGAGAAGCCGGTCATTCCTCGCTCGATCACGAGCAGGCTGAGACCCTTGTGTGGGTCGGGGGAGGTGCGCACCGCGGTGGCGACCAGGTCCGCGTTCTGGCCGTTGGAGATGAAGATCTTCGATCCGTTGACGATGTAGTCGTCACCATCGCGCACGGCGGTGGTGCGGATGCCGCTGAGATCACTGCCGGTACCGGGTTCGGTCATCGCAATCGCGGTGATCAGCTCGCCTCGGGCGATGCCAGGCAGCCAGCGCTGCTTCTGCTCGTCATTCGTGAGATCGGTGAAGTAGGGGATGGTGATGTCGTTCGACAGGGCGATGCCCGCCATTCCGCTGGAGACCGGATTGCCTGCAAGTTCTTCGCCCATGATCGCGTTGAAGCGGAAATCGTCTGTCCCGCCTCCGCCGTGGGCCTCATCGATCGCGAAGCCGAGGATACCGGCATCCGCTGCGGCAGTGAAGAGCCCGCGGTCGACCACGCCTTCGGCATCCCAGCGTTCGATATGCGGTCGGACGTTGCGCTCGACGAAGTCCCGAACGATCTTGCGGAATTCTTCGTGCTCTTCGTCGTACAGGTGTCGTGTCAGCGCCATCGCCGCTCTCTCCTTCTCCGCGTCGTCGCGGGTCACAGTTTTTATTATCCATTCAAAATGGCAAGAGTCAAGCCCGAGGAAATCAATTGGCTATGGGTTGCATTGCGGCAGGAATTTAATGAAAATTAGAGAAAGCCTGACGATCGAAGGAGATCTCATGTCGGATGCCGATGGACTGCTCGCCGGCCGCACAGCGCTGGTCACCGGTGCCAGCCGGGGGATCGGCCTCGCCATCGCGCAGCGTCTGGTCGCCGACGGCGCGTCGGTGTGTGTGACCGCGCGACGCAGTGAGCCGTTGGAAGAGGCCGTCGCGGGCCTAGGCGGACGCGCAATCTGGGTGGCAGGGTCTGCCGACGATCCGGAGCACCGTCGAGAGGTGTTCGAGCGAATCACCGCGGAGTTCGGCCGACTCGACATTCTCGTCAACAACGCTGGAATCAACCCTGTGTACGGGCCGCTCGTCGATCTCGACCTGGATGCGGCGCGCAAAATACTCGAGGTCAACGTGATCGGTACCCTCGCCTGGACGCAGGAGTCGGTGCGCGCGGGGCTCGGTTCGCAGGTGACAGGTGGCGTTGTCGTCAACCTCTCGTCCGTCACCGGTGAGGTGTCATCGCCCGGAATCGGCTGGTACGGAGTGAGCAAGGCGGCGGTGAGTCATCTCACACGCACGCTGTCGGTGGAGCTCGCCCCGCGCATCCGTGTCAATGCGGTGGCACCTGCGGTCGTCAAGACGCGCTTCGCGCGGGCGCTCTATGAAGGACGCGAAGAGGAAGTCGCCTCCGCCTACCCGATGGGCAGACTCGGAGCGCCGGAAGACGTGGCGGATGCTGTCGCGTACCTCTGCTCCGACGGCTCCGCGTGGATCACCGGCCAGGTGCTCAATGTTGACGGCGGACTACTGAACGCAGGAGGAACCGCATGAACGATCTCGTTGCCGTCACCGATCTCATTGCGCGCACGCGCACCTTCATCCGGGAAGTCGTGATCCCTGCGGAGCCCGCATGGGGTGAGACGCTGTCGGATGCAGCGCTGCAGAGGCTGCGCGCCCAGGCGAAGGATGCCGGTGTCTATGCGCCGCACGCACCGAAGGAATATGGCGGTCTCGGGCTGTCCTTGCCGCAGTGGTCGTCGGTGTTCCAGGAGGCGGGCTATTCGCTGATCGGACCTGCGGTGCTGAACTGCATGGCGCCGGACGAGGGCAACATGCGCCTGCTCGAGGTTGTGGGTACCGATGAGCAGAAGGAGCGGTATTTGCGGCCGCTCGTGGGCGGCGGCATCCGCTCCTCCTTCGCGATGACGGAACCGCATCCGGGCGCAGGGTCCGACCCGGATGCCCTCGCGACCGTCGCCGAGCGCGTCGACGGCGGGTGGCGTATCAGCGGGGAGAAGCGCTTCATCTCCGGTGCCGAAGGTGCAGCGTTCGCGATCGTGATGGCGCGCACTGAGGCGACCGGGGATCATTCGGCCGGGGCGACGATGCTGCTCACGCCTTTGAGTGCCGAAGGCGTGCGGATCGGGCCGTCGATTCGCACGATCGAGGCGGCGATCTCCGGCGGGCACCCGCACGTCACCTTTGACCGAGTCTTCGTTCCGGATGCTGATGTGCTCGGGACTCCCGGAGGCGGCTTCCGCTACGCACAGGTGCGGCTGGGGCCGGCCAGGCTCACGCACTGCATGCGGTGGCTGGGGCTGGCCAGGCGTGCGTTCGACATCAGTCTGGATCGCGCGAACTCGCGCTCGCTTTTCGGGTCGCAGCTTGCCGACCTAGGCGTCGCGCAGTCGCTGATCGCCGACAGCGCGATAGACATTGATACCAGCGACGCGATGATCGATCGGGCGGCTCGGGTGCTTGAGGATGATCCGCGCGCGGGCGCGGCGCTGTCGTCGATCGCGAAGGTGTACTGCTCCGAGGCGGTGAACCGCATCATCGATCGCGCCGTGCAGTTGTGTGGAGGTGATGGTGTGAGCTCTGGATTGCCGTTGATCCAGTACCTGAACGAGGTGCGCCCGTTCCGGATCTACGACGGGTCGAGTGAGACCCACCGCTGGGCGATCGCGCGTCGAGCGGCTAAGGCGCGGCAGCGTGACGTGGATGCGGGAGAGCCGCGCCGCGACATCGTGAATCCACGCATCGTCGGGGGCGCGTCGTGATTGACGCCGATCTCGAAGTGGTGCGCACTCGCGAGGAGGCATCGCTGCTGGGGCGACCGCCGTTACTCGTGCTCGATGCGCTGGCTGATCATCTCCGTGAGGTTGGCCTCGGCGATGGGGATCTGCAGTGGTCGAGGATCGGCGACGGGCACTCGAATATCACGTATTTATTGGATGTCGGTGGCCGGAAGTTGGTGCTGCGGCGCGGGCCCCGGCCGCCCCTGCCTCCGTCGACGCACGACATGCTCCGTGAGGCAAGGGTGCAGCGGCTGCTGGGGGCTGCCGGCGTTCCGGTCCCAGAGATCCTGGATGTCTGTGCGGACGAGAGCGTGCTGGGTGTGCCGTTCTATGTCATGGAGCACCTCGATGGGGATGTCGTGACCGATCGGATGCCGCCGGCTCTCGATGATGCAGAGGGTCGGCGCGCGCTGCCGTTCGCTGCCGTCGACACACTCGCCGGGTTGCATGCGCTCGATGTGAGCACGGAAGGGTTGTCGACGCTCGGTCGTCCCGATGGTTATCTGCGTCGGCAGGTGGAGAGGTTCGCCTCGCTGTGGCCGAACGTGTCACGGCGGACTTTGCCAGAGGTCGATCGGCTGGCCGACTGGTTGCTGGCGAACCTCCCTGTATCGGCGCGTGCGTCGGTAGTGCACGGTGATTATCGGATCGGCAACCTCATGTATCGCAGGGAGGGTCCCGCATCCGTGCACGCAATCCTGGACTGGGAGATGGCGACGCTCGGCGATCCGCTCGCTGACCTCGGCTATCTCGTGGCGACCTATGCGGAGGCGGATGCCGTGCCGACGCCGCTGGAGCTGACAACCGTGACGCGAGGTGAGGGATACCCGCGGCGCGCGGACCTGATCGAGCGCTACGTCGAGCGCACCGGAGCGGACGTCTCGGCACTTGCCTGGTACGAGGTGCTCGCACTGTGGAAGGCCGCGGTGTTCTGTGAGGCGATCTACACGCGCTGGCTCGACGGCGAGCGGCCTGGCGACACGTTCGCCCCGACGCTGGCGCAAGGTGTCCCCGTGCTGCTGGCTCAGGCTGCGGCTCGCGCCGCAGCCTGAGCGCCGTTCGACAAGCGCAAATGGCTCGGTCTGACCGTCGGATGCAACCATTTGCGCCTGTTGAACCTCATCGCTGTGCAAAAGGAAAGATCCCCGCCGACCCGATTCGGCGGGGATCTTCTCATCCGGGAGCTGAGCTCACCGTGGCGCGGAAGGCGTCTGAGTTACCCGATCCGGTCTGAGATTCTCCCGCGCACAAGCAGTTGTACGTGCCGAAGGTGACTGGGTGGTGAACGGAGTCGGAACAGGTGGATGCGACTTCTTCTGCACCGATCTGACTTCGCGGCGAGTTGTCCACAATGCCCGGAATCTCACGGAGGGCCTTCTCTTAAATCGGTCATCATCGTGGGCATGACTGAAACAACCAACCCCCTCAAGAGTCGGGTACTTGACCGCGATGATGACCTGCGTGACGTGCTGGAAGTGCTGCTGCAGCGCGCGAACAGGCGGCAGATGTGGCTGATGTTCATGGATGATCGCGGATGCCTCGGCGACCCGCTCATGCCCATGGCCGACTACCCCGATGACCCGAGCAACGTGGTGGAGATCGATGATCTCGGCCAGGTGACCGAGGCGCACGTGCTCATGCATCGCGCGGGCATGCTGCGGGAGATGACCGGCAACGCCAGCGTGGTCCTCGCGTGGGAGCGGGGCGGTTCGAGCGCCGTCTCGAAGGATGATCGAGCCTGGGCGCAGGCGATGGCTGAATCGGCGCAGAAGCTCGACATCCCGCTGCGCGCGCAGTTCATCGTGCATTCGCGAGGGGTGCGCCAGCTCCATCCCGACGACTACCTCTGAGTCCTGGTCAGCGGCGAGCACAAGCGAAATGCAAGGGCACCCTAGTAAATCTCAGGATGCCAGAGTAATCTGGTCATCGTGCCAACGACGGCACGAAGGGACATCGCATAATGACTCGTACCATCCCCCATTTCGTAGGCGGATCGCTCCTCACCCCGGATGCCGGACGCTTCAGTGACGTGTTCGACCCGAGCACGGGAGCCGTACAGGCACGTGTACCGCTCGCCTCGGCCGACGACGTTCGTCGAGTGATCGACGATGCCGAGGCCGCGCAACCCGCGTGGGCCGCGACGAATCCGCAGAAGCGCGCTCGTGTGCTGCTGCGTTTCCTTGATCTCGTGCATCGTGACATGGATTCGCTGGCACGTCTGCTCTCCAGCGAGCATGGCAAGACTTTCGACGATGCGAAGGGCGACATTCAGCGCGGGCTGGAAGTCATCGAATTCTCCGCGGGCGCCCCGCATCTACTGAAGGGGGAGTTCGCCACTGGCGCGGGCACCGGCATCGACGTCTACTCGATGCGCCAGCCGCTCGGCGTCGTCGCCGGGATCACTCCATTCAACTTCCCGGCGATGATCCCGTTGTGGAAGGCAGGTCCCGCGCTCGCCGCAGGCAACTCCTTCATCCTCAAGCCGAGCGAACGCGACCCCTCCGTGCCGGTGCGGCTCGCAGAACTCTTCCACGAAGCGGGTCTGCCGGCCGGTGTCTTCAACGTCGTCCACGGCGATAAGGAAGCGGTCGACACGCTGCTCACCGATCCGCGCATCCAGGCGGTGGGCTTTGTCGGCTCGACTCCGATCGCCGAGTACATCTACTCCACTGCTGCTGCGCACGGCAAACGCGCGCAGTGCTTCGGCGGAGCGAAGAACCACATGGTCGTGATGCCGGATGCCGACCTCGACCAGGTTGCCGATGCGCTCATCGGCGCAGGATACGGTTCTGCGGGAGAGCGTTGCATGGCGATTTCCGTCGCGGTCCCGGTCGGCGAAGAGACGGCAGACGCGCTGGCGGCGAAGCTCGCCGAACGAGTGGCAGAGCTGAGGGTCGGGCCCTCGCTTGCCGAGGGTGTCGACTATGGCCCGCTCGTCGCGCGCTCGGCGGTCGAACGCGTCGAGGGCTATATCCAGCAGGGCGTCGACGAGGGTGCGACGCTGCTGGCTGACGGCCGAGGCTTCACCGTGCCCGGTCATGAGGCGGGCTTCTATCTCGGCCCGACGCTGTTCGATCACGTCACGACCGACATGGCGATCTACCGCGAAGAGGTGTTCGGTCCGGTGCTCGTGATCGCACGCGCCGCGGATTACGAGCAGGCGCTGGCCATGGCATCCGATCATGAGTTCGGCAACGGCGTCTCGATCTTCACTCGCGACGGCGACGCCGCCCGTGACTTCACCGCACGCGTCAACGTCGGCATGGTCGGTGTCAACGTGCCGATTCCCGTGCCGATCGCCTACTTCAGCTTCGGAGGATGGAAGAAGTCAGGGTTCGGCGATCTGAATCAGCACGGCACCGATGCCTTCCGCTTCTACACGAAAACCAAGACCGTGACGAGCAGATGGCTCTCGGACACCGTTCGTGAAGGTGCCAGCTTCGTCATCCCCACGATGAGCTGAGGAGCCAGCCATGACCATCACCGCCACTGTCACCACGGCCGAGGAGCGAGAAGCGATCCTCGGTGCCGTGCGCGAGTATGCCGAAACTGAACTCGCCCCCTACGCGATCGAGCGCGATGAGAAGCACGAGTTCCCACGTGAGGCGCTACGTCGCGGGGGTGAACTGGGCCTCGGCGGTATCTATGTGCGCGAGGAGTCGGGTGGCACCGGGCTCGGCCGCGTCGACACCGTGGCGATCTTCGAGGAACTCGCCAAGGGCGACCCGACGATCGCGGCGTACATCTCTATCCACAACATGGTCGCCTGGATGATCGATACGTACGGTGACGATGCGCAGCGTGGCGAGTGGATCGAGAAGCTCGCAGCCATGACGGAGTTCGGAAGCTACTGCCTCACCGAGCCCGGCGCGGGGTCGGATGCTGCTGCCATCGCCACGAGCGCTCGCCGCGATGGGGACGAGTACGTGCTCACCGGGGTCAAGCAGTTCATCTCGGGCGCAGGTGAATCGGGCGTCTACGTCGTCATAGCGCGCACGGGCGATGCCGACAGTGGGGCGCGCGGGATCAGCGCGTTCCTCGTCCCCGCCGATGCCGATGGCCTCAGCTTCGGGGCGCTCGAGAAGAAGATGGGCTGGCACGCTCAGCCCACACGGCAGGTCATCTTTGACGGACTGCGCGTGCCAGCATCCGCCATGCTGGGCGACGAAGGCCGCGGTTTCGCGATCGCCATGTCGGCGCTCAACGGCGGTCGCCTCAATATCGCGGCGTGCTCGCTGGGCGGCGCGCAGTGGGCACTCGATCGTGCGGTGCAGTACGTGCAGGAGCGCGTCGCGTTCGGAGAACCTCTGGCAGAGAAACAGTCGATCCTGTTCACCATCGCCGACATGCGCACCGAGTTGCAGGCCGCGCGCTTGATGGTCAGGGACGGCGCGCAGGCGGTCGACGAGAATGCTCCGGATGCCACGATGCGGTGTGCGATGGCCAAGCGCTTCGCCACGGATGCCGGGTTCGATGTCGCCAACCAGGCCCTCCAGCTGCACGGTGGCTACGGGTACCTGCAGGATTACGGGATTGAGAAGGTGGTGCGCGATCTGCGCGTGCACCAGATACTGGAGGGAACCAACGAGATCATGCGGCTGATCGTCGGCCGAGAGATGCTTCGCCCGGCCGGATCCGCATCGATGCGAAGCGCCGCGAACGAACACCCGAGGAGTGCATGATGACCAGAATCGGTTTTCTCGGCCTCGGCCACATGGGTATGCCGATGGCTGTCAACCTGATGAAGGCTGGCCATGACGTGCGCGGCTTCGACCTCGTGCCTTCGGCGATCGAGGCAGCGCTGGCGGCCGGAATCCCGATCGCCGAAAGCGCCGCGGATGCTGCGGCAGGCGTCGATGTCGTGATCACGATGTTCCCCGCAGGCAAGCATGTCATCGAGGCGTATCAAGGCGGGCTGTTGGCGGCGGCTCGGCCAGGCACGCTGTTCATCGAATCATCCACGATCGCCGTGGAGGAGGCCCAGACTGCGCATGCGCTGGCCGTCGCTGCCGGGCATCGCAACATCGATGCTCCGGTCTCGGGTGGCGTCGTTGGCGCCGAGAACGGGACTCTGGCGTTCATGGTTGGTGGTTCGGAAGAGGATTTCGCCACGGCACTGCCGCTGCTCGAAGCGATGGGCAAGCGCATCGTGCACTGCGGCGGCCCTGGCCTCGGGCAGGCCGCGAAGGTGTGCAACAACATGATCCTGGCGGTGTCGCAGATCGCTGTCGCCGAAGCATTCGTGCTGGGGGAGCGGCTGGGGCTGGAGCATCAGGCGCTGTTCGACGTCGTCTCGCAGGCGTCGGGTCAGTGCTGGTCGATCACGACGAACTGTCCGGTACCGGGGCCGGTGCCGACGAGTCCCGCCAACCGTGACTATCAGCCGGGCTTCGCGGGCGCGTTGATGGCGAAGGATCTCGGGCTCGCCCTGCAGTCGATCGAGGGCACGGGGACGGATGCCAGGATGGGTATGCTCGCCCAGCAGATCTACGCGACGTTTGCCGCGGGGGATGGCGCGGGGCGCGATTTCTCCGGCATCATCACCGATATTCGTGACGCGTCTTCTGCTGATCTGTGACCGATGCGTAAAAGCAGACCCGGATAACCTCGACGTCGTGCTCTCGATGCTCGGTGTTCCTTATACATTCCGACGTGTCTCGCTGTACTCGGCGGGGATGACGAACATTGTGCGCGCGATGGCGCAGCACGACGTGCGCCGCCTCGTGTGCGTGAGCTCGAGCGGCACGGATCCCGCGTTACGCTCACGCGACACGGGCGGAGGATTCCTGTTCGAGAAGATGCTCAAGCCGCTCGTGGTCGCCACGCTCGGTCGGACGGTCTACGCCGACATGCTGCGGATGGAGCAGCTGGTCACGGCATCCGCTCTCGACTGGACGATCGTGCGCCCTGGTGCGCTCTTCCACACTGCCGATGTCACGGACTATCGCACAGCTGACGATTGTCTCGCCGGGCGATACACCTCCAGGGTCGACCTGGCGGACTGCGTGCTGCGACAGCTCGATGACGGGCGTCGCGTCCGCAGGGTGGTCGCCGTCGCCACGGTCGCCGTGCAGCCCACCATGGTGGGCATCTTCTGGAACGAGGCACTGCAGAGCGTGTCGAGGTGACGGGGATGCGGCGATACTGGACGAGAACCACGGACACTGGACGAACCACAATGAAGCGGTGAAGGGAACGAGATGACTGAGTACGAGACGATCCTGGTCGAGCAGCGAGGCCGCGTCGGGTGGATCACCCTCAACCGGCCGCAGGCGCTGAATGCCCTGAATGCCCAGCTCTCCCAGGAGGTCACTGCGGCGGCGGTCGCCTTCGATGCGGATGACGGGGTCGGCGCGATCGTGGTGACCGGGTCGGAGAAGGCATTCGCCGCGGGCGCCGACATCAAGGAGATGGAGTCGATGTCGGCCGCCGAGATGCGCGAGACCGACCACTTCGGTGCATGGAGCGACTTCGCCGCAGTTCGCACGCCCGTGATCGCTGCCGTGAGCGGCTTCGCGCTCGGCGGCGGATGCGAGCTGGCGATGATGTGCGACATCATCCTGGCCGCCGACACCGCGAAGTTCGGGCAGCCGGAGATCAATCTCGGGGTGATCCCTGGGATGGGTGGGACGCAGCGACTCATCCGCGCCGTGGGCTATTACAAGGCCGCCGAGCTCGTTCTTTCTGGCCGCATCATGGGTGCCGAGGAAGCGGAGCGTGCGGGTTTGGTGTCGCGTGTGGTTCCGGCATCCGATCTTCTTGCAGAAGCTACGAAGCTTGCCGAAACGATCGCGTCGAAGAGTCTGCCTTCGGTCTATGCGGCGAAGGCTGCGCTGGATGCGGCGATGGAGACGCCGCTCGCGGAGGGGCTCGCGCACGAGAAGGATGCCTTCGCCGCGCTGTTCGACACTGCGGATCAGAAGGAGGGCATGTCTGCCTTCCGTGAGAAGCGGGCGCCGAACTTCACGAACAGCTGAGACGCCAGCCGCAGGGTTTGGCTACGTCCGCTGCGTGAGACACCAACGAGGACGTGGTGCCTTACGCAGCGGATGTTGCGGTGCGCGTACGCTGGCGCGTCAGGCACGCATCCAGGATCGAGAACACGCAAACCGTCCTTCCGGCGAGGCGGGAAGGGCGGTTTGTGCGTTCTCGGTCTCAGCGCTCAAGGGATGCAGCGAGCAACTCGTTGCGTTCGGAGATCAGCCGGCGCATGTACTCCCGCATGAAGAGGCGGTCGACAAGCCTGCCGATCGGTCCGAACGGCGAGCGAAAGGTCACCGTGTCGCGCATCAGCGTGCCGTCCGGATGCTCCAGGAACAGATGTTCGTGATGGAATGCGCCGAACGGACCTTTCGTCTGCTCGTCGCAGAACCGATGCGGCGGGTCGATGTCGAACACGATCGAGCTGAGGTGGAACGGCACACCGAAGTGCCGCGCGCGCCAGGTGACCGTTGATCCCTCAGTGAATGTGCCTCCGGCAGGACCGGAAGTCATCGTCTCGCCGTAGCGCGCCATGGACTCGACATGAAGTGCCGGATCGAGGGATGCCGCGAACGCTTCCGCAGGCGTTGCGCGGATGACCCGCTCCAGCACGAACTCCGCCATCAGAGCGGATCCGGCTGCGGGCGCGGATCGGTGAAGTCCCCGGCATCCTTACGCAGACGGGCGACGATCGACACGAGATCGGCGGCATCGGCGTGGTTCACGCCCGGTTCGTTGAATACCTGTGCATTGAGAGCCGTAGTCGCCCGCTCCACCAGATCGCGCCCAGCATCGGTGAGCGCCAGCATCGCCGCGCGTCCATCGTGAGGATGCGGCTCGCGCAGGATCAGTCCATCGCGCACCAGCCGGTCGGCCGTGCTCGTGACCGTGGTGGGGTGCACCTGAAGGCGCGCGACGACGCTCGACAGCGGGAGGCGACCCGAGCGGCTGAAGGCGAGCAGCCGGAGCACCTCAAAACGCGCGAAGGAAAGCCCGAAAGGTTTGAGGGATGTATCCACTCGTGCGAGCAGCAACTGCTGGGCGCGCATGATCGAGGTCACGACCGCCATGCCGTCTGCGGCATCCGTCCACCCGTGCGAGATCCACTGACGCTTCGCCTCGGCGAGAGGGTCGATCGGGAGCGGACGAGGTTGGGCCACGAAGTCCACGGTACCGGGAAGTGCGTCGTGCGGATGAATTGTTCGTTCTGTATACATTAGGCCGCCGTTTTGGGAGTCAGTTCGGGGGTTATGGCCTGGATTGGCTACATAGCACGAGATATAGCTAGACTCAGCGGTGTCGTGAGGAGTAGTCGATGAAGATCTTCGTCTTGGTCAAAGAGGTGCCGGACACCTATGGCGATCGCAAGCTGAATCTGGAAACAGGTTTGGCCGATCGTGCGGCGGGTGATGTGGTCCTCGATGAGATCACTGAGCGCGCTCTTGAGGTTGCGCTGTCGTATGCCGATAAGTCAGAGGGCACCGAGGTTGTGGCGCTCACGATGGCTCCCGCGTCTTCGACGGCGTCGCTTCGCCGTGCGCTTGCGATCGGTGCGGCATCCGCTGTGCACATCGTTGATGAGCAGTTGGCCGGTGCCGATCTGGGTTTGACCGCCGAGGCGCTGGCTGCGGCGATCCGCCGTGCCGAGCCTGATCTGGTCATCACCGGAAACCTCTCCACCGATGGCTCCGGTGGTGTGATCCCGTCGATGTTGGCGGAGCACCTCGGCTACGCGCAGGCGACTGCCCTCAACGCGGTGGAGATCACCGCCGAGGGTGTCTCGGGTACGCGCGCTGCTGACGATGGCTCGCAGCCCGTTTCCGTGTCGTTCCCTGCGGTGATCTCGATCACCGAGGCGCTGCCGGATGCGCGGTTCCCGAACTTCAAGGGCATTATGGCCGCGAAGAAGAAACCGCTGGAGGTGCTGTCGCTCGATGACCTCGGTGTCTCGGCTGATCCTGCCGCGGCGCCGCGCGCGATCATGACGACCATTTCCCAGAAGCCCCCGCGTGCGGCGGGCGTGAAGATCACCGATGAGGGTGACGCCGGCGCCAAGCTGGTCGAGTTCCTCGTGCAGAACAGGCTGGTGTGACGACGATGAGCTACCCCGACAAGTCGATCCTCGTCCTGGTGGACGTGACGCCCACCGGCGCTGCGGCAAGTTCTACTGCCGCGCTCATCGGCGCCGCATCGCTGATCGGCTCACCGGTCGCGCTGGTGCCCGGTGGCTCGCAGAGCGCAATGGATGCCGCCTCCGCTGCCGGCGCATCCGTTGTGCTGACTGCCGACGCGGATGCCGCATCTCTCACCGTGCCGCTCGTGGATGCTCTGCAGGCGGCCTATCAGCGCGTGCAGCCCGACGCCGTGTTGGTGTCGAACTCGATCACGGGCCGCGATGTCGCGGGCCGTCTTGCGGTGCGCGAGAGGCTCGCACTTTCGGTTGACGCGGTCGGCGTCTCCCGAGATGACGAGGGCATCGTCGCGCAGCACTCTGTCTACGGGGGCGCGTACCTTGTGGATTCCGCGCCCACCTTCGGTGCGCCTGTCATTACGGTTCGTCAGGGTGCGGTGGATGCGCGCGCCGAGGCCGTCGCCTCGCCGACTGTCGAGGCACTTGAGGTCACGGCATCCGGATCCACTGCCGCGACCGCGGGTGCCACGGAGGTCATTGAGGTCGAGTCGTCTCGTCCTGATCTGCGGGGTGCCGCGAAGGTCGTCTCCGGTGGCCGCGGCCTCGGGTCGAAGGAGAAGTTCGTGCTCGTCGAGCAGCTCGCGGATGCGCTGGGGGCTGCCATCGGCGCCTCTCGAGCAGCGGTCGATGCCGGCTACATCCCGTACGCGCACCAGGTCGGTCAGACCGGCGTCTCGGTGTCGCCGCAGCTCTACATCGCGCTCGGCATTTCCGGTGCGATCCAGCACCGTGCCGGGATGCAGACCGCCAAGAACATCGTCGCGATCAACAAGGACGGCGAAGCGCCGATCTTCGACGTCGCCGACTTCGGCATCGTCGGTGATCTGTTCACCGTCGTGCCACAGGTGATCGCCGCGCTCGAAGCGCGGAAGAAGTAGCGAACGATGGGTGCGCAGAAGCTGCGTCGGGGGCTTCCCCGCGTTGTCGGCGGCGACGGATGGCCGCCGGCCGGTGACGTCGAGACGGCGGATGCTCCGGTGGTGGATACCGCTGCCGAGGTTGCTCCGGTAGCGGATGCTGCTTCGGTGGCTGCGCCGGTAGCGGATGCTGCTGCGCCCGTTGTCGAGACTGCGGCTGTCGCTCAGTCGTCGGCGCCTGTGGCCGCGTCTGCTGCCCCGGCTGCGGCCAGCGGCGTGCGTCGAGGACTGCCTCGCACGCCCGGTGGCGAGCCGTGGCCTCCGTCTGACGCTGCGCCTTCGGTCGGTGCCGCTTCCGCCGCCGCGCCTTCGGTCGCCGCGCCTTCGGTCGCCGCGCCTTCCGTCGCTGCGCCTTCGGTCGCTGCGCCTGCAGTAAGCAGCCCAGTTGCTGCGTCTGTTGACGCGCCCGCTACGAGCACCCCGAGTGCCGCGCCCGTCCACGCCTCCAGCGCTCCGGCGGTTACCGCGCCGGCCCCGGCCGGCGGAGGTTCCGCCGTGCGTCGTGGGCTCCCGCGCACGACCGGTGGCGAGCCTTGGCCGCCCGCCGGCACGAGCGCACAGATCGCCGCTGTCGCGACCGCGGCACCCGAGGCAACAGTGTCGCCCGCGACGGCGCCGTCCGCGACGACAGCCGTTGCGGTAGCTGTTGATGCAGCGACGGCCGTGACGCCGGTTGACGTGAGTGCTCCGCTGCCTTTCCGGCGCACGGTCTTCGCGGGCGAGTATGCCTTCGCCCGTCCGGCTCCCGTCCCGGAGCCGGTGCGTATGGGCCCTTTCACCAAGGGGCAGTGGGCGGGGGCCGTCATCGTTGGCGGCATCGGTCTGTTGGGCGCTGCGGCCATGGCCGTGCTGTTCGTGCGCTGGCTGCTGAGCCTGTCGGGCATGCAGGACTTCCTACAGACTTACCCCGGCGAGTATCACCTGCCCGAGGGCGCTCCTGTGGGCTTCCCGAGCTGGCTGGGCTGGCAGCACTTCTTCAACGTGTTCCTGATCGTGCTGATCATCCGATCCGGGCTCAGCGTGCGCCATGACGAGCGCCCGACCGCGTTTTGGACCGCACGCGGCAACGGCAAGACCAAGATCAGTCTGACGCTCTGGTTCCACCAGGCGCTCGACATCCTGTGGCTCGTGAACGGCATCGTCTTCGTGATCCTGCTGTTCGTCACGGGGCAGTGGATGCGGGTCATCCCCACCAGCTGGGAGGTCTTCCCGAACGCGCTGTCGGCTGTGCTGCAGTACGTGTCGCTGGACTGGCCGACCGAGAACGGTTGGGTGAACTACAACTCCCTGCAGCAGCTCGCCTACGGCACGACGATCTTCATCGCCGCTCCTCTCGCCGCGATCACTGGTGTGCGGATGAGCGGGCTGTGGCCGAAGAACGCCGCGAAGCTGAACAAGGCGTACCCGGTCGAGCTGGCGCGGGCACTGCACTTCCCGGTGATGCTCTACTTCGTGGTCTTCATCTTCGTCCACGTCGCCCTGGTGCTCGCCACCGGTGCGCTGCGCAACCTCAACCACATGTATGCCGCGCAGGGCTCCGTCGACGGCATCGCCTACGCAGACAACTGGACCGGGTTCTGGATGCTCGTGGCATCCCTCGTCGTCATCGCCATCGCATGGGTCGCCGCGCGACCGCTCGTGCTCGCACCGATCGCAAAGCTGTTCGGCACGGTCTCCGCGCGTTGATGTCCGCAGCTCTCGATCGGCCGCAGTCGATGCGTGTGCGCAGTGACGGCATCACGTTGACCGGCGATCATTGGCCGGTACAGGCGGACGCGCACGGCAGCGTGCTGCTGCTGCACGGCGGCGGCCAGCGTCGGCACTCGTGGCGTCGCACAGGGGAGTGGCTCGCCGAGGCAGGGTGGTCCTCGTACGCCTTCGATGCCCGTGGGCACGGTGAAAGTGACCGTTCTCCGACGGGTGATTATTCCGTGTCAGCGCTGGTCGGTGATGTTCTCAAGATCATTGAGCAGATCGGCGAGGCGCCCGTTCTCGTCGGCGCATCGATGGGTGGCATGACCTCTCTCATTGCTGAGGGGGAGCATGGTCCGCTCGCTCGTGCACTCGTCTTGGTCGATATTGTGGCGAAGGTCGAAGCTGAGGGGGCACGCCGCATCCAGACATTCATGTCGAGTGCTCCGAACGGATTCGCCTCGCTCCAAGAGGCATCCGATGCCATCGCCGCGTACAACCCGCACCGGCCGCGCCCGAAGTCGCTCGACGGGCTGCGCAAGAACCTCGTGCAGCGCCCAGACGGACGCTGGCATTGGCACTGGGACCCGAAGGTGATGTCCCGTGGCACTGAACCGGAGCGCGAGATCGGGCGCGAGCGTGCGGTCGCGGCGGCCCGTAACATCACCGCGCCCACTCTGCTGGTGCGCGGCGCGCAGTCCGACATCGTGAGTGACGAGGGTCTGCAGGAGATGCAGGAGCTCATCCCGCATGCGCAGGCCGTTGAAGTGCAGGCCGCGGGTCACATGATCGCGGGCGATGACAACGACGTGTTCACGACGGAGCTACTGCGCTTCATTGAATCCACGCGCTAACGCGGGGCCCCGGCAGAAGAGCGCCGGGGTGACCCGCGCTCAGCGTACGAAGCGGACTTCGGTCAGCTGCTCGCCGAGGAACGGCTCGGTGTGGCTCGCGCCATCGAGTGTGAACCCGTTGCGCTCGTAGAAGCGGTGGGCGCGGGGGTTGTCCTCGGCGACCCAGAGATACAGCGGCTCGTCCTTGTCGACAGCGGCATCGAACAGCTTCTGACCGAGACCGGTGGAGTGCCATTCGCCCAGCAGGTAGATGAAGTACAGCTCGCGGAACGCGGGAGAATCCTTGTCGCGCGCGGGGCCAGAGCCGACGAAGCCGACGATCTCGCCGTCGACGAGCGCAGCGCTCATGTGGAAGTCGTCGCCCTGTGCGGCCCAGTGTGTCCACAGCTCGGCGAGGCGACGAGGGGAGACCTTCTCGAGGGCGGCCTTGCTGATCAGGTGATCGTAGGTCTCGTGCCAGCACTTGGCGTGCACGCGACCTAGGGCCTCCGAATCAACATCACGGACCGGACGGACAATGACTTCAGGCTGGGCTTCGGCGCTCATGCCGCGACTCTACGCGCGACCCGCGCTAAGGCGAAATCGAGCGACGCTCCTGTGCGATATCCACAAAGGAGTGCGCAGTTCATGCGCCGGTGACTACGATCGAACCTCGTGAACGTGATCTGGCGGACCCTGCTTGTGATGTGGAACGCGCGCCGTCGCCTGCGCAAGGAAGGACGCCTCGCGTCCACGGAAGTGGGGCGCGTGCGCGTGACGACGCTGCCCACCGACCTCGACGTGCTTCGGCACATGAACAACGGCCGTTACCTGTCGCTGTTCGACTTGGGCCGCTGGGATCTGCTGGTGCGCACCGGGATGAGCGGTGCGATGAAACGCCACGGCTGGTACGCCGTCGTGTCTTCCGAGACCGTCACGTTCCGCAAATCCCTCGAGCTGTGGCAACGCTTCGACGTCGAATCGCGCCTGCTCGGCCACGACGACAAGGCGATCTACCTTGAGCACCGTGCCGTGGTCGACGGTGAGATCTACGCCAAGGCGATCGTCAGGGCGCGGATGCTGAAACGAAGCGGAGGCACGCTCTCGCATCAGGAGCTGTTTGCCGCCATCGGGCGTCCAGAGGGCCTGCCGGACGTTGAGCAGTGGGTGCACGAGTGGGCCGCGGCATCCGCCCTGCCACCCACGCGCGCGGACGCGCCCAGTACCTGGTCTTGAGCGAGGCGTGTGGCGTCGCTGCTACCACCGGCACTAGCGTGGACTCGTGCTGACGCTTCTCGCTTCCATCGGCCGTGTGCTCCTCGCCCGCTGGCCGGCGCTGCTGGCGTGGTATCTCGGCGGCGCGCTGGTGCACTACTTCGGCATCATCGGCGCCGCGTACGCCGGGGCGACGAGCGCAGCGATCGGCTTCCTACTGCTGCCCTTGGCGATTCTCGCGAAGCTCATCGCCTTCGTGGCGATGTTCCTCGTCGTCCGAGACGCACTGCGCGAACTACAGGCGATCGCCCCGCTGCCGGAAAGCGGCGTCGAGCGGCGTCGTACCTTCGCGGTGACCCTGCTCGCCAGCATCCTGCCGTTCTTCGCGATCTACACGGCCTGGGGATTCCTGCAGGACGACGTCGACTCCTATGCGCAGCGGGCGCTGGCGATCAGATCGGGGCTCGCCTGGCAGGCGGTCGTCGACGGGACAGACTCCCTCGAAGGTGGCGCTGTCCTCGAACTGAACGTGACCGTGCTGTCGCTGTTCACGATCGTCTCCGCATTCTCCGCCCGCTGGGCGTTCAAACGTTTCGGCGCAAAGCTGCCCAAGTGGACGACTCTGCTCGCGGTCTACTTCGAGGCCGTCTGGGTGTTCTTCTCGCTCTACCTCATCGCCGGCGGGTTCGCCGCCCTCGGCGAGTGGGTCGATTCGCGGGTCGCGATGGTGTGGCTCGGTGACATCCGGGACTGGCTCGGCGCATGGCTGGTTCCGATCGCGTGGCTGTGGGATGCTATCGGCGTCGTCGCGGGCAATATCGCGGGCCTCCTCGTGCAGCCACTGGCCTGGCTGACCATCGCCGGCGTCATCTACGGGCAGGCGATCGAGGCCGAGCAGCCGGGATTCCAGAAGAGGTTCACCGCGACCACGCAGAAGCGGCTGAAGAAGTTGCCGAATACCGTCGTGCGCTGGCTCGGTGAGCTCGCGGGCGAGTTCACCTCCCGTTTCCGTCCCATCGTGAACGCGCTCGTGCTCATGTGGCGGGCGGGGCCCGTGCTCATCGCCTCATATGTGCTGCTGTACACGATCGTGTTGGCACTTGACCCCTCGCTGCAATGGCTGCTCAGCCGCATCGTCGGCCCGCAGGATCTGAACGACTTCTGGCGGGCGTATGGTCCCGCGCTGTTCCTCGTCGTACCCTTCCTGCTCGAACCGGTGCGCATAGCCGTCGTCAGCGGCGCCTATGACAGCACGCTGGGTCGACTGCGCAAGAAGTCCGATCAGGGATCGATTGAGAAGCGGATCACCGAGGGGATGGCATCTACCGAAGCGATCTCCACCCAGAACGGCCCTTCGGCGTCGGCTGGCACGATGAACGGCACGATCATCTCGTAGGACGCGACCCTGTTCTCGCCGTCCGTCACGCAGCTCGTCGGCTCCTCGCTGGATGAGAGCAGACCGAGCTGGAAGCGAGATTCGGGAAAACGGATGCCGGTGCTCTGCTGCACGAGGGTCGGCGCGGAGCAGGACGGCGCATCGCCGTGCGGATCGACCGTGATCGCGGCGGCGATGATCCGCGCATCCGTTGGCATGTCGAAACCGGAGGTGTCGGTGATCTCGGATGCCCGGACAGGTCCCCAGGTCGTGTCGATGAGCTCCATGCTGTCGCCGTCGGCGACGTCGATCGGGATGGTGTTCGTGAACAGGTTGTGGTCCTGCCAGCCGTCCCAAGTGATGGCGCCGAAAGTGACAGGGGTGAGCACAACGAGGGCTCCGAGTGCCACGGCGTTGCGCCGCCACCAGCCGGTCATCGGATCCACTCCGGCCCGATGACCTGCGCCTCGGAGAGCGGACTGATCTCGTCGAGATCGATCGGGATTTCGAGCACCGAGTCCATCCTGGTGTCGGTGCTGAGCGACAGCTTCAGCACGCCGGTGCCGGCGAGTTCTGGTAGTTCGAAGGCCACGGATCCATGTCGGGGGACACCAGGGTTCAGTCGCACATTGAGCATCGATGGCGCGCGCTCGGTCGCGCGGTACTCGCGCCCGTCGAGTTCGAACATTGCGCTTCCGAGATTGACAGCGCCGGTGATGTACGTGGTCCGCGGGCCGGTCACGCTCGCGGCATCCAGATCGACGATGAGCCAGTTCCCGTCGGCGGTCCAGGTGGTGTCCCCGTTGTGATCTTCGTCGCCGGTCACCGTGGTCGTGGTGCGGACATCGGTCACCGTGGCGATGAGATCGCGCCCTGTCACCTGCTCGCCGATCTCGCCACTGACGACGAATGCGGCAACCTCGGCATCCTCAGCGGGGGCGATGGCGGACACGACACCAGCAGCGGCGAGCAGCACGATGGTTGCCAGCCAGATCTTCAGATGATTCATTCCGCTTCCCCCTTCCCGAGGTCCTCGATCGCGAGGTCGGCGTAGGCGCCGGTGTACTGGTCGGACCAGTAGACGCCGTAGAGGACGGACTGACCCATGCGGCGGGTCGACGTCGGTAGCGCGAGGCGCATCGTGTCGCCGTCGCTGAATGCGCCCACTGGCACCGCCCAGCTGAGCACGACGCGCACCGGAATCTCCGGCTGCAGCCAGGGGCCGAAGGTACCGTCGTCAAGGCGTGCGACCGAGGGTGAGATCCCGCTCATCACCTGCAGCTCGGTCAGCTCGGTGGTTTCGAGGACATCCTGCAGTCCTTCGACTCTTGTCAGCCCCAACACGCTGTCCGTGCTGGATGCCCGTGCGAACTCGCTCATATTGCGGACATCCATGACGAGGCTGAGGATGCGCTGTTCGCCAGGTATGGGGAAGACGCCTGTGCTGCCCAGCTTGTCGATCACCGTCAGACGCACTGGAGTCATCTCGAGCTCACCGCCGATGAACGTGTCGCCGGCTGCGATCACCGGCGTCTCCGGCGTCGGTACCGATTCGAGTCCGCCGAACAGGGCCGTCACACCGAGGAATACCGCGAGCGCCGCGGTGCTGAGCCATTTCACCGGCACCCGGTCGATGGCGCGCTGGGCGAGGGTGCGCTTGCCTCCGGATGCCGCAGGCGCAGCCCCTGGCATCGTGGCCGTAGCTGCAACGGTCGCGGCCGCGCGTGAGGTGGAACCGGCTCCGGCGGGCCCGCCGGGGGTGATCGGGGTGCCCGGCTTGGTCGCGGAGGAACTGCCGCCGAGCGCCGCGGCGAGACTCTGCTCTCCCGCGGCCGGTCTGTCCCCCTCGGCCGGTGTCACGGATCCAGCATAGAACGCGGCAAACCAGAGAAGAAGCATCCTCGCCACTGTGTGTCACCGCTCCGAGGGGATACCTCGCTCTTAGGCTGAACATATGTCAGAGTCGTCAGCGCCAGGCGCGGCCTCGCTCGCCGATCAGTCGGTCGAACTCGCACGCCGTTGGGTCGCCGAAGCAGCCGATGCAGAGGTCGATCCGGCTGCCGCTCGACTCGCCGATATGTTGCAGGATGAGAACGGCCTGCCCTTCACGCTCGGATTCGTCGACGGCGTCATGAGGCCCGAGAGCCTCGCGGCCGCCGCATCCCAGCTGCAGCGCATCGCACCGATCGTTCCCGGCTTCCTGCCCTGGTATCTGCGCGGCGCCGTGCGCCTTGGTGGTGGTGTCGCACCGCTGATGCCGTCGCCGGTCGTGCCGATCGCCCGGCGCGTTCTGCGTGACATGGTCGGGCACCTCATCGTCGATGCGCGACCGGCCAAGCTCGGCGCCGCGATCGAGAAGCTTCGCGGCAGCGGCGCACGGCTGAACCTCAACCTGCTCGGCGAGGCAGTGCTCGGTGAAGCCGAAGCGCAACGGCGGCGGGACGGCATCCATGAACTTATCCGGCGGGAGGATGTCGACTATGTCTCAGTGAAAGTTTCATCCGTCATCAGTCATATCTCGCTGTGGGCATTCGATGAGATCGTCGACAGGGTGGTCGAGCGGCTTCTGCCGCTGTACGTCACGGCCGCCAAGACCGGAACCTTCATCAATCTCGACATGGAGGAGTACCGCGACCTCGATCTGACCATCGCGGTGTTCACGCGCATCCTCGAGGATCCACGCCTGCTATTGCTCGAGGCCGGCATCGTGTTGCAGGCCTATCTGCCCGATGCGCTCTCTGCGCTGCGCGAGCTGACGGCGTGGGCGAAGGATCGAGTCGAGCACGATGGCGCTGCAATCAAGATCCGTGTGGTCAAGGGTGCGAATCTTGCGATGGAGCGAGTGGATGCCGCGATGCACGGGTGGCCACTGGCCACCTACGAGACCAAGCTCGACACCGACGCGAACTACCTGCGGATGCTCGATGAGGCGCTCCGTCCGGAGAACATCGCGGCCGTGCGAATCGGCGTGGCCGGTCACAACCTGTTCGGCATCGCATACGCCTGGTTGTTGGCAGGCGAGCGGGGTGTGCGAGACGAGGTCGAGTTCGAAATGCTGCTGGGCATGGCGCAGGGGCAGGTAGAAGCTGTCTCCCGCGAGGTCGGGCAGGTGCTGCTGTATGTGCCGGTCGTGAAGCCCGATGAGTTCGACGTCGCGATCAGCTACCTCGTCAGACGACTCGAAGAGAACGCCGAGCCTGCGAACTTCCTCTCTGCGGCGTTCCACTTGCACACCGACGAGAGCCTGTTTGATCGGGAGCGCGATCGTTTCATTCGCGCACTGGCCCGCTCTGCGGACCGGACGCTGCGGATCGTCCCTCGTCGTACGCAGAATCGCCAGACTCCGGTACATGAGTCATTGCGGCCATCGCCGGCAGCGCACGTCGAGGATGCCGACCTCACAAACGTCGTGCTCGGCATCGCCCGCGGATCCGGTGGAGAGCCCTTCGTTGAGACCGCTGTGTACTCCAAGCGCGAGATGGACTCCGACTCCGCGGGGGCACCCGGTTTCACGAACACCGCCGACAGCGACCCCGCACTGCCGGCGAACAGGAAATGGGCGCAGGAAATCCGCTCCCGCATCGAGACGTCCACGGCGGGCGACGTCACGCTGCGCGAATCGAGGATCACCGATCCCGAAGCGTTGGAGAGGACGATCGCTCGAGTACGCGCTGCGGCATCCGCATGGGGAACCCGCCCGGCATCAGAGCGGGCCGAGACGTTGATACGGGCGGCCGTCGCGCTCGAGTCTCGTCGCGCGGAACTCATCGAGGTCGCGGCATCCGAAACGGGCAAGGTGCTGGCCGAGAGTGACGTCGAGGTCAGCGAAGCGGTCGATTTCGCCCGTTTCTACGCGGCGAAGGCACGAGAGCTGGATGCCGTTGCCGGCGCCAGTTTCGAGCCCGCACGCGTCACCGTGGTCACGCCGCCGTGGAACTTTCCGATCGCGATCCCCGCCGGAGGAGTGCTCGCAGCGCTCGCCGCAGGCTCTGGCGTCGTCTTCAAGCCGGCGCCGCAGGCTCGCAGGTGTGCGGCAGTCGTCGCCGAGGCGCTCTGGGAAGCAGGAGTCCCGCGGGACGTCCTCACTCTCGCTGACATCGAAGAGGGCGAGCTCGGTCGACAGCTCATTTCACATGACGCGGTGGATCGGGTCATCCTCACCGGCGCATGGGAAACGGCGGCACTGTTTCGTTCTTGGCGCGCGGATCTGCCGCTGCTCGCGGAGACCAGCGGCAAGAACGCGATCGTGATCACACCATCGGCAGACCTGGATCTCGCCGTCGCCGACCTGGTCAAGAGTGCGTTCGGGCATGCCGGGCAGAAGTGCTCTGCGGCCTCTCTCGCGATTCTCGTCGGCCCGGTCGGTCGGTCCAAGCGCTTCGCGCGTCAGCTGGTGGATGCCGTGCGCTCGCTGCACGTCGGATGGCCGAGCGATCCACTCGCAGAGGTCGGACCGGTGATCGAGGAGCCGCAAGGCAAACTCGCGTGGGCGCTCAGCGAGCTCGAGGGTGATGAGCAGTGGCTGATCAAGCCTTCGCGTGTGGATGGGGATGAAACCGGAAGGCTGTGGCGCCCTGGCATCCGCGTCGGTGTGCAAGGGGGCTCGCGTTTTCACCTTGAGGAGTTCTTCGGGCCGGTGCTCGGCATCATGCACGCGCCCACCCTCGGCCGTGCGATCGAACTGCAGAACGCGGTGGAGTACGGGCTGACGGCGGGGCTGCACACGCAGAACCCCGATGACCTGTCCGAGTGGCTCGATCGGGTGCAGGCCGGAAACTTGTATGTGAACCGCGGAATCACCGGCGCCATCGTGCAGCGTCAGCCCTTCGGTGGGTGGAAGCGCTCCTCGGTCGGCCCCGGCACCAAGGCGGGCGGCCCGAACTACCTCATCGGGCTTGGGTCATGGCGATCGCGCGGCGGCGGGCAGGCGTCCAGCACCCTGCACCTGCGGGGCCTCGACACCCGGATCACGGAGCTGATCGAGGCAGCGCAGCCCTCGCTGGACTTCGAGAGCTTCGAATGGCTGCGCCGTGCCGCGCTTTCGGATGCCGTCGCCTGGGACCGCGAGTTCGGACAGGTGCGCGATGTCGCGCAGCTCGGCGTCGAGCGCAACCTTTTCCGGTATCGTCCGGTGCCGGTGATGATCCGGGCGTCCGGGGATGCCGCATGGCACGAGCTGCTGCGGGTGGTGATCGCCGCGATTCGCACCGGTGCGAGATTCTTCCTGAGTACGCCGGTCGGGCTGCCGGCTGACGTGCGTCGAGTGCTGTCGGAGTTGAAGGTTTCGGTCGCGGTCGAAAGTGATGAGCAGTGGATCGAGCGGATGTCGCGCAGCGACGATCCGGCCGACGTGCTCAATCCCGCGGTCGAGCATCGTGCGCATCGGGTGCGTCTGGTCGGCACGAGGGATGCCGTGGCCACCGTGCATCGCGCGCTGGCCGAGGCTGTCGGTGGCGACCCTGATCTCGCCGTATACGACGGCGAGGTGACGTCGGCTGGTCGCATCGAACTGCTGCCCTTCGTGCACGAGCAGGCGATCAGCATCACCGCGCATCGCTTTGGTAACCCGGACGACTGGAGCGTCGAGGTCATCTGAGCCCGAAAGTGAACCCCGCCGCTGCGGACCTGCACAGGTATGTGCAGGTATGTGCAGGTCGGCGTAGCATCAGTGCATGGCTACTTTGGAGAAGCGAGTTCAAGTGCTGTTCTCAGCCGAGCAGTACGCCCAATTGGAAGCGGATGCCGCGGCTGACCGCATGAGCATGGGCGCGTACATCCGTCAGGCGCTGGACGGTTGGCGGGACCGTAAGCGATCTGACGCGCTGGCAGCGCTCGAGCGGCTGTTCGAGCGTGCTGATCGGAATCCGATGCCGGCGATGACGCAGGAAGAATGGCAACTGCATAAGGAAGATTTGCTGGATCGGCCGTCGTTACGCGACATCCCATGACTGATCGAATCAATCCGATGAGCGAGAGCGCTGTGCTCGTCGATGCAACAGTTGTTCTGCATTCCTTGGGAGAGGTCGAACCTCACCGCAGCCGGTGTCGTGCATTTCTTCGTGAGCTGTGGAGCGGGACCGGCCGGGCCTATGCCAGTACCGAAATGGTGCAAGAAGTGGTCTTCCATCGGATGCGCAGGACGGGAC
The DNA here is from genome assembly GCF_051842815.1 of Microbacterium sp. A84. Classification (NCBI taxonomy): domain Bacteria; kingdom Bacillati; phylum Actinomycetota; class Actinomycetes; order Micrococcales; family Microbacteriaceae; genus Microbacterium; species Microbacterium sp. A84. The sequence continues at coordinate 392,250 of NZ_JBPXMS010000002.1, read as the reverse complement.
AGGCGCAGGCGGTGGCGGATGCGCGTGACATCGCACGCTATCTCATTATCTTGAACTTCGATCACGAGGTTCTGGAGACCGCTCTCGCGCTCATCGAGTCGACCGAAGTGCGCGGTCGCGACGCCGTGCACGCTGCCACGGCGCTCGCGTACGGGATCGAGACGATCGCATCCTCGGATCCTGCGTTCGACGGCATCCCCGGTCTGCGCAGACTCGATCCGCTCCTGCCACGAGACTGACGCGCCTCTGGCGCGCACACAGATGCGGGTGCCACAATAAGACATGGCGTGCCAGCGTCGCATCTTCCCCCTCGTCTCGGTAATGAGCGGAGGGTCGAACTTCCGCCTGGCCCCTGGACAGCGTCCGCCGCATCCCTCTCAAGGAGAATGATGTCGACGCCAGAAACGATCACCGCACCCGCCCCGGTCCGCACGGCGCAGCACCGCCGCTATCTGATGTGCCGGCCGGAGCATTTCACGGTCAGCTACACGATCAACCCGTGGATGGAGCCGGCGAAGCCGACGGACACGACGAAGGCCGTCGCGCAGTGGCAGAAGTTGTACGACCTGTACATTCAGCTCGGCCACGAGGTCGAGCTCATCGAATCTCTCGCCGACTACCCGGACATGGTCTACACGGCCAACGGCGGTTTCGTCATCGGCGGCCGTGCCTACGTGCCGAAGTTCCGCTTCACTGAGCGTGCCGGAGAAGCGCCCGCGTTCGCGGACTGGTTCCGTGCGAATGGCTACGACACGACCCTGCCGGAAGAGGTCAACGAAGGAGAAGGCGACTTCCTGCTCGTCGGCGACGTGATCCTCGCCGGCACCGGCTTTCGCTCCACTGGCGACAGCCACCGCGAGGTAGGTGAGATCTTCGGCCGCGAGGTCATTTCACTGAACCTCGTCGACCCACGTTTCTACCACCTCGATACCGCTCTCACCGTGCTTGATCCGGTGCAGGGTGTCGAGAACGGCGGTCCGGGGCGCGCGAACATCGCGTATCTGCCAGGAGCGTTCGATGACGCGAGTCGGGCGATCCTCGAGGAGCGTTTTCCGGACGCCATTCTGGTGTCGGACGAGGACGGATCAGTCTTCGGCCTCAACTCCGCCAGCGACGGATACAACGTCATCATCTCGCCGCGTGCGGTCGGGTTCGAAGCGCAGTTGCGCGAGCGCGGCTATAACCCCATCACCGTCGACCTGTCCGAGTTGCTGCTCGGCGGCGGCGGCATCAAGTGCTGCACGCTCGAGCTGCGCGCGGCAGAGGAGGAGCAGGCATGACGACTTCAGCCCCCACGAACACAGAGTCCCACGTCGCCGAGAACTACCACCCGCTACCCGTGACGATCGCGTCGGGTGAGGGTGCCTGGGTCACCGACACTGAGGGCAAGCGCTACCTAGACCTGCTCGCGGCTTACTCGGCCGTGAACTTCGGCCACCGGCATCCGACGCTCATCGCTGCGGCGACCGAGCAGCTCGACCGGGTCACTCTCGTCAGTCGCGCGTTCATGAGCGACCGTCTCGAGCCCTTCGCTGCGGCGCTCGCGCGGATGTGCGGCAAGGACCTCGTGCTGCCGATGAACACCGGCGCGGAGGCCGTCGAAACAGGCATCAAGGTCGCTCGCGCGTGGGGCTACCGGGTCAAGGGCATCGCGCCTGAGAAGGCGCGCATCATCGTGGCGGCCGGCAACTTCCACGGCCGCACGACGACCATCGTCAGCTTCAGCGACGACGAGCAGGCCCGCGACGACTTCGGCCCGTACACGCCAGGTTTCGACGTGGTGCCGTTCGGAGATGCGGATGCCATCGCCGCAGCCATCACGGATGACACTGCGGCCATCCTGGTTGAGCCGATCCAGGGCGAGGCCGGCGTCATCATCCCGTCGGAGGGGTATCTGCGCCGCATCCGTGAGCTCTGCGATGAGCGCAATGTGCTGTTCATCGCCGATGAGATCCAGGCCGGACTCGGCCGCGTCGGCGAGACCTTCGCGTGTGATCGTGAGGACGTCGTTCCGGATCTTTACCTGCTCGGCAAGGCGCTCGGCGGCGGCATCCTGCCGGTGTCGGCCGTGGTCGGCAACCGCGATGTGCTGGGCGTCATTCGACCCGGCGAGCACGGTTCGACCTTCGGGGGTAATCCGCTGGCCGCGGCCGTCGGCCTGCGTGTGGTGCAGTTGCTGGAGACCGGCGAGTTCCAGGAGCGTACCCGCGCGCTTGGCGCGCACCTCGAGTCCGGGCTGGAGAAGCTCGTCGGCAACGGTGTCATTGGCATCCGTGTTGCGGGGCTGTGGGCTGGTGTCGACATCGATCCCGAGCGAGGCACCGGACGCGAAATCAGCGAGAAGCTGATGGAGCGCGGCGTGCTCGTGAAAGACACCCACGGTCAGACGATCCGCATCGCTCCGCCGCTCGTGATCCGCGCGACCGAGATCGACTGGGCGCTGGAGCAGCTGCGGCTGGTGCTCGAGGGTTGAGCGCTGGACGTTAGCGCCGCGGCGCCGTGCGGATCGGTGTGGTGGCGGCTGCGACCTCGTCGCTGAACTCCACCGGATCGACGCGCAGGACCGAAATTGGGCGCGTCTCGTCGAGCGTCAGCCGGAATCGTGAATTTTCCTGACGGTGCAGCCTGCCGGATACCAGGATCCAGGCGAGGCCGATCGCCATGGCCACGATCCCCGCGATGCCGCCGACGAGGATGGCGGCGCGCGGTCCGGCGACATCGGTGATCCACCCAGCGATCGGGGCACCGATCGGTGTCGAGCCCATGACGACGGCCATGTACAGCGCCAGCACGCGTCCGCGCAGTGCCGGATCAGTGGTGGTCTGCACGTAGCCGTTCGCCGTGGTCAGCATGGACACCGTGGCGAGTCCGACGAAAATGAGCACGGTTGCGTACGTCCAGTACGTCGGCATCCACGCCGAGATCACGGATGCCACACCGAACCCGCCGGCGGCGATGATCAGAACTCTCACTCGTGCGCGGTCACGTCGTGCGGCGAGCAGCGCGCCGGCCAGCGAGCCGATCGCCAGTACCGAGCTCAATATTCCGTAGCCGTCGGCGTCGCGGCCGAACTCCAGCGCCATGGTCGATGCGAAGATCGGGAAGTTCATCCCGAAGGCGCCGATGAGGAAGACCATCACGAACGTGATCTTGAGATCGCTCCGGCCCCATACGTAGCGGAAGCCTTCGGCGAGACCGTTTCGCCCCTTGCTCTTGGTTCGGGGGAGGAGCTCGCGCGAACGGATGAGCACGAGCGCGACGAGCATGGCGAGGAAGGTCACGGCGTTGAGCACGAACACCCATCCGGTGCCCACGGCAACGATCAGCAGGCCACCGACAGCGGGCCCGATGAGCCGTGCCATGTTGAACGATGCGGAGTTGAGTGCGACCGCGTTCGACGCGTCTTCGAGCGTGACCATGTCTGAGACGAAGGCCTGGCGCGCCGGTGCGTCGAAGGCGTTCGTGACGCCGAAGGCCAGAGCGAAACAGAACATCAGTGGAAGCGTCATGACATCGGTCAGCAGCAGCGCGGCCACGCCGAGCGCGAGCAGCAGCAACATCGACTGGGTAAGCAGCAGGATCTTGCGGCGGTCGAACCGATCCGCGACCCATCCGGTCATGCTCACTAAGACGAGAGGCGGTCCGAACTGCAGAGCCATCGTGAGGCCCATCGCAGTGGCATCATTGTCCGTCAGTTCGGTGAGGACCACCCAGTCCTGCGCGGTGGCCTGCATCCAGCCGCCGACGTTCGAGACGAGGGCGCCGAGGAACCAGATCCGATAGTTGAAGTTCGAGAATGACCGGAACATCGCGCTCATCGTTCGGCCACCTTCCGCATCAGGGCCGAGGCTGCTCTCAGCGTCGCCAGCTCCTCACCGGTGAAGTCGAACTCGGCCAGTGCCGCGGCAAGAGCGGTGTCGCGCTTGCGCACAGTCGCGGTGACGATCTCGATGCCGGCATCCGTGATCTCGATGTACACCCGACGGCGGTCCGCCTCATCGGGAACCCGAACGACGAGCCCGCTTTCCGCCAGTGCATCCACCGTGTTCGACATCGTCGGTGCGCTCACGCGCTCTCGGTGGGCCAGCTCGCCCACCGGAAGGCGGCCGTTCATCCTCAGGCAGGCGAGCACGGCGAACTGCGCGTCACTGAGGGTGTCTACCGCCCTCTCGCGGCGCAGTCGGCGAGCGAGACGAAAGGTGGCGAGGCGCAGATCAGTGGCAGTGGCGAGTACGGGATCATCAGGTTCAGTCATTACTTAGGTAGTCTAACTAAGTTTTCTGAGAATAGGGGCAGAATGGATGCCGTGAACATCGCGCTCGAACTCGCCGTCCAAGACCCCGCAGGGGTTCGCATCGCCCGGGAGGTCGGCGCTGCGCGCGTCGAACTCGCCCAAGCTCTCGCTCTTGGCGGGCTCACGCCATCACCCGCCACTCTCGAGCTGGCGCTGGAAGCCGCGGGGGAGGCCGGCCCCGAAATCCACGTTCTCATCCGCCCTCGCGCGGGCGGATTCCACTACGACGCCGACGAGATCGCGCTCGCGGTGCGAGACGTGGAATTGGCTGTGACCGCTGGCGCTTCCGGGGTCGTCATCGGTGCGCTGGATGCCGCTGGCGCGCTCGACTTCGACGCGGTGGCTCGGCTGCGCGATGCCGCGGGTGAGGCCGCGGTCACCCTGCACCGCGCGATCGACGTCACCGCTGACCCGGTGGCAACGCTAGACAGCGCGATCGCACTCGGGCTGCGCCGGGTGCTCACCTCTGGCGGTGCCTCCTGCGCGATCGAGGGCATTGAGACGTTGCGTGCGATGGTGGTGGCCGCTGGCGGCCGGATCGAGATCATGGCGGGCAGCGGAGTGAACGCCTCGAGCGCTGCTGCTTTGGCGGCCACGGGCGTCGATGCGCTGCACTTTTCCGCCAAACGCAACGTTGTCGTCGACGGTGCTGGCGGTGGTGGCGTGCGGATGGGATCGGCTGCCGATGGCGTCGGAGGGTACGAGGTCACCGACCGCGATGCCGCGTTCGCGGTACGAGAGGCGCTCGGACTCTGACACAGGTCTAGCCGTTTTCCCTGGCATCCGTAGACTCGACCCATGCCCCAGACTTCGGAGTTCACCGACGCGCACGGAGTCGTGATCGTCTACGACGTCCACCCTGCACAGGGCGCACCGCGAGGCGTGGTGCAGTTACTGCATGGTGTCGGAGAGCACGCCGGACGCTACGGCGCGCTGATCGCCGCGCTCACCGCTGCAGGTTTCACCGTGTATGCAGATGACCACCGCGGTCATGGGCGCACCGGCATCCGTCAGCATGGGGGCCCCGCGAAGCTCGGCAAACTTGGCAAGGGCGGGATGAACGCGGCCAAGGACGCGATCTGGCAGCTGACCGGAATCATCCGCGCCGAGCATCCTGATTTGCCGCTCGTGCTGCTGGGCCACTCCTGGGGCTCATTCCTCGCGCAGATGCTGGTCAACGACCATCCAGAGGCCTGGGACGCCGTCGTCCTCTCCGGCTCCGCGCTGCGCACCCCTCGCGACCTCAATGCGGCACCGTTGAACGCCCGATGGGAGGGGACGGATGCCACTGGATACGAATGGCTCAGCCGCGATGCCGCCGTCGGTAAGGCCTTCGACGACGACCCGCTCACCACGAACGTGCCGCTGCTGAGGCTGTTCGGTCCGATCGAAGCACTGAAGCTCTACGGGCGGCCGGCGAAGAATCTCGCTCGCGACATTCCGATGCTGTTGATGGTCGGTCGAGATGACCCGGTGGGCGGGCCGCACAGCGTGCACAAACTCGCCGAGGAGTATCGCACCCGCTCGGGTCTGACGGATGTCACCACACTCGTCTACCCGGATGCGCGTCACGAGATCTTCAACGAACTGCAGCAGGACGAGGTTCGCGCCGACCTGCTTGCCTGGCTCGATAAGCACGTGCCGGTCCGGGCCTGACGACCGGGGTTCCCGAGCCCATCGAACCTCGCGCGGCTTAAGCTGGAGTCGTGCATGGTGAATACAAGGTTCCCGGTGGAAAGCTCGTGGTCGTCGACGTCGAAATCGAAGACGGCAGGCTGAGCGACTTCCGCCTCGCGGGCGATTTCTTTCTTGAGCCAGACAGCGCGCTCGAAGACATCAATGCGGCCGTCAACGGGCTGCCAGCGGAATCGGATGCCACGGCCATTGCCGCAGCGGTCCGAGCGGCGCTGCCCGCCGGCGCGCAGCTGCTCGGATTCAACCCGGAATCGGTTGGCACCGCCGTGCGTCGCGCACTCGTTACTGCTCCGGGCTGGCGCGACTTCGATTGGGAGATCGTCCATGAGAAGGCCGTCTCACCGCGGATGAACCTCGCACTCGACGAGGTTCTCACTTCCCGCGTCGGCGAGGGGCGTCGCCGTCCGACGCTCAGAATCTGGGAGTGGGATGAGTCCGCGGTCGTGATCGGCTCCTTCCAGTCGTACCGCAATGAGGTCGACCCCGAGGGCGCTGCCAAACACGGCTTCGACGTCGTGCGTCGTATCTCCGGCGGAGGCGCGATGCTGATGGCCGCGGGGCAGATCATCACGTACTCGCTGTATGTTCCGGCATCCCTCGTGCAGGGTATGACGTTCGCCGATTCCTATGCGTTTCTCGATGACTGGGTGCTGCAGGCGCTGCGCGCCGTCGGTATTGATGCGACCTATCAGCCGCTCAACGACATCGCGAGCCCGACCGGGAAGATCGGCGGTGCTGCGCAGAAGCGTCTGGCCAATGGTGGTGTGCTGCACCATGCCACGATCTCGTACGACATCGACGGGCAGGTCATGACCGAGGTACTGCGCATCGGTCGCGAGAAGCTCAGCGACAAGGGCACGACCTCGGCCGCCAAGCGTGTTGACCCGTTGCGCACCCAGACCGGGCTCAGCCGTGCCGAGATCATCGACAGCTTCAAGGAAACATTCCGCTCGTTGACGAATGCGGAAGACGGCGGCATCACCGCCGAGGAGTATGCCGACGCGGAGTCACTCGTGGAGTCGAAGTTCGCGACCGACGCGTGGCTGCAGCGCGTCCCGTGAGCTCCGCTCTTCCTGAACCCGACGCGGTCCCAGGCTCCGTATCGATCCTTCAGGGTGACAACCTCACCGCGGCGCGATCTTTGCCATCGGCATCCTTCACGCTCGTCTACCTCGACCCGCCCTTCAACACCGGCCGCACGCAGACCCGGCAGGTAGTTACCGCGCGTCGTACGTTCACAACGTCGCAAGAACCGGAAGCGGAGCCGAAGGAGATCCGGCACGGCTTCCACGGCCACGAGTACGAGCGCGTGCGCGGAATGCTGCGCACCTACGACGACAGTTTCGACGACTACGGCGACTTCCTCATGCCGCGACTCGAGGAGGCCTGGCGCCTGCTCGCCGATGACGGCACGCTCTATCTGCACCTGGACTATCGCGAAGCGCACTACGCGAAGGTCATGCTTGACGCCGTATTCGGGCGCGACGCCTTCCTCAACGAGTTGATCTGGGCATACGACTACGGCGCGAAGTCACGGCGCCGCTGGCCGACCAAGCACGACACGATCCTCGTTTACGTGAAGACGCCCGGCGCGCACGTATTCAACGCCGACGACATCGACCGTGAGCCCTACATGGCGCCCGGCCTCGTCACCGCGGAGAAGGCAGCGAGGGGCAAGCTGCCCACCGACGTCTGGTGGCACACGATCGTTCCGACCACCGGCCGGGAGAAGACCGGCTACCCGACGCAGAAGCCCGAGGGGATCCTCCGTCGGATCGTGCAGGCTTCCAGCCGCCCGGGCGACCGTGTGCTCGACCTCTTCGCCGGCAGCGGCACGACCGGGGCGGTGGCATCTGCACTCGGTCGCAACGCCGTGCTCGTCGACGACAACCCCGAGGCGGTGCGCGTGATGCAGAAGCGGATGCCGCACGCCGAGGTCACGACGCTCTGACACGTCAACGACTGAGGCTCTCGGCGGATGCGACGCATCCACAGAGAGCCTCAAAGCTGCGGGTCAGATCAGCGGATCAGGCCGAGCGTCTCCGGCAGCCACATCGAGATCGCCGGAACGAAGGCGACGATGAACAGGCCGACCACGAGCGCCCAGAAGAACGGCCACAGTCGTGCGATGACCTTCTCCAGGCGCACGTTCCCGACGCGGGCGGCGACGAACAGGTTGTTGCCGATCGGAGGCGAGATGTTACCGAGGCACATGTTGAAGACCATCATCGCGCCGAAGTGAATCGGGCTGACGCCGAGTTCCATCACCACCGGGAGGAAGATCGGCGTGAAGATCAGGATCGCCGGTGTCGGGTCCATCACCGTTCCTGCAAGCAGGAGCACGATCATGATGATGATCAGCACGACCGCGACGTTGTCGGTGAACCCGAGTAGTCCCTCGGTCACCAGCTGTGGGATGCGCGCGAACGCGAGCACGTAGCCGAGGATGCCGGAGACGCCGATCAGCAGCATGATGATGCCGGTGACCTTGGATGCCTCGAGGATGATCTTCGGCAGTTCCCTGATCGGCAATGTCCGCTGAATCAGGCCGAGGAAGAAGCAGTACAGCACGGCGATCACCGCGGATTCGGTCGCGGTGAAGAAGCCGCTGAGGATGCCGCCGATCACGACGAAGATCATCAGCAGCGCGGGCAGCGCCTTCAAGAAGACGATCGTGACCTGTCCGACGCTGGGGCGCACCGAGCCCTTGGCTTGGCGCAGCTCGGGGTGCTTGTGGGCGTAGAGGGCCACGACCACGATGCAGACCAGTGCCCAGATGAGACCCGGTCCGACACCGGCCATGAACAGCGCGCCAATCGAGGTGCTCGAGACGAGCGAGTACACGATGAAGGTATTGCTCGGCGGGATCAGCATCCCTGCCGGTGATGACGCAGCATTGACGGCGGCGGAGAATGCCGGATCGTACTTCTCCTGACGCATCCGCGGCGTCATGACGGTACCGATCGCAGCAGCAGAGGCAACCGAAGCGCCGGAGACCGCACCGAACATGGTGTTCGCAACGATGGTGGTCTGCGCGAGCGATGCGGGCAGGCGACCGGCCACGACCTGGGCCAGATCGATGAGGCGGGCGGCGATGCCACCGGTGTTCATGAGTCCGCCAGCGAGTATGAAGAACGGTATCGCCAGCAGACTGAAGGAGTTACTGCCCTGGAAGATCTTCTGGGAAGCGGTGAATGTCGCACCTTCCCAGTCGCCAAGGAGGATGAAGATCGCGATTGCCGAGGGCAGGCCCATGGCGACCGCGACGGGCAGGCCGATGGCGATGCCGATGGCGATGCCTGCGACCAGGACGATCGACGCGACAAGTGTGATGGTGTCCATGTCAGATCGCCTCGCTGATGTCGTTGGTGTCGGGAGTGGGCTCCTCGACACCGGCCAGAAGACCGATGATCTGCACGATGGAGTAGAAGAGAATGAGCACGCCGGAGATCGGCATGATCAGGTAGATCTGCCCGATCGTGAGCGGGAGTGATGACAGGCTCTGGTGCCAGGCATTCTGTGCCACGGCGAGGCCGCCGATGATGAACACGGCGACGATGAAGAAGACCACGATGAGCTCGATCACGACAGCGGCGGCGCGACGTGATCGCAGCGGGAGTTTCTCGATGAGAATCTCGACCGCGATGTGTCCTCGCTCGGAGAAGACATAGGCCGCAGCGATCATCGCAAGGATGACGAAGCTGTACTGCGCGGCCTCCTGCGTCCACGCTGCGGTGTCGCCTAGTACCTCGCGGGTGAAGACCTGCCAGGCGACGATGACGACCAGTGCCACGAAGACAATGATGCACAGCCATCCGAGCAGTCGGTCGACGCCTTTGCGGGCAGTGCCAAGCACAGCCATCAGGCCATGCCAGCGGGTGGCGCCGGCCGGAGGGTTCGCCTCGCCAGCGTCATCGGGTGGGTTCGTGGTCACGGTGTCCTCCGTTCCGGCCTGACAGCGGGATGCTGTCGCCGATTTCGCACGTCGTCGTTGCGGGATGGAGCCTGAGCAGACCGGCGAGGACGCCAAGCGGTCGAGGTGACCGCCCTGCGCCCTCGCCGGGTGCGTCAGGTCTTACTCTGCAGCGCTGCGGATGGCTTCGTAAAGAGCGATCTGCGAGTCCTCGGTGAGGAACTCGTCGATCAGGGGCTCGAGGGCCTCTGCGAAGGCCTCGGTGTCGACCTCGGCGAACTCGGCGCCGCCGGCCTCAGCATCGGCGACGGCCGTCTTGGTGTCGGTCTTCCACAGCTCGGTGTGGTGCTCCCATGCGGCGGTCCAGCCTTCGTCGAAGGCCGCGCGGTCCTCGTCTGACATCTCGGCGAGCGTGTCGCTGTTGATGATCAGGAAGTCCGCACCGACCAGGTGACGCGTCAACGAGAAGTACGGTGCCACCTCGTGGTGCTTGTTGCTGAAGTACGAGATCTCGTTGTTCTCTGCGCCGTCGACGACACCGGACTGCAGGCCGCTGTACACATCACCGAACGGCAGCGGCGTGGGGGAGGCGCCGAGCGCTTCGATCATCGCGAGGAAGACGGGGCTCTCCTGCACGCGGATCTTCTTGCCCGCCAGGTCAGCAGGCGTTTCGACGATGCCGTCCTTGGTGTAGATGCTGCGCTCGCCCTGTGTGAGCCCACCGACGACGGAGATGTTGTTACTTTCCTCGAGCGATGAGTACACGTCACCGACGAGTTCCTGATCGTCGAGTACCGACATCTGGTGGTCGATGTTGTCGAAGACCTTCGGAAGGCTGAAGAGGACGAATTCTTTGTTCAGGTTCTCCAGCTGCGGAGCCGAGACGATCGCGAGGTCGATGACGCCCTGGCTGACCGACTGCAGGTACTCATCCTGGTTGCCGAGGGTGCTGTTGGCGTGCACTTCGATGTCCCAGCGGCCGTCGGTGGCTTCCTTGAGCTGCTCACCGAAGGCCTCGAGCGCGATGTACGAGGGGTGCGTCTCTGGCTGGTTGAGCGCCAACTTCATGACGGTGGGGCTGGTCGCGGCGCCGTCGCCAGCGCTGTCACCAGCATTGTCGCCTCCGGTGCCGGAGCATCCGGCAAGAGCGAGGGCGGTGATCGCAGTGGCCGCCAGGAAGGCGATCCGGGTTTTGCTCCGCATGAGATTCTCCTTTGAAATGCTGTGAGTGTGGGGGACAGCGGTCTGCAACGACCGGTCTCATACATTCATCCATCTGCATCGAGATCTTGGCAACCAGTTGCCATGGGTTGCCGTGCGAGCGTGATCGGGAATGCCGGTCCTCGGCTCAGCGGTCGCCGTCGTCCGTGAACGCCGGGCGGCCGCCGTTTGGCCAGTCATTCGTCGGGTTCGCGGGCCCAGTGGATGCCCTGGTCACCAGGCGAGCGGGGAGCAAAGCCGTCTTCAACGGACCTCCTGGCGACGTGCGTGGAATTCGCGGTGTGCCGCGCAGGTCATCGAGCAGGATCTGCACTGCCACCGCGCCCAACTGGCGCAGCGGCGCGGCAACAGTTGTCAGCTGCGGCGTGCAGAAGTCCGCGCCGAAGATGTTGTCGAAGCCGACGACCGAGACATCCTCGGGAATGCGGATGCCGAGACTCTGCAGTCCGCGCATCATGCCAATCGCCAGCAGATCGTTGTACGCGATGACAGCAGTGCTCGGTGATGCGGTCAGCTCCCCGGCCGCGGAGAGCCCGCCGGCCTGGGTGGGGGAGAAAGGCCCGATACGTCGCGCGCGAAGGCCGAGTTCGTGGCACGCCTCACGTAGTGCCTGCCATCGGATACCGTTCGCCCACGACGCATCGGGGCCGGCAACATACGTGATGCCGGTGTGTCCGAGCGCGCCGAGATGCTCGACGGCTCGGCGCATGCCGCGTGCATTGTCAGTCGCAACGCTGGCAATATCGCTCATCGAGCGGTTGAGCACGACTGTCGGACGCTGCTTGGCGGCGACACGGATGGAGGAGTCGGACATGCGAGAAGTGGCGAGCACGACGCCCTCGACCATGGGCAGCACCCGGTCGAGCGCTCGCCGCTCGGCTTCGACCGATTCCTGCACGTCGGCGACCAGCAAGGTGTAGCCAGCTTTGGTCGCCGTGTCCTCTGCGCCGCGCAGCAACTCGAAGAAGAAGGGGTTGGTGACGTCGGCGACGATGATCGCGAGCAGCGACGTCTTGCCGGTCGGCAGTGCCCTGGCGAGGGGGTTGGTGCGATAGCCCATATCGGCCGCGATCTGTCTGATCCGCTCCGCGGTCTCGGCGTTGACGCGGCCGGGGCGAGAGAATGCCCTGGATACTGTTGAAGGCGCGACTCCTGCCGCTTTGGCGACGTCGTAGATCGTCGGACGCGCCGTGCGCCCGGCGCTGGCAGAGGGCTCCTCAGTCATGCCGTGAGCCTAGGTCAGCCGTGCAACTGATGGCAACCGATTGCTGCTTTGTTGCCGCGCGGGCTGAATGGAACTGTCAAGAACGACGACCGCGCTGAGCGCACGACGATGAGGACCCGCGTGAACAACGACGACATGCTTGCTGAGGCCGAGATGGCAGAGGCGGAACTGGGCAGGCTGGGCCTCGGTTACGTGCGGGTCCGTGCACACGGAGAACTCGCCTGCCTTGACGTTCCGTTGAACGAGATTCCCGTGCTCGCCGGTGATCCGCTGCGCTCCGAAGTGCTGCGTGCAGTGCGCGGAGCCGGATTCGAGCGCGTCGCCGTGCACATTGATACGGAGTGACATCATGACTATGCGACTCCACGGCCACATATGGCAACCGGTTGACGTCCATGCAGACCGTCTGAATCATGGAGGGATGCCAGTGCCGCTCGAACTTGACGACGACCGCCTTCTGCCCGTGGACCCCGCCACCAGGGCGGTGGCACGCGACCTCTATGCCCTGGTCGCCGACCTGCCGATCATCTCCCCACATGGGCACGTCGACCCAGCCATGCTGCTTGAGGATCTGCCTTTCTCTGACCCGGCTGAGCTGTTCATCACCAAGGATCACTACGTCACGCGACTGCTGCATGCCTCGGGCGTCGACCTCGCGTCCCTCGGCGCAGGCAGCACGACAGGTGCCGATCCGCGCCAGGTGTGGCGACTGTTCGCCGAGAACTGGCATCTGCTGGCAGGCACGGCATCCGGCTACTGGCTCACGCACGAGCTCGTCACCCTCTTCGGCATTGACCTCGAGCCGTCCGCCGAGACTGCCGATGCGATTTACGACACGATCGCGGAGCGGCTGACCGAGCCCGCATACCGGCCTCGCGCGCTGTTCGAGAGGTTCGGCATCGAGGTGCTGGCCACCACAGACGACCCGATGGATGACCTCGCCGTGCACGCGGCGCTCGCCGCAGACGAGTCCTTCACCGGGCGCGTGCTGCCGACTTTTCGACCTGATGCGTATCTTGACCCGACGGCTCCGGGGTTCCGCGAGCGGATCGAGCGTTTGACGGCATCGAATCAGAGCGCACCGGATGATTTCTCGGGCTATCTCGCCGCCCTCGAAGCGCGCCGCGCCCATTTCATCGCCCACGGTGCAGTCTCCGCCGACCACGGCGTCGTCGACCCGTACACGGTTGATCTGAGCGATGACGACGCGGCCGCGCTCTACCGGCGCGCGGTCGCTGGCGAGTTGGATGCCGCGGGCGCCCGCGAGTTCCGCGGCAACATGCTGTTGCGGATGGCGGGCATGAGTGCGCGCGACGGGCTCGTCATGACCATTCACCCCGGTGTGTACCGCAACCATTCCTCGGCCACGTTCGAGGGGTTCGGAGCGGACACCGGACACGACATCCCCGTGACGACGACATACACCCAGAACCTTCGCCCGCTGCTGGAGAAGCACGGACTCGACGCGAACCTCACCCTCGTGCTGTTCACCGTGGACGAGACCGTCTACTCGCGCGAGATCGCCCCGCTCGCGGGTTTCTATCCCAGCGTTTTCATCGGCGTTCCCTGGTGGTTCCTGGATGCTCCGGATGCCGTGCTCCGCTTCCGCTCAGCCGTGACAGAGACGGCAGGGTTCTACCGCGGCTCCGGCTTCATCGACGACACCCGCGCATTCCTGTCGATCCCGGCCCGTCACGACATGGCGCGGCGGTTGGACGCCGCCTTCCTCGCACGGCTCGTCGGTGAGGGGCGTCTGTCCCGTGCGCAGGCCGAGCGCATCGCGGTCGACCTCGTGACGACCGTGCCGCGAAAGGCGTTCAAGCTGTGACCGATACTCACGCTGTAACTGAGATTGCCATCGCCGGGCTGGATCGCGCATCCGCCGCCGCTCGTGCCGGCCGTGCGTTCGACCGAGCGCCCGTGCGCATCGTGCACCTCGGCCTCGGCGCCTTCCACCGCGCGCACCAGGCCTGGTACACCGACGTTGCCGACGAGGCGAACGAGTGGGGAATCCGCGCCTTCACCGGGCGCAGCGCAACTGCCGCCGAAGAGCTCGCAGCCCAGGACGGCCTCTACTCGTTGATCGAGCGATCCGGTGCCGGAGACAGCATCACGCTCATCGACTCCATCGTCGATGCGGTCGATGGAGCCCGCATCGACATCCTGGCCGCAACGCTCGCCGAGCCAGCGACCGCACTGGTCACCCTCACGATCACTGAGGCGGGCTATGCGGTGGATGCCGAGCACCGCCCCGATCTGAACAACGCCGCGGTCGCGGCCGATGTCAAATGGCTTCGTGCGAATCTGGCTGCGGACGTGCTCGATCTGTCCACTGCGCCGCAGACGGCACTTGCCCGACTGCTCGTCGGTCTCGAGGCCAGGCGCCGCGCGGCTGCGGGCGCGATCGCTGTCGTGTCATGCGACAACCTTCCTGGCAACGGCGAGCTGACCCGGGCGGCGCTGACCTCGCTCGGAGAGCTTGCCGGTGCATCCGACACCCTCGCATACCTCAAGGCACAGGTGAGCTTCCCCTCGACCTCAATCGATCGCATCACGCCCAAGACGACGTCCGCCGAAATTGCGCTCGTGCGCGAGCAGACCGGTTGGGACGACCGCACTCCGGTGGTCACCGAGCCTTTCCGCGACTGGGTGATCAGCGGGGAGTTCCCTGCCGGTCGGCCGGAGTGGGAGAAGGCCGGGGCGCGCTTCGTTGACGACATCGATCCGTTCGAGCGTCGGAAGCTGTGGCTGCTCAACGGTTCGCACTCGTTCCTCGCCTACGCAGGGGCCGCTCGCGGCCACGAGACGGTGGCGCAGGCGATCGGCGATCCACAGATCCGCGCATGGGTGGGTGAGTTGTGGGATGAAGCAGCACGCCACCTCACCGAACCGCACCTCGACATCGACGACTACCGCACAGCTCTCCTGGAGCGGTTCGATAATGCCCGCATCCAGCACCTGCTCGCCCAGATCGGTCAGGACGGCACGATCAAGCTGCGCGCCCGCATCCTTGAGGTGCTGTTCGCCGAACGTGCAGCCGGTCGTGACGGCGCAGCGTGCATCCGTGTGCTCGCGGCCTGGGTGGCACGTGCACTGGGCGGCCGGCTTCCGGCAGACAGCAATGGCGCAGCAGTGTCCGATGCCGCCACACTGGATACGTCCGCCGCAGTGCCGGCGCTGCTGGCAGTGATCGATCAGCGACTCACCGACCCTGAGATCGTGGCAGCGGTCGTCCGTGCCGCTGCCGACTTCGTACAGAACTGATGAACACCACTGGAGGACCCCATGATCATCGATAAGGCTGAAGTCATTGTCACCAGCCCCGGCCGGAACTTCGTCACACTGCGATTGACGACGGATGAGGGCCATGTCGGCATCGGCGATGCGACCCTCAACGGTCGCGAGCTCGCGGTCGTGAGCTATCTGAAGGATCACGTCGTTCCGTTGCTGCTGGGCCGGGATGCACACCGCATCGAGGACACCTGGCAGTTCCTGTATCGCTCGGCGTATTGGCGTCGCGGTCCGGTGACGATGGCGGCAATCGCCGCGGTCGACATGGCGCTGTGGGACATCAAGGGCAAGGCGGCCGGGATGCCGGTGTACCAGCTGCTGGGTGGCGCAAGCCGCACCGGGCTGATGGCATACGGCCACGCCTCCGGCAAGGAGCTGCCGGAGCTGTTCGACTCGATCCGCGCGCATCAGGAGCAGGGATACCGCTCGATCCGCGTGCAGACTGGCGTGCCAGGGCTGAAGGCAATCTACGGGATCGCCTCGCAGGCCGCGGACACCGCGGATGGCAGCATCCGTTACGACCACGAGCCAGCCCGTCGTGGGGCGAAGCCCACGGAGGAAGACTGGGACACGCGCGCGTACCTGCGCACGCTGCCCGGTGTGTTCGAGGCGGTACGCAACGAGTTCGGTCCCGAACTGCCGCTGCTGCACGACGGACATCACCGGATGACGCCGATCCAGGCCGCACAGCTCGGCAAGTCGCTCGAGCCCTACGACCTGTTCTGGCTCGAGGACTGCACGCCGGCCGAGAACCAGGAAGCGCTGCGCCTGGTGCGTCAGCACACCACTACGCCGTTGGCGATCGGTGAGATCTTCAACACCGTCTGGGACTTCAAAGACCTGATCAGTGAACAGCTGATCGACTATGTCCGCGGAGCGGTGACGCACATGGGCGGCATCAGCCCGTTGAAGAAGACGCTGGACTACGC
The DNA here is from genome assembly GCF_051842815.1 of Microbacterium sp. A84. Taxonomy (NCBI): domain Bacteria; kingdom Bacillati; phylum Actinomycetota; class Actinomycetes; order Micrococcales; family Microbacteriaceae; genus Microbacterium; species Microbacterium sp. A84. Next base: position 375,682 of record NZ_JBPXMS010000002.1, on the reverse strand, counting down.
GGCGCAGTACCAGATCAAGTCCGGCATGCACGGACCGACAGACATCTCGCCGGTGGGGATGGCTGCGGCGATGCATCTCGGACTGAGCATCCACAACTTCGGAATCCAGGAGTACATGCAGCACTCCGCAGAGACGGATTCGGTATTCCAGCAGTCGTACACCTGGGAGAACGGCATGCTCCACCCCGGCGATCAGCCCGGGCTCGGCGTCACTCTGGACGTCGACGAAGCAGGCAAGTACCCGTACGAGCAGGCCTACCTGCCCTACAACCGCCTCGCCGATGGAACAGTACATGACTGGTGAGCGGGAATGACCGATGAGAACGCGCCGTTGATCTGCGTGATGGGAGTGTCGGCGGCGGGTAAATCCACCGTCGGCATCGCCCTCGCCGAGAAGTTGGGCGTGCCGTTCACTGACGCTGACGCGCTGCATTCGGATGCCAATCGCGCCAAGATGGTCTCTGGCACACCGCTGACAGATGAGGACCGTTGGCCGTGGCTGGAAACGGTCGGTGACCGCTTCCGCAGCAGTGCCGACACCGGTCTCGTCATGGCCTGCAGTGCACTTCGGCGCGTGTACCGTGACCGGATCCGCTCGGTCGCACCCGACGTGCTGTTCGTGCACCTGCACGGTTCACGCGAGCTGTTGCTGGAGCGAGCCCAAGCCAGGACTGATCACTTCATGCCTGCTGCGCTGTTCGACTCGCAGCTCGCAACGCTGGAGGTGCTCGACGAGGACGAGGCCGGTTTCGTCGTCATCGTCGATCGGGAGCCGCACGAGCTCGTCGAGGAGATTGTCGGTCGGCTGGCTAAGTCGTCCGTTCGCTGAGCGGCCCGTTTCAGACCAGCCCGTTTTCGGACCAGCGCATTTTCAGACCAGTGCGAGCACGCTGTCGTAGGCGTCGCTGGTGACCTCTTCACCTGATCCGCCGAAGATCCGCGTGGTGCCGGGGTCTGTACGCCAGGTTGCCCAGCCCGGGTCTCCATCGACGATGAGCGCCACGGCCGCGCCGTGCAACTCGTCGGCCAACGATTGCGGCGGGTGCGGCCCGGTGAGGGCATCGACACGCACCCGGTCGAGCCCGTCGAACCAGAACGGCACATCGAGACAGTGGCATGCCCAGCCCTTGGCGGGGGAGACCCAGGAGAACCGATACGCCCAGGTTGGGGCATCCGCGCTCTGTCTGGCCTCCGCCACTCGCGGCACGAGCACCCGGAAGATGTGGTCGCTGACGTAGCGCCCGGCCATCGCCGCCGTGCCCTTTGCGCGCTGTGGCGCGTTCGCGTCGAGATAGGCGCGACGCACGGTGCGATCGTGGATGAAGGGCCGCAGCAGTAGCCCTGCCGGGACTCGGCGCAGCACCGAGCGTTCGCGCTCTGCGACCATCGTGAACTCGTCATCAGCCGCGCCGAGCAATAGCGGCTTGTCCGCGCCGATCCCGGCCCGCAGCGCATCCACGGTGGGCCGAGCGATCAGCTCACCGTCGACCATCGGACCCCATGGCAGTCCGTTCTCCATGAGGTCCGCGATGACCCCGAGCCCGCGTTTGGCGCTGGCGGCCTTGCCCTGGAAGCTGTGCAGAGTCGCTTCGTCGACTGAGCGGAAGCCGCGGGCTGTGGCGTCGACGCCGGCCAGTTTCGCCAGCCGGGCCGAACGCGCCTTGGCCTCCTCCATCGGGACGTCGGCCAGTGCTCCCGACGCCGACAGCGCGCGGTGGAACAGGTGCTGCGCCGATGGCATCCCGAGCAGTGTGAGTACGGCGCCGCCGCCGGCTGACTGTCCACCGATCGTCACCTGGGCCGGGTCTCCGCCGAAGGCCGCGATGTTCTGCTGCACCCACTCGAGCGCGGCGATCCAGTCGAGTACGCCGCGGTTATGCGGGGCGCCCTCGATGTAGCCGAAGCCGTCAAAGCCCAGCCGGTAAGAGATCGATACGGTGACGACGCCGTCGCGATTGAATCGGCCCCCGTCGTACCACGGACTCGCCGGGGATCCTTCGGTATAGCCACCGCCGTGGATCCAGACCAGCACCGGTAGCGATGCCTCGGTCGACGGTGTGAACACGTTGACGTTGAGAATGCTGTCGCCTGCAACGGCGGGTTCGGGGATGAGTGTGTCGGTGCCCGTCGTGCGCAGTGCAGTTGCGCCGTATTCGGTCGCGTCGCGCACCTCAGCCCACGGGGCAGGGGGCACAGGGGCCGCGAAGCGCAGCTCGCCCACGGGCGGGGCTGCGAACGGGATGCCGAGAAAAGCGGAGGATCCGTCCCGCGCGAGCCCGCGGACTGGCCCTGAGCTGGTGATGACGACGGGGGCGTGCGGCACGCTGTCTCCTTCGAATGTGGGTGGCATCGCCAGCGTAGCGGCGCGCCGCTGCCGCAATGTGACTCAAAGTGTCGCTCTTGTGTGACACTTCATGTCATACTGTTGACGACGATGCACGAGGACATACTGTGACGAAACCTCTGGCAGGGCCGCAAACCCTGTTGCGTACGCTTAATTCGAGAGCGATCCTGGAGGCTTTGGCGCAGCGTGGGCCTTTGACTCGTGCGGAGTTGATGGGCGAGACCGGGTTGTCGCGGACTGCTGTGACTCAGGTCCTGAGGATGCTCGAGGCTGGGGACGCCGTAGCATCCGCTGGGGTGGACCGAGACACGCGTGGGCCGGCGGCAACCCGCGTCTCCCTACATCCCCGACTGGGGTTCGCGGCCGCCGTGCATGTTGATCACTATGCGATGCACGTCAGTCTGATCGATCCCACCGGCACCGTGCGCGCCGCGCAGGATGCCCCGCTCGGTCGTGTCGAGGAGCGCGCCGTCGATATCGCCCGCATGATCGCGGATTGCGCGCAGACTGCCCCGGGCCGGCTGCGCCACGCGGTCGTCGCCATGCCGGGGATCGTCCGGCCCGACGGTGAGATCAGAGACGACCAGGGTCCGGATGGTGGTGCCTTCCGTGCGGCTCTGGAAGGGCTTCTCGGTTGCCAGGTGCAGGTCGAGAACGATGTGAACCTCGCGGCGCTCGCCGAGGCGGAGTCCGGTGTCGGGCATGACCTGGAGAGCTTCACCCTGCTGATGATCGACCAGGGGCTCGGTGCGGGCACCGTGCTGGGCGGCCTGCTGCGCCGCGGCTTCGCCGGGGTCTCCGGTGAAGTGCAGTATTTACCGCAGTCGCCGGTGCCCATCGGTGTTCCGCTCATCAACGAGACGGTCGTCGAAGACCTCGCCCGCAGCAACGGGCGTGACCCGGCTGACCCGCTTGCTGTGCACCTCGACGCCTGCGCGGCCGGCGATGACGCTGCCCAGACGATGATCGACGAGCTGGCGAGGCGGCTGGTGCTCGTGGCAGGGAGTGTGACCCTTGTCGTCGACCCAGAAGCCTTCGTGTTGGGTGGGCACGCCGCGCATCCGTGTTTCTTTGCCGCGATCCTTCGGGCGGCCGAGGCGATTTCTCATCTGCTGACGCTGCGCTTCGTGCCCTCCGCCTTCGGGCGAGAGGCGACGATGATCGGTGCGATCGGTGAGGCGACATTGGCGCTGCGCGAGCGCGAGTTCACCGGCATCCTTTCTGGACAGTCCGGCATCCTTTCTGGAAAGTACCGGGTGACGCGATGACATCGCTCGTCTCTCGATTGGGTTTTCCGTCCGACGCGAAAGCGATCATCCTCAACGCCGACGATTTCGGCATGTGCCATGCGGCGAATGAGGCCATCACCGAGATGCTTGTCGGAGGGCATCTCGACTCGACAACCGTCATGGTGCCCTGCGCGTGGGCGCCGGAAGCGCTCGCCTTCGCCGCAGCCAACCCGACGCTGGATGTCGGCGTGCATCTGGTGCTCACCAGTGAGTGGAGCAGGTACCGCTGGCGTCCACTGACCGGGAATGGGTCGACTCTCGTCGATGCGGACGGCTACTTCCCGGCCGATGTCCGCTCGGTGGAAGAAAACGCCTCCGTCGCCGATGTTGCAGCCGAGCTTGCGGCGCAGTTGGAAGCAGCGCTGCACGCGGGCGTCGACGTCACCCACATCGACAACCACATGGGGTCGGTCTACGGCCTGCACACCGGGCGCGATCTGCTCGGCCCGGTATTCGAGCTTGCGGTGCGGCACGGTCTGCCGTTCCGGCTGCCCCGCGTCGTCGAAGGGACCGAGTTCGGCGCGGACCTCCAGCCGGTCCTCGATCGTGCGACGCAGGCGGCGGATGCCGCGGGCATCGTCATCCTCGACCGGCTGTGGACGCACCCCTTCGCGCTGGCAGGTGAGGGCACGGATGCGGAGGAGACGTACGAGCAGGTCAGGGATGGGTTCCTCGAATTGCTGCGCGCCGTGCCGGCCGGAGTCACTGAGATTTACCTGCATCCGATGGTCGATTCTGCAGAGTTGCGCGCGGCTGTCGATCACAGTTCGAGCAAACGTGGGTATGAGCGTCGGCTGCTTGCTGATCCGATTGTTCATCAGACCATCGAGGAAGAGGGGCTCATCCGGATAGGCTGGCGTGCGCTGCGTGACCTGCAGCGCCGATAGGAGCCCCGCAGATGAGTCTCACCGCGCGTATCCGCGACCGTCGCCTTGGCGCGGCGCCTACCCGTGCCCAATCCATGGCTTTCGGTGCATCGGGTTTCCCAGTGCAGCTGATGGGGCAGACCTTCTCGGCCTTCGTCGTCTACTTCTACGTCGCCCACCTCGGCGTGGCCGCAGAGTGGGTGGCGGCGGCGATGATCGCCCACGGCATCCTGAACGCCGTGCTGAATCCGGTGGTCGGTGCGCTCTCCGATCGAATTCGCACGCCCTGGGGGCGACGCATCCCGTGGATCGGGCTCGGCATCGTTCCGCTGGTCGTCGCGTTCGCGCTGATCTGGATCCCTCCGGAACTGCCCGCGGGCGGGCTGATCGCCTGGTTCCTCATCGTCGTCGCCGTGTACGACATCGCATTCGTGGTCGTCGTGTTGAACATCTCGGCGCTGTTCCCGGAGATATTCCGCACGACCGAGGAACGGGCGCGCGGCAATGTGCCTCGTCAAGTCTTCGCGATCGTCGGGATGATTCTCGGCACTGCCGGAGCGCCGCTGCTCTACGACAGCATCGGCTGGCCGGGGATGGCAATCGCACTCGGATTCGTGTGTCTGGTGATGTTCGGCTGGTCGTTCGCCGGCGGAATGGTCGAGCGTCGAGGCGAGGTTACGGCGTCGGCGTCGTCTTCGATGACGTGGAAGGACCAGCTGCGATACACGTTCGCCAACCGGGCCTTCGTGCCGTACGTGCTGGGGTCGCTGTTCGTGCAGACCTCGATCGCCGTGATCCTCGCGGCCATCCCGTTCTACGTGAGGTACTCGCTGCATGCGGCGGAGGGTGAGAGCAGCATCCTGCTCGGCGTGATCTTCGTGGTCGCGGTGCCGGCGATCTTCCTGTGGAGCTGGGTCGTCCGCCGCACTTCACCACGCGCTGCGCTGCTGTGGGCGGTCGGTGTGTTCGGCATCGCCGTGCTCGGGTATCTGCTGCCGTCGGGTGTTCTTGGCGCGGCGCTGGTCGGCGTCGCGGTCGGTGTTGGGGTGGGCGGCCTGTTGCAGCTGCTGGAGGTCGTGCTCTCGCAGATCATCGATGACGATGCGCAGCGCACCGGTCTTCGCCGTGAGGGCGTGTACTTCGGAGTCAACGGCTTCGTGGTGAAGGGCTCCATCGTGTTGCAGGCGATCGTTGCCGCGTGGGTGCTCAACGCCAGCGGGTTCGACGCTGCGCTGGGCGATTCGCAGCCGGAGGCCGTGGACGGTGGCATCCGGATCATGCTGGCCGTCGTGCCGATGGTGTTCACCGCGCTCGGGTGGGTGTGTTTCTGGCTGTACCCGATCCGGGTGCGCGATGTGGAGCCTGTTCAGGGCTGATTCCGCGGTACAGATGTCTGGTCAGATCACGGATGTCGGTCGAGATCCCGGTGTTCGGCAGGCATCCGTACTTCTGACCGACATCTGTACCGCTGGGACGGTCAGATTTCGGGGATGAGCTGTTTCACCCGGCGGCGTTCGGACAATGTGAAGCCCGGGCGCTCGTCGAGCTTGGTTCCGCCGTCCTCGGTCCAACCGTGACGCTCGTAGAAGTCCGCCGCGCGATCGTTGCCATCCAGCACCCACAGGTACGCGCTGCGATGCCCATCCTCTCGGAGCGCATCCTCAACCGCAGCAAGGAGCGCGCGCCCGACGCCGGTCGACCAGGAATCCGGGTGGGCGTAGATGCCCCACAGCTCACCGGTCGCCGGTGCATCGTCATCGCGCGCTGCGCCGAACGATGCCCACGCCAGGATCTCGCCGTGTGCTTCGACGACCAGCGTGTGCGAGTTCGTCGCGGGTTCGGCGAGGATGCCGACCCAGCGCTCGACGCGATCCTCAATCGAGAGCCCGTCGAGCACATCCTGCGGCAGGAGGCCGAGGTAGGCGCTCTGCCACGAGTGGACATGCACGCGGGCGATGCCGCGCGCGTCAGCAGTGGTGGCATCCCGGATCAGCATCGGGCTACTCGGCGTTGCGGCGAGCTTCCCAGCCGGTGCGCACCATCTCGTCGACGGTGTAGCGCATCTTCCAGTCCAGGTCGCGGGCGGCGAGCTCGCCGGTGGCGACGATCCGGTCGGGGTCGCCGGGGCGGCGCGGGCCGATCTCCGGCGTGAAGTCGATTCCAGTGACACGTGCGACGGCATCCATGATCTGCTTCACGCTCAGCCCGTCGCCGGATCCGAGGTTGTAGGCGGCCTCGATGGATGCGCCGGACGCGAGCCGCTTTGCAGCCTCGACATGGGCTGCGGCGATGTCGCCAACGTGCACGTAGTCGCGGACGTTGGTGCCGTCCGGGGTGTTGTAGTCATCGCCGAAGATCTTCGGAGTCTTCTCGGCGATCAGCGCCTCGAACACGATCGGGAAGAGGTTGTGCGGGCTGACGTCGTACACCGTGGGGTCCGCGGAGCCGACGACGTTGAAGTAGCGCAACGACGTGTGACGCAGCGGCTTGTCAGAATCGGCGGTCGCGATGGCCTGGTCTCGCAGCAGCCATTCGCCGATGAGCTTCGACTCGCCATAGGGGCTGGCAGGCTTCTTCGCGGTCTCCTCGACGACGAGCGACACGTCAGGGGTGCCGAAGACGGCGGCGGACGAGGAGAACACGATGTTCGTGACGCCTGCGGCATCCATTGCCTCGAGGATCACGCGAGTGCCCTCGACATTCTGCGCGTAGGTGTGCAGCGGGCGGTTCACCGAAACACCTGCGTACTTGTAGCCGGCGACGTGGATGACGCCCTCGGCGTTGTGGTCGCGGAGCGTCTTCTCGACGAGTGCGCGGTCAAGAATGCTGCCTTGCACGAACGGCACGCCCTCAGGCACGAACGATGCAACGCCGCTGGACAGGTCATCCAGGATCACCGGGGTGAGTCCGGCATCCGCAAGTGCGCGCACGACGTGCGCTCCGATGTAGCCGGCGCCGCCGGTGACGATCCAGGACATTCGTTCCCTCTTCCTCGTGACTCTTTATTCTCGCAGGCGTCAGGAGTCGCGGTGGGCGCCAGCGGCGGGCGTCACCGTGAAGATGTGCGGAGCCGTGAAACCGGATGCGGCGAACGCTGCGGTCACGGCATCCGACACCTGTTGCACGGAACCCTGCTCGACGAGCGCGATCGCTGCGCCGCCGAAGCCGCCGCCGGTCATGCGCGCGCCGATCGCGCCGGCAGTCAGGGCTGTCTCCACGGCGGTGTCGAGTTCGGGAATCGAGATCTCGAAGTCATCGCGCATCGAGACGTGGGATGCGACGATCAGCGCGCCGATCGCGCGGGGGCCCTGTGCGCGCAGCGCGGTGACGGTGTCGAGCACCCGCTGGTTCTCGGTCACGACGTGGCGCACTCGGCGGAAGGTCACGTCATCCATGAGCTCCTTGGCGCGGGGCAGGTCGTCGACGGACACGTCGCGCAGCGACGGAACACGCATGATCGCGGCACCGCGCTCGCAGGACGCGCGGCGCTCGCCGTATCCGCCGGTCGAGTGCGCGTGCTTGACACGGGTGTCCATGACGAGGATCGCGAGTCCGGTTTCACTCATGCTGAGTGGGACCAGGTTGGCGTCGAGGGTGCGGCAGTCCAGGAACAGTGCGGCGTCGGTTTCGCCGAGCATCGATGCCATCTGGTCCATGATGCCGGTCGGGGCGCCGACGGCATCGTTCTCCGAGCGGCGGCCGATTCGGGCCAGGGCACTGCGGTCAAGCTGCGCGTCCCAGAGCTCGTTCAGAGCGGATGCTGTGGCACCCTCGATCGCGGCAGACGAGGAGAGCCCCGCGCCGACGGGGACGTCAGAGGCGATCGCGATGTCGACGCCCACTCCGGTGGCTCCGGCCAGCTGCAGCGCCCAGGCCACGCCGAGCGGGTATGCGGCCCACTCGGCGACGGCCGGTTCTGCGCCGGTCGCCGTCGGGAAGAGGGTGTTCAGCTCATCGAGGGCAACTTCGACGGCCTCTTCGGCGAAGGTCGAGGCGACGCGGATGCGGCCGTCCTCGCGCATGCCGACCGCGGCATATGTGCGGTGCGGGATCGCGAACGGCAGCACGAAACCGTCGTTGTAGTCGGTGTGCTCACCGATGAGGTTGACGCGGCCCGGTGCCGACCAGACGCCAGCGGGGGCGTGGCCGGTGAGCTGCTCGAAGAGGGTGCGTGCGGCATCCTGGGGAGCGGTCATGCGCTGATCTCCTGTGCATCGTTGTCCTGTGCAGTGTTGCGGTCTGCACTGTTGTGCTCTGCGCGCTCGATCGCTTCGCGGATGCGGGCGGCGCCCTGCTCTGGAGTGACTTCAGCAGCCCATGCCCACATGGCAGCCTCGGAGCCGGCGAGGAACTTCAGCTTGTCGGCGGCGCGACGCGGACTCGTCAGCTGCAGGTGCAGGCGCACCGTCTCGCGTCCGACGTTCACCGGTGCCTGATGCCAGGCGGCGATGTACGGCGTGGGGGTGCTGTAGAGCGCGTCGACGCCCTTGAGTAGCTTCAGGTACAGCGGAGCGAGCTCATCGCGTTCGGCGACGGTCGTTTCGGCGAAATCCGGCACATGGCGGTGCGGCATGAGATGCACCTCGAGTGGCCAGCGCGCGGCGAACGGCACGAAAGCGGTCCAGTGCTCGCCGCGGAACACAACGCGCTCCGAGTCCTGCTCTGACTCGAGGATGCGCTGGTACAGATCGGGTGCGGTGCGGTCGATGCTTTCCAGTGCACGGGCGGTGCGCGGAGTGACGTACGGGTAGGCGTAGATCTGGCCGTGCGGGTGCGGGAGCGTGACGCCGATCGCTTCGCCGCGGTTCTCGAACGGGAAGATCTGCTCGATGCCGGGGATCTGCGACAGCGCGGCGGTGCGGTCTGCCCAGGCCTCGATCACGGTGCGGGCACGAGTGACGGTCTGAGTGCCAAAGGAACCCGAGTGGTCCGGGCTGAAGCAGACGACCTCGCAGCGGCCGACCGAGGTGCGGGTGCGGCCCAGGCCGAGCGCGGCGAGATCATCCAGACCTCGTGGCGGGTTGGCCGCGAAGGGCACTCCGCCGAAGCCATCGGGCAAAGCGGGGCCGAACGCGGGGGAGCGGTTCTCGAAGACGGCGACGTCATAGAGCGACGGCACTTCTGAGGGGTTCGTCGGCGATTGCGGTGCCAGCGGGTCGGCGTCGGCGCTGGGCATCATGACGCGGTTCTGCCGGTTCGCGGCGACGGTGATCCAGTCTCCGGTGAGCACGTCGAGGCGCATGTTCGCGGTGTCAGGACGCGGATCGAGCACGCGCGCATCCACAGCGCGCTCCGCGCCGAGTGTGGTGCCCGGGTCGTCGTAGTAGACGAGGTCGCGGCCGTCGGCGAGCGTGGTGGCGCGCTTGACGATGCCGGCACTCAACTCGGACGTGCGTAACTCCGCAGATTCTTGCATGTTCACGTAAACACGGTACCTGCTGGGCGATGGTAACGTCAACATTGCAGAATTGTGAGCGGCGCAGTTATGAACGGTTGAGGGAGACGGATGCCCGGGGAAGACGACCTGATCCAGCCCAACCGGGCGCGCCCGCAACGCCCCTCGTCGGGCCGAGTGTCCATGGCGCAAGTCGCCAGCCGCGCGGGAGTCTCCGGCCAGACCGTGTCGCGGGTCGTCAACGACAGCCCTCGTGTCGACCCCGCCACCCGTGCCAAGGTCGAGAAGGCGATGGTCGAACTCGGCTACCGGCCCCATCGGGCGGCCAGAGCGCTGCGTACGGGCCGCACGCAGACCATCGGCCTCGTCGTGACCACGCTGGCGACGGTGGGAAACTCGCGGATGCTGCAGGCGACCGCCGCAGCGGCCGAGCTGCGTGGCTACGCGCTGCTCGTTGTCACGGCTGGCGACTCGGTCGCGACAGCATTTGATCGCCTCCACGAACAGGGCGTCGACGGTGCGATCGTTCTGAACGAAGCGTCGGCGATGACGCGCGCGAGCGATCTGCCAGAGGGACTGCGGCTGGTCGTCGTCGATGCGCCTGCGGCATCCGATCTTCACATCGTGCACAGCGATCACGCCGGTGGAGCCGCGGCGGCGACGAAGAGGATGCTCGATCTCGGCCACGACACCGTCTGGCACTTGGCCGGGCCGGAGGGATCGTTTGCCGCGACAGAGCGCGAGCGCGGCTGGCGGGAGACGCTTCGAAGCGCGGGCCTTGACCCGGAACCCGTGGTGAGAGGTGACTGGTCTGCCGATTCCGGCTACGCGGCTGCACCTGGCATGTCCGGGGCCGCCGCTGTCTTTAGCGCCAATGATCAGATGGCGCTTGGCCTCATTCGCGCACTCGCCGAGCAGGGGCGACGGGTTCCGGAAGACGTCAGCGTGATCGGCTTCGATGACGTGCCGGATGCCGCGAACTACCGCCCGCCGCTGACCACTGTGAGGCAAGATTTCGCTGCGCTCGCGAACGCTGCCGTCTCGGCGCTCGTCGCCGAGATCAACGGGAAAGAGCTGGTTCCGCCCGCAGTCATTCCCGCTACGCTCATCGACCGAGCCAGCACTCGCTCGACATAGCTCACGGCCGCGGCGTGAGCCTCAGAGACCTCCAACGATCGCGTTGTCGAGCTCGTCGATGTTGATGCCTTCACGCATCGCCCGGTTTGTCAGCAGCACCCATGCAACGCCTGCGGTTGGATGCACCCAGAATTCCGTTCCGGCCCAGCCGCTGTGGCCGTACACGTCACGGTCAACGAGGTCAGGTGCACGCGTGCGCAGGTTCCAGGTGAAACCCCAGTCCTGCCCGCGCTCGGCGGGATACGGCTCGAGCCGGGGGATCTTGCCCGTCAGCGGACGTCGCATCATCTCCAGGGTCGCTGGATGCAGGATTCCGCCGTGTTCGCCCTCGCCGATGCGCAGCAGCGCCGTGCCGAGCCGCAGCAAGTCGTCGGCGCGTCCGGCAACACCCGCGCCGGGAGATTGCTTGCGCGCGAATCGGGTCATGTCCAGGCCTGCCGCGGCCGCATCGATGACCGGATGCGCGTCGGACAGGTCGAGACTCAGCCCGTCTGCGCCGATCTCGGCGACCCACGCTGCGACCTCGGCCTCCCACGTTCTGTCGGTGGCCTGCTCGATAAGCGCGGCGATGCCCTCGAACGCGAGTGTCGAGTACCGCGATGCTGCGCCAGCGACGAAGTCGCGACCCTGTGCGAGCAGTTCCTCGCGCAGGGGCGGCGCGGAGTCCATCGGGGGTTCGCTGATCCCGGAGGTGTGGCTGACCAGGTGCCGCAGCCGCACAGTGTCGTCGTCGTGCGTGTCGTCGCGCGCGTCGCCGAACGCCGGCAGCGCGGCGGTCAATGGCGTATCCAGCGTGAGCAGGCCGCGCTCAATCGCGCGCGCCGCGGCGATGCCGACGAGAGGCTTGGTGATCGAGAACAGCGGATAGCGGTCGTCAACGCGTGCGTCGCCGAACGACTCCAGGGCGACGGTACCGTCGGCGGAGGCGATGCCGAGCACGGCGGTGGGCAAACGGCCAGCCTCGACGTGCGTGCGGACCCAGTCGAACGCAGCGGAAAAGGTCATCGGTCGAGCAGGAAGTCGGTCTCGCCGACCCGGAAGTGGGAAGTCACGCCGTCAGCCTAACCCGAGGGACTAACATGGAGCCGTGACACGGAGAGCGCTTTCCCGCATCCCCGACCTCATCGATGGGTCTCACCCGACGTGGTCGGTGCTGCGGCTGCTCATGCGCCGCCCCGGACGGATGCTCGTCGCCGTTCTCGCCTTCACGGTGAAGGAGATCCCGCTGTGGTTCCTCCCCGTCGTCACGGCGGCCATCATCGACATCGTCGCCGACGGGGGTGAGCCATCCGCCGTGCTGTGGTGGTTCGCACTGGCCGCTTTCCTGCTGCTGCAGAACTACCCGAACCACATCCTCTACACTCGCAGCTTCATGACGGTCGTGCGTGATACCGGCGCCGATCTGCGCAATGCACTGGCTGCGCGACTGCAGAGTCTGTCGATCGGATATCACACCAGAGTCAGCTCCTCGATCGTGCAGACCAAGGTCGTGCGCGACGTCGAGAACGTCGAACTCATGCTTCAGCAGGTCACCCATCCGTTGCTGTCCGCGGCGATGGTCATGACCGGCGCGATCGCGATGACGTCGATCGTGGTGCCGCAGTTCCTGCCGGTCTACGCGCTGACCGTTCCGATCGCAATCGGCATCCGCTACGGCATGCGCACACGCTCGCGTACGCGCAACGAGGTTTTTCGCCGCGAGGTGGAGACGCTGTCGGTGAGGGTGGGGGAGATGGCCTCGCTCATCCCCATCACCAGAGCGCACGGCCTTGAGCAGACCGCAGTCACCCGCGTGGCCAGCGGCGCCGATGGTGTGCGCCGCGCGGGCCTTCACCTCGACATGCTCAACGGGCACGTCGCCTCCATCTCCTGGGTTGCGATGCAACTGCTCGGCGTCGGCTGCCTCGTGCTCGCCGCCGTGTTTTCGCTCACCGGCTTCCTGCCGGTCACTCCCGGTGAGGTCGTGCTGCTGTCGACATACTTCACGCTGCTGACCGGTGGACTGGCCCAGTTGCTCATGCTGATTCCAGTCGGTGCGCGCGGCCTGGAGTCCGTGCGCTCGATCGCCGAGGTGCTGCAGGAACCAGACGTCGAGCTGAACGAGGGCAAGCTCCGGGTCGATGCCGTCGAGGGCACGATCACGCTCGAGGACGCCTCTCAGCGCTACGCCGGCGCGGACGTCGACGCCTTGCATCGTATCGATCTCGAGATCCCCACCGGAGCGACAGTCGCCTTCGTCGGCTCGTCCGGATCGGGCAAGTCAACCCTCATGAACCTGGTGCTCGGCTTCGTGCGGCCGAGCGGGGGACGCATCCTGCTTGACGGCGCCGACATGCGGGAGCTCGACATGCGCACCGTGCGCCGGTTCGTCTCGGTCGTGCCGCAGGAATCAGTATTGTTCGAGGGATCGATCCGCGACAACATCGCGTACGGGATGCCGGATGCCACGGACGAACGCATCAGCCAGGCGCTGCGCGATGCCAACGCGTGGGAGTTCGTGCAGGACCAGCCACGGGGCTGGGATGCCGTCGTCGGCGAGCGGGGTGCGCGACTGTCGGGCGGGCAGCGTCAGCGTCTGGCGATCGCCCGCGCGCTCGTGCGCGATCCGCGGATCCTGCTACTCGACGAGGCCACCTCGGCACTCGACCCCGAATCGGAGGGGCTCGTCAAGGAGGCGCTCGAACGGCTCATGCGCGGGCGCACCACCCTCGTCGTCGCCCACCGGCTGTCCACGGTGCGGCAGGCCGATCGCATCGTCGTGCTCGAGCACGGCCAGATCGTCGAGAGCGGCACCCACGACGACCTGCTCGCCGCAGGAGGTCGCTACGCGAAACTGCACCTCACCCAGGCGGGGCTCACCTGAGCCACTGCCTCGCGTCCTAATCCACGAAGGAGTGACATGACCCTGACCGTCGATCGTGCCGCCACCGAGATCGTCGTCCGCGACGGCGACGTCGAGCTGCTCCGGTATGTCTTCGTTCCTGATTCGCCGCAGCTCGAGTCGCCGAAGCCGTACCTCGATCCGCTGCGCACGCGAGCTGGGCGGGTGGTGAGCCTGTTCCGGCCGTGGGATCACGTCTGGCACAAGGGTATCGCCTGGTCCCTGCCGGTCGTCGACGACCAGAATTTCTGGGGCGGGCCCACATACGTACACGGGCATGGCTACGTCCAGCTGCCCAACGACGGCACACAGGCGCATATCGCCGTCACCGCAGTCGACGAGGGCCAGATCGCCCGCTTCGCGCACGATCTGGAATGGATCACCGAGAATGGCCGCCGTCTTTTCACCGAGCGCCGCGAGCTCACCGCGCGACTACTGACCGACGAGGCATGGGCGCTCACGTTCGCGACCGAGATGACCAACATCACGGATGCGCCGATCCTGATCGGCTCTCCGACGACGAAGGGCCGCGACAACGCCGGTTACGGCGGACTGTTCTGGCGCGGCCCGCGCTCGTTCACCGACGGAATGCTCGTCACCGCAGACGGGACAGGGTCTGGATCCGACGTCCGTGGCCAGCGTCACGAGTGGATGGGCTTCGCCGGCCGGCATGACGAGATCGATGTGACGTCGCTGCTCGTGATGGTCGATGCGACGTCCAACCCTCATCACCCGCCGCAGTGGTTCGCCCGCTCCGAGGAGTTCGCCGCGTTGAATCCGGCACCGTTCTTCAGTGAGGAATTCACGATCGCCCCGGGTGAGACGGCGACGTTCCGCTACGCGGTCGGGATCGCGGATGCTGGAGCGGATGCCGCCGCGGATCTCGCGGCGCGACTGCGGGAGCTGCTGTGACCGGCATCGGAACGATGTCCTCTGGTGCGCGTCGTAAAGTTCAAAGCGTTCCTTCTTCGAGACTCTAAGGCTCCCGCATGATCTCCCCCCTCCGCGCCGCGATCGTCGGCACCGGCTCAGTTGCCAACCTCCACGCCCAGGCGGTGGCGGTGCATCCGCGCGCCGAGCTTGTCGCCGTGACCGACCTGTCGCGCGCCGCGGCCGACGCCTTCGCTGAGCGGCACGGCGGTCCGGCTGTGTACGACACGCTCGACGCGCTGCTGGATGCGGAGCATCCGGACGTCGTGCTCATCTGCACTCCGCCGGTGGTGCACCGCGAGCAGGCGCTTGCCGCGCTCGCCGCCGGTGCGCACGTCGTGGTGGAGAAGCCGCCGGCGCCGTCGCTGAATGAACTGGACGAGATGCGCACGGCGGCGGCGGCGGCCGATCGTCAGCTGGCGGTGGTGTTCCAACAGCGCACCGGTACCGCCGCCGCGCACATCCGGCGTCTGTTGCACGAGGGTGCGCTGGGTCGCCCGCTGATCGCCGTCTGCCAGACGCTCTGGTATCGCGGCGAGGACTACTTCGCCGCGCCGTGGCGCGGCAAGTGGAAGACCGAGGGCGGCGGCACGACGCTGGGTCACGGCATCCATCAGCTCGATCTGCTCGCGTTTCTTCTCGGTGACTGGGCGAGCGTGCAGGGGCGACTGTGGCGGCTCGATCGCGAGACCGAGACCGAGGACGCATCCACGGCTACCATCACCTTTGCGAACGGCGCCGTCGCGCAGGCAACGACCAGTGCGGTCTCGCCACGCGAGACCAGCTCGATCCGCATCGACACCCAGAAGGCAACCGTGACCGTCGACCATCTCTACGGGCACGGTCACGTGAACTGGTCGATCACACCGGCTCCCGGTTTCGAGGGTGAGTCCGACGGCTGGGCGCTGCCGCCGGTCGAAGAGCAAAGCGGCCACGCGGTGTTGCTACGCGACGTGTTCGACGCGTTGCTGGACGGCCATGAGCTGCCAGAGACCGCAGACGAACCGGCCCGCTCGTTCGAGCTCGTCGCTGCGATCTACGCCTCGGCAGCCAGGGACGGAGCCGTCATCACGCCGGCCGATCTCGCTTCGCACTCGACGCATCGCACCGGTTTCGCGAGCCCGGTGACCGACATGCGGGACGCGGACGCATGATGCTCACCGGTGTCGAGACCTACCGCGGGTGCGCGGAGGAATGCCGGTGACGCGTCACGATTCAGGCTCAAGGGGGAAGCGTTGCGTCACACGCTTGCAAAACGTTTCAACGCGTAGTACCGTGACCGGCAAGCGCTTTCCCTGAATGTAATCTTCTGTTCGATATGAATAGCGCCCACCCTGCACCCACATGGACAATGAACGTTCGCCCGAGCACAGAGAACGCGGACGTTCACAGAGAGGACAAAGATGTTCAACAAGAAGCGGTCACTCGCAGCGGTCGCGCTCGTCACCGGCGCAGCCCTGGCACTCGCCGGCTGCGCCGCCGGCGGTAACGAGCCAGCAGAGGAGGTCGACTCCGAGGAGGAGGTCACGCTTGACCTCGCGTTTTGGGGCAACGACGTGCGCGCGGACATGTACAACCAGGTCATCGAGGCGTTCAACGAGGAGCACCCGAACATTACGGTGAACGCCACCTTCCTGGGCTTCCCTGAATTCTGGGAGAAGCGCCAGACTGAGGCCGCCGGCAAGAACTTGCCGGACGTCATGCAGTTCGATTACTCCTACCTTCGTCAGTACGCCGAGAACGGGCTTCTCCTCGACCTTGACCCGTACCTGGGTGACATCATTCAGACCGAGCCGCTCTCCGAGAACATCTTGTCGATCGGCGTTGTGGCTGACACCACCTATGCGATCCCGACCTCGACCAATGCGTGGGGTCTGTTCACCAATCCGACGCTGCTCGCGACGGTCGGCGCCGAGGACTTCGGCGGCGGTTCGTGGGCCGACTACACCGACTGGATGGCCGGCGTCACCGAGGCTGCAGGCGGCGAGTTCTGGGGCGGCGCTGACTACACCGCTCGCATCCAGAACTTCGAGCTCCAGTTGCGCGCAGAGGGCGGGAATCTCTTCAACGAGGATGGCACGCTCGGCTTCGATGAGGATCGCCTCGCCGAATTCTGGGAAGAAGGGCAGGAGGTCCGCGACGGGATCGGCGTCCCGCGGCAGCTCATCGAAGAGCTGATGCCCCTCGACCCGTTCGACGCGGCCAAGACCACCAGCGCGCTCACCTGGGACAACTTCGGCAGTGGCTTCCTCGGCAACCTCGGCGAGGGGTACACCGAGCTGGGTCTGCTGGCTCCACCGGTGACTGTTGAAGGTGCGAAGGACCTGTATCTGAAGCCCTCGATGCTGCACTCGATTGCCGCGAGCACCGAGCACCCCGCGGCTGCCGCCACGCTGGTCGACTTCCTGATCAACTCTCCGCAGTCGGGCGAGATCTTCGGTACGAACCGCGGCCTGCCTGCGTCGAGCACCGCGCTCGAGGCGGCTGGCCTCGATCCGTTGAGCCTGCAGATCAAGGACTACCAGTCCTCGATCGCCGACCGCCTCGGCGATGCCCCGCCGGTGCCGATCGTCGGCTCTGGCACCATCGAGGAGAAGTTCCGCCTGCTCGGCGCTGAGCTGAGCTTCGGCACGATCACCGTCGAGGACGCGGTCGCGCAACTCTTCACAGAGATCGACGTCATCCTGAACGGCTGATCTGGCTGACGGGTACGGGGTTCGGGCGGTAGCATCACCGCACGGACCCCGCACCCAGGACGCCACCCGAACTGCCCTCATCCCCACAGGAGCCCCCGTGAGTACGACTGAGACGAGAGTCATCGTCACCGGTGAGAAGCGGCGCCAGCCGCTGCGCCGCCGCCGGCCCGAGAGTCTGAACCGCCCCAGTCAGAAGCGTCGCCAGCTGCGCGAGACCGCCGCCGGGTACGGTTTTCTCATCCCGTGGTTGATTGGCTTCTTCGGTCTCACGATCATCCCGATGGTGTATTCCCTGTACCTATCGTTCACGCGGTACAACATCTTCCAGCCGCCACGCTGGGTCGGCTTCGACAACTACGTGCGGCTGTTCACGAACGACCCGCAGTTCATGCAGTCGGCGCAGATCACGCTGATCTACGTGCTTGTCGGCACCCCGATCTCTCTGGCCGCGGCCCTGGGGGTCGCGATGCTGCTGAACTACCGAGACAAGGGTGCCGGCTTCTTCCGCTCGGCGTTCTACGCCCCGAGTCTGATCGGCGGCTCGGTGTCGGTCGCGATCGTGTGGCGGGCGATGTTCGGCTCGGACGGCCCCGTCGACAGCGCGTTGAGGTCCTTCGGCCTCGACCTGGGTGGCTGGGTCGGCAATCCCTCACTCGTACTGCCAGCGATGATCGTGCTGGCGATCTGGCAGTTCGGCGCCACGATGGTGATCTTCCTGGCCGGCCTCAAGCAGGTGCCTAAGGAGCTGTACGAGGCAGCTGAGATGGACGGCGCGAACGCGTGGCACCGCTTCCGAGCAGTGACACTGCCGATGCTCTCTCCAGTGATTTTCTTCAACCTGCTGCTCGGCTTGATCGGCGCATTCCAAGTGTTCGCCTCGGCGTACATCATCTCCAACGGCTCTGGTGGTCCCGCGGGCATGACGAACTTCATCACCCTGTACCTGTACAAGCGCGGCTTCTCCGACGGGCAGATGGGCTACGCCGCCGCGATCGCGTGGGTGCTGCTCGTCGTCGTTGCGATCATTGCCTTCATCCTCTTCAGAACCCAGCGTTCCTGGGTGCATTACGCGGGAGACAACCGATGAGCACTTCCAACGCCGCCACGACGTCCGGTGCAGCCTCCACTCCGGTCTTCGCCGTGCAGCAGACCACACCGGCCAGCCCGCCTGCCCCCCGGCGCCGAGTGAAGCGCAAGACCTGGCAGACCGTTGTGTGGCTCCTCGTGTTGCTGGTACTCACCGCGATCGTGCTGTACCCGCTGCTGTGGCTGTTCTTCTCCACTTTCAAGCCCAATGCGGAGTTCGGCCAGAACCCCGGTCTGCTGCCGAACTCGCCCACGATCGAGAACTACATCAAGGTCGCCGACGGCATCGCTGGCGTGCCGATGTGGCGGTTCTTCCTCAACTCGCTCATCCTGGCCGTCGCGGCCGTGGCAGGCACGGTGCTGTCCTCGGCACTGGCCGCGTACGCCTTCGCCCGCGTGCAGTTCAAGGGCCTTGGCATCCTCTTCGCCGCGATGATCGGGACGCTGCTGCTCCCGTTCCACGTCGTGATCATCCCGCAGTACCTCATCTTCAACAACCTCGGACTGGTTGACACCTTCTGGCCGCTCGTGCTGCCGAAGTTCCTCGCCACCGAGGCGTTCTTCGTGTTCCTGCTCGTGCAGTTCATTCGGCAGATGCCGCGTGACCTGGACGAGGCTGCGCGCATCGACGGCGCCGGGCACTTCCGGATCTTCTGGGCGATCATCCTGCCGCTGATCAAGCCCGCCCTGATCACCTGCGCGATCTTCTCGTTCATCTGGTCGTGGAACGACTTCCTTGGGCCGCTGCTCTACCTGACCAGCCCCGACAACTACCCGCTACCGATCGCTCTGCGCCTGTACAACGACCAGACCTCCAGCAGTGACTACGGCGCTACCGTCACCGCCTCGTTCATTGCGCTGCTGCCGGTGCTGCTGTTCTTCCTGGCCTTCCAACGGTTCCTCGTCGACGGCGTCGCCACTCAGGGACTGAAGGGCTAAGTCAGCGTGGTCATGCAGGAGGAGATGACGATGTCCCGGCGCGAGGAGCGCGCCGCCCGCCGGGCTGCGCTCTCGGGCAGTGGTCCGACTAGGGGCGACGCGCAGCCTGCGCGCTTCCCGGGCGCAGGCGCGAAGTTCGCCCTGTTCGGCGAGGTGCTGCTCACCGGGCTCCTCATCACGATCGTCAGCGTGCTGGTCCTCACGCTGCCCGCGGCGCTGGCCGCCGGCGTCCGTCATCTGCGCCGGTTCATCGCGGCGGAAGACTCACGACTGAGTCTGTTCTGGGTGGACGTGAAGCGGGCGATCCTGCCGGGCCTGCCCCTCGGCCTCGGCGCAACCCTTCTCGCCCTCGTGCTGTTGCTCGACATCGATCTGGCGCGGTCGGGCTTCCTGCCCGGAGGGTCGATGATCGAGGTCGTCGGCTGGGTTGGCCTCGCCGCCGGAGCGCTTGCGCTGCTCACTGCCGCCGGCGCATGGACGCCCGAACTCGGCTGGAGGGGTGCGCTGCGCGCGATCCCGAGCGTCGTCGGGGCAGACATCGTCGGCGCCTGCTACCTCGTCGCTGCGGCGGTGTTCGTCGTCGCGACCACGTGGGCGCTCGCACCACTGTTCGTCCCCGCGATCGGATGTGCGGCGCTCGCTGTCGTCGCGATCCCAGAGCGTCGCCGTTCCCGCTGACGGCTGACTGCTGACTGTGATCCTCTGAGACGGCAAGACAGCGTGGGCGCGGCTTGCGGAAAGCGTGTTCCGATGCCATGATGAATTAACTGGAAAGCGCTTACCAAGTCGGGGTGGGCCGGAGAAAAGGAACGAAAGTGTCAGAGACGACCACGCTCGCTACCGCCCCCGCGGCATCCACTCGCCAGCAGGTGCGCGAGATCGGCATCATCATGAACGGCGTCTCCGGGCGCATGGGCTACCGGCAGCACCTGGTGCGGTCGATCCTCGCGATCCGTGATCAGGGGGGCATCGAACTTTCAGACGGCACGAAGGTGACGGTGAAGCCGATTCTCGTCGGTCGCAGCGAGACCAAGCTCGCCGAACTTGCCGCTGTGCACGGCATCGAGGACTACACGACCGATCTTGACGCGGCACTCGCTGACCCGCAGTGGGAGATCTACGCCGACTTCCTGGTGACGAAGGCCAGAGCATCCGCCATCCGCAGGGCGATCGCTGCGGGCAAGGCGATCTACACCGAGAAGCCCACTGCGGAGACTCTCGAAGAGGCGCTCGAACTCGCGCGTCTGGCGAAGGATGCCGGTGTGAAGACCGGTGTGGTGCACGACAAGCTCTACCTGCCGGGCCTGCAGAAACTCAAGCGACTCATCGACTCGGGCTTCTTCGGTCGCATCCTGTCGGTCAGAGGAGAGTTCGGGTACTGGGTGTTCGAGGGTGACTGGCAGCCGGCGCAGCGCCCGAGCTGGAACTACCGCACCGAGGATGGCGGCGGCATCATCACCGACATGTTCCCGCACTGGAACTACGTGCTGGAGAACCTGTTCGGTGAGGTCAAGAGCGTCTACGCGCAGGCCGCGGTTCACATCCCCGAGCGCTGGGACGAGAAGGGCGAGAAGTACACCGCCACCGCCGAGGATGCCGCCTACGGCATCTTCGAGCTCGAAGGCGGCGTCATCGCCGAGATCAACTCCAGCTGGACGGTGCGCGTGAACCGCGATGAGCTCGTCGAGTTCCAGGTTGACGGCACGCACGGGTCGGCAGTGGTCGGACTCTTCGGTGCGAAGATCCAGCCGCGTAACGCCACGCCCAAGCCGGTCTGGAACCCTGACCTTGAAGACACTCACGACTACGACGCAGACTGGCAGCAGGTTCCCACCAACGAGATCTTCCTGAATGGTTTTCGCCAGCAGTGGGAGGAGTATCTGGAGTCCTTCGTGCGCGGCACCGACTACCCATTCGACCTTCTTGCGGGGGCCAAGGGCGTGCAGTTCGCCGAGGCGGGACTCACCTCCAGCGCCGAGGGTCGCAAGGTCGTTCTCGAAGCTCTGACGCTGGACTGACCCATGACGATGCTTCGCCTTCTCTCCGATGACGGTGTGCTGTCGGATGCCACGCTGAACGACACGGGCACGTACACCCGTCCGAATGCGCCGCTGCGCAGCCGGGTGGCCTTTGCCGCCGCGCACGTTGTCCCCAAGGTTCATGCTGACAACACTCCGGGTCAGCCCGCGGACATCGACTGGGATGCAACCCTCGCATTCCGACGCAACGTCTACTCGTGGGGTCTCGGGGTTGCCGATGCGATGGACACCGCGCAGCGCAACATGGGGCTGGACGCGGCAGCCACGCGCGAGCTCATCGCCCGCAGTGCCGAAGTTGCCCGTGAGGAGGGCGGTTCGGTCGTGGTCGGTGTCAACACCGACCACATCGCCTCTGATACCGGCGCCGAGTCGCACATCTCGCTCGATGCCGTCATCGACGCCTACAAGGAGCAGCTGCACTTCACTGAGGAACAGGGTGCCGGTCCCGTGCTGATGGCTTCGCGCCACCTCGCTCGTGTGGCGACGGATGCCGCGGACTACCGTCGCGTATACCGCGAGGTGCTGCAGTCGGCGACCGTGCCAGTCGTGCTGCATTGGCTCGGTACCGCCTTCGATCCTGAGCTCCGCGGCTATTTCGGTGCGGAGGACTGGCAGAGCGCATCCGCGGTCTTGCTGGACATCATCGAGGAGAACCCGGGAAAGATCGCCGGGGTCAAGATGAGCCTGCTCAATGCCGAGTCCGAGATCTCGGTGCGCTCGCGCTTGCCTGAGCACGTGCGCATGTTCACCGGCGACGACTTCAACTACGTCGACCTCATCGGAGGAGACACTGTCGGACGAGGAAGCGGTCACTCCGACGCGCTCCTCGGCGCGTTCGCCGCAATCACGCCGGTCGCCTCGGCGGCGATTCAGGCGCTGGATGCCGGAGATCCCGAGGCGTACCTGCGCATTCTCGGGCCCACCGAGGAACTCAGCAGGCAGGTGTTCGCCGCGCCAACGTTCTACTACAAGACGGGTGTGGCGTTCCTGTCCTGGCTGAACGGTCATCAGCCAGCTTTTCAGATGATCGCAGGGCTCCACTCGGCCCGAAGCCTCCCGCACCTCAGCCGCATCGTCGAGCTTGCGAACGCATCGCTCGCGCTGGAAGACCCTGAACTCGCCCACACCCGCTGGCACGCGATGCTGCGCCTGAACGGAGTGGACGCATGAACGCTCCAGACCCGCGCCTGTCCATCAACCAGGCCACCATCAAGTACGCCGACCTGGCCACAGCGCTTCGGGTGACGGTCGAGGCCGGAGTCCAGGCGATCGGGTTGTGGCGTGAGCCGGTACAGGCGGTCGGCTTGACGGAAGCGGCGGCGATGCTCGCCGACTCGGGGCTGCGGTTCACCACACACTGCCGCGGTGGCTTCTTCACGATTCCTGAGGGGCCAGCGCGTCGCGCGTCGATCGATGACAACCGGGTCGCGATCGAGGAGGCTGCAGTCCTCGCGGCGGCCGGCGCTGAAGGATCCACCGCCACTCTCGTACTCGTCGCCGGCGGCCTGCCCGAGGGTTCGCGCGATCTTGTGGGGGCTCGTGAGCGAGTCCGCGACGCCATCGGGGAACTCGCCCCTGACGCCGCCGCCGCAGGTGTCACCCTCGCGATCGAGCCGCTGCATCCGATGTATGCGTCCGATCGTTGCGTGGTTGCCACTCTCGGGCAGGCGTTGGACATCGCGGCAGACTTCGACCCGGCTGTCGTGGGCGTCACGGTGGACACCTTCCACATCTGGTGGGATCCGGATGTGATCTCGAGCATCCAGCGTGCGGGTCGTGAGAGACGCATCGCGACATACCAGGTCTGTGATTGGAAGACACCGCTTCCGCTGGATGTACTCCTCGGCCGCCACTACCCGGGAGAAGGCGTCATCGACTTCGGGCCGATGACGCGTGCCGTACTCGCAAGCGGGTACGACCGCGACATTGAAGTGGAGATTTTCAACGAGAAAGTCTGGGCGACAGACCCGCTCGAAGTCGTTCGACGAACTGCTGCGGGGTTCGGTTCAGCCGTTTCGCCGCACCTCACCGCTTAGAATCACGATTGTGACTGACGTTCCTGCTCCCGCGCACTCCGGCTCAGCCACGCTGCATGACGTGGCGCGAGAAGCCGGAGTCTCTCTGGCCACTGCATCGCGTGCTCTGAACGGCTCGACGCGCAAGGTCGCGGACTCCTATCGGGAGCGGGTCGAGGCAGCTGCTGAAAGGCTCGGATACACCGCGAACCTGTCGGCACAAGCAACGGCTCGTGGCACGTCGGCCATCATTGCACTGCTTGTGGCTGACATTGCCGACCCTTACTTCGGTGAACTGGCATCCGGCGTCGCCCGAGGAGCCGATGAGGCGAGTCTGGTCGTCACGATCGCGATCACCGAACGCGACCCCGAACGCGAGGTGCGCCTCGTGCGAGCCCTCCGTGGTCAGCGCCCACGTGGCGTGATCCTTGCGGCATCCCGTCCCTCGCCCGAGATCGCACCAGAGCTCGCCAAAGAGCTCGACGCGGTGACGGCGTCCGGTGGACGGGTCGTCGCTCTCGGCGTCGGATCCGACACTGTCCGCTCCGTCTGCATCGACAATCGCGGGGGAGCCAAAGCCCTGGGGGCCGCACTCGCCGAGCGAGGGTATCGTCAGGCAATCGTGCTTGCAGCGGCCGAGGGCGTGGTGACCAGCGATGCACGTCTGGCTGGATTCGAAGATGGATTCACCGCTGCAGGCGGAGCGCAGCCGCGCGTCTATCGTGGTGCCTTCACACGCGATTCGGGCACCGACGTCATGGCGCAGGCGCTCGCAGATGGCATCGACCCAGGAACGCTCGTGTTCGGCATCAGCGACGTGGTCGCGATCGGTGCTCTGTCGGCGATCCGTGCGTCCGGACGTGAGGTAGGCGTCGACATCGCTTTGTGCGGGTTCGACGACATCCCCACCGGACGTGACGTCACCCCGGCCCTCACAACCGTGCATGTGCCGTTGGAAGACGTCGGATACGAGTCCTTCCGCGCCGCCACTGACCCGGACTGGGTGCAGGACGACGATGCGCTCCGGCTCGAAGTCCTCCTGCGATCCAGCACGCCCCCGCTGTCTTGACCGAGGACACGCTCACAGGGGGAGACATGGATGATTAGGGTCGTACTCGCACCGGACAGCTTCAAGGGATCCATCACGGCGGCGGATGCCGCGCAGGCGCTCGCCGATGGGTGGGCTTCCGTCGATCGAACGGCCGAGTTCGTGATGCGCCCGATGGCCGACGGTGGCGAGGGCACGGTGGCCGCGTTCGCCGCTGCGGTGCCTGGTGCCGTGCGGATGCCGGTACGAGTCGACGGCCCGGCCGGCGTGCCGGTGGATGCCGAATGGCTGCTTCTTCTGCCGACGGATGCCGCGCCTGGCGGCACCGGCGTGATCGATCTGGCATCGACGTCTGGCATCGAACTGGTCGATGAGCTGCGTCCCTTCGATGCTGATACGACTGGATTCGGGCAGGCGATCGCCGCCGCGCTCGAACATGGAGTCTCGCGTCTCGTGCTCGGCATCGGATCGAGTGCCTCGACGGATGGCGGCACCGGACTGCTGACCGCGCTCGGTGCCCGGTTCACTGATGCGGGCGGACTGCCGATCGCGCCTGGAGCCCGCGGACTGCTGGACCTCGCCGTGGTCGATCTCGAAGGGCTTCGCCCTGCGCCGGAGGTCCTCGTCCTCTCGGACGTGACGAACCCGCTCGTCGGCTCGCACGGCGCCGCGGCGGTGTTCGGACCGCAGAAGGGTCTGACGGATGCCGTCGACATCGTGCGCGTTGATGCCGCACTGGTTCGCCTCGCCGACCTTCTCGGCCTCAACCCGCAGTTGCCGGGTTTCGGTGCTGCAGGCGGGGCCGGCGCAGCACTGGCTCGCTGGGGTGCCGAGCTCGTTCCGGGTGCCGGTGAAGTCGCGCGGCTGATCGGGCTGGAAGAAGCGCTCGCCGACGCCGACATCGTCGTGACCGGAGAGGGGTCCTACGACGGTCAGTCCGGCGATGGCAAGGTGCCATCGTTCGTCGCCGGCGTCGCAGCCCGCGCGGGCGTGCGCGCCGCCCTCGTCGCCGGGCGGATCACCTCAGACTCTGACACCTCACTGTTCAGCGCATCCGCGTCTCTCACAGACCTCGCCGGTTCCGGGGAAGCGGCAATCGCCGACTCGCGGCGCTGGCTTCATGCGGCCGGGGCTGCGCTCGCGAACACCTTCGCCCGCTGAAGGCGTGACCATGACTGACGCCAGGACATATAAAGGCAACAGCTGCTGGGCGACGCAGTTCTTCCGGCAAACCGCGGAGCAACTCGCCGCTTAGACAGAACCGGCGCGGCATCTGCATTCCGCAGGTGCCGCGCCGGTTCGTCGACTCTTCTGAGGATCGACTTAGAGCGTCTGCGCGAGCGGGTCGAAGTCCGCACCCAGCGCACCGACCGAGTCGAGCGTGCTCTCGACCGGAACGAACGCGCTGCTGTCGGCCGTGGCGGCCTCCTCGATCGTGAGGAGCGTGTCGAGCACGTGGTAGCCAAGCTCGCCGGTGGCGACGTGAGCCCGACCGGCACGGATCGACCGCGCCATGTCGAGCACGCCGAGACCGCGGCCGGTCATGATGCCTTCCTGCGGCAGGTCGATGCGAACCGTGTCGGATCCGGCATCCGGCGCCGGGCGCACGATGGCGAGCTCTCCGCCGAACGTGTTCGGGTCGGGGATGATCAGCGAGCCCTCGGTGCCGTGGATCTCGACGATGCCCTGTCGACGCAATGCAGAGTCAGTGCTGTACAAGCTCTGCCCCTGTCCGCCGTTCTCGAACTGCATGAGAACGGAGACGGTGGAGGGCACCTCGACGGGGAAGGTGTCACCAGCTAGCGGTCCGACCTGAACGGTGCGGTTCTCGGTTCCCTTGAGGCCGAGGGCTGCAACGGCGGCGACCGGGCCGAAGACGTGGATGAGCGTGGAGACGTAGTAGGGCCCCATATCGAGCAGCGGTCCGCCACCCACGGCGTAGAGGAACGCGGGGTTCGGGTGGAAGATCTCCGGACCCTGCCACTGGAACGTCGTCTGCGCGAACAGCGGACGCCCGATGTCGCCACGGGCGATCGCCCGCTTCGCGGTTTGAACGCCAGGGCCGAGCACGGTGTCGGGTGCCACACCGACGCGCAGGCCCGCAGCCGCAGCCTTTTCGAGCAGGCCGCGCGATGATGCGCGGTCGACGCCGATCGGCTTCTCCGTCCACACGTTCTTGCCGGCGGCGATGATGCTCTCCGACACCGCGACGTGCACGGCGGGGATGGTGAGGTTGATGACGATCTCGATGTCGAGGTCGTTCAGCACGACGTCGACGCCGCCAGCGTTCGGGACACCGTACTTTGCTGCCTGCTCACGAGCACGGTCCTCGAGGAGATCGCCGACTGCGAGGACGGTGACATCTGGGAACTGTGAGAGGTGGGTGAGGTACTGATCGCTGATGTTGCCGGCGCCGATGATGCCGACGCCGACGGGTCCGCTGGCGGCCATCAGAGTGCCGCCGCCGCGTTCGAGACTGCCTCTTCGATGAAGACGCGGCTCTGCTCAATGGCGGCATACAAGTCGCCTTCGAAGTGGTCAAACTCGACGATCGCGATTTCGAGAGCGGATGCCGTGGCGATCGACTCGGCGAGCGGAACGGCGCCAAGACCTGCGGCAACCTGGTCGGCCGGCGGGTAAGCGGCAACTTTCTCCGGCTCGAGCGTGCCGTCCTTGGCGTGCACCGCGATGACGCGGTCACCGAGGGTGCGCAGCAGTGTGAGGACGTCGACGCCTGCGCGGGCGGCCCAGTACAGGTCGACCTCGAGCACGACGCGCGGGTCGAGGTTGTCGGCGAGGATCTCCAGGCCGGTCTTGTCGCCGAAGCGCGCTTCGAGCTCGTGCGCGTGGTTGTGGTAGCCGATGCGGATGCCGCGTGCCGCCGCCGCGTCAGCGGCAACGTTGAGCAGCGCGGCGATCTCCTGGATCTGCTCGACGCTGGTCCAACGGGCGGGGTCCGTGTAGGGCTCGATGACGACACTCATTCCGAGCTTCTCCGCCGCGGCGAAGGTCTCGTCCAGGGTGGGGACATCGCTGTCTGTGGGGGTTCCGTCTGGGTTCACGAAAGAGGCGGATGCCACGAACGCGTGACCGGTCGGGGAAGCGAGGTTGCGCGAGGACAGCGCGTCAGCGAGCAGATCCGCGCGACGGACGAAGTTGTACGGCTCGACAGTCGTGAAGCCGCGCGCGGCGATGGCGTCGAGGGTTTTGTCGAGGTCTGCGTCAAGGTCTTGGTTAACGGTGAAGAGCTGGATGGAAGTGAGAACGGACAAGAGTGAATGCTCCTCGTTGAGGTGATTTCAAATGGTGTGGTGCGAGATTAGCAGAGAAAACCCCCGTGTGGAGGTTTTTCTTGAGTAGGATCGTGAACATGAAAGCGGAACTCGGGAAACTGGCCCAGGATGCCGGTGCTGCCGGTACTGATGCCGTTGCTGATGCTCCGAGGGCCCTCTCCCGAGGCGCCTATGCGAAGGGCGTCGCGCGGCGCCAGGAGATCCTCGATCGTGCGATCGAGGTGTTCGCGCAGCGGGGCGCCGATCGCACCAGCCTGCGTGCCATCGCCGAGGCCGTCGGCGTGACGCACGCGGCACTGAGGCACTACTTCGGGTCGCTGGAAGAGCTGCTCATCGAGGTCTATCAGGAGTCGACGCACACGATCGCCTCGACGGAGATCCCGGGCGCCGAGCCCGAACCCGTCGGGGGAATGAGTCGATCAGCGGAGCGCAACCGCGAGATCCCGGGGCTCGTGCAGCTGTACTCGACGCTCGTGTCATCCGCGCTCGAGGAGGGACATGAGCACGCGACGGCCTGGGCGACGCAACGTTTCGCGCGGCTGCGCGCTGACATCGCCGAGCAGGTGCGTGGGCAGCAGCAGACCGGGCGTATGCGCGCCGACGTCGACCCTGACGCCGTCGCAGCCCTCATCATCGCGGCATCCGACGGCCTTCAGACGCAGTGGCTACTGGACGAGTCGACGAAACAGTCCGAGGCTCTCGCCCTCCTCGAACTTTTCCTTGCCCCCTGAAGTAGCTCAGGCGCCCAGCGAGCGCTTTTCCGACACGCTCATTCGACTTCGTGTCCCAGGTTCGGGCGAGCGAGGAAGCGTGCCGTCGCATCAGTGATCGTCTCGAGTTCGACGATGACGATCTCGTTGCGGCCCTGCTTCGTCACCGGCCCTGGAACGTACAGAGTGCGCTGCGGGCCACGACGCCAGTATCGACCAAGGAAGAAGCCGTTGATCCAGGCGTAGCCTTTGCCCCAGCCTGCCGTGTCGAGAAAGAGATCTGCGGGCGCATCCAGGTCGAATCCTGCGCGCAGGCCCACCGGTCCGGCTGCATGGGCGTTGGTGATCGCATCCGAGACGCTCGCGTTCGTGACGGCGTGGACGAGTCGGGGGACGTCGATGCTGCGCACCTGCCAGGGGCCGCCGAGCGGGATGCCGTTGAGCGTCGGCGCGGAGATGACGCCCTTGTGCTCGCCGATCTTTGTGTCGTAGTTGACGCGTCCGGTCTCTTCGACCAGAAGGCGAAGGTGGTTCCCAGCAGGAAGGGAAAGGGCGAGGTCGCCCGTCGTCCGCTGAAGCGTGCCGACGGGGCGGTCATCCAGGCTCACCCATGCGAGGTCGCGAATGTCTGCCGCCAGAACGGTCGTCTCCTCGGACGCGATGCGAGTGGAATACTCCACGAGCACGACGTCGGCGCCGAGCTCATCCATCGACGGCGGGGTTCTGAACTCGCCGTGGTCGAGGGCCGCTGACGGGAGCGGGTCCCCAACGCTCTCGAGCGGAACAGTCAGCGTCGGTGCGTCGACAACAGCGGGCAGTGGATCCGAAGGCACCGCAGCATGCTTTGCGATCACACTGCGGAACGCATGGAACTTCTCGGTGAGATCGCCCGATTCGCTGATCGGCGCGTCGTAGTCGTAGCTCGTCACGAGCGGCAGATAGCGTCCGGAATCGTTCGCGCCGGCGGTCAGAGCGAAGTTCGTGCCGCCGTGGACCATGTAGATGTTGACGGATGCTCCGGCGCTCAGCAGCAGATCGAGATCGGCGGCGCTGTCGGCGAACGTCGTGGTGTGGTGCTTCTCACCCCAGTGGTCGAACCAGCCGCACCAGAACTCCATGCACATCAGCGGGCCGGTGCTCTGGTGTTCGCGCAGCGTGGCGAGGCGTTCGTGAATGCGAGAGCCGAAGGATCCGGTTTTATGAAGCCCCTCGTGCGCGCCGTTCTCGAGCATGTGCGCGATCGGCTGGTCTACCTGGGTCAGTGGCACGGTGATGCCCGCCTCGCGTGTGAGCCGGATGAGTTCTGCGAGGTAGGCCTTGTCTGAGCCGTAGGCGCCGTACTCGTTCTCGATCTGCACCAGGATGACGCTGCCACCGGTGTCGATCTGGCGCGGAGCGATGATCTCGTTGACCTTCTCCAGGTAACCGGTGACGGCTTCGATGTAGCGAGGGTCAGAACTGCGGAGTCGTATTGCCGGGTCGGCTGTCAGCCAGGTCGGCAGACCGCCGTTGTGCCACTCGGCGCACACGTACGGCCCCGGACGCACGATCGCGTGCATGCCTTCCTCCGCGATCAGATCGAGGAAGAGGCCGAGGTCGTTCTGTCCGGTGGCATCCCACTGCCCGCGGATCGGTTCATGCGCGTTCCAGGCGACGTAGGTCTCGATGGTGTTGAGTCCCATGAGGCGAGCCTTGCGGATGCGATCGCGCCAGTGACCCGGATGAATTCGCGGATAGTGCATCGCCCCCGAAATAATTTGTTGCGGTGCGCCGTCGAGAAGAAAGTCGGAGTCACCGATCTCAAAACGGGAAGTCATTGATGTCCTTTCAGAGAGTGGTCTTCGACGCGATCGCGTCAGCTGACGACCTGCGAGCCTTTTGCGGGCTGGTCGCCGCCCTGTCGTTCGATCGCACGCAGCGAGCGGGCAACGTACGCCGCAATGCGCTCGGCACCCTCGACGCGGAAGTGCGTGTTATCGGTCAGCCCGTCTGGCCAAGCGGCTGCCTCTCCTGGAGCAAAGTGCGAAAGCAGGCGTGTGGACTCGACCTCACCGAGATCCTCATACAGCCAGGAGGTGAAAGCCGTGAGGTCGATGAGTGGCGAATCGAGCTCATGGGCGAGATCTCGCACAGCGTTCGGGTAGTCGCCGTGCGTGGGAATCAGCTGGCCGGCATCGTCGAACCAACGCCGTTCGCACGACGTGCACAGCACGGCGAGCGCGCCCTGCTCGTGAACATCGGCGACCATGCGGCGCAACCGATCGGTGTAGCCGCTGCGAGCGGCGAGTTCTGGTTGCTTCTGGTCGTTGTGTCCGAACTGGATTATGACGATGTCGCCCATGCTGACCTCAGACAGCAGTTCTGTCCAGTTGCCGGAGGAGAGGAAGGATTCGGTGGTCGCGCCACCGAAGGCGAGGTTTCGTACAGGGGCGTCGATATGCGCCTGCAGAAACTGCCCCCACCCTGACATCGGAGACTCCTGGGGTTTCATCGGAGCGACGGTCGAGTCGCCGGCCAGGTGATAGGTCATCGAAGAATCCTCATGATCTCGATCGAAAGCGGATGCCGGTAACAGCAGTGTGCCACGGACAACGTTTTCCCGCTGCTGTTGACTCGTTTCAATCCGTGAGTTAGCATCGCTCTGGAAAACGCATTCCCGAAGAGTCTGCACCGTTGTACAGCCCGTAGAACCGATCGATGGAGATCCCATGAGCAACAGAACCGCGGCGGGCGGTTGGGCTCTGCGTGCGCATGCGGCCTGCGACTGGTTGTTCTGGGTCATGACGGTGAACGTGCTTTGGTACGCCTTCACGCTTGCCGGAGGCATCGTCCTCGGAGCGGCACCGGCCACGATCGCCGCGGCCGAACTCACACGTCGTCGGTTGCGAGGAGAAGCGTTCCCCGCTGTGCGCACGTTCGCTGCGGCATGGCGCCGTGAGTTCTGGCGGTCCAACACCGTGCTGGCGCCCATCCTGGTCATCGGCGCCATCCTCACGGTGAACACGATCGGCTTCGCCGGTGCAGGTACGCTCGCCGAGACGTCCGGAATCCTCACCCTTGTGGCCCTCGTACTCACGTTCGCGCTGCTGGCCGTGACCTTCCCGCTCTACGTCCACTACGACCTGCCGCTGCGGGGCTACGCCCTGACTGCATCACGATGGATGCTGCGCAATCTCGCCCACGTTCTGCTGCTGGTCTTGGCCGCGGTCGTCATCGTCACTGCGAGCCTGATTCTTCCCGGCATCATCCCGTTTCTCTCCCTCGGCGCATGGCTCACGATCGACACCGCACTGTGCCTGGCCTTCTTCGCGGCGAACGACCGGCAGCTCGCCGCTGCGGACGCCGATGCCGCTCCCCATGCGGTTCCCGTCGCAGCCGGCTGACCACCACCCCTGATCCGATCAACTACCCCGCACCCTCACAACAGCACGAACAAAGGAGTTCACATGAAGCACATCAGAAAGCTCAGCGGTCTGGCGCTGGTCACCGCCGGTGCCGTCGTCCTCGCCGGCTGCTCAGCCGGAGGAGCCGACGAAGGCGGCGGTGAGACGGCCGAGCTGAAGAGCCTGTCGATCATGGCCCCCTATCTGGTCACGAACGCACCTGCCGACGGCAACGAGGTGCAGGCCGCGCTCGAAGAGATTGCCGGCGTCGGCCTCGACATCACCTGGGTGCCCAACTCGTCGTACGGGGACAAGACCAACATCACACTCGCCGGAGATGACATCCCACAGGTCATGGTCATCCAGGGCAAGGATCCTGGCTTCGTCCGCAACGCAGAGGCCGGCGCCTTCTGGGATCTCACGGAATACCTGGACGACTACCCCAACCTGAAGACGACCTTCCCTGAGGTGCAGCAGTCCGCGAGCGTGAACGGCAAGGTGTACGGCATCTTCCGAGCCCGCGATGTCATGCGCACGGCCGTCATCATCCGCAAGGACTGGCTGGCAGCCGTCGGACTCGACATGCCGGAGACCACGGAAGACCTGTATGAGGTTGCCAAGGCGTTCACAGAGCAGGACCCAGACGGCAACGGCGTCGATGACACCTACGGGCTGATCATTCCCAAGTGGCCAGGCGCGATCGGCAGCAACAGCCCGTACGACGTGATCGAGACGTGGTTCGGTGCAGGTAACCGCTGGACTGAGCGCGATGGCGAACTGGTGCCGAGCTTCACAACTGACGAGTGGCTCGATGCGGTGGCGTACGAGAAGGAACTCGTCGACGGCGGGTATGTGAACCCCGATTACACAACGTTCGACTCCGCGAAATGGAATGAGCCGTTCCTGAACGGCAAGGGAGGCATCATCGTCGACGTGCACTCGCGTGCGGGTCAGCTGATGAACTTGCTCAAGGAATCTGAACCCGACGGCTTCGACCAGTACGTCGACGTCGCTGGCAACATGACCGGACCCGACGGTGAGCTCACTGCCCACCCGACCACGGGCTACAGCGGATTCCTGGCGATCCCGAAGACCAACGTGCGCACCGAAGCTGACCTGCGCGCGGTGCTCGAAGTTCTCAACAAGCTCAACTCGGCCGAAGCGGGACCCGTCCTCAACAACGGCATCGAGGGGGAGACCTTCACGCTCGACGGCGACCTCGCCGTCGCCGTCGATGACGCTCCGCAGGAGCTGAAGGACGCTGTTCTGAGCTACAGCCAGCTGGGGATGAACGTCACCGGCTTCCAGGGTTATCTCCCCAAGCAGGCGACGGAGTACGAGCAGGAGATGTACGACAAGCGCAAGGAGATCGAGGCCTCCGACTCCGAGCACGCGGTGTATGACGAGGCGGCAGCCTACGTCTCGGAGACCTACGTGTCCAAGGGCGCCCAGCTGGACATCATCATTTCGGACGCACGCATTCAGTTCATCGCAGGGCAGATCGACCTGGATGGACTCAAGGATGCGGTCGCGCTGTGGCGCAGCAGCGGAGGCGACGACATTATCACCGAGATCAATGAACTGAGCAGCCAGAACTGACCGAATGAGGGGCGGATGCGAGCTGCATCCGCCCCTCCACACCGATTGGAGATCGCGTGGTCGTTCTGGACACAGCCCTCACTCAGGCGGAGGCGCACACCGCGACGGAGGCTCTCACCGTTCCGCCACTGAAACGCCGTCGCGGCGTACGGGTGCACTTCACCCAGTTCAAGTGGCTCTACCTGATGCTGCTCCCTGGGCTCATCTATTTCGCGGTCTTCCGTTACGGGCCGATGGGCGGCGCGGTCATCGCGTTCAAGGACTACGTGCCCTTCCTCGGCATCGCGGACAGCCCCTGGGTCGGGTTCAAGCACTTCGACGACTTGTTCGCCAGCCCAGACTTCGGGCGGATCATGGCGAACACGCTGATCCTCGCGCTGCTGAGTGTCGTCGTGGCTTTCCCGCTGACGATCGTCGTCTCACTCCTGCTCAATGAGCTGCGGGTCAACATCGTCAAGCGCTCCGTACAAACATTGATCTATATCCCGCACTTCCTGTCGTGGACCGTCGTCGCGTCGCTGACCTATCTGCTGTTCGCGCTGGACATCGGCCCGTTGACGCAGCTGATCAACGGGGTACTCGGAACGGATGTCGGCTTCCTCACCGACCCTGCCTGGTTCCGACCCATCATCGTCCTTCAAGACATCTGGAAGAACACCGGCTGGGGCACCATCATCTTCCTCGCCGCGCTCGCGAGCGTGGATCAGGAGCAGTACGAGGCGGCGATCATCGACGGGGCAGGGCGGTTCCAACGCGTCTGGCATGTGACACTCCCCGCCATCCGACCCACGATCATCATCCTGCTCGTGCTGCAGATGGGGCAGGTGCTCAACACCGGGTTCGAGCAGATTTACCTCATGACTAACTCCCTGAACCGCCAGGTGGCCGACGTCTTCGATACCTACGTGTACTTCATGGGAATCACCCAGGGCTCCTACAGCTACAGCACCGCGGTCGGCCTGTTCAAGGCGGTCGTGGGTGTGGTGCTGATCTTCGGGGCGAATTGGCTCGCCAAACGGTTCAACCAGACGGGGATCTTCTGATGGCACGCGAGAAGTACCGGTTCAACACTCCCGCTGGCAAAGTCTTCGACGTGTTCAACGTCGCGCTGCTCACCGCCGTCGGAATCGTCGCGCTGATCCCGTTCGTGTACGTGGTCGCCGGATCCTTTGCCACCGAACTCGAACTCGCCACCCGGTCGTTCTTCGTGTGGCCCGAGACATTCAGCCTGCGCGCCTACGAATCGATCCTCACCAGTCCCACGTTCCTGCGTGCCATGGTCACGACGATCGCCGTCACGGCGGTCGGCACGCTGATCCAACTGTTTCTCACCGCGTCGATGGCGTACCCGCTGTCCAAGGGCAACCTCCCCGCTCGGCGTACGCTGCTGTCACTCATCGTGTTCACGATGGTGTTCTCCGGCGGCATGATCCCGACCTTCCTGGTGGTCAAGGACCTGGGCCTGCTTGACACATACTGGGCGCTGATCTTGCCGATGGCGATCAACCCCTTCAGCCTGATCATCATCAAGAACTTCTTCGAGCAGCTCCCCGCGGAGCTCGAGGAGTCCGCGAAGATCGACGGCGCGAACGAGATGCAGGCGTTGTGGAGCATCATCCTCCCGCTCTCCAAGCCCGTGCTCGCCACCTTCGCCCTGTTCTACGCCGTGGGCATCTGGAACGACTTCATGTCGCCCTTGCTGTACCTCAACGACAACACGATGTGGACGCTGCAGATGTTCCTGCGCCAGGTCACGGTCGCCACCGATCTGTCGATGCTGGAGGCCGGCCCCGGTCAGATGCCGCCAGCGCAGGGCATCAAGTTCGCCGTCATCGTCGTGGCGACTCTGCCGATTCTGCTGTTCTATCCGTTCCTGCAGAAACACTTCGCCAAGGGGATGCTGATCGGGTCGGTGAAGGGATGACGGCGCTGCTGTACCGAA
Source organism: Microbacterium sp. A84 (assembly GCF_051842815.1). Classification (NCBI taxonomy): domain Bacteria; kingdom Bacillati; phylum Actinomycetota; class Actinomycetes; order Micrococcales; family Microbacteriaceae; genus Microbacterium; species Microbacterium sp. A84. The sequence continues at coordinate 340,090 of NZ_JBPXMS010000002.1, read as the reverse complement.
ATCCGATGGCTTCGCTGGAGGATCTCGCGGACTGGGTTGCCGAAGGGCCGATGGTCGCGGACGCCGGAGACGACGGACTGCTTCTCTCCAGCGACGGCGGAATCGATGAGCACTGGACGCTGTGGTGCCCCGAAATTTTCGGCGACCGCATCCGCATCACCTGGGAGATGTCTCCGCGCAGCGAACCGGGCCTTGCCATGTTGTTCTTCGGGGCGGCAGCGGTGGACGGCGGCAGCATCTTCGACGATGTTCTTGCTCCGCGCACTGGCGCTTATCCGCAGTATCACTCCGGCGACATCCGCACGCTGCACGTGTCGTACTTCCGCCGGCGATGGGAGGACGAACGCGCCTTCCATACCTGCAACTTGCGCAAGTCGCCCGGGTTCCATCTGGTCAGTCAGGGTGCCGACCCCCTGCCATCCGTCGACGATGCACGCGGAGCGTTCTACCGTATCTGCGTCATCAAAGATGGTGACCGCGTGGTCTTCTCGATCGATGATCTCGTCCTCTTCGACTGGGTGGACGACGAGTCGACCGGCCCGCGCGTGCGCGGCGGCCGTATCGGATTCCGACAGATGTCCCCGCTGACCGCCTGCTACCGAAACCTTGAGGTGCATTCGCTATGACCGTCCCCACCGCCCCGGCCGTCCCCCTGCGCTGGCTCGATGACGTCGCCCCGGCGGTGCTGCCCTCGGGTGTCACCTGGGGTGCACCACTCCCGCGCGGGAGCGTCGCATCGACCTCGGAACTTCGCCTTCGCCGTGATGGCGAGAACGTGCCCGGACAGTTCTGGCCTCTCGCGACCTGGCCTGATGGGTCGGTGAAGTGGACGGGCGTGGCGCTCGGTGCGACGGACGATGTCGGCGAGTACGAGATCGTGGCGGATGCCGCATCCCCCCTTCCTACACACGATCGGCCAGTGCAGGTGCGCCGCGAGGCCGGCGCCGTGGTCATCGACAACGGCGTGATCGCCGTGGAGATCGACGTGCCGCAGCACGGCGGGGCAGTCGACGCGCTGATCCGCTCGATCACCCGGGACAGTGCCACGATTGCGGAGGACGTCCGCCTGGTCAGCTTGCGGCAGGACGAGATCGTGGAGGACGGCGGCGGTGCGCCTCGAGAACACTTCCGCTCGCGCGTCTCGCTGGTCGATGTCGAGCAGGAGGGCCCCATCCGGGCGGTCGTGCGGCTCGAGGGTACGCACCGGTCGGAGTCGGGAGAGCGGGAGTGGCTGCCGTTCATCGTGCGACTCGTCCTGGTCGCTGGCTCTGAGGAGATTCGCGTCGTGCACACGGTGATCTGGGACGGCGATGGCGAGGCCGATTTCCTCACCGGGCTCGGCGTCAGGGCAGGGGTACCGTTGCGGGCCCCGCTGCACGACCGGCATGTCCGGTTCGCCGGTGCCGGTGGCGGCTTCTTCTCGGAGGCAGTGCGGGGGCTCACCGGGCTCCGCCGCGATCCGGGTGCCGAGGTGCGTGCCGCGCAGATCCAGGCAGTGGCGACGCCGCCGACCTCTACGTGGAATCCGGAAGTGTCCGAGCGGCTCGATCTCATCCCAGCATGGTCGGATGCCACGCTCACCCAGCTCAGCGCCGACGGCTTCGGCATCCGCAAGCGCACCGCCCCTGGCCACGCGTGGATCAGCGCGGGTGCCGGCACCCGGGCTGAGGGTTTCGTGTCGGTCAGTGATCCGGGTGGGGGGCTTGGCATCGGGGTGCGGGGCTTCTGGCAGTCGCACCCGGGTCAGCTCGACATTCGGGGTGCGGCGTCCGATCGTGCGGAGGTCACCGCGTGGCTGTATGCGCCCCAGGCCCAGCCGATGGACGTCCGGTTCTATCACGATGGTCTCGGACAGGATGACTTCGCAACGCAGCTTGAGGGTCTCGAGATCACCTACGAGGACTACGAGCCGGGCTTCGGTGATGCGCATGGGGTCGCACGCACCCACGAAATCACCCTGTTCGCATACGCAGCGACGCCCGCGATCGAACGGGTCGCTGCCGACGTGGCGCGGCTGCAGACGCCTCCGCTACTGCAACCGACTCCCGCGCACCTGGATGCCGTGGGTGTGTTCGGCGACTGGGCGCCGATCGATCGCTCGACGCCGGTTCACGCCGAGATTGAGGACAGTATCGACTTCCTCCTGGACTTCTACCTCGGCCAGATCGGGCAACGCAGCTGGTACGGCTTCTGGGACTATGGCGACGTGATGCACGCCTACGACGCTGATCGTCACGTCTGGCGATACGACGTCGGCGGCTACGCCTGGGACAACAGCGAGCTCTCGCCGGATCTGTGGCTCTGGTACTCGTACCTGCGCAGCGGTCGTGCCGATGTCTTCCGCCTCGCAGAGGCGATGACCAGGCATACCGGCGAGGTCGACGTCTATCACCTCGGTCGTTGGAAGGGGCTCGGATCGCGGCACAACGTGCAGCACTGGGGATGCAGCGCCAAGCAGCTGCGCATCAGCAGCCCGATTTACCGGCGCATCTTCCACTATTTGACCGCGGACGAGCGCGTCGGTGACCTGCTCACCGAGCTACGGGACAGCGACCAGCGTTTCCTCGACACCGATCCCACCCGGAAGGTTCGGACGGATGCGTCGACCTATCGACCGGATCGTTCGGCGCTCGCCGTCGGGCTCGGGACGGACTGGGGCGCGTTGGCTGCGACGTGGCTCACCGATTGGGAGCGCACCGGCGACACGCGCTCCCGCGACCGGCTGCTGGGAACCATGGCCGACATCGGCGCTCTTCCGCACGGATTCCTCACCGGCGAGGCGCTCTACGACCTGGACTCCGGTCGCTTCGACACCAGTCGGGACCGCATCTCGGTGTCGCACCTGAGCGCAGTGTTCGGGCTCGTGGAGGTGTGCAGCGAGCTGATCGATCTCGTGGACGTGCCCGGATTCCGGGATGCGTGGCTCGATTATTGCCGCCTGTATCTGGCGACGCCGGAGGAGCAGACGGCGGCGGTCGGTGCTCCGCTGTCCGGCATCCATCTCGAGCAGGCGCACAGCCGACTGACGGCGTATGTCGCTGCGAGCACCGAAGATGCTGCGCTCGCCGAGCTCGCCTGGCAGGCGTTCGAAGGGGTCGGGGAGTGGCTCGTCCACCGGCGTGACTTCACGCTGTGCCGGGTGGAGGTGCCCCACGTCCTCAACCCGGTGGACGAGGCGCCAACTGTTTCGACCAATGACGCGGCCCAGTATGGGCTGGCGGCGATCCAGAACCTCGCGCTGATCGGGGGTCGCCTCCGCTGACGCGAGTGCCGTAGGGCGCGGGGTACGCGAGCATCCTTCTCATGCTGCTTGCGCCACGTGCCACAGCGTGTTCTACTACTAAAAACGTTTTAGATAAAACGTTCTAGACGAACAATGGAGTCGCTATGGGATGGGTCCTGATCGATCGTATCCGTGGAGGTGACTCGTTCGAATGAGTCAAACAACCCCGACCATAAATCGAACGACTCTCGGCCGCACCGCTCTGAGCGTGTTCTCTCTCTGTGTCGGTACCGCTGCGTGGGGGCTCACATCCCCGGTGCACGGACTCTCGGTCACAGAAGCGGAGGCAACCGCCACCGTGCACGCGGCACTACGCTCTCCGGTGAACTTCATCGACACGTCGAACAACTACGGGGACGGTGAGAGCGAACGGCGCATTGGTGTCGCGCTCGCCAGTGTCGACGCACCTGAGGACTTCATCGTCCAAACCAAGCTCGATCGTGACCCAGAGACCGGGTCATTCGGTGCCGACCGAATGAGGCGATCTCTGGATGAGAGCCTCGAACGCCTCGGCCTCACACATCTGCCACTGCTTCATCTGCACGATCCGGAGAATATCTCCTTCGACGAGGCCATGTCGTCCGAAGGTCCCGTATCGACCCTGATCGCCCTGCGTGACGAAGGGTACGCCGACCACATCGGCATCTCCGGAGGGCCAGCGACACTGCTGAAACGATTCGTTGAAACAGACATCTTCGATGTGCTGATCACCCACAACCGCTTCACGCTCGTCGACCAGACAGCGGACGAATTGCTGACCGCCGCCGCTACACGCGGATTGGGAATCATCAACGCCGCCGTCTACGGGGGCGGCATCTTGAGTACATGGCCGCGAACCTCGGATCATTATCACTACCGCACCGCACCGTCGGAGGTCCTCGGCGCAATCGATTCGATGGGCGCCGCGTGCGCACGATATGGGATTCCGCTCATCGCAGCGGCGCTACAGCTGTCCACACGGGATCCGCGCATCCACTCGACCATCTGCGGGATGGTCTCGGCGGCACAACTTCACGAGACACTTACCTTGCTCGATGTGACCATTCCTCCGAGTCTCTGGGAGGAGCTCGCGCAGTTGCGCCCTGACCGCTCTACGTGGATCAATGACTGACGTGCAGAGCACCGCGCTGATCGTTGTTGCGAGCGGCGTCGGAAAACACGCGGATCCCTGGCATGCGCTCGAGGCGACGTCTGCTGCGATCGCAGCGATCGTGGCAGACATGGGGCACGTGCGAGTCGTCACGACCGACGAGGTCGATGCATGGGCGGGCGCGCGAGTTCTGATACTCAATGTGAGTGGCGACCTGGGCATGCCGCCGGGGTCGAGCGCGCTGCAGATGGATGCGATCGTCGCCCATCACAACGCTGGCCTGCCCATTCTCGTCGTGCACTCGTCTTCGCTGGCCTTTCGTGATGACCCCCGTTGGCGCGAGATTCTGGGCGGTCGGTGGATCCCGGGTGTCACGATGCATCCGCAGATCGGTAACTCTCTGATCCAGCACACCCCGGCCGATCGACTGCCCGAGGGAGTCGTGGCGTTCGAGGAAGACTTCTTCGTCTACGACGAGCGCTACACGAACCTGGAACTTGACGTTGCCCCTCATGTCCTCGCAATCCACACGGAGGACGGACACACGCATCCGATCGCATGGTGGAAGAGTGCGCAGGACGGACACGGAGCAGTTGTATATGACGCCCTCGGCCATGGGGTCGAGTCGTATGATTCTCGACACCATCGCGCCTGGTTGAGAGATGCGGTTCGCGTGTTGCTGAACGACGGCCACCGCTCTGGACCCTTATGAGAGCTGAATGGAACAGCCTCGTCGTCGATGCCATCGACTATGAGATCGCGAGAATCGGTACGTCAGACGCATCCGCCGAGATCGGCGCATTCCACGACGTGTTCCTTTCCACGCAGTCGCCCTGGCGCATGGTGTCCGGATATCTCATGTTGGAAGCGGATGCGCTTCGCTCGCGCCTGAACATCTTCAGTCATGGGCGTGTTGTCGCATCACTCTTTGCGGATGGCGACAACATCGTGTGGAGCACCGCACGCTCGCCGCTAAAGGACCCGGCATGGCGAGTCGATGGTTCGTCAATCCGCACCGACGGGATCGCCCTCGTGCCGATGAGCGGAGACGCGCCACATGTCGACGGCAATCTAATAGTGATGTCCGGGGGCCTGCCCTGGGCGTTCACGATCGTTCATGGCCCGGCCGAGTCGAAGATCGATGCGCGAATACGACTCCTGATGAGTCTGGAACGGACAGGTGGACGCCGTGGCTGATGTGGGTATCCGAGATGTGGCGGCGCGCGCCGGTGTATCGGTTTCGACCGTGTCCAATGTCCTCAATCGGCCGGAGCTGGTCTCGAAAGACGCTGCGCAGCGCGTGCAGCAGGCCGTCGCTGACTTGGACTACGTGCCCAACGTCGCAGCCAGGCAGCTGCGCGCGGGGCGCAGCAACGTTTTCGGGATGGCAGTCATCAACATTACGAACCCGTTCTTCTCCGAAGCCGTTCTTGGCGCGGAAGAGGTCGCCGAAGAAGCCGGCTACTCCGTGATCGTGGGCAACAGCTATGACTCGTTCCCGCGGGAGTCCCGCTATCTCGATCTCTTCGATCGTCAGCGACTCGATGGCATTCTTCTGGCTCCGGTGAGCGACGATCTGTCCGGGCTGGAGCGCTTCGTTAAGCGGGGCGTTCCGATCGTACTTGTGGACCGCGTCGACTCGTCGGGAGCTCACTTGTCGGTATCGCTTAACGACGTCCAGGGTGGTGTCTTGGCGGCCGCGCACCTCCTTGCAGGTGGTGCGCGACACATCGCGTTCGTCGGAGGACCGTTCTACGTCGCCCAGATGCGCGACCGCCACGAGGGCGTCGAGCGCACGGTCCGAGAGGCCGGCGCGCGATTCAGCCTCATCGAGACCAACACGCTGAGCGTGCGACTGGGCCGCGAGCTCGGCGACCGCATCGCCGGGATGAATGAAGTTGATCGTCCGGACGGTGTTTTCGGCGCCAACGATGAGGTGGCGCTGGGCATCATGCAGAGCCTGATCCACCACGGCGTCTCCGTGCCAGGCGACATCGCGATTGTCGGTTATGACGACATCGACTTTGCTGCGTCGGCGATCGTGCCTCTCACCTCCATTCGCCAGCCCAGTATCGAGATGGGGCGCAGCGCCGCAGGGCTGCTCCTGTCTGCGCTGTCAGAGCCAGACGAACCGCTCAAATCGGTTCGATTCGAGCCGACACTTGTCCAGCGACAGTCGACCCGACCTCGCGTATGAACGTGGCGTGAAGTGGAGGCCGGGATCCGCGGGTGACGGGGTCAGATGAAGGGTCGCGCGTCGAGGATGGAGCGGAGCGAGAGTCCGCCGGTGTCGATCGCGTCGGGCAGTTGGACTGCGAGTTCGGCCACCAGCCCGACGCGCGCTTGGACGACGTGAAGATCACCTTCCGCAGCGTCCGGAGCCGACAAAGCGGCCGCAGCACGGTTGGCAAGCGTTTCGCACGCCGCCGTGACCTCTGCTGCTCGGTGACCGTCGCGCGCCGACCGACCCACTGAATACACCCAGTCGAGCTGCCGGAATCCCCACGCGTCGAGCGGGCTATCCTCGGACGGCAGCACGGTCGGTGTCTCGTGTAGAAGCAGAAGCCCCGTGTCAACGACGCCAGAAGGATTTGGCCACGTGCGCCCGAGCCACTCGTAGAGAAAATGCATGTGGAAACTGCATCCGAGATTGCCGAACAGTCCTGGGTCCTCGTCGACAGCCCCCATTCGATCGCGGAGCCAGAGCCCTGTCTCGCCATCGGCGTGATCGTCCAGCCAGCCCAGATACTGGTCAAGCCATCCGGTGCGCTCGTTCTCTGCAGCCCCAGCGCAGGCGACACCGATGGCGAGGAGCCCGGCCGCCTCGTGCGACGCAGGCCACGGCTGATCCCAGTCGAGTCCGGCGAGGAACGGGGCGGCCGCTTCCGCGCGCAGCAGGTCTTGCAAGCGAGCGGGGACAGGAGGCAATTCCCCGAGCACCATGAGTGTCGTCAGTGCGGTGGCAGCGCGGTGGATTTCGCCGTGAGTCGGATCCGCGAACAGCCCATCTGCTGTCGCGAATGAATTCACTGCGCGGCGCAGATCGTCCGCTTCGCGGCCGATGGGATGGTCTCCGAGCGCAATCCTGATGCCGATAGCTGCTGCCGTTCCGTACAGATCCGTGGCGGTACCGCCACGGTGACGCGTATATCCGTCCCCCCGGCGGCTCTCGGCAACCCGCTCGCGAGCATTGCGAAGAAAGCCGTCGAAGCTCAATGCACTGACCATAAATCGCCGTTCTCGGGAGGGCTCGTCGCGAGCACCGTTGGTTTTGCAACGGCGTGTATCGCCGATACGGGTTGATACAGAGGGCGGAAGGCTAGCCCCCGAGCGCCGCCGACACCACCGCGCGGGCCTCGGCCTGCACCTCGGCGAGGTGTTCTGCCCCGAGCAGGCTCTCGGCATAGAGCTTGTATACGTCTTCCGTGCCGGAGGGACGGGCGGCGAACCAGGCGTGCTCGGTCTGCACCTTCAGCCCGCCGATCGCTGCACCGTTGCCCGGCGCATGCGACAGCTTCGCGATGATCGGCTCACCCGCGAGCGACGTCGCCGTGACGGCATCCGGAGCGAGCTTTCCGAGTGTTGCCTTTTGCGCAGGCGTCGCCGGAGCGTCGACGCGCTGATACGCGGATGCTCCGAACGCCTGCTCGAGTTCGGCATAGCGCTCTGACGGGCTCTTGCCCGTGACCGCGATGATTTCGGCGGCGAGCAGGCAGAGCAGGATGCCGTCCTTATCGGTCGACCAGACCGTGCCGTCCTTGCGGAGGAACGATGCCCCCGCCGACTCCTCTCCACCGAATGCGACCGTGCCGTCAAGCAGGCCAGGTACGAACCACTTGAAGCCGACCGGAACCTCGAGCAGACGACGGCCGAGAGACTCAGCGACCCGGTCGATGATCATCGACGAGACCAGCGTCTTACCGATTGCGGCATCCCGTGGCCACGCGTCGCGGTGCGAGAACAGGTAATCGATCGCGACGGCGAGGTAGTGGTTCGGGTTCATGAGACCGGCATCCGGTGTCACGATGCCGTGCCGGTCGGCGTCGGCGTCGTTTCCGGTGAGCACGTCGAAGTCGCCCTTCTTGGCGACGAGGGATGCCATCGCGTTCGGCGAGGACGGATCCATCCGGATCTTCTCGTCCCAGTCCAGCGTCATGAAGCGCCAGGTCGGATCGACCTCACGGTTGACGACCGTCAACTCCAGCTCGTAGACCTCTTTGATCAGTGCCCAGTACTCGACGGATGCGCCGCCGAGCGGATCAGCGCCGATGCGGACGCCGGCGTTCTTGATGGCGTCGATGTTGATGATCGTCGCCAGGTCGCGTACGTAGGCGTCGCGGAAGTCGTAGTTCGGCAGGGCATCCCAGTCGATGTCAGCGAAGCTCTTCGATTTGACGGCATCCAGGCCCGCCTCGATGAGCTCGTTCGCGCGGTTCGCGATCCAGCTCGTGGCGTCGGTGTCGGCGGGGCCGCCGTGCGGCGGGTTGTACTTGAATCCGCCATCGCGCGGAGGATTGTGCGACGGGGTGACGACGATTCCGTCTGAGCGGCCAGCAGCATCCGCCGGCAGTTCGCGGTTGTAAGTGAGGATCGCGTGGCTGAGCGCCGGGGTCGGAACGTAGGAGTCGCGTGAGTCGACGCGCACCTCGATGCCGTTGGCGACGAGCACCTCGATCGCGGTGCGCTCTGCGGGAAGTGAGAGGGCGTGAGTGTCGCGCCCGAGGAACAACGGACCGGTGATGCCCTGCGTGCGGCGGTAGTCGACGATCGCCTGAGTGGTGGCGAGGATGTGCTGCTCGTTGAAGCTGTTCGACAGCGACGAGCCGCGGTGACCACTCGTGCCGAAGGCGACGCGCTGAGCAGGATCGCTCGGATCCGGACGGCGGTCGTAGTACGCGGCGATCAGTTCGTCGACGTCAATGAGGTCACTTTCCTCCGCGGGGAGGCCGGCACGGCTGGTCATGGTTCCAGTCTGCCCCTTTTTCCTCCTCCACGACATCCCGCGAGACTTCACGTGCGTCACGAATAACCCGGGTTTCGAGGACATACGCGAAGTCTCGCGGTGGGGGTGAGGCGGTGAGGGCTAAGGTGAAACGCGTGACTGAACGTCGTACCTATAGCTACCTGGGCCCTGCGGGCACCTTCACTGAAGCAGCACTCGACCAGGTGGCCGAGGCGCGTGGCCAGGACTGGCGTGCCGTACACAACGTCGGCGAAGCTCTGGCTGACGTGCTTGAGGGTCGCAGCTACGCGGCGATGATCGCGATCGAAAACTCCATCGAGGGTGGCGTCTCCACCACACAGGATGCTCTTGCGACTCTGCCTGGACTGCGCATCGTCGGCGAATACCTGGTGCGAGTCAACTTCGTTCTGGTCGCTCCGCGCGGCACGAAGCTCGAGGACGTCACCGTGATCGCGGCGCATCCTGTTGCCTACGCGCAGTGCCACGGCTGGCTGGGCGAGAATCTTCCGAACCATTCTCATGTTCCGGCGGCCAGCAACGTAGCATCCGCAATCGGCGTGCTGGACGGCTCCTTGCCCGCTCAGGCCGCGATCGCTCCTCCCGGGATCGTGCAGCACTACGACGTTGATGTGCTGGCATCCGAGATCGGCGACAACTCCGCGGCCGTCACGCGCTTCGTGCTCGTGACTCGCACCACCACTCCGCCAGATCCGACCGGCGCCGACAAGACCTCTCTGATCGTCGAGCTCCCGAACGACCGACCCGGTGCGCTGCTCGACATGCTCGAGCAGTTCTCGACACGAGGCATCAACCTCTCGCTGATCGAGTCCCGCCCCATCGGAGATGAGCTCGGCCGCTACCGATTCGTGCTCGACGCCGATGGTCACGTGCAGGATGAGCGGATGGCGGATGCTCTGCTCGGCATCCGTCGATTCAGCCCGCGCGTGGTGTTCCTCGGTTCATACCCGCGCGCCGACCGCCGGATCGTGCATTATCCGGACCGATACTCGGACGAGGTGTTCGTCGAAGCGCGCGACTGGCTCCGCGGGCTTCTCTCCGGCGCGCCGGAGGAGTAAGCGGGGCCTGACGCTCGTCGCGGAGGGCTGGCGGTACGCAGCCGGGCGCGAGCCCCCTACAACGCTGCGGCGATGAGCTCTAGCGTCCGCGCGCGGCCGGAAGCAGCATCCTTGGCCTCGGCCTCATAGGCGCCGGCCACGGGAGAGATCATGACCTCGTCGACGCCGTACTTCGCGGCGAACTCGCGCGTCTCGGCGGCAACGGACTCCCCGGTGCCGACGAACCAGCGCGAACGCCCGGCCTGGACGGCTTGATCGGTGGCGGCATCTGGTGTCGCAGCAAGCGCCTCTTCTACAGTCTCGAGTGCGGTCAGAGGCTTGTTAAGGCGCAGCCGAGCCATCATCCGCAGCTGCGGAAGGGCGCGCGCTTCGGCTTCAGCAATCGTCGGCGCGGCCACCACATTGACAGTGAGGAAAGTGCGCGGCTCCGGATGTTCCTCGCTGGGCTGGTATCCAGTGCGGTACAGATCGAGTGCGAGTTCAAGACCCTGGCCGGAGAAATGATTCGCGAACACGTAGGGCAGGCCATGGGACGCCGCGAGCTGCGCCGAGTAGTCACTTGAGCCCAGCAACCAGATCTCGGGGGAGCTGGTCGCGGCAGGTGTGGCGTGCACGATGTACTCGCCGCCGGAAGTGAATCGCAGGGTCGCGCCATCGCCCGCGAGGAACGCAGCGATGTCCTGCACGTGCCGTGGGAACTGCTCGACGTCGCTGGTCGTCCCTGATCCACGCAGCAGTTGCGTGATCACCGGATCGCTGCCTGGCGCGCGGCCAAGGCCGAGGTCGATGCGTCCCGGTGCGATGGCCTCGAGGGCCGCGAACTGCTCGGCAACGATGAGGGGCGCGTGGTTGGGCAGCATCACGCCGCCCGAGCCGAGCCGGATCTGCGTCGTGCGTCCGGCCGCGGCGGCGATCAGGACCGGAGGAGTGGTGGATGCCACAGCCGGCATGTTGTGGTGCTCGGCGAACCAGAAACGGCGATAGCCGAGCCGGTCAGCGATTTCGGCGAGCGAGAGCGACGCGGCAATCGCCTCGCTGCTGGTCTGGCCGGTGCGCACCGGAACGAGGTCGAGTACGGAGAGGGCAGGGGCTATGGCAGTCATCAAAGGGAGCAACGCCTGGCGATGGGCGCGCATTCCCTGCGAGGTACCCGGGTTCCCCGCGTGGCATTCGCGCGATGATGCACGTGCGACGCCGACGCCGGGTAAAGTGTCGTCGTGACATCACAAAGGCGTCCTCCCGGCTCGCAGGCTTCATTGCGTGAAGCCAACCGGCGGCGCGTCGTGGCCGCGATCAAGAAGCAGGGAAGCCTGACACAGGTCGAACTCGCTGCGGTGACAGGGTTGTCTGCCGCATCCGTGTCGAACATCGTCAAGGAGCTCACCGTAGGCGGAGTGCTGCGCACGGCACCTAGCATTCGCAGCGGGCGCCGCGCCACATTGGTCTCCTTTGCGCGCGCTGTCGGTCTCGTCGCCGGTGTCCATGTCGCCCCACGGCATTTACGTGTGGTGGTCGCCGATGTGAACGGCACCGTGCTCGGTGAGAACCACATGCCCTTAGCTCGTGATCACCGCGCGGACAACGAACTTGATCGGGCATCGCTCCTGCTGGCCGACATGCTGTCGAATCTCGAATCGGGCTTCGATGAGCTGCGCGGCGTGGGCATGGCGGTCTCGGCACCGATCGATCGGGCGGCGGGGCGCGTCGCGGGGCGGGGAATCCTGCGCGGCTGGACGGGAGTAGACATCGTCGAGGTTATGCACCGGCGACTGCGGCAGCCGATCTTCCTCGACAACGCCTCGAATCTCGCAACGCTCGCAGAGTCAAGGCTGGGCGCGGGGCGCGGTAAGCAGAACGTCATCTTCATCGATGCGGACGAGGGGATCGGCGCAGGGCTGCTCTTGGAGGGACGGTTGCTGCGCGGCCACAATGGCACAGCAGGCGAGCTCGGCCATACTGTCATTCTCGAAGATGGTCCGCTGTGCCGGTGCGGTAACAGGGGGTGCCTGGAGGCCATAGCCGGTGGCCCGGCAATCCTTGAGGAGCTGGGCGACGTGGGTGGGATCACCAAGGTCGGCGATGTCGTCGTGCGCGCGATGGCGAACGACGGCGAGTGCATTCGGGCGCTGGCCAGGGCCGGCCGTCACATCGGGCTGGCAGCCGGCAACCTGTGCAACCTCTTCGACCCCGAGCGGATCATCGTGGGCGGAGACCTCGCGCGCGCAGGTGAGCTGCTGCTGGGGCCGATCCGGCTGGCGATGGAGAACACGGTGATCGTCAGCGGCGACGGCGTACCAGACGTCGTGCAGGGACAGCTCGGTATCGGGGCGGCGGCGCGAGGTGCTGCGGTGCTGGCGATCGACGAAACAAATGTGCGTCAATCGGTTCTGTGAACAGATTGAGTTCAAGTCTTGACGCCAATGGATGAATCCTGCCATGCTCGGTGGGTCGACACAGTGGTCGGCACAGCTACGGAGGTTTTCAATGAAGAACACAACCAAGCGCGCGCTGGTGGCTGTTACCGCGCTCGCCCTTTCGATGGGCATGCTCTCGGCATGCTCCAACGCCACGCAGACCGGCGATGCGGCCCCCGCCGACGATGCGGCTCCAGCCGATGAAGGGGATGCATCGACCGCGACGATCGGGTTACTGCTTCCCGACAATGTCACCGAGCGCTATGCGAGCGCGGACAAGCCCTACTTCGAGGAGCGCGTCGCAGAACTGTGCGCCGACTGCACGGTGCTGTTCGCCAATGCTGACGGCGACGCAGCCAAGCAGCAGCAGCAGGCCGAGTCCATGCTCACGCAGGGTGTCGACGTGCTCGTGCTCGACCCGTTCGACGGTAAAGCCGCCGCCGCAATCGTCAATCAGGCCAAGGCCAAGGACATCCCGGTGATCTCCTACGACCGCCTTATCGACAGCCCAGATGTGTCCTACTACGTCTCGTTCGACAATGAAAAGGTGGGCGAACTGCAGGCGCAGGCGCTCGTGGACCGGATGAAGGAGCTCGGTCTGCCGGATGACTCCGGGATCATCATGGTCAACGGATCACCCACCGACCCCAACGCTGCGCAGTTCAAGAAGGGCGCGCACAGTGTCATCGACGCTTCCAGCCTGACGGTGCTCGCCGAGTATGACACTCCCGGATGGGAACCCCCCAAGGCGCAGAACTGGGTTGCTGGACAGGTGACGAAGTTCGGCGACAAAATCACCGGCGTATACGACGCTAACGACGACACCGCGGGCGGCGCAATCGCCGCGCTGAAGTCCGGCGGCATCACACCGCTCCCGCCCGTCACCGGTCAGGACGCGGCTCTGTCGGGCATCCAGCGCATCCTCTCCGGAGACCAGTACATGTCGGTGTACAAGGCCTTCAAGCCTGAGGCCTACCAGGCCGCCGAGCTGGCCGTTGCCCTCACTAAGGGAGAATCGCCGGAGGCCGATACCGAAGCCGATACGGCCAGCGGCGTCGCGATCCCGTCCTTCCTGCTGACGCCGGTTGCAGTCACGGTGGACAATATCAAGGACACCGTCGTCGCCGACGGGCTGTACACCATCGAGCAGATCTGCACCGCGGAGTACGCTGACGCCTGCGCCGAACACGGTCTGAAATAACTCGACCCTCTAAATGATCCGACCCGCGGTGTCGGCGTTTCGCCGGCACCGCGGCCTCATAACGAAGGATTCTCCGTGGCGCTAGCATCCGATCTTGACGAACAGCATGACGCTGTGCGTGAGCCGGTCCTGTCTATTCGAGGCATCTCCAAGGGATTCGGTGCAGTCAGGGCGCTGACCGATATCGACCTCGACGTGTACCCGGGCGAGGTCGTCGCGCTCGTCGGTGACAACGGTGCCGGTAAATCCACCCTGGTGAAGGTCCTCGCCGGCGTTCACACCGCGGACAGCGGCACCATCACCTTCAACGGCACACCAGCAACGATCCCGTCGCCGACTGCGTCGCGTGAACTGGGCATTGCGACGGTCTTCCAGGACCTGGCGCTCTGCGACAACCTCGACGTCGTCGCCAATCTGTTCCTCGGGAACGAGCGGGGAGTGGGGACTCTCGATGAGGAGCTGATGGAGCAGCAGGCGTGGGACCTGCTGCGTCAGCTTTCGGCAAAGATCCCCTCGGTGCGAATCGCCGTGGCATCTCTGTCGGGCGGGCAGCGCCAGACCGTCGCCATCGCCCGCTCCCTGATTGGCGAGCCGCGCATCGTCATCCTGGACGAGCCCACTGCGGCGCTGGGGGTGGCGCAGACCGCTGAAGTTCTCAACCTCATCGAGAGGCTGCGCGAGCGTGGTCTGGGTGTCATTCTGATCAGCCACAACATGGCCGATGTGCAGGCGGTCGCCGACCGCGTGCTGGTACTCAGACTCGGCCGCAACAACGGCATTTTCCGAACCGCGGATGTCAGCTATGAGGACATTGTCGCTGCGATCACCGGCGCCACAGACAACCCGGTCAGCACCCGTGCCGCGTCGCGAAACGACGGGCAGATCGACGAGAAAGACGCGTGATGAGCACACCACAGCCTGTGAAGGACAATTCCATGCCCACCACCAGCGCCCTCGACCTGCAGGACGAACGGCTGGTGCGCGGAGAGGGGCTCCGCGGTGCGGCCGCCGCATTCGGCACCCGCATCCGCACCGGCGATCTGGGGTCGCTGCCGATCTTCCTGGGGTTGGTGGTCATCGGGGTCGTCTTTCAGCTACTGAACCCGCACTTCCTCGCGGCTGACAACCTGGTCAACCTCACGCTGCAGTGCGCGGCGGGCGGGACTATCGCGCTGGGTGTGGTCGTGGTGCTCCTAGTCGCCCAGATTGACCTGTCGATCGGTTCGCTCAGTGGGCTGTCCTCGGCGATCCTCGGCGTGACCTTCGTGAACATGAACTGGCCGATCTGGCTGGCGATTCTGCTCGCCATCGCGGTGGGGGCGCTGATCGGGTTCTTCTACGGATTCCTGTTCACCCGGTTCGGAGTCCCGACGTTCGTGGTCACGCTGGCGGGTCTGCTCGGCTTCTTAGGGTTGCAGCTGTGGGTTCTGGGGCCCACCGGCACGATCAACCTGCCGTACTCATCCTGGCTGGTGCAGTTCGCGACTTCCTGGTTCCTGCCACCGTGGCTGGCCTATCTCATTGCCGGTATCGCTGTCGCAGGGATCGTGCTGAGCGACCTTGCGCGAGCGCGCCGGAGGACGAAGGCAGGGCTGTCGACAGGGCCAGTGTCGATCATCGTCATCAAGGCCGTCCTCATCGCCGTTGGTGCCGTCGGCGCCATCGCATACCTTGCGACCGACCGCGGTGTGGGCGTGATGTTCCTGACGTTCATCGTGTTCGTCGCCGTGATGGCATATCTGCTCACCCGTACGCGCTGGGGGCGCTGGATCTACGCGGTGGGCGGCAATGTTGAGGCAGCCCGACGCGCCGGCATCAACGTGAAGGCCATCTACATCTCAGCGCTCATGGTCGGCACAGTTCTCGCGACAGTGGGCGGCCTGATGGCGGCGGCACGGCTGACCGCGGCGAGCATCTCCAGCGGTGGCGGAACGACGAACCTCATTGCGATTGCAGCGGCGGTCATCGGAGGCACGAGTCTGTTCGGCGGACGCGGATCGGCGTGGTCCGCACTGCTGGGCATCTTCGTAATCATGTCGATCCAGAACGGTTTGACGCTTCTGAGCCTCGACTCGTCCGTGCAGTTCATGGTCACCGGTGCCGTGCTGCTGCTCGCGGTGATCATCGACTCGTTGTCACGGAAGTCCCGGGCTCTACACGGACAATCCTGACGCGCCTCAGGCGCCTTGGCCCGGGCGGAGCGGGCATGCATCGGGCGATTGGGAGCGCTCTCATGAAATTGTGGTACCGTCTGGTGCGCCTGTGGGGGATCACTCGGCGCGCCGGGCGCAATGTGCGCCAGCCGGTTGTGCGATAGCACGGCCGGTGAAGCGGATTTTCGTGCGCGCTGCGCACAAAAAAGGGGGAACGCATGACGATACGTCAATTCAGGCGCGGGGGCGCACTCGGCTCACCGTCATCAAAGGCCGGGAGCGCGCGACGTCTGCTCGCAGCTGCAGCCGCGCTTGCTGTTGCAGGCACGGGACTTATTGTCAGCTCAACCGCTGCTGTCGCGGCACCGGTGGCTGCGGCTGCTTGCAGCGCGGTCAACCCGATGGGTGCGGCCACTCCAACCGGTTCTGAGAACGGGTACACCGTCTTCGTGCGCGATAACGCGATCTTCGCCAACAGTGAGACCGAGGGCACCATCGCAGTCGGTGGCACCGCTACCTTCGGCGATCCCCGGGGCAATGCGAACCAGCAGTACCCCATCATGCACGGCAATGTGGGCGGCAACGCAGATTACTCAGTGCCTACTATCGACGGCGCGCCGAACCGTGTCCTGATCCAGGAGTTCGCGACCAACGGACCAAAAATTGTTCAGGTCAAGGCGCAGGGCGCCACTGGCGCCGACGCCGAAGCGGGCGCCAAAATCGGTGACCAGTCCACTCCTGCCGGGTATACGTTCGGCCCAATGTTTGGCGGGACTGGGACTACATTCTTCCCGGCTGGCGGCGGCAACCAGAGCCCGCAGATCGATTCCACGGTGCAGACGTGGACTGATCTCGCTGCGGCTCAGGAGAGCTGGGGCATTGACGGTGATGTGCTCTCACACTTTCCGGCAGATAACGGCACGTCTGTGATCGAGTCGTTTACCGATTGGCAGCCCGCTGGAATCCCGGCGGATCCCAATCTGCCTATTGAGCTCAGCGTTGAAGGTCCAAGCAAGCTACCGCTTTCTGACTTCGCCGGAATCAGCAAATACGAGCTCGCGGGTTATTCGGAGACGTCGTTCCTTGTGATCACGGTCGACCCCACGGACGTCGTGGATGGTCGGGTAACCCTGCCGTCATACGCATCCAATGGTAAAGACAGTGCAGGGAAGGAAGGCATCAGCCATATCCTCTTCGATTTCAGCGCCATTAGCGGCGAAATCGAGGTTGTCACCCCTAACGAACCGGTCCGTGGTTCCATCTACGCGCCGAACACGCACATCGTGTTCCCCGCTGAATCCGACGGTGGACGCGAGTTTGAGGGCCAGATTATCGCTCAGAATCTGACCGCGCTCCAGGGTGGCAAGGAAATCCACACCAACCTCTTCAAGGGTCGCTTCCCGTGCAGCAGCGTTGAGGGGACCTTTAACCTGCAAAAGAACCTCGCGGGTGTTGACGCAGCCGCGTTCCCCGCCGGAACCACGTTTCCGGTGACGGCGACGTGGGAGGGTGGCGAGCAAGTTTTCGAGCTTCCTGCTGACGGGACTGTAGTTTCGTCGGGTGTGTCCCTGCCCGAGGGTACGGTGGTGACATTCGCCGAGGGTGATCTGCCTGCTGCCCCCGAGGGGTACTCGTTCGTATCGAAGGGCCTGTCGGCTGACACGGTTACGATCCTTGCGGACGGGAACGCGAATATTGCGTGGACCGTCACCAACACCTACGCGACCGACGCCGTCGACGCCGCCGATGCTGATGCGACGGACGCGACGGATGCGACTGACGCGACGGATGCGGCTGACGCGACGGACGCGACGGATGCGGCTGACGCGACGGATGCTGACGCGACGGATGCTGCTGACGCGACGGACGCGACGGACGCGACGGACGCGACGGACGCGACGGACGCGACGGACGCGACGGACGCGACGGACGCGACGGACGCTGCTGACGCGACTGACGCCACGGACGCGACTGACGCCACGGACGCGACTGACGCGACGGACGCGACCGACGCGACGGACGCGACTGATGCGGCTGATGCAACTGATGCAACTGACGCAACTGACGCAACTGACGCAACTGACGCAACTGACGCAACTGACGCTGCTGACGCGACTGACGCTGACGCTGCTGACGCTGCTGACGCTGCTGACGCTGCTGACGCTGCTGACGCGACGGACGCGACGGACGCTGACGCCCCGGACGCGACTGACGCGACTGACGCCACGGACGCGACTGACGCGACTGACGCGACTGACGCCACGGACGCGACTGACGCAACTGACGCCACGAACTCTGACGCTGCTGACGCTGACGCAACCGACGCCGATGCATCCGATGCGACCGTCACGGACGCAGACGGCTCGGGTAACGCCGGTTCCGCAGCCGGGGCCGACTCCAACCTCGCTGCGACGGGTAGCTCGATTCCGACGATCTCGATCGCTGCGGGTGTGGCACTCCTGCTCGCCGGAGTTGTCGTAGCGTTCCTCACTCGAGCACGCCGCCGGGTCTGATCCCAGGGCCAACGGCCTCCACGCGAAACGCCGCGGACATCGCATCCTGATGTCCGCGGCGTTTCGCGTTCAGATCCGAAGTATGCAGCCGTGCGAAAAGCGGGACTCGATAATCTAAATAGATGGATGCCACGCTGTTCTACGTGCTCGTCGGTGCCGTCGTCGTGGCGGCCATCGCGCGCTGGCGGGGGTGGCCGGCGCCTCTGCTGGTCACGGTCGTGGCGCTCGCGGCATCCTTTCTGCCGTTCATTCCAGAACTGGAAATTGACGGACATGTGCTGCTGAACGTCGTGCTGCCGCCGCTGCTGTACTCCGCCGCGCTCGATGTCTCATTCGTCGGATTCAAGCGCAGCCTGCCGCAGATCCGTCGGCTCGGCATCTGGCTGGTGCTGCTGACCGCGGTTGTCGTCGGCCTGGTCGCGTGGCTCATCCTGCCAGCACTGACTCTGCCGGGTGCGCTGCTGCTCGGGGCGATCGTCGCCCCGCCGGATGCCGTGTCCGCTGCCGCCATCGGCCGAAAGCTCGGACTTCCCAGGCGCATCATGACGGTGCTCTCAGGGGAGAGTCTGATCAACGATGCCACGTCGCTGACGCTGTACCGGGTGTTCGCGGCCATCATCGCCGGGGCTGCACTGAACGTGTGGGATGGCATCTGGCAGTTCGCGCTGGCGGTCGTGATCGGCGTGGTGGTCGGTCTGGTCTTCGGCATCGTGCTGCACCAGCTGCGCATGCGCGTCGCCGACCCGGTGGTGATCGGCACGTTCGGGCTGCTGGTGCCGTTCGGCGCCTATGCGATCGCCGAGCATCTGGGTGGCTCCGGTGTGCTCGCGGTCGTCGCGATGGGTCTGTACGTCGGCTTCAACGCTCCGCGCACCGACTACACGACAAGGCAGCAGGAGGCGCCGCTGTGGCTGTCGGCCGACCTGCTGCTGGAGAGCTTCGTCTTCGCGTACATCGGGCTGATGTTCCGTCGTGTGCTGAGTGACCTGGGATCCGAGTCCGTCGAGCACATTCTGCTGCTCTCCGGTGCTGTGCTGCTCACCGTGTTGCTGGTGCGGCCGCTGTACATCTATCCCGCACACGCATTCGCGCGCTGGCAGCAGCGCGTGCGGCTCAGACGTTGGGAACGCGCGAGCACGGCCGGGAGATTCGAGCAGAAGCAGCGCACGCGGCCGGGGCGTCAACCGACTACCGCGGAGCAGATGAAGAAGCGATTGACTGAGCCCGAGCTGAGCTGGAAGGACAACGCGATCATCTCCTGGGCGGGGATGCGCGGTGTGGTGACATTGGCGACCGCGCTCGCTGCCGCCGACCTGGCAGCGCTCGATGACAAGTCTTCGCACGCCGTCGTGGTCGTCGCGTTCATCGTCACGGTGGCGACCCTGATGCTGCAGGGGTTGACGCTGCCGTTCCTGATCAAGAAATTGGGGATCGCGAGTGATGTCGATCAGGCGGAAGATGCCAGAGCGACCGCGGCGGTGCGCAAGCGTAGTCGCGAGGCGGGCATGGCGTTCCTCGAGGAGAAGCGCGATGAATGGACGGCGAAGTATGGGCCGTCCGAAATGAAGACGTTCGACGTGTTCACCAAGCGAATGTCACGGGTGGAGACGGAGACCGAACAGATACAGGTCGTCGAAGAGAACGTGGTGCGCCCGTCCTATGACGATCTCACGGCCTTGATGAAGGGCTGGCTGCACGTGCGGCGCGAGGTTCTGCTTGCTGAGCGCGACGCCGACAACCTCGACGAAGAGGTGATGCGTGAGCTCATGGCCGCGATCGACGCTGAGGAGCTCGCCCTCGATACGAGGGGTGCCACCAGGCCGCAGTCGCGGGCATAGGGTCACTGCCGATTACGTGGATGCTCCTTGGCAGCGCGTTCGTTTCCGTGCTTGTAGTTGCCGGTCCAGCGGGCCATCGTGCCCTGCGGATCAGAGGCGACGGCTTCGAGGAACTCCGCGGCTCGTGCGCCGCGCAAGACGGTCGCCTGTCGTCCGTGGTGGGTGATCACCACGCTGCCGTCCGCGCGCACCTGAAAATCGAATCCCATGACCGAGAGTCTTTCAGCGCTGAGCGATCGGCGCCACTTTCAGCCGGGCGCGGAGACGACTCAGGCGAAGATGACGAAGGATGCCGGGTGACGGATGCCGAAGCATCCGTCACCCTGTCAGACGTTGCCTCAGCGCGCGCCGATGGCCTCGGCCTCCTGCTCCTCGGCCGAGTCGTCCGCAAACGGAAGTCCCTCACGATCGGCGTTGTACAGCTCCTCATCGAGGATGCCTTCGCGCTTCGCGACGATCGTGGGCACGAGTGCCTGGCCTGCGACGTTCACTGCGGTGCGGCCCATGTCGAGGATCGGGTCGATCGCGAGCAGCAGGCCGACGCCCTCGAGCGGCAGTCCGAGGGTGGACAGCGTGAGCGTCAGCATGACGGTCGCCCCGGTCGTACCGGCAGTCGCCGCCGAACCCAGAACCGATACGAGCACGATCAGTAGGTACTGCACGATGTTCAGCTCGATGCCGAAGAACTGTGCGACGAAGATCGCGGCGATCGCCGGGTAGATCGCGGCGCATCCGTCCATCTTTGTGGTGGAGCCGAAGGGAACGGCGAAGGATGCGTATGAACTTGGCACGCCGAGGTTTCGCTCCGTGACGCGCTCGGTGAGCGGGAGAGTACCGATGGAGGAGCGGCTGACGAATCCGAGCTGCACGGCGGGCCAGACGCCGGTGAAGTACTGCTTGATCGACAGGCCGTGAGCCCTGATCAGCACTGGGTAGACCACGAAGATGACGAGGGCCAGGCCGATGTAGACGGCGGCGGCGAACCAGGCGAGCGAGGCGAGCTTCTCCCAGCCGTACTTGATCACCGCGGATCCGATCAGACCGAAGGTTCCGAGAGGTGCGATGCGGATGATCCACCACAGCACGCGCTGGATGACCTTCAGCAGCGACTCGGTGAAGGCGAGGAACGGCTCGGCCTTCTTGCCTGCCTTGAGTGCTGCGATGCCGATGACGGTGGCGACGACGATGACCTGCAGGATGTTGAAGTTGATGCTGGATGCCACCACGCCTGCCTCGGCGTCGAACGAGCTGCGTACTCCGATGCCGAGGAAGTTCTGCGGGATCAGGCCGATCAGGAAGTTCCACCAGGTGCCGACTGCGTAGGGCTCGCCGGGAGTGAGGCCGTCGCCCGCACGAGAGCCAGGCTGGATGACCAGACCAAGGACGATGCCGATCGTCACGGCGATGAACGCGGTGATCGCGAACCAGAGCAGGGTCTGACCGGCCAGACGGGCGGCGTTCTGCACGCGGCGCAGATTCGAGATGCTGGCGACGATCGCCGTAAAGATCAGCGGGACGACAGCGGCGCGCAGGATCGTGACGTACGAGCTGCCGATCGTGTCAAGGGTGGCGGAGAGGCCGTTCGGACTATCCGCGGTGGCGCCGAAGTTGCGGCCGATGAGGCCGGCGATGATGCCCAGGATGAGGGCGGCGAGGATCTGGAACCCGAACGAGGTCAGGAGCTTCCTCGCGGGGCTGCGGGTGTCTGGCGCCTTTTGGGTACGAGTGGTGGTGCTCATTGAGACTCCAAGTCGATGCGCGCCGGATGCGCGCGATGGGTCAACGCTAGGAGTCCATCGGCGGTAGGTGGTGGAGATGACGAAGGATGACGGAGTGGAGCGTCGGTGGTCGCGTTGCTCAGCCGGCGCGGCGGCGGCCGTCGCTTGAGCTGACGGGGAACATCTCCAACGTGACGTCCTTGAGGAAATAGTCAATGGGCGTGCGCATCGCTATTGCGATGCGCAGCAAGGTGTGGATGCTCGGCATCGCGCGGCCGGATTCATACGCCCGGACGTTGGATGAGTCGATGTCTGCGCGCACGGCGAGCTGGTCCTGAGTCATCGTCGACGACTCGCGAGCGGTGCGGATGCGTTCCCCAATGTGTGCGGCGGCAGGGGAGGGAACGCGGGGCATTACTCAAGCGTCTGAAATGTCTGTGACTTGTGCCAGGGTTAACAAACCCGGGTACAAGAACCCGGCAGGGTTCGAGGGAGACGGGCTGTGGCGCACATTCACGAGCTGATCAAGCAGTTGCGCGAGTCGAACCCCGCATTGGGCGACGAAATCGCACGTGAGTTCGACGTTCTGTCACAGCGCCGGGCGTTCGGGCTCAACTTCGAGCGACACACGCCCGAGGCTGTCGAACTACCGGGGAGGCGCGTTCGGGTGGGTGACACCGTGCGGCTCCTCCCGCCTCGCGGCGAGACACCGAAGGCCGCAAACGATCGGCTCTGGCGGGTTCGGTCGATCAGTGACACAGGCGGCGAGCGCGTTGCCGAGCTCGAGGATGCGAAGGGCACAGCGGATGCTGAACAAACGAGCGTCGACGTCGACGACCTCGTGTTCGTGGCGGAGTTCCGTGACCCGATCTATCCGGGACTCGTTTCGACGGGCAAGGTGGAGCGCGGTGGAGACAAGCCGTTCCACTCCGTGATTAACGCTGAGAATTACCACGCGCTTCAGGCGCTGCTCTACACGCATCGTGGCAAGGTTGACACGATCTACATCGATCCGCCGTACAACACCGGAAACGATGGCTGGATCTACAACGACAAGTACGTGGGCAGCGACGACATGTACCGACACTCCAAGTGGTTGGCATTCATGGAGCGTCGTTTGCTGCTTGCTAAGGAGTTGCTCGCACCGACCGGAGTGATCATCGTGGCTATCGGTGATGACGAGCATCACCGCTTGCGAATGCTGATGGATCAGATCTTCAGCGTGCAGAATTTCATCTCTGACGTGGTGTGGCAGGGTGGGCTGAAAAACGACTCGCGTTACGTGTCAAACGGCGCTGACTACATGTTGATGTACGTGCGAGACGGTAGCGCCTCGACCGAAGCCGACATCAAGTGGAGAGAGCGGAAACGTGGGTACGATGCGGCTTTGAGCGCAGCCGAATCCGTGTGGTCGGATTCCGGGGGCGATCCTGATGTTGCAACCAAGCGATACAAACAATGGCTCCGCGGCGAAGGTAAGTCGCTCTGCGATGCGGGAGTATCCAGATTCGATCAAATTGACGCGGATGGGCGGGTCTATAACGCCGACCGCGATCTTTCCTGGCCAGGGGGCGGCGGACCACGGTACGAGGTGAGGCACCCCGACACCGGGCGTGCAGTGACTGTCCCCAGCGGTGGATGGCGCCTGCAGGAAGTTCGCATGCTGGAGGAGATTGCCGCGGGGCGAGTTTCTTTCGGCCCGGACGAATCCAAGATCCCACGTGGGAAGAGTTACCTCGTGGATCAGGACAGCCAAGTTGCCACCTCAGTGTTCGAGGTTGTGCGCACTCGCGCTGGGAAACAGCTTCAATCAGTTTTAGGGGACAAACGGTTTCCGAATCCCAAAGACCACGAAGTGCTCCAGCGGTGGCTCCGACTCGTGGGTCCCAAGGATGCAGTGATCCTCGACTTTTTCGGTGGTTCTGGCTCCACTGCGGAATCCGTGATGCGGCTTAATGAAGAGGACCGCGGCACCCGTCGATGCATACTCATCACGAACAATGAGCTTGCAGTCCCCGACTCGAAACGGTTGATCAAGGATGGCTACCGGGCTGGAGACGAAGAATGGCGGGCGAAGGGCGTCTATGAGCACGTCGCCAAACCGCGGATCACGACCGTCGCAACCGGGCTCCGTGAGGACGGATCAACGTACTCCGAAGGCCTCGCGCAGAACGTCGAGTTCTTTACGCTGAGCTACGAGGCACCGATGCGGGTTCAGTCGCATCGAGAGTTCGCGAAGATCGCACCGTTGCTCTGGTTACGTGCCGGCTCGTGTGGCCGTCGCATCGAGTCCCTTCCCGACGGGTGGGACGTCGCCGAGACCTACGGTGTGATCGATGACATCGACAAGACCGACGCGTTCGTCGAAGCCATGGTCGCGAATCCCGATGCAACTCTCGCATTCGTCGTCACCGATGAGGATCGCTTCTTCGAAGCCATCGCTCGGGCGCTTCCCGAGGCGGTCGAGGTCGTGCGCCTCTACGACTCTTATCTGCGCAACTTCGAGATCGACGCAATGCGAGGTGTGCGATGAGATTCACGCTCAAGGACTATCAGCGCGACGCTGTCGTCCAGACGCTCGACAACCTTCGACGTGCTCGACGGCTGTACCAGAACGAATCCATGGAGACGTCGTTCGCGCTGACCGCGACGACCGGTGCGGGTAAAACGGTGATGGCTGCCGCCGCCATCGAGGCGCTGTTCTACGGCGACTCCGAGCTTGAATTCGAGCCGGACCCTGGCGCCGTCGTCATCTGGTTCTCGGATGACCCGAACCTCAACGAGCAGACGAAGCGGCGCCTCGTCCAGGCGTCTGAGAAGCTGTCATACGACCGCCTGGTGACGGTCAAACCGCCCTTCGCTCTCCCCACGCTCGAGCCACAACACGTCTACTTTCTAAACACGCAGCGTCTGTCCAAGACATCACTTCTCACCCGAGGTGCGGAGCGTGCCGCGCAGGCCGATGCCCTTGGTGAGGAGTACGTTCCCGCTCCGGATGATCTGGCGTGGAACATCTGGGAGACGCTCGAGAACACGATCGAAGATGACGGCCTCACCGTCTATCTTGTGCTTGACGAAGCGCATCGCGGGTTCAACAGCAAGGCATCCAGAGACAAGCCGACCATCGTGCGCCGCCTCGTCAGCGGCGAGATGACCGGCCTCCCCATTCCCGTCGTGTGGGGCATCTCTGCGACGATCGATCGCTTCACCGAGGCGATGAAGGACGCGGCGAGCGACGGGCGCACCACGTTGCCTCCGGTGGCAGTCGATCCGGCGCGCGTGCAGCAGTCCGGCCTCATCAAGGACGTGATCGCTCTCGACATCCCTGCGGAGGCCGGAAACCTCGAGACGGCGCTGACGACCCGCGCCGCTCGGAAGCTGAAGGAATCTGCGAAGCGCTGGGGACGTTACTTGGCCGAGCAGAAGAACCTTCCCGGCGAGACCTCGGCCGACAAGGTCGTGCCGCTCCTGGTTCTGCAGATCCCTAACACCGAGAACTCCGATGACGTAGGTCTATGGCTCGACACGATCCAGTCCGAACTTGGCGACCTGACCTCCGTCGGCGTGCGCCATGTGCTGGGTGACCACAAGTCGCTCACATTCGGGTCGTGGGACATCGACTGGATCGAACCCCAGCGCGTGCAGGATGAGACCCAGGTACGCGTGCTCATCGCGAAGGACGGCATTTCGACAGGGTGGGACTGCCCGCGTGCGGAAGTTCTCGTCTCGTTCCGTCCGGCGAAGGACCACACGCACATCACACAACTCCTCGGGCGCATGGTGCGTACGCCTCTCGCCCGTCGTATCCCGGGAGAGGACCGCTTAAACGCGGTCGATTGCATCCTGCCGCACTTCGATCGCACGACGGCCGGGAATGTTGTCAAATATCTCACCGGCGCGACTGACTCGATGCCCGGCAGCGGGCAGAAGGTGCTGATCGATCCGCGGGAACTGGTGCCGAACTCGGCGATCCCGGACGGTGTGTGGGAGACCTGGGATCAGATGCCCGCAATGGTGATCCCCCGACGAGGATCGCGACCGGTCAAGCAGCTTGTCAGCCTCGCCCAGGCGCTCGCGGCCGACGGCCTGCGTCCAGGCGCCGTCGCATCGGTGAAGTCGCAGATGCACAACACTCTCGAATCTCTCGCCGCTCGCTACGACGGAGACCTTCGAAACGCTGAGATTGAGGTGCTCACCGTCCGGGGCATGACGATCTCTGGCAGGACTGCGAGCAAGAAAGTCAGCTACACCGACTTCAATGAGCGTGCCGACGAACGTGCCATCCGTGTCGCGTTCGAAGAGGCGAAGCGTGCGTTTGGCGCGGATATCGCACAGTCATATGTGGATTTCCTCGCCGACCCAAACATCGACGACAGCGACGAGGCTCTGCGCGACGCCTTTGTGAAGGCCGCAGCACTCGCGACGGTGCCCAACGTGCGGGAGAAGATTGACGAAGCGGCCCAAGAGATCGTGGCGGAGTGGTTCGGTGCGCATCGAGTCGCATTGCGCGGCCTGGCCGACGAACGACGCGAGGCATATGAGGAAATTCGCACCCAAGCCGTCGAACCACAGCCGACCGAACTTGCAAGGCCGAAGTCGCGCCTCGAGGACTTCGCCGAGACCGAGCATGATCAGGTCAAGGCAGCGGAACTCATCGACAAGCACCTGATGGCTGACGATGACGGTTGGTTCCCCTTGTCTAGCTTGAACGGCTGGGAGCGTCCTGTCGTTCGAAAGGAAGCCGCCCGTACGGACTGCGTCGGGTGGTATCGCAACCCCTCGGTGACGCGCCCGGACTCCCTCGGAGTGCCTTACCGCGATGGGTCCGGAAATTGGCGCACCCTGCATCCGGACTTCTTGATCTTCACCCTTGTGGGAAACGAGATCCGCCCATCGATCGTCGACCCGCACGGTACGCATCTCGACGACTCGCTCGTCAAGCTCCGAGGCCTGGCTGCGTTCGCCGAGCAGAACGGATCGAAGTTCCACCGGATCGACTCGATCGGTACGTCCGGGTCGTCATCGGAACTCAGGGTGCTCGACATGCTCGACCCCGCCGTTCGGCACTTGGTACAGGAAACGAAGGGAAGCGCGAGTGACCTGTTCGGTTCGGCGATCGGAGCGAAGTACGCATGAGTGAGCTAGCATTCACACCATCGCAGGAAGCGGCGATCGGAGACGTCGACAGCACGCTTCAGCTCATCGCATGCGCCGGATCAGGTAAGACGCAAGTGCTCGCGCAGCGGATTGCCCGCATTCTCGCCCAGTCGGGCGTGCGCCCTGGCAACCTGATCGCCTTCACCTTCACTGAGAAGGCTGCGGCCGAACTGAAGGAGCGCGTGCACTCCGTTGTTCGCGCGGAGATCGGCGAGGTAGTCGGCCTGGCTGAGATGTACATCGGCACCATGCACGGCTACTGTCTGGATCTGCTGCAGACGTATGTTCCGGAGACGTTCAAGTACGGTGTGCTGACCGATATCACGCAGCAGTTGCTGATCGATCGCGAGAGTAAGCGGTCGGGTTTGACGACATGCACGAAGCTCGTTCAAGGGAACGAGGCTCCGCTCCGACGATATGTGGACACGCGTACCTACAAGTCGGCACTCTCGATTCTGCAAGAGGACGAGATCGACTTCTCGCGAGTGCGTGACGCGGTCGCATCCAGCCTTGCCTCGTACCGTGACCTCCTCGGTCAGCGGAAGTACTTCGACTACACGTCGATGATGGTGCAGGCCGTCGAGTTTCTCGGAAACGTCGAAGAGTCGGACGATCTCACTTCGTCGGAACGAGTTCTGAGGGACCACGTCAGAGATGAAGTCCGTTACGTGATCGTGGACGAGTACCAGGACGTCAACCCGATCCAGGAGCGCCTGGTCGAGCGTCTCGTTCACTATGGTGCGAACTTGTGCGTCGTCGGAGATGACGATCAGACGATCTATCAATGGCGCGGCTCTGAGGTGTCGAACATCATCACCTTCGCGAATCGGTATGCGGACGTGCGGACGATCGAGCTGGCCGAGAACTTCCGGTCAACGAAGGGTGTCGTCGAGCTCGGGCGTACCGTCGCCGAGCGACTCAATTCCAGCGAGCGTCTTTCGAAGAAGATGCTCTACGCGTCGCACCAGGAATGGCAACGCGGTGACATGCTCGCGCTGCAGTTCGGCGATGTGGCGGAAGAGGCATCGTGGATCGCCGAGCGCATCCTCGACCTGCAAGGGATGCCCTTCGTCGACAAGCCGGGGGCGTCCCCACGTGGTCTCTCTTGGTCGGATTGTGCTGTGCTCTTCCGATCAGTCAAAGATGCAGACGCACTTGTTGACGAGCTCAAGCGACGCAATATTCCATACCTCATCAAGGGGTTGGCGCGCCTGTTCGAAGCGCCCGAGATTCGTGCCTGCGTCGGACTGTTCCGCTACATGATGGACGACGCGACGGCTGCGGACTTGCGTGAACTGTGGGACGACGCTGACCTCGTGCCGGACGCCTCGCGTTGGCAGCGCTTGCTCACGGTCCTCGACGAGGGCGCCGATTTCGGGAAGAGCGACCGATGGGGGACGTACAACATCCAGCGTCTCTACCTGGCGGCACTCGACGCGTTGGAACTTCGTGAGGAGACGATCCCGGGTGACGCGCGCCGACGTGAACTCGTGATGTACCAACTCGGGAAGTTCTCTCAGGTCATCTCGGACTTCGAGGCGATCCACTTCTCATCGGCGCCGGAGCGCAAATACGAATCGTTCCTCGGTTTCCTGACATTCCAGGCGCCGGACGTGTACGAAGAGTCCGACGACGACGCGGGATACGTCCAGCCTGATGCTGTCGTTATATCGACGGTGCACCGGTCGAAGGGGCTGCAGTGGCCGGCCGTGTTCGTTCCGTTCCTTCGTCACGGGCGGTTCCCGATGCGCGGGATGGGCGGCACCCAGGTCATCCCTCACATTATTGACGCCGACGCCGTCGCCAACGGTGCGCGTTACAAGGGCGGTGTATCTGACGAGACCCGCCTGTTCTACGTCGCAGTCACGCGTTCGCAGAAGTTCCTCTACGTCAGCTACGCGCCGGGGGAGAAGAGAGGGCAAGGGAAGGCGTCTGACTTCTATCTGCACTGCACGGCATCGTCTTGGATGTCGACAAGCGACGAGGGCATGCCTGACATTGAGCGTCTAGATCCGACACCGAAGCTCGAGACGCCCAACATCGCGATCTCGTTCTCGGAGCTCAAGTATCTTTTCGACTGCCCGTATCAGTTCAAACTCCGCTTCATGTATGGATTCAACCCACCCATCCACGAGGCGCTCGGATACGGCAAGGGGCTGCACGACGTGCTCGCCGAGATGCACAAGCGGGCGCTCGCAGGAGATGCCCCGGCGCGTGACGAAGCGGAGCAACTCGTGCAGCGCCACTTGCACACTCCATACGCGTACCCGGCGCTTCACGATCAGCTCCATCGCGCAGCTGTCGATGCGGTTGAGCGTTACTTCGATCGTCATGGCGATGACCTCACCCGAACGATCCATTCGGAGAAACAGATCGGTGTGGACATCGCGCCGGGTGTGTCGGTCAATGGCCGGATTGATCTAATCAAGTCGCTCGAGACTGATGAGACGGCGATCGTTGATTTCAAGTCGACGGCGAGATCCCAGGATGAGGACGCCACTCGGGATCAGCTCGCGATCTACGCGCTCGGATATCAGGAGCTGTCCGGAACTGCTGCCGACCGCATCCAAATATTGAACCTCGACGACCAGGGGAAGAGCACGAACGACCCGATCGATGCGGATCTGATCGGAGGCATCCGCGAGAAGGTTGCCGGTGTCGCTGGAGATATTCGTGCCAACCGTTTCGAATGCACACACGACCATTCCGCAGACGGTGCGTACAACGACCTCGTGGCGTTGATGCCGCGTGCGCGCTGATCGCGTTCATATACGGATCATGTGGCGGGGGCTAAAGTCGAAGACGAAGCGGTGAAGGCGTTTTGAAATCCCGCTGACTCGTCGTGAGTCGGCAGCGTGCGCTCAGCGAGGTGCACCCTTCCTGGCTCTCGACCTCGACGAGGAAGCCCAAAGCGCGTTGCCCTCCCCAGCTTCAACGTCTTCCCACGTCGCGGTGATCGAGAGACCGGTACGGCGCGCCAACTCCAAGAGTCGACGGAGATGAATCGTCGACATCCCGTTCTCGATCGCGCTGATGGTGCTCTGGGGAAGGTCTGTCTCGGCGGCCAGCTCGTTCTGTGTCCACCCTTGGGCGAGGCGTGCCTGCTGCAGCGCCAGACCGATGTCGCCTGGCGTGCGCAGTCGAGTCGTGTGCTGCACGGTCGCCTCCTATCGCTATTTCACGATATTACTCGCATATCGTGAAATAACGATATTGAGTGAGTATCGTGTTTTCGCGATACGCGAGCGGTAACACTCGAGGAATCAACTTCACCGTACGGAACACCTCGATGCAGGTGGGGTCATTCGTTGATTCTCGCAGGGAATGACTCATTAAAGTGAAGTTCTATCGCACGCTTGCACGTAATTATCTTCGAATGTCTGTGGTCGCTGTCATTATTAAGTATGGCAATTTTCACCGACATCGCGTCGCTGATCCCCACGCTGGGATCGCGACTCGGTGACGGCTGTGACCTCGCTTCGGCGCAGGTCATCATGCAGGGGATGACTGATGCCGAGGTCGTCGCGGTTCTTGAAGAATGGGCCGGATTGGTGCAGCAGGCAGAGTCGGTCGGGCTGATCGCCGCTGGGATCGTCGGGCAGCGATCCACGCGGAGCGCCGGGCATTCCGGCCTCGCTCAGTCGCACGGGCAGCGATCGGCGGTCGCACTTATCCAGCAGATCACGGGCTGCACGCGGTCTGAAGCTGCGCGACGACTGCGGGTGGGTGAGGCGCTGATCGAAGAAGTGGTGCTCGACGACGAGCGTGACGCGGATGTTGGTGCCGGCGGATCCGCTGGTGAGCAATCTGGGGATGCTGCGGCGGGAGCTGATTTGGGCGGGGACGATGCCGATCGTGGCACGCAGGATGCCGGAGCCGCTGGCGCTGACGAGCAAGAGGACTCGGGGTGGGGTTCCGGTGGCGGGTTTGATTTCGGTGCTGGTGCTGGTGCAGGTGCTGGTGCTGGTGCTGGTGGCGATTCCGGAACTGCCCCGTCGCCTCCGCAGCGGGACTGGCAGGAGCCGTTGAAGCGGGCATTGCGTGCTGGTGAGATCTCGGCGGCGCAGTTCGATGCGATCCGAGCAGGGCTCGGTGAACCGCCCGAGGCGACGGAAGATGGCTCGCCCGAGGGCGACGCAGATGCGCGCGCGGCTTGGGAACAGGCTGCCGATCAGCTTCTCCACGAAGCGGTAGAGCGCACGGTCGAAGAACTCCGCACCGCGGCGCAGTCGATCCGCGACCTCCTCGATCCCGTCGGAGCTGAAAAGAGATTCCTCGCGCGATTCGAAAAGCGGACGTACCGCACGTGGATCGACCGGGATGGGCAGCGTCGCGGCGCCATCGTGTTCGACGACGAAGGCGGGGTGTTCACGGAGGCAGCATTTGCTGCTGCATTGCGGCCACGCCGAGGCGGGCCACGGTTTGTGGACTCAGAAGAGAAGGAACGTGCCTCGGCCCTGATCGACGACGCGCGTACCAACGATCAACTTGCCTACGACTTACTTATTGACGTGATCCGCGCCGGCGTGCTGGCCGACGCGAAGACCGTCTTCGGTACGCGTCAAGCCGGGGTTCGACTCGTGCAGCAGGTCAGCGCGGGCGGCGAGTATGCGCCGATCGCGCTGACTGAAGATCATCTGATCGCCGTGCCGACTCAGTCGGCCAAGCAGCGCATCTGCGACACCGGAACCGTTCGCGTGCTCGTCGATTCCTGTGGCAACCCGCTCGACGTCGGCCGCGAACAGCGGCTGTTCATGCCTCACCAGCGCATTGCGCTGGCGATCCGCGATGGCGGATGTCGATGGCGTGGATGCGACCGTCCGGCCTCCTACTGCGAAGCGCACCACATCGACGAGTGGGCTGGCGGCGGCCGAACCGACATCGATCGGGGGATCCTTCTTTGTCGATTCCATCACATGCAGTTGCATCACGGCGACTGGTGGATCACGCGCGATGGCACCGGTGACTTCGTTCTCCACCACCCGTCGGGGGAGCAGTTCGTGCTCGCCCAACGTGCGGTGCTCCGCTACGCCTGGGCGGGCATCGACCCGCCGCCCAAGCGATTCATGCCCGCCGCGTGAGGCGGGCGGATCGCAAGAGCGATGGGGCGGTTGTGACGGGTATCGGCGGTGGCAGAGTTCGGTGGTGGCGGAGTCCGGTGATGGCAGAGTCCGGCAATGATGGGGAATCGTGCCCGGCACGTTGGTTCGGGCACGGAGCGGTGTACCGCAGACAGGGTTCCCGCGCCTGACGCGAGCTAACGCGCCGCAACCACCAGCAATTCGCCCACCTCGCACTCCAACGCATCGCAGATCGCCCGCAGCGTCGAGTATCTGATCGCGCGAGCGCGATCGTTCTTCAGCACCGAGAGATTCACGATGCTCACCCCGACGCGAGCGCTCAGTTCGGTGAGAGTCATCCCGCGCTCGGCGAGCAACTCGTCGAGACGGCAGTGGATGCCGGTCTCCTCCTCTTCTGCAGGCGGAGTCATACGAGACCCTCCGTCTCGCGCTGCAATTGCTCATTCTCCTGCTGAAGCCGCATGCCCTGCCGGAACACTGCGGCCAGCGCAGCGAGCGCGAGAGCGCCGACGAACGGCAGGGGCGTCACGGTGAGCTGGAACACCATTGGGTACCATTGCGAACTCTGATCGACCACTTCTCGCAGCCCGATCGTCGCAGCGACGCCGCCAAGCAGATCGGACACGATCCCAAGCGCCAGCACCGCGATTGCTCCGCCGGTCAGCACCCGCGTCACCGTTCGCGAGAAGGTGCGCCCACGCAGAGTCTGGAAACAGATCACGGCAAGCATCGCGGCGGGAACAGTAGAGAACGCCATCGAGAAGAGCTGCGCTGAGCCGGCAATCAGCCTGAGCCCCAGTGACGCGCCTTCGACCGTGAAGTCCGACAGGTTCTCAGATCGGCAGGTCGTCGTACCTCCCTTGGCGAGCGTGTTGCACAGGTCGGATGGCCAAGGGAACCACACAGATGTCGCTCCGTGGAGCTCCGCCCAATCCACGGTGAACGCTTTGATCACGACGATCAGGGCACCGGCGAGTGACAACATCACCCACAGACCTGAGATCGTCAGGGCCGCATCCAACGCAATCGTCTTGCTGCCTCGGCGCTTGCCGCGCCAGATAACGAGTCCAACGACAGCGCCGATCACAGCGAGTGTGATGCCGATGTTCCCCAGCGATGGCCAGAACTCGCCCATGAAGTTGATCATCAGACGAGCCCTTCTATCTCGCGCTGCATGGCTGCGCCTCGACGGAAGACGATGACCAGAACGCCGACCGCGACGGACGCGATGTAGAGCGGGATTCCGTCTCGGAACAGCAGCCATCGTCCGTCGCTGAAGTCGCCGCCGAGGGCTACGAACACTCCGTTGAACCCCATGGTCTCGAAGAAGTGAGGGCCGAGGCCGGCAAGGAGCAGCAGTATCGAGATCGTGAACGTCAGACCTGTGTTCACTCGATCGAAGACGATTCCGCGCAGCAGGCGCAGGCAGACGATCACTGCGAACACTGCGACCGAGATCAGGCACAGTGCGCGCAGCACGATCGCGATGACGAGCGACGCGACGCTGATCACGTTGACTCCGGATGCTGTGAGCGTCACCATCTCCGCGGTGGCGGGCACACCACCGCCGACGGCGGCGGTAATCTCCTGCGCGGGCACGCGGGTCGTGACGGTGATCGATCCCGGAACGGCGAAAAGATCGACCAAGCGCTGGATGCTGTCGTTGACCAGGATGCCGACGACGATCGCGCCGACCGCGATCCCGGTCAGGAGATCATTGCGATCGCGCTTTGCCTGAAGCTGCGGGGTTCGAGATGTCATCAGACGAGTCCTTTCGTGTCCTGCTGCATGCGCTGCCCGATCTCGAACGCACCCGCGACGACGGCGAGGGCCATGCCCCAACCGAGTGGGGAAAGGTCGAGAACGGCGAGGAACACCGGCAGCCCGGTTATGTCGAGCGTCATTACGATTTCGGCGTTCGCGAGGCTCTCGAAGAGTGGACCAAGCAGCCCGCCGGCCACGACGAGGATCGCCACGATCCCGATTCCCCACGTCGCAGATCGGACGAACGGTCGCCCGACGAGAACGCGCACGCACAACCAGGCGACGACGGCGCAAATCCCGATCGCGACCAGTGCTGTGAGGATGCTTGCTGTGATGAGCAACCCCCTTATCGACCCGGACAAGCCCGTCGCGGTGAGAGTCAGCGTTTCGAAGGCGGCGCTGGTGACCTGTGCGGATGCCTCGCTGATCTGCTCGGCGGGGAAATCCATCAGAGGGATGCCGTTGACGACGATCGCTTCATCGGTTGCGAGCGCGATGACCCGCATCGTGAGCGCCACGATGTCGACGATTCCGATGGCGGCTGCGGCTCCTGCGACGACGCCGAGTACCACCTTCTCGATCTGCTTCATCCGGCGGTTTGCTGCTGTGTCTCCGGTCATGTTCCTATCCTTATCGATAGTCGTTGTTATCGACTCTCGTTAACATAACGACTATCGATAACCCATGTCAACAGCCTGGCTCGCTATGCCGACGGCGAACACGGGCATACCAGCCCTGTGCGGTCGTTACTCTCGATGTACAGGCGCTTGCCGCGTCTTCGCCCCGTGCGAATAAGGAGTCAGCATGTTCGAGAGATTTACGGACCGAGCCCGTCGAGTGGTTGTCCTCGCCCAAGAAGAGGCGAAGATGCTCAACCACAACTACATCGGAACCGAGCACATCCTGCTCGGTCTCATCCACGAGGGTGAGGGCGTCGCCGCCAAGGCGCTCGAAAGTCTCGGCATCTCCCTCGACGCAGTGCGCGAGCAGGTGCAGGACATCATCGGCCAGGGTCAGCAGCAGCCGACCGGCCACATCCCCTTCACGCCCCGCGCGAAGAAGGTGCTTGAGCTGAGCCTGCGCGAAGCGCTGCAGCTCGGCCACAACTACATCGGCACCGAGCACATCCTCCTCGGCCTCATCCGTGAGGGTGAAGGCGTTGCCGCTCAGGTGCTCGTCAAGCTCGGCGCCGACCTGAACAAGGTGCGCCAGCAGGTCATTCAGCTGCTCTCCGGTGCTCCGGGTCGCGAGCCCGCCGCCGTCGGTGCGCAGACCAACGACTCGTCCAGCGGTACGCAGGCAGGCTCTGCGGTGCTCGACCAGTTCGGTCGCAACCTCACCCAGGCCGCGCGCGACAACAAGCTCGACCCGGTGATCGGGCGCGAGAAGGAGATCGAGCGGGTCATGCAGATCCTCTCCCGACGCTCCAAGAACAACCCGGTTCTGATCGGTGAGCCAGGCGTCGGCAAGACCGCCGTCGTCGAGGGACTCGCTCAGGCCATCGTCAAGGGTGATGTCCCGGAGACGCTGAAGGACAAGCAGGTCTACTCGCTCGACCTCGGCTCGCTCATCGCCGGTTCCCGCTACCGCGGTGACTTCGAGGAGCGCCTGAAGAAGGTCACCAAGGAGATCCGCACCCGCGGCGACATCATCGTCTTCATTGACGAGATCCACACCCTCGTGGGTGCAGGTGCTGCGGAAGGCGCGATCGATGCCGCGAGCATCCTCAAGCCGCTGCTCGCCCGTGGTGAGCTGCAGACGATCGGTGCGACCACGCTTGACGAGTACCGCAAGCACTTCGAGAAGGATGCTGCGCTCGAGCGCCGCTTCCAGTCGATCCAGGTCGCGGAGCCCACGCTCCCGCACACGATCAACATCCTCAAGGGGCTGCGTGATCGCTACGAGGCCCACCACAAGGTGCAGATCACGGATGGCGCCATCGTTGCGGCAGCGAACCTTGCTGATCGCTACGTCGCTGACCGCTTCCTCCCGGACAAGGCCATCGACCTGATCGATGAGGCTGGCGCACGCCTGCGCCTCTCGATCCTCTCCAGCCCTCCGGAGCTGCGGGAGTTCGACGAGAAGATCGCTGCCGTCCGTGAGCAGAAGGAAGTCGCCAGCGAGGAGCAGGACTTCGAGAAGGCCGCCTCCCTGCGTGACGAGGAGAAGAGCCTCCTCGCCGAGCGCCTTCGCCTGGAGAAGCAGTGGCGTTCGGGTGACGTCGCGACGAACGCGGTCGTCGACGAGGGTCTGATTGCCGAAGTGCTCGCTCAGGCCACCGGCATCCCGGTGTTCAAGCTGACGGAAGAGGAATCGAGCCGTCTCGTCTTCATGGAGAAGGCGCTGCACCAGCGCGTCGTCGGCCAGGAAGAAGCGATCGCAGCGCTCGCGAAGACGATTCGTCGTCAGCGGGCCGGCCTCAAGGACCCGAAGCGTCCCTCTGGCTCGTTCATCTTCGCCGGCCCCACCGGTGTCGGAAAGACCGAGCTGGCCAAGGCGCTCGCCGAGTTCCTATTCGACGATGAGGATGCGCTCATCTCGCTCGACATGAGCGAGTTCGGTGAGAAGCACACCGTGTCGCGGCTGTTCGGTGCCCCTCCCGGGTTCGTCGGCTTCGAAGAGGGCGGCCAGCTCACCGAGAAGGTGCGCCGCAAGCCGTTCTCCGTCGTGCTGTTCGACGAGATCGAGAAGGCTCACCCCGACATCTTCAACTCGCTGTTGCAGATCCTCGAAGAGGGCCGTCTCACCGACGGTCAGGGCCGGATCGTGGACTTCAAGAACACGGTCATCATCATGACCACGAACCTCGGATCGTCCGCGATCGCCGGTGGCCCCGTCGGCTTCCAGGTCGAGGGCAACGCGCAGACCAGCTACGAGCGGATGAAGGGCAAGGTCGACGAGGAACTCAAGCGTCACTTCAAGCCCGAGTTCCTCAACCGCGTCGACGATGTCATCGTCTTCCCGCAGCTGTCGAAACTGGAGCTCGTGCAGATCGTGGATCTGTTCTCCAAGCGCCTCGGCGATCGTCTGCTCGACCGTGACATGACGATCGAGCTGTCACAGGCGGCCAAGGAGCGCCTCATCGAGATCGGCTTCGACCCGGCACTCGGTGCTCGCCCGCTGCGTCGTGCGATGCAGCGTGAGATCGAGGACCACCTGTCCGAGCGCATCCTGCACGGGGAACTCAACTCCGGCGACCACGTCAAGGTGGATCTCGAGGACGGCAAGTTCACGTTCGAGACCAGCCAGCGCGGCGAGAAGGTCTCGGTCGGGATCAACACGGGCGGCGCGATCACCGCGACCCCCGACCTGGCGGTAGCTTCAGGCGAGTAACTCGCAAACGAAGAAGGGCGGATGCTTCGGCATCCGCCCTTCTTCGTTTCTGCTCATGTCTCGAACCCCAGACGAACTGTTGCCGCAGCAACTATCAGGTGAATGCCGGGTGGGAAGGCGGCGCGAGTTTAGGCTGGGAGGGTGAACGAGTACACCGTCCGCCCCGCGCGCAGCGCCGACGTCCTCGGCATCCACCATCTGCTGGAGCCGCTGGTCGAGCGACGCATCCTGCTCGGCAAGGATCTTGCGGTGCTCTACGGGGCCGTGCAGGAGTTCATCGTTGCCGAGAAAGACGGTGAGCTCATCGGGTGCGGCGCAATGCACGTGATGTGGGAAGACCTCGGCGAGGTGCGCACGCTGATCGTGCGTGATGACTGGCTGCATCGCGGCGTCGGGCGCGAAATCGTCGAATCGCTCGAGGCGCGTGCGCGCGAGCTCGGCCTGAGCCGACTCTTCTGCCTCACCTTCGAGACGGCATTCTTCACCGGTCGAGGGTTCGCTCCGATCGGCGAACAGATCGTGGACCCGGACGTGTACTCGCAGCTGCTGCGCAGCCCGGATGAGGGTGTCGCCGAGTTCCTGGACCTTGCCCATGTGAAGCCGAACACTCTCGGGAACATGCGGATGCTGAAGAACCTGTGATGGCAGGTCGTCGCAGAACACGCGCCAAGTATCGGCGACGCAGGCTCGCTGTGTTCTTTGGGCTTCTCGTATTGCTCGCCGCGCTGGCAGTCGGGGCGTGGCTCATCATCGCGCAGCCGTGGGCGGATGCCACTACCCACCACACCTCGACATCACAACCCACGTCGACACCACAGGAGACGGGTGAGCAATCGCCGTCTCCGGAACCGAGCCCGGAGCCGAGCGTCGAGCCGACCGCTGAGGAGACGCCGGGGATCGCGCCGTGCCAGGCGAGTGATGTTACCGTCGAAGCGACCACGAATGCCGAGACCTATCCGGCGGGCTCGCTGCCTGAGTTCTCGATCGTGCTGACGAACAGCGGCTCCGAGGACTGCTCGATCGATGTCGGCTCTGCCACGCAGGAGTTCACTGTCACCAGCGGAAACGATTTGTGGTGGGACTCACGGCACTGTCAGGAGAACCCCAGCAGCATGGTCGTGACGCTTGCGGCCGGTCAGTCCGTGCCCAGTGCCGAGCCCGTCATCTGGGATCGCACGCGTTCTGACGTCGACACCTGTGCGCAGGAGAATCGGCCGCGAGCGCCCGGCGGAGGAGCGTCGTACCATCTCACCGTCTCCATCGGCGGATTCACGGATGCAACAACCCGGCAGTTCTTGCTGTATTAAAGCTTAGAGTCCGCTATCCGTGGCTGACACTTCGCATCCTTTGGGATACCATTGAAGAGATTCTCGAGATAATTCGGTGTGAGCCATCCCCAGTGGCGTCGTATTCAGCGTCCCCAGCGCTTCGACACTTCACCGATCGAGAATCCGAGGGCCCTTTCGAGTACCCCAGTCCCCACTGGACGACTCGAGAGGGCCCCAATCTTTATGCTGGAGACATGGCAGCAAAGAAGTCGAAGTCCGCGAGTAAGAAACCCGCACCCGAGCAGTTCCGCTCCGAAGCCCTCGCGCGGGCGCTCGAGAAGCAGGACATGGCAGCGGTTGCGCTGGCGTTGCGCAACGGTAATACGGTGGTGCCGCTGCTCACGGCAGGCGCACGCGATAACCCGCTGGACGGCGGAGAGGTGTGGACCTTCCGCGATCCCGTATCCGGGGACGTTGCCCTGTTGCTGTTCAGTGACGCGACGCACAAGCCGGCGAATCTTCCCCCTGGCGTCGGGATCTATTCGCCAGCCTGGTTGCAGAAGTTTCTGACCACACATCGCGAGACGATCACCACGGTGTTCCTCGACATCGCGGGGCCGCATCCGATGCAGGCATCGCCCGACGAGCTACTCAAGGCACTCGAGGCCTGATCAGAACGGCGGAATCGCGTCTTCCCGGCGCGGCTTCGCCGGATGCGATGAGCGGCTGTGCGAGCGGACGTCGTTCAACGCAGCGTCGAGAGTGCCCGAGCGTTCATCGATGACCTGCACATATCCGAGCCGCGCTGCCTCGGATCGACGCTGCGCGGCCTGCGTCACCGCTCGCACCTCGCCTGCGAGGCTGAGCTCGCCCACCGCCGCGACCGTGCGAGGCACGGAGAACTGTCGGATCGAGCCCGCCACGGCGATCGCGATCGCGAGGTCTGCCGCGGGTTCGATGAACCGCACTCCGCCGACGGTGGACACGTAGACGTCGAGCTTTCCGGTCGGGATGCGACCACGCTTCTCGAGGATCGCCAACACCATCGCCACGCGCGCCGAGTCGAGTCCCGACACCACCCGGCGGGGATTCGGCGCCGTCGACTCGACGGTCAGTGCCTGCACCTCGACGGGGAGCGCTCTGCGGCCCTCCATTGAGATCGCGACGCACGTGCCGGGCTCCGTCGAGCCGTGGCCCAGGAACAGCCCGCTCGGATCCGGAACTTCGGCGATGCCAGCGCCGGTCATCTCGAAGCATCCGACCTCATCCGTCGGACCGAAACGATTCTTCAGCGCGCGGATGAACCGCAGTGATGTCTGGCGGTCGCCCTCGAAATGGCAGACGACGTCGACCAGGTGCTCCAGAATGCGCGGACCTGCCACCTGTCCATCCTTGGTGACATGCCCGACCAGGATGATCGGCAGGCTCCGCTCCTTCGCCACCCGGATCAGCGTCGCAGCGACCTCCCGCACCTGGCTGGGCTGGCCCGCCGCACCGTCAGACAGTGAGGATGCCACGGTCTGGACCGAGTCGACGATGACGAGCTGCGGCTTCACCTCGTCGATGTGCCCGAGAATCGTGGCGAGGTCAGTCTCGCTGGCCAGATACAGCTCGTCGTGCAGCGCACCGGTGCGCTCGGCGCGCAGTCGCACCTGAGCCTGCGACTCCTCGGCGCTCGCGTACAGCACACGGCGCCCGCCGCGAGCAGCTTGAGCGGCGACCTCGAGCAGCAGGGTGGACTTACCGACGCCTGGTTCGCCGCTGAGCAGGATCGCAGCCCCCGGCACGATGCCGCCGCCGAGCACACGATCGAACTCGCCGACACCGCTGGAACGGCGGGGCGTGTCGGCCGTGCTGATCTGTGTGATGGGGCGCGCGGCCCGATCGGCGCCGGGCGCGATCGGACTCATCTGTCTGAGGATGCCCGTCTTCGCGGCCTGTTCCTGCACCGTGCCCCACTGCTGGCACTCACCGCAACGGCCGGCCCACTTCGGTGTCGTCCATCCGCACTCGGTGCAGACGAAAGCGGGAGGTGCGGGTTTGCGGGTGGCCATACGACAAGCCTATCGACGGCATCCGACATCCCTATCGCGGAAAGTGCATTATTCACGGCCTCAGGAACCCGGGCTGATCAGGAACTCGGGATAATTGATGCATGCCCACCACCCGGCCCGCATGCGGCCCGATCTCGACATACTCCCGTGTGCAGATCCTGCATCTGGTGCAATCGCGGCCCGGTCGGATGATCAGTGAACTGTGCGAGGCGACCGGCCTGCATCAGAACACCGTGCGCGAGCACCTGCAGCGTCTGATCGACGGCGGCTACGTCATCGCCGAGGCCGAGCACCGCACCACCCGCGGGCGCCCCCGTACCCTCTACAGCGCGGCCACCGGAACCCCGGAAGCCTCCAGCTCCGTCGCCCGCGACAAGGTCACGGCAGCGGCCCGGCGCGGAGACCTCATGCGTCGCACCATGCCGGTGGCGGCATCCGATCTCGGCCAGCAGGCCACCCATCAGCTCGATGCTCTCATCGAGCATCTCGAAGAGAGCGGTTTCGAGCCCGTCATCGACGACGAACAGCTCACCATCGACCTCACGCCCTGCCCGCACGCCGCGGCACGGCCAGAGGACCGTCCGGTGCTGTGCCGGGTGCACCTCAGCCTCATGCAGGGGGTGCTCACCGAAGCGGGCGGCCCGCTCGCCGCTGACTTCGTGCGCGACCCCGCCCTGCCGCAGGAGTGCGTCGTCCAGCTCGCGGGCACCGCACAACTAGTGGACACCGCGCAACTGCGCCGGATCGAGACCGCGGCCTGACGGCTGCTGGAAGAGGGAGTCGTGTCATGGAGTGGTTGGATCCACTGGTATTGGCGAGGTGGCAGTTCGGTCTGACGACCATCTACCACTACCTCTTCGTACCGCTGACGATAGGTATGGCACTGTCTGCCGCGCTTTTCCAGACGGCATGGGTGCGCACGGCAAAGGTCCAGTACCTGCACCTGACGCGGTTCTTCGGGAAGATCTTCCTCATCAACTTCGCGATGGGCGTCGTCACCGGCATCGTGCAGGAGTTCCAGTTCGGAATGAACTGGTCGGACTACTCCCGCTTCGTGGGTGACGTGTTCGGCGCTCCGCTCGCGTTCGAGGGGCTGCTCGCGTTCTTCTTTGAAGCGACCTTCATCGGCCTGTGGATCTTCGGATGGGACAAGCTCTCCCAGAAACTCCACTTGGCCACGATCTGGTGCGTCGCCATCGGCAGCATCCTGTCGGCCTATTTCATCATCGCGGCCAACGCGTTCATGCAGAACCCGGTCGGCTACGTGTACAACCCCGAGACCAACCGCGCCGAACTCGTCGATATCTGGGCTCTGCTGACCAACCCGGTCGCGCTCGCCGCGTTCCCGCACACAATCTTCGGCGCATTCATGTTCGCCGCCGGTGTCATCATCTCGGTCTCCGCGTGGCATCTCATGCGCGGGCAGCACACCGACACGATGCGCGTCTCGCTGAAGTTCGGCCTGTGGGGGATGCTCGTCTCCACCGTCGGGGTGGCGCTGTCTGGTGACCAGCTGGGACTCGCGATGTACGTGGCCCAACCGATGAAGATGGCTGCGGCCGAGGCGACGTTCAACACCGTCTGCGGGCCGGATGCCTCCTTCAGCCTGTTCACGCTCGGAACGCCCGATGGCAGCTCGGAGCTGTTCTCGCTCCGGGTGCCGTATCTGCTGTCGCTGTTGTCGACGCACACCCTCGACGCGTGCGTACACGGCATCAACGACCTCAACGCCGAATACGCCGTACAGTTCGCCGACAGTGGCATCACGAACTTCGCGCCGGTGCTGTGGATCACGTACTGGGCCTTCCGCTGGATGATCGGCCTCGGCATGCTGCACGCCCTGATCGCGCTTGCCGGGCTCTGGTTCACCCGTCGCGGTGCGAAGAAGCCGGTCGCCAAGTGGATGTGGAAGATCGCGATCTGGTCGTACCCGCTCGCATTGCTGGCCAATATCGTCGGATGGGTCTTCACCGAGATGGGGCGCCAACCCTGGCTCGTGTTCGGTTTGATGACGACCAGAGACGGTGTCTCGCCCGGTACCTCCGGCCTGGAAGTGCTGATCTCGCTCGTCGCCTTCACTGCGATTTATGCGGCGC
This sequence comes from Microbacterium sp. A84, assembly GCF_051842815.1. Taxonomy (NCBI): domain Bacteria; kingdom Bacillati; phylum Actinomycetota; class Actinomycetes; order Micrococcales; family Microbacteriaceae; genus Microbacterium; species Microbacterium sp. A84. The sequence goes on along the minus strand of NZ_JBPXMS010000002.1, from coordinate 297,088 downwards.
TCGCCGTCGTCGAAGTCCGCCTCATCATCAGGGCGGCGCAGAAGGGTCCGGACACCACCGAGCAACCCGATGGCGAGACGGCCCAGCTGCCGTCGGTCGTGTACTGAGAAGGAAGGAACAGATCATGGATCTCCAAGTGCTGTGGTTCGGGCTCATCGCCTTCTTCTTCGTCGGCTACTTCGTTCTCGACGGCTTCGACTTCGGTGTGGGCATGTCGCTGCCGTTCCTTGGCGGCGTCGGTAAGGACCGCGACGACGTCTCGCGCCGTCAGATCATCAACACCATCGGTCCGGTCTGGGACCTCAACGAGACCTGGCTCATCGTCGCCGGCGCCTGCCTGTTCGCGTCGTTCCCCGAGTGGTACGCCTCGCTGTTCAGCGGTTTCTACCTACCGCTGCTGCTCATCCTGCTCACGCTCATCTTGCGCGGCGTCTCGTTCGAATTTCGGCACCAACGTGAGAGCGCCCGCTGGAAGGCCGGCTTCGATCGGATGATCGTGATCGGCTCTGCCGTGCCCGCATTCCTGTGGGGAGTCGCCTTCGCGAACATCGTGCAAGGCGTCGCCTTGGACGAGCGGCATGTGTACGTGGGAACCATGTTCGACCTGCTGAACCCCTACGGACTTCTCGGCGGCCTCACCACGCTGCTGCTGTTCTTCACACACGGGGCGACGTTCATCGCGTTGAAGACCGATGGTCAACTGCGAGCGGATGCTCGTCGACTGGCCTTCCGCTCAGGGCTGTTGACGTTGGTCATTGCAGCGGTGTTCCTGGTCTGGACTGTCGTGGTGCACTTCTCTCTCGTGGTGCTCGTGCTGGCTGCGCTCGCTGCGGTGTCGCTGGTGCTGTCCATCGTCATGAACCTGCGCGGGCGCGAGGGCTGGGCGTTCAGCTTCGGGGCTGCGACCACGCTGTTCGCCGTCGTCACACTGTTCGCGGCGCTGTTCCCGAATGTGATGCCGTCGACGATTGATCCGGCCTTCAGCCTCACGATCGAGAACGCGTCGAGCACGCAGTACACGCTGCAGATCATGAGCTGGACGGCACTGGCCGCCATGCCGTTGGTACTGCTCTATCAGGGGTGGACGTATTGGGTGTTCCGCAAGCGCGTCACCCGCGCCTCCATCGAAGGGCCGTCGATCGAAGGGGCTCCGGCGCACGCGTGAAACCCGTCGATCCGAGGCTGCTGAGGTACGCCGGCGCCGCGCGGGGATTCTTCGTCCTCGCAGCGTTCATCGGCGTACTTCAGACTGTCGTCGTCATCGCCTTCGCCTGGTTCTTGACGGATGCCATCACCGGAGCCCTCGCCGGGCGTTCTGTTGCGGCGTCGCTGATCTGGCTGCTGGTGCTGGCACTGGTACGCGGCGGTCTGATCGCCGCCGCGGACGCTGCAGGTTCTGCGGCCGCGGCGAAGACCGGAATGCAGCTGCGCTCCGCGTTGATCGGTGCCGTGGGGAGGCTGGGGCCCGGTTGGTTGGCCTCGCGCAACCAGGCATCCCTGGCAGTGACCGCCGGCCACGGTCTCGAGGCGCTGGACACCTACTTCGCCCGCTATCTGCCGCAGCTCGTGTTGACCGTGATCGCGACGCCAGTGCTGGTGTTGGTGATGTGGTGGTACGACTGGCCGAGCGGCCTGATCGCGACGATCACGCTACCGCTGATCCCGCTGTTCCTCGTCCTCATCGGCATTGCGACGCGCACCGTTCAGCGCAAGCAATGGCAGACGCTGCAGCGGCTGGCCGCACGCTTCGCCGACACCGTGCAGGGGCTTGCGACGCTGCGGCTCTTCGGACGCGAGCGACGCGCAGCATCCCAGATCGAGGTCACGGCCGAGCAGTACCGCCGCGAGACGATGAAGGTGCTGCGGTTCTCGTTCCTCTCCGGCTTCGCGATGGAGCTGCTCGCTTCGCTTGCTGTCGCGCTGATCGCGGTGACGGTGGGATTTCGGCTGCTGGCGGGAGACATGTCGCTCGAGGTCGGGCTGTTCGTGCTGCTGCTGGCGCCCGAGGCGTTTCTGCCGATTCGTCAGGTGGGGGTGCAGTTTCACGCAGCGTCGGAGGGCGTCGCAGCGACCGAGGACATCTTCGAGGTGCTGGATGAGGCGGCTGCCGTTCCTAGCTCCTCAAAACTCGGTACAGATCCAGCATTTCGGGGGCTTCCCGCTCGAATCGTGCCCGGTTCTGAGGAGTTGTGCGCAACTGACCTCCGTGTCCGCGACCTTCCGCCCGTCTCATTCACTGCTTTGCCGGGCACGCTCACTCTGATCGAGGGGCCGAGCGGCGCGGGCAAGTCGAGTCTGCTGGCGGCGCTGCGCGGCGCGGTGGCGTTCGAAGGCTCTGCGGTGTTCGCCGGCGAGGATGTCCGCACTCTGTCCCCAGCCGACTGGCTCGCCTGGGTAGGACAGTCGTCGCAGCTGATGCAGGGCACGATCGCGTCGAACGTGACTCTGGGCGATCCGGACCCCTCATTCACCAGGGTTCGGGAAGCTCTTGATGCCGCATGCGCAGGCGATCTCGATCCGGCGCAGGAACTCGGCGTGCAGGGGAGCGGGCTGTCCGGCGGGCAGGCGCAGCGCGTCGCCGTCGCGCGGGCGCTGTATCGGCATGCCGCGAATCCCGCGCGTGTGCTGATGCTGGACGAACCTTCGAGCGCACTGGATGCCGACACCGAAGAACGCCTGTGGCAGTCGCTGCGCGAGCGAACGGATGCCGGTGCGACGATCCTGCTCGTTTCTCACCGACGCTCCGCGCGGGAGATTGCGGATCAGATTGTCACTCTTTCGACAGGCTCAGAGCTGGGGGTGAGGGCGTGAAGGTCGGCGATGTCCTCCGCCTCGCGCAGCCTCCGGTGCGCCGGTTCCTGCCCGGGCTCATCTGGGGTGTGCTCTCGGCCGGTGCCGCAGTTTCGCTGCTGGCAGTGAGTGGATGGCTGATCATCAGCGCCTCGATCGTCGACTCTCTGGTGCCGCTGTCGATCGCCGTGGTCGGAGTGCGGTTCTTCGCGGTGTCACGTGCGGTGTTCAGGTACCTCGAGCGGCTGTCCGGGCACGATGCCGCGCTGCGTCAGCTCGCCAGCACGCGCTCTGACATGGTGCGCAGACTCATCCCACTCTCGCCTGCGGGCCTCGGCAAGACCGATCGCGGGCAGGTGCTCTCGGCGCTCGTCGACGACGTGGAGAATCTGCAGAATCTGCCACTGCGTGTGGTGCAGCCGCTCGCAGTGGCGACGGTCGTCGCGGCCGGAGCCGTGGGGTTCATCGCGTTCGTCTCGCCCCCTGCAGCTCTCACCCTGGCCGCCTGTCTCGTGGCCGCGGCTGTCGTTGCGATCGGACTCGGATGGGTGTTCGGGTCTCGTGCAGAAGAACGTGTGTCGCTGCAGCGGGCGGAGCTGTCCGCATCCCTCGTCGACTACTTCGGCAGCCTCGACGTGCTGCTGGCATACGGCGCTGAGCCGCAGGCACGTGACCGGATTGAGCGAGCGGATGCCGTGCTGCGCCGCACGGTCACCCGTGCTTCGCTGGCGCAGGCGATCGCCGCGGGGATCGTCTTGATGCTCGCGGGCGTCGCATCGGTGTGGGCGGTTGCCGCGGCATCCCCGGGGCTGGTCACCGGCGCGATCGATGGGCCGTGGCTGGCCGTCGTCGTGCTCGTGCCGATGGTGGTCTTCGAGGTATTCGGCGCGGTGCCGATCGCGGCGGCATCCTGGCGGAGTGTGCGCTCGAGCGCCCAGCGTGTGGTCGATGTGCTGCCGTCGTCGATTCCTGCGGAGCTGCGGACGGATGCCGGCACAGACGAAGCGCCGGTCGGTACCGCACTGCGGTTGCGCGATGTCCGGGCATCGTGGCCGGGCGGTGCGCCGGCGTTACGCGGGGTGTCGCTGGATCTCGGTGTGGGAGAGCGCGTGCTTCTCAGCGGGCCGAGCGGCGCGGGCAAGAGCTCGCTCGCGTCGGTGCTAGTCGGATTTCTGCGATCGGATGGCGAGTACACGATTGGCGGGACGGATGCCTCGGCGCTGTCGGGGCCCGCGCTTCGACGCACCATCGGTCTGTGCGAGCAGAGTCCGCAGCTGTTCGATGAGGACATCCGGCAGAACCTGCTGTTCGCCCGCGACACGGCGACGGACGACGAGCTGCTCGCCGTCTTGGGCCGGGTGGGTCTGGGGGACTGGACACGGGAGCGCGGCGGACTGGATGCGCGCGTCGGTGACCGCGGGGCGCTGGTCTCAGGTGGGCAGGCGCAGCGGATCGCGCTGGCGCGTGCGCTGTTGCGCGGGTTTCCGGTGCTCGTGCTGGATGAGCCGACCGCCGGGGTTGATCCCGAGGCATCCGAGGCGCTACTGCGTGATCTGCTGGAAGCGGCGGGGGAGCAGTCGGTGCTGCTGATCTCGCACGTCGATCCGCCGGCAGGAACGGTTGATCGCGTCGTGCGCATCGAGGCAGGGCGCACCGTCTGAGCGCCAGCCGACGTCTGGAATCGTCGGCGACGACGGCGTAGCCTCTCGGCATGGGGCGAATCGACGAAGCACGTCTTCTGATCAGCGCGTCGCCGGAGCAGGTCTACGCGGCGTTCATCGACCCGGCGGCGCTGGCACGCTGGCTGCCGCCCGACGGCATGACGGGGCGGGTAGAGCGCCTGCACGCGCGGACCGGCGGTGACTATCGGATCGTGCTCACCTATTTGGACACCACGGATGCTCCCGGCAAGAGCAGCGCGGACGAGGACGTGGTCGAGGGGAAATACGTCGAGGTGACGCCTGGTGTTCGCGTCGTCGCAGATGTCGAGTTCGAATCGGACGATCCAGCGTTCGCGGGGACCATGCGGATGACGTGGGAGGCCATTGCGCGCGGCACCGGCAGCGAGGTCGTCTTCCGTGCGGAAGATGTTCCGGACGGCATCTCCGCAGCGGATCATGTCGCGGGACTCACATCGTCGCTGCGGAACCTCGCTGCCTTCGTCGCAGGGTGATGCTCAGTAATACAGCTCGACCGGAGGCTCCATGACGATCCCCTGCGCCTCGAAGGCGCGGCGGCGCTCTTCGATGCGGCGGTGCAGTTCGACCTGCGCCTCGTCAATGGTCTGCTGATCGATCGCGACGCTCCGCGGATGCTGGTCGCCGTTGTTGCCGGCGATGTAGGTGTCGAGCTTCGGGCCGGAGGTCCACGATGTGATCAGCGAGTATCGCGGGGCGGTGCCTCGGTGCCACACGGCGTGCCAAAAGCGCTGGGTGTCGACGATGGCGCGGGTTCCGGCGGGTAGTGCCATCCTGACCTCGGTCGCGGGGTCGAAGCGGTCTTCGCGCAGGATCAACATTGAGTCTGGGTCGTCGGTGAGGTTAATGAACGAGCGGACGACCCATCCGCTGCCATCCTCGTTCAGGCGGTTGTTGTCGTCCTGGTGCAGGTTGTAGACCGCGTCGGCGTAAGTGTTCGGCTGCAGTTCGATCACGCGGCAGCGGCCGATGTTCGCGCCGGGCTCCTGGGCAAGCTCGGTGAGAGTGGGGGCCTTCTCGACCTGGCCCGGAATCCACACGCCATCCTTGTCGGTGCGCGGTGGGGTCTGATTCCAGAAGCCGTTGCATTCGACTTCACCGGCGTAGCTGGTCAGTGGCGCAAATCGGGTGATGCCTGAGGAACGCCAGCCGACGTACTCGAGATCCTGCCACTCGGCGGGATCGATAGGATCGGCGTACCGATCGAGGACGACATATCCCGTCTCCTCCAACGCTGCTGACGTGATGAAGCTCATGGCGCACCCTTTCCGGACCGGCGTCTCCGTCCATCCGTAAGGCCATCCTAACTCGCCGTAATCTCAGGCAGGCAGCGAGGCGAGGTTTCCCGCACGAGACAGGAGCTGCCTAGTCCTTTCTCATGTAGCAATGCCCGTTTCGCGCCCGCAAAGCGCCGATTCGCGCGACGGCCTGCCGTCGCGTAAACTCATTCGCGGTGACGTGTCCGAGCGGCCGAAGGTGCAACACTCGAAATGTTGTGTAGGTTCACCCCTACCGTGGGTTCAAATCCCACCGTCACCGCCACCGTCGAGTCCCGTTTCAGCCTGATTCAATCAGCTGAGGCGGGACTCGTTTCGTTCGTTCCCGTGCGATCAGTCGTGCTTTCCTTCGTGCATGGCTGCTTGGATGCGGCGGTCAAGCTCGTCGAGCTCGGCCATCACTTCGGATGCCGCCCAGACGCGGTCCTTCTTGCGCCCTGTGATCTCCTCGATGAAGCCGGCGTCGACCAGCTGGTCGATCGCCCTGTAGGCGGCCGTGGGGGAACCAGCTGTGGCTTCGATCTGGTCGGTGCCCATGACGGGGTGGTCGTAGAACGCCTGGATGAGAGCAGCTGCAGCGGAGTTCGCGCGTGGATTCAGCTCTGCAGCCCACAGTTCGGGCATCGCCTTCAGCCGGGCGATGGTCTCGCGGGAGCATTCGGCGGCCGCGCGCGCTGAAAGAGCGAACAGGTCGATGAGCGGTGCAGGGTCGCCGAGTCGGTGGGAGCCGAGGGCAGCGAAGTAGTCGTCGCGGCGGGCGAGCAGGCCGCTGGCGAGGGGGACCACCGCGTTTCGGGTGACGCCTCGACGCCGCAGCACGGCGGAGACGAGAGCCCGGCCGATGCGACCGTTGCCGTCGGTGAAGGCATGGATCGACTCGAACTGGGCGTGACCGATCGCGGCCTGCGTCATCACGGGTACGTCGTCCCGGTTGAGGTAGGCGATGAGGTCGTCCATCAGCTCGGGCACGCGCTCGGGCGCCGGGGGAACGTGGAGTGCGCCCCGAGGGGAGTGGTCGCTGCCGCCGATCCAGTTCTGCATGTCGCGGAGGCGACCGGCGTAGTCGGCTTCCTGGGGGTCGTCGGCCATGAGCGCACGGTGGGCGCTCATGAGGTAGTCGAGCTCGAAGCGCCCGCTCTCACCGACCCTGGTGATCAGCTCGTGGAGAGCGGCAGATGCTGCGACCATGCTGGTGGCGGAGGTGTTGCCCTTGTTGCCGGCCAGCGCCTTGGCGTAGTCGCGGGCGGAAGCGTTGATGCGCTCGATCTTCGACGAGGCGGCGGACTCGGAGCGGACCATGAAGCGGCTGAGAGCTGTGGAGTGCCCCTCGGCGTCGGTGTCGGCCTGGGCTACAGCGAGCAGTGCGCGCTCGGTGTGGAGCATCACCTTCAGTGGCGGCATGTAGTCGAGTTCGCGGATGAACGGCGGGACGGTCGCATCCACGGACCGCATCATCCGGTCCTCGCGGGTGCCACCACGAACCTGCTGCTGCCAGGGAAGCGTTTCGACGCCGTGTGGCGGCCACTGCAAGATCCGATCTTCGTCCATAACTGCTAGTTTACCTGCCCATATCCCCACTTAGAATAGCTAACCGGTGATTTACTGGGCGAAATTACCAATTTAGGTCACCACAATCGCGGGAGCGCAGGTTCTCGAAGCCGATGCTCCCGCCGCGATACGGTTGTCAGCATGGCCCAGGCCCTCCGAACCTTCCTGCGCATCCTCGCGCGGCACTGGCCAGCGCTCGTGGCGTGGTGCCTGGGCGGGGAAGCCCTGCATCAACTGCTCGTGCAGCTCGCCGGGTTCGTGGGCGGCCACACGACGCTCGGCGGACTGCTCCTGCTGCCGCTCGCCGTTGCGGTCAGGCTCATCTCCTACGTCGCCATGTACCTCGCCGTGCGGCCGTCGCTGGCGAACGCCGTCAGCCCATCTGCTCATGGATACCGCGAGTTCGCGGGTGCCATGCTGCCCGCGATTCTGCCGTTCTCCGCGTTCTACGCCGCGCAGGGACTGCTGTCGACCGATCTGTCGGAGTTCTTCAACATTGCGGCCGCGGTCGCCCTCCCCGAATCCGGCTACGACCTGGACCAGCTCGGCGACCGGGGCGGCCTCGTCTCCGTCAGTGCGCTCCCCGTCGCGGTGCTCGTGATCGCACTGGTGGTGCGATTCGTGCTGTCGAGGCTCGGCGGGAGGCTGCCGTCCTGGACGCTGGCGATCGCCGCCTATGTTGAGGTGCTGTGGACGTTCATGCTGTTCACTCTCGTCGGCCAATGGTGGTCAGAAGTACGGGCATGGATGTCGGAACGGGTCGTGGCCGGATGGCTGAACGATAGCGGCGACTGGGTCGCGGCGAACATCGCGCCCGTCGCATCGCTGTGGGAGGGGGCGCTCTGGCTATTCGGCATCGCCGTGGCCGCCCTGATCATTCCCGCAGCCTGGCTCGCCGTGGCCGGCGTCATCTACGGCACGACTTTCGAACAAGCGCCGGTGCCCCGCAGGCTCTCTGCCCTGCAGGGCGGCAGGGCGGCATTGCTCTCCCGGATCCTGGCGTATCGATTCGAGCATCTGTGGGCCGCAGTGGCAGTGGTCTGGCGTGGAGGACCTGCACTGTTCGGCGCGTTCGCGGTCGCCTATGCGGCGTGGAGTCTCGCCGAGCGACTCGGAACACGCGGCATCCTGCACCTGTTCGGAGGGCACGAGACGCCGTTCTGGACGGCGTTTCTCCCACTGATCCTGGTCGGTGTCTCCGCCATCGCCGAGCCCTTGCGCGTCGCGATCGTGGCGACCGCATACGACAGCGTCATCTCCCAGCCGGAGGCGGGCTTGGAGACCCAGCCGTCACCTCTCGATCACGAAGCGCGCGACGGTCTCGTCACTACCGGAAACGTCGCTACCCGCAACGTCGCTGCCGGTGATGTCGAGAGCGAAGGGGCCGGTGGCATCCTCTGGCAGAAGGAAGACCGCCACGATGTCGTAGGAGAATGACTCGCCCTCCAAGCAGGATCGCTCGCCGATATCGTATGGCACTTCCAGAACTGACCGGGCATTCAACCACACGCGGCCACTGCTCGGCTCAGTGAGAGTGAACGGGCCGCAGCTCGCCGATTCCGTGCCTCCGGATGCTCCGAGGCGCACGGTGAATGTGCGCGAACCGTCCGGGCTCTCGAACTCGTCCCATTGGGAGGAGACGAGTCTGAGCGTCTGCCCGGAGATATCGGCGCTTCGATCCGCTTCGATGACCGCGGCCGTGTTCTGGTCCTGTTCCGGGAGGACATCGAGCCACACGTGCACGCAGGCCACTGCGATCGCAGAGACCAGCAGCGCGACCAGCGGCACACGCTGCTTCCGCCACCACTCCTCGATGGCTCCGGTCATGGTGCCCTCGGTCATGGCGCCCCCAGTACGGGGGCGTCGACATCAGTGCGCGCGACGACCGGCAGGTCATCGAGTGTGATCGGGATAGCGATCAGATCATCGAGCCGCGGCGTGAAATTGTCGATCGTCAGGCGCAGTTCGGCGTCGCCGGTGCGCAGGTCGGATGGCAACTCGAATGCCAGAACCCCGACGGTGTCGATGCCGACATGCAGGCGCTCGCCGACGAGTGACGTCGACGGACGCTCGCTCGCCTGGAACACCCGCCCGTCGATGACGAGGGTCGCGAGCGATATCGCGGCATCGACCTCGGTCAGCGGTGCGGATGCCGTGACCGTGACGACGAGCCAGTTCCCCTCTGCCTGCCAATCGGATTCCGGTACCGCAAGGTGTTCCGTGAAGAAAACATCGTCGATGGCTGCGGTCAGCGTCCGCGAAGTCACCGTCTCCCCGGTGCCACCGCGCACCAGAAAGGCATCATCCACAGACTCCTGAGCCGGAGTGATCGCAGTGATGACGCCGGCGACGAGAACGAGCGCCGCGCCGGTCAGCCAGGGCAGGGCGCGCTTCATGGCGTGCTCCCGGCGGTGGCGCTGATCCGGGCGGAGATGTCGCCCCGTTTCCAGGTGATGTGATCCGAAGCCAACAGGATCTTGCCGGTAGACACGGCGGCATCGTGAACGTTCAGCTGGAAGTCTCCGTCGGGGAGGGCGTCGTCGGGGACGGTCCACGCGATACGCACTTCGCTGGCGACGCCGGGCTGGAGGATGACCGATCCGGCAGAGCCGTCGTCACGCCACACTCGGGGCGAGCTGGTCTGCTCGACGTCGGCGAGCTCGATGAGTGGATTCGATGCGCTGATGAGCTGCGATTGGACTCGATCAGCACCGACGCCGACGCCGACCGGTCGATCCGAGAGGTTCTCCAGCAGGACGGTGGCGACCAGCAGCGTCTCGCCGGGCTCTGCTTCCAAGAACTCCTCTTCGATGCTGTCGGTGAGCTCGGCATCGAGCACTGTCACCGCATACAGCGACACGCGCGCTTCTTCGCCGACGGTGAGCTCGGCGGGGATCGGATCCGACCGATCCAGACCGCCGAACGTGACGACGCCGACGAGCGCGACACCGGCGACCGCAAGCGCGATCCATGCCGGTACAGCGGCCGGGCTGACAGCGGATCGAGCGAGCCGCGATGCGGTGGTGCGCGCCCATTCGGATGCTCCGCCGATCGTAATCACGACGTCAGCTTATCCACCCGTCACGTCATCGACGTCGACTCAGGGGTCGCGCAAACGGCCAGAGTTTGTAAGACTATGGAACTAAGTGTTACGCCCACCGGGGTGTGCCAGAGGCGAAGGAGCCGCATGACCGTCATCGAACTGTCCGAGAACTGGACCGTTACCGCGACCGCAGGTCCCGCGCCCGAGAACGTCGCGGGTCACGCGATCCCCGCGCAAGTGCCGGGTTCGGTGCACCTCGACCTGCACCGCGCAGGCGTGATCGACGAGCCATTCGACGGAGCGAACGAGACCGCGCAGCAGTGGATCGGCGACGTCGACTGGACATTCGAGACCACGTTTCGCTGGCACGAGAATGGCTCCGAGCGCCGCGACCTCGTCGCAGAGGGCCTCGACACGATCGCGACGGTGACGCTCAACGGCGTCGAAATCGGCCGCACCCAGAATCAGCACCGCTCCTACCGCTTCGACATCGTCTCGGCTCTCGTCGAAGGGGAGAACACGCTGCGCGTCGCCTTCGCCGCACCCGTCCCCGCAGCCCACGCCCGCTCCGAAGAGCACGATGCGCGCCCGCACGTGAATCATCACCCGTACAACGCGGTGCGCAAGATGGCCAGCAGCTTCGGCTGGGACTGGGGCATCGACGTCGCCGGTGCTGGCATCTGGAAGCCCATCCGCATCGAGACGTGGGACACCGCGCGCATCGCATCCGTCCGTCCCCTCGTCGACGTCCGCACCGGCGACGCCGGCGCAACCGGCATCCTTGACGCCCACATCGAGATCGAGCGGGCAGACGGTCTCAAGCAGAAGGCCGTGCAGGTCGACGTCGAGATCGACGGCCAGACCGTCACCGCCGAGATCGCCGCAGGTGCCACCAGCGCCCATGTGCACGTTGAGGTCGCCGACGCTGACCTCTGGTGGCCGCGCAGTCACGGCGCCCAGCCGCTGTACGACCTTGCGGTCCGGCTCGTCGGCTTGGACGAATGGACGCGCCGCATCGGTTTCCGCACGGTTCGCGTCGATATCGCGCCCGACGAGCACGGCACCCCGTACGCCGTCTATGTCAACGAGCAGCTCGTGCACATCCGTGGCGCCAACTGGATCCCCGACCACGCTTTCCTCACCGAGATCGACGGCGACCGCTACGCTCGCCGCATCGCGGATGCAACCGAAGCGAACATGAACCTGCTGCGCATCTGGGGTGGCGGCATTTACGAATCCGAAGAGTTTTACACGATCTGTGACGAGCAGGGCGTGCTGGTGCAGCAGGACTTCCTGCTGGCCTGCGCCGCGTATGCCGAAGAAGAGTGGCTCGCCGACGAGATCGAGGCCGAGGCTCGCGAGTCGATCGCGCGGCTGTCCGCGCATCCGTCGCTCGCGATCTGGAACGGCAACAACGAGAACATCGTCGGCTACTCCGACTGGGGATGGCGCGCCACTCTCAACGGCAAGACCTGGGGCGAGGCGTACTACCGTCGCCTGTTCCCGCGACTGCTCGCCGAGCTTGACCCGACGCGCTTCTACTCGGCAGGCAGCCCGTACTCGTTCTCTTCCTACGTGAGCCCCAACCTTGATACGCATGGCACCACGCACATCTGGGACGTCTGGAATGAGAAGGACTACACCGCGTACGCCGACTGGAAGCCCCGTTTCGTCGCCGAGTTCGGTTTCCAGGGGCCGCCGGCCTGGACGACGCTGACGAATGTCGTGCACGATTCCCCGCTCGAGCCTTACGGCGAGCAGATGCTCGTGCATCAGAAGGCTGGTGACGGAAACCTCAAGCTCGAGCGTGGCTACGGTCCGCATCTGCCAGCGCCCGCGACGATCGACGACTGGCACTGGGCCACGCAGCTCAACCAGGCCGCAGCCGTCCGCTTCGGCATCTCGTACTTCCGCTCGCTCGCGCCGTACAACACCGGAACGATCGTGTGGCAGCTCAACGACGACTGGCCGGTGATCTCTTGGGCAGCTGTCGACTTCGCCGAGCGCCGCAAGCCCCTCTGGTACGCGCTCAAGGCCGTCTACGAGCCCCGCTTCATCACGGTGCAGCCGCAGGAAGGCATCCTCGCGGCCGTGCTTCTCAACGACCATGCGGATGCGTGGTCGGGTGACGTCGCCATCAGGCGCATCGCTTTCGATGGCACGTTGCTGGCGGAGGCCACGGTCGCCGCAGAGATCGTTGCACGTGGCGAGGCGACCATTGCCATCCCCTCAGAGTTGCAGACGCCAGCGGATGCCGCGGGGGAAGTGCTCGTCATCGACGCTCCTGGCTTCGGTCGCGGGGTGCACAACTTCGCCGAGGTCGTCGATCAGCGCCTCGAGAAGTCGCCGTTCGACGTCTCCGCCGAAGCAGTGGATGGCGCTGTGCGCGTGACGGTGACCGCACGTTCGTACGTGCGCGACGTGTTCGTGCTCGCCGATCGGGGGCACGTCGATGCGGCTGTCGACAGCGGGCTCGTGACGTTGTTGCCCGGCGAGAGCCACGCGTTCCTTGTGACGGGTGCGCCGGCAGGAACCGACCCTGCGGCATTCACCGCACCGCTCGTTCTGCGACACGCGGGAGACCTGCAGGCCTGACTCCACGCGCGCAATAACGGGGACCCCATCCGGTGAATGTCGGACGGGGTCCCCGCTCTGCCCTTGGCAGGGAAGCGCTTCGAATGCTTTGTTCCGTTTGTGTCCTAAGTGGCTTGACGGACTTCGTTTCAGTGCGTAACAATGGCCTCCGGGAGAACGCACTCCCAGCCCCTGCTTCAGCACAGGGTTCGTCGACGCCGCAGCTCCAGCTACGGCGTGAGGAAAGGACCAAGGATGATTCTTCGCTCACAGCGCGCTCGTCGCGCATCACTCACGATCGCCACGGGCGCCACCGCGCTCGGCCTCGTACTTACCGGTTGTGCCTCCACCGGCTCGTCCGGCGACTCCGGCGGCTCGTCCGAGGCGAACACGCTCGTCGCCTTCACCGGCCAGGCCGGCGACTACCAGCGCAACTTCAACCCGTACGCGCCCACCAACATCGGCGGCCTCGGCACGATCTTCGAGCCGCTGTTCTTCGTCACGAACGTCAACACCGAGGCCTTCGAGCCCCTGCTCGCGACCGAGTACGTGTGGAACGAAGACGGCACGCAGCTCGATCTGACGCTCCGCGAGGATGTCACCTGGAGCGACGGCGAGGCGTTCGACGCAGACGACGTCGTCTTCACCTTCCAGATGATCCTCGACACTCCGTCGATCAACACCGGCGGATTCGCCGGCGCGGTGACGAAGGTCGATGACTTCCACGTGAGCATCGCGTTCCCCGAGCCCGCGTTCGTCACTGGCCCCGAGGTGCTCGGCAAGACGTTCATCGTCCCTGAGCACATCTGGTCAGGCGTCGATCCCGTCACCGATGTCGTCGCCGAGCCGATCGGCACCGGCCCTTACACGCTGACCAACTTCAAGCCGCAGGCGTTCACCCTCACCGCGAACGAGGACTACTGGGACGGCGCTCCCGCGGTCGAGAACGTGCGCTACCTGTCGCTGTCCGGAAACACCGCCGGGGCTGACGCGCTTGCCGCCGGTACGATCGACTGGCAGACGGGCCCCGTCCCCGACATCCAGAACGTCTCAGAGAACTACCCGGGCTACGAGGCGATCACCATCGGCGCGAACCAGATGGCGCTGCTCACCTGCTCGAACGCTGACCTCGGCTGCACGGGTCCGCAGACGGATCCTGCCGTGCGTCAGGCGATCTACTACGCCCTTGACCGCGAACAGATGAACTCGCTCGCCTTCCAGGACACCGCAAGCGATATGTCGTCGACCTTCGCACTGCTGCCATCGCAGGAAGAGTTCATCTCCGGCGCTATCGAAGACAAGAGCGTTCCGGCGACGGCTGACCTCGACAAGGTCGACGAGATCCTCACCGGTGCCGGCTACGAGAAGGATGCCGACGGCATCTATGCCAAGGATGGTGTCGCGCTGAACCTCACGGTCGAGGTCGTCACCGGCTGGACCGACTACATCACCGCGATCGACACCATGGCCCAGCAGCTCAAGGCCGCAGGCATCGGCGTCACAGCCGCACAATCCTCGTGGAACGAGTGGACGGACAAGAAGAGCAAGGGCAATTACGAGCTGGCCATCGACTCGCTCGGCCAGGGCGCGGCATCCGATCCCTACTACCTGTACAACAACTACTTCTCGACGGCGAACACCGCCGAGGTCGGTCAGGCCGCCCCCGTGAACGTCGCGCGCTTCAGCGACCCTGCCGTCGATGAGGCACTCGCCGTGCTCAAGAAGACGAACCCGGCCGACATTGAGACGCGCCAGGCACAGTTCGACATCATCCAGGCCGCGATCGTCGAGGACCTCCCGTACATCCCGATCCTCACCGGAGGAACGACGAGCGAGTTCCATGCCTCGAAGTTCACCGGCTGGCCCACACTCGATGACCTGTACGCGTTCCCGGCAATCTGGGCATCGCCAGACAACGCGCAGATCTTCAAGGCGCTGAAGCCGACGGGCGAGTGACCGTGGCCGAGGAGGAGTTTGAGATGACGGCGGGCGTGATCCGGTGAACTACTACGTACGAAAGCTGGGCTTTTACGTTGTCGCCCTGTGGGCGGCACTCACGCTCAACTTCCTGATCCCGCGCCTGTTGCCGGGCAACCCGGTCGATATTCTGCTCGCCAAGCTCCAGCAGCGCGGTGGACAGGTATCGGCCGAGACCAGGCACGCATACGAACTCCTCCTCGGTGGTGACTCGTCCGAGCCGCTGATCGTTCAATACGTCAGCTACCTGGTGAACGTCTTCAAGGGTGACCTCGGAGTATCGGTCACCTACTTCCCGGCGCCGGTCACAGAGGTGATCGCGGTCTCTCTGCCCTGGACGATCATGTTGATCGGCATCTCGACCGTGTTGGCGTTCATCATCGGCGTCTCGCTGGGCGCCTTTGTCGGTTGGAAACCGGGCACCTGGGTGGACTCGCTGGTGCCGGCGACGACGCTGCTGGCGGCCGTGCCGTACTTCTGGCTCGCGCTCATCCTGGTGTACTTCCTGTCCACCGGGCTTGGACTGTTCCCGTCGCAGGGCGGGTACAACGTCATCCTCGACCCGGGTTGGAGTTGGGAGTTCATCGGCTCGGCGATCTACTACGGCTTCCTGCCGGCGCTCACAATCGTGATTGCGTCGCTCGGCGGATGGCTGCTGGGCATGCGCAACATGATGGTCTCGACACTCTCGGAGGACTACATCCTCACCGCTCAGGCGAAGGGCCTCTCCAACGGCCGGATCCTGCGCAACTACGCGGCCCGCAATGCGGTGCTGCCATCCATCGCCGGGTTCGCGATCTCACTCGGCTTCGTTGTGGGCGGCTCGGTCATCACCGAGCAGGTGTTCTCGTACCCCGGCATCGGCTCCAAGTTGCTCTCGGCGGTGACGAACAACGATTACGCGCTCATGCAGGGACTCTTCCTGTTCATCACGCTCGCAGTGCTCGGCGCGAACCTCATCGTCGACTTGTTCTACGGCCTCATCGATCCCCGCACGCGGACACGGAGCTGATCGCCATGACTAATATCGCCCCCACCACTGAACCTCAGCTCGCCGACGCGACCGAGGCGATCGTCACGCGTGCGGCGCGCGAGAGGTCGAACCGGTCTCAGCGATCGCGTTCGGCACTTCGCCAGATGCTCCCGACGATGACGCCTTGGCTTGCCTTTGGGCTTGTGCTCATCGGCAGCATCGCCGCGTTCGGCCTCATCGGTCCCTATCTCGTCGGTGACCCGGCGACCATCCGCAACATCGGCCTCACCGGCCCCTCGGCCGAACACCTGCTCGGAACGACGCAGACGGGCCAGGATGTGCTGGCGCAGCTCACATACGCCACGCGTGGGTCGCTGGAGATCGGCCTCATCGTCGGCATTCTCGCCACCGCGCTATCGGCGTTCTTCGGGATCTTCGGCGCCTACATCGGCGGGTTCGCCGATGAGGCGTTCTCGCTCCTGTCGAACGTGTTCCTGGTGATTCCCGGCCTGCCGTTGGTCATTGTCATCTCGGGCTTCGTCCCGGCCGAGGCGCGAGGGCTCTGGACCATCGCGGTTGTCCTGGCGATCACGAGCTGGGCTGGCTCTGCCCGCGTGCTGCGCGCACAGACGCTGTCGATCCGCAACCGTGACTACGTCGCAGCCTCCCGCGTCGCAGGAGAAAAGGCGTGGCGAGTTATCGTCGTCGAGATCCTCCCGAACCTGCTGCCCGTGCTCGCCTCGCAGTTCGTCTTCGCCGTCATCGCCGCGATCCTCGGCGAGGCAGGGCTGTCGTTCATTGGCCTCGGCGCATCCAACTCGTCCACGCTCGGAACAATGCTCTTCTACGCGCAGAACGGCTTCGCGCTGCCTCTGGGCGCCTGGTGGTGGTTCGTGCCGCCAGGCTTGCTCATCGCACTATTCGGCATGGGGCTGTCGCTGGTGAACTTCTCGATCGACGAGATCATCAACCCCAAGCTCAAGCACGTACGCCAGCATGCGCGCCGTGCACGCCGTGCGCGCCACGAGCAGCTCAGGAAGGAGCGCAGCCGATGAGTGCTGTCACCGAGGCCCGTCGGCCCGTTCTCACCATCGAGGATCTCACCGTCGTCTACGAGGTGGAGGAGCCCGTCACCGCGGTCAGGAATGCCTCATTCCAGCTCGCCGCCGGTGAGATTCTGGGCCTTGCCGGAGAGTCGGGATGCGGCAAGACGACCCTCGCCTATGCCGTGAACCGACTGCACAAGCCGCCGGCGCGTATCGCGAACGGCAGCATCGTTTTCCACGATCGTGGCGGTGAAGACATCGACCTGCTCGCGCTCGACGACGAGAAGCTGCGTGCTTTCCGCTGGTCGGAGTTGTCGATGGTGTTCCAGGGCGCGATGAATGCGCTCAACCCCGTGACCAGCGTCCGTGCCCAGCTGGAAGATGTCTTGCAAGAGCACCGCCCGAAGATGTCGAAGCACGAGCGCCGAGAGCGCGCAGCCGACGTGATGCGTCGCGTGGGCGTCGACCCATCGCGGCTCACGTCGTATCCGCACGAACTGTCCGGTGGTATGCGTCAGCGCGTGATGATCGCGATGGCGATGATCCTCGAACCGCAGGTCATGATCATGGATGAGCCGACCACGGCGCTCGATGTCGTCGTGCAACGCGACATCCTGCGCGAGATCGTTCGCCTGCGAGATGAGCTCGGCTTCGCTGTGATTTTCATCACGCACGACCTGCCGCTGCTGCTGGAGATCAGCGATCGCATCGCCGTCATGCTGCGCGGCGAGATCGTCGAGCTGAGCAGCGCGGACGAGATGTATCGAAACCCGCAGCACGAATACACCCGCAAACTGCTCGCCTCATTCCCGAGCCTCAGCGGATCACGCGGATCGTTCATCCGCACCGGAATCGACACCGGAATCGACACTGAGGAGGCGCGCGCATGACGAGCGTGAAGGTCACTGATCTTGTCAAGGAGTTCAGCATCCGCAAGGGTGTGCGACGCGAGCGATTCCGTGCGGTGGACGGAGTCTCCTTCGACCTCGTGCCCGGCCGAACCGTGGCGCTGGTGGGGGAGTCGGGTTCGGGTAAGTCGACTATCGCCCGCATCCTCTCCAAGCTGGAGACGCCGACGTCTGGAACGATCGCGGTGACGCAGCCGGACGGTCGGCCCGTCGCGCGGCGTGACTATCGGCGTCACGTGCAGATGGTGTTCCAGGACCCGTTCGCCTCGCTCAACCCGTTCCATTCGATCGAGCATCACATCAGCCGCCCGCTGCAATTGCACAAGCGCACCCGCGGAGCCGATGAGACCTACGAGAAGGTCATCGAGATGCTCGAGCGTGTGAATCTCGACGAGTCGTTCGCGCAGCGGCGTCCGCATGAGCTGTCCGGCGGTCAGCGACAGCGTGTGGCGATCGCCCGTGCGCTCGCGCCGGGCGCGCAGGTCGTGCTCGCCGACGAGCCGGTATCGATGTTGGACGTGTCCATCCGTCTCGGCGTGCTGAACCTGCTCGGTCGGCTGCAACGTGAGGACGACCTGGCCGTCCTCTACATCACGCACGACCTTGCCACTGCGCGACACTTCTCCGACGAGATCCTCGTCCTCTACAAGGGCCGCGTTGTCGAGCGGGGGCCAGCGGATGCCGTCATCCTCGACCCCCATCACAACTACACCCGCTTGCTCGCGATGGCTGCGCCTGACCCCGAGCGGATCGGCAAGGTCGTCAGTGGGGAGAAGACACCAGACCGCACGACGCTGGACAACTCGGTCTGCTTCAACCACTTCACCGGTGAGTGGGAAGACGCGAAGACGGCCCCAGCTGCCACCTGAGCGCTTCTTTCGAGCGGGTGGTGCGCAACGGCGCGCCACCCGCTCTCCGCTTTGCAGCGGGCGTGCGCTCAGCCCGCGTGCACCTCCAGCACGCGGGCGGACGGCTCGTTTCCGGATGCCGTCACCGCGAGGACGGCGGATGCGGCATCCCATGTCCACGTCCACCCGCTGGCGTCGGCCGGGAAGAAGGCTACGGCCGACAACTCGCGCCCCTGCGCCCACGGCAGGTGCAGGCGCGACGTCTCGGACCCGGCACGTCGCCATACCGACACGTGCGCGTGGTCGCCGTTCCGAAGGCCGAGCGACACCCAATCGTCGTCCCATGCCGGCAGCCCCAGCGGCCACTCCGGGTGCCTGCCGCGGATATCGGAGAGCACGCGCTTGTGTGCGGTGACGGCCTCGCGTACGGCGGCGACCTCGATGGGCGACATGCGGTTGAGATAGCCGGACAGATACATGCGGCCGAGCACGCCGTTGACGAGAGCGAACGTGCGCTCCTCGTCGGTCATGCCCGCCTGCGGGTACGCCCAGTTTCCCGCCTGCTCCGGCAGGATCGCCGCGGGTGCGGCAGCGGCGATGGAGGCGTACGCGACCGGATCCTGCTGATCGGATGTCGACTGCATGTGCAGGCGCGACAGCAGTGCGTAGTCCATGCGCATAGCGCCGGATGAGCAGTTCTCGATGAGGAGTGCCGGATGCCGCGACTGCACGCCATCGATCCAGCTGAGCAGCGCGCGAGCGTGTTCGAGCAGGCCGTGCCCAGGGGCGAGTCCGTCGAGGTCGGTGCCAGGGCCCGTCATCGTGTTCTCGTCCATCTTGATGAAGCCGACGCCGTACTCATCGACGAGACGGTCGACGACGGCATCGAGATGTGCGCGAGCAGCGGGGTGGCGTAGATCCAGCAGGTGCCGGCCGTGCTCGGCGATGCGCACGCCCTGACGTTGGAAGAATGCCTCGTCAGGCAGTGTCTCGGCGAGAGGGGAGCGCACACCGATGACTTCGGGCTCGAGCCACAGGCCCGGTGTCATTCCGCGCGAACGGATGTAGTCGGTCACCTCGGTGATGCCGCCAGGGAAACGCGCGGTGGATGGCTGCCACGCTCCGACGCCGTCCCACCAGTGCCCGTCGGCGTACCAGCCGGCGTCGATGCAGAAGTAGTCGGCACCCGCCTCGGCTGCTGCATCGATCAGAGGGAGCAGCTTCTCGGCCGTCGGGTCGCCCATGAGCGTGTTCATGTAGTCGTTGAAGACGACCGGCAGCGCAGCATCGGCGCTACGCGGAAGGCGGATGGCGCGGCGCTGGTCGGTGAGCGCACGCAGCGCATCGGTGGCATCGCCGGTGGCCACGGCAACGGAAACCGGAGCGGATCGGAAGGTCTCGCCGGGGGCCAGGCGTACGTTCCACTGGTGCTCCTGGTCGGTGGGCCCGCTGAGCAGCACATAGGCGCCGTGCCCGTTCTCGCCGATCTCGGCCAGCCACGGACCGTTGTGCTCAATCTGCCAGGCGAGGGCGTAGCCACCACCGGATGCCGCGAGGGCAGCGGTGGGCACCTTCTCGCCACTGGACCATGAGCCGCGGTTACCGAGCGCGATGCGCGTGCGCGGCGGCTGGTTGTGGTGCAGGTGGCGGCCGACGTCGATGAGTCCGGCTGCGCGCAGCGGTTCACTCTTCCAGCGATTCTCGGCGATCCAGTCGTTGTCGGCGTGGGTGAGCACGATGGCGTCGACGGATGACGCCTGTGCGTCGGCGAGGAACGATCCGGTCGCGAAGCTCGAGACGGCGTCGAGTACGAGCTCAGCATCCGTCGTCACTTCGGTCCAGGTGCGTACGGCGGCAGCCGAGGCGCGGGCTTGGAAGACGCTCGTGACGCGGATGCCGCGCGAGCCGTCTTCCTGCACGATGCTTTCCTGCACGATGCGCAGTTCGTGGCATCCGTCCTTCTCCGATTCATCGTGCGACACGAGGCGCAGATCGCGCCCGATGATCGTGTCGACGTGGCGGTAACTGCCGGGGAAGCGGCCATGACCGAACGCGGAGATCTCGACGAGTGGCTGCTCACCGTGACCCGATGGCAGGACAGGTGTGGGTGCGGGGGAGTCGGAGGGGCGCAGTGAGAGGACGCTCACCGGTCCATCGGCCGGCGCCGAAAAGGTGAGAGAGATGCGCGGAGCGTGCCAGACGATGTCTGCTGCAGGACGGGGTGTCATATGGATCCTCGATCGTGGGTGTGATGAGATCCTTTCAATCCTCTAGGCCTCGGCGCAAGCCACTATGTTTAATTACGTGACAAACAGGGTGAATCAGATGACAGAAATGCGCGAGATGTCTCCGGCCGTGCGCGCCGCGCTCCTCGAAGTGCTCATCCACGGTGAGCTGCCCCGCGCGGAGATCGCGCGACGCTTGCACCTTTCGCGAGCGAGCCTCACGCGCATCACCAGGCAGCTCGTCGACGGGGGCTTCCTCGCGGAGGGAGAGACGCGGCTGATGGCGCAGACTGGCCGGCCATCGGAGCTCCTGTCGCTGCGTGCGGATGCGCGTCATTTCCTCGGCGTCAAACTCACCGGCGATCGCCTTTACGCCGTTGTCACTGACCTGTCCGCTCGCATCGTGGCCTCGGTCGATCACGCGCTCGTCTCACGCGATCCCGCAGACGTCGTTGGCCAGATCGCGGATGTGGCACGGGAATTCTCGGCGCAGTGGCCGGACCTGGTTGCCATCGGCATCACGCTCGCAGGACGAGTGGGCCGTCGCGCTAACGGCGCGCTGGTGGAGCAGTCTGCGTTCCTCGAGTGGGAGGACGTGCCGTTGGGTGTGATGGTCGAGACCGCGACCGGCATGCCGTGCTCAGTGGAGAACGACGTGCAGGCGCTCACCGCAACCGAGCACTGGTTCGGTGCGGGCGCTGGCATTGACGACATGGCGCTCATCACGGTGGGGATGGGCATCGGCTGCGGTCTCGTCGTGGGTGGCAACGTCGTCGAGGGTGCGCACGCACGGTCGGGTCAGGTGAGTCACACGATCGTGGATGAGGCGGGTCCGCACTGTGATCTCGGGCACCGGGGCTGCGCGTCGAGCATGCTCGTGAACGACGCCATAGTCGGGGCGTATCGCCAGGCCGGCGCGGACTACTCGCAGGTCGTCGAGGCGGCACGTGAGGGTGATCCCATCGCGCGTGCAGTCTTCGCGGATGCTGGCCGGGCGCTGGGTGTGCTCATTGCCACGGTCGTCAATCTCGTGGATCCGCAGAAGGTCGTACTCACTGGCGACGGCATCGCCGTGCATGAGCTTGGCGGAGAGGCGATGCGTGCGGCGCTCGCCGACCGCCTCGACCGGGAAGCTGTGGAAGTGGACCTGGATGTGCGCACCGGAGACTTCTCGGAGTGGGCGCGTGCGGGTGCGGGAATCGCCATTCGGGGGATGCTCGCATAATTCTTTGTTTCATGATTTGACAAACCCCTGCTCTGCGCGGGACGCTGGAACCTCCACAACGACGGAGGCTCCGCCATGCCCGATGTTCGACGTTTCCACGCCGCAGGCGCGGCGCTGGTCGTTGCCTTCCGCGACGCCGGACTGCCGGAGGTGCTCCACTGGGGTGCGGACATCGGTGAAGTGTCGGACGCTGCGCTCGCGGCGCTTGATTCGGTCAGCGTGCGCCAGATTCCCGCGAGCGCGCTCGACGAGGTCTGGCCACTCACGATTTTGCCGACCGAACGGGATGGCTGGCAGGGGCGTCCGGGCCTGTCTGGTGCGATCGCTGGTGCGCCGCTGTTGCCGGATTGGACGCTCGAGCGAATCGACGCCGACGAGCGTGGCTTCTCGATCGTTGCGGTGGCCGAAGGGCTGAGGCTGGAAAGCGCGCTGCGGTTTGACGCCGACGGTGTGCTGCGCGTCGATCACCGTGTCGTGAACTCAGGCAGCGCGGCTGTCACGATCGCGGGTTTGGATGCGGTGTTGCCTGTCGCCGAGCGGGCGAGTGAGCTGCTCGACTTCACCGGGCGATGGATGCGTGAGCGCTCGCCGCAGCGTCGTCCGATCGTGATGGGCAGCCAGGTGCGTGAGTCGCGTCGCGGACGCACGGGGCATGACGCCCCGACGCTCGCTGTCGCGGGAACGCCGGGTTTCAGTGACCGAACGGGTGAGGTCTGGGCTGTGCACCTCGCGTGGAGTGGGGATGCCGTCTATCGCACCGACCGCCTACCCGAAGGCCGCAACGTGCTGGGTGCGGGCGAACTACTGCGCCCCGATGAGATCGTGCTCGCATCGGGTGAGGCGTTCGCCGCGCCGACGGCATGGTTCGTGTGGAGTGAGGCCGGCCTCGACGGCCTGTCGTCGCGGCTGCACCGTTCGCTGCGTGCCCGTCCGGCGCATCCCTCGTCTGCGCGTCCCGTCGTGCTGAACACCTGGGAAGCGGTGTACTTCGACCACACGTTGGCTCCGCTGGTCGCACTGGCGGATGCTGCGGCATCCGTCGGCGTGGAGCGTTTCGTGCTTGATGACGGCTGGTTCCTTGGGCGCCGCCGAGACGACGCCGGCCTGGGTGACTGGCTCGTCGACCCTGCAGTGTGGCCGGAGGGCCTGCATCCGATCGTCGATCACGTGCGCGAGCTCGGCATGGGGTTCGGGCTGTGGGTCGAGCCGGAGATGGTCAACCTCGATTCGGAGCTTGCGCGCGAGCATCCGGAATGGCTGCTGCGTGCCACGGGGCGCGAGACGCGTTCGTGGCGCAATCAGCATGTGCTCGACGTTGCGCGTCCGGAAGTCGCGTCATATCTGCTGGAGCGACTGAGTGCGATTCTGGACGAGTACCCGATCGAATACCTGAAGTGGGATCACAACCGCGATCTGCTCGAGGCCGCGCATGCGGGTCGTGCGGGCGTGGATGCGCAGACCCGTGCGGTGTACGCGCTGCTTCATGATCTGCGCCGCCGGCACCCCGCCGTGGAAATCGAGTCGTGCTCCTCGGGTGGCGGGCGAGTCGATCTCGGTATTCTCGCGCACACCGATCGGGTGTGGGCGTCGGATACGAATGACCCGATCGAGCGTTCACGCATCCAGCGTTGGACCGAGCTGCTGCTGCCGCCCGAGCTGATCGGCAGCCATGTCGGGCCAGGTACCGCGCACACGACGCGCCGCGCGACCGACCTGCGGTTCCGGATGGCGACGACCCTGTTTGCGTCGGCGGGTATCGAGACTGACATCACTCGGTTCACGGACGAGGAGCGCGCAGAGCTTGCAGCGTGGATTCTCGAGTACAAGCGGCTGCGTGAACTCATGCACACCGGCGAACTCGTGCACGATGCGACCGACGACGAGGGGCAGTTGCTGACCGGGGCGGTGGCGCAGGATAAGCGGCACGCGCTGTTCCGGCTGACGCGGGAAACCACAGGTGAGTGGTCGGTGCCTCCGGCGCTGCGCCTGCCGGGCCTGGACCCCGCGTTGACCTACCGGGTCTCGGTCGTGTCAGCGCTCACGACGAAGGCATACCTCGACCCGAAGACCGTGCCGTGGCTGGCAGACGGTGGCGCCGTGTTGCCGGGGTCGTTGCTGTCGGGGATCGGGCTGCGCACGCCGCTGCTGGCGCCCGCATCCGCGCTCGTGCTGGAGGTCGTCGCAGTCTGATGGGGGACCGATCCGCCGGATCCTGAGTCACCTGCTGTTCACCGTAGCTTCGTATTCTGGCCGACATGCTCGATATCGTGGCGGCGCTGGAAGAAGAAGTGGCACAGCTGCCTCCCGGGGCGCGGCTGCCGAGTGAGCATGAGCTGATGGGCCGGTTCAACGCGACGCGCAGTACAGTTCGGCGGGCGATCGAGCAGCTCGAGAATCGGTACCTCCTGAGGCGGGTGCACGGATCCGGCACGTTCGTGAACAGGAGGATCGACTATCTCCTCTCGCCCGGCCTTGCACCGTCGCTGCATGACACTGTTCAACGCGCCGGAGCCGAAGCACGCACCTTCGTTCTGGATGCCGGCATTCATGACGCCCCGGCAGACATCGCCGCACACCTTGATGTTCCGGCGGGCGAGAGCTGCATGCGCCTCGTACGGGTGGGGTACATCGACGATCAGCCGGCGATGTGTGGCGAGGAGTGGATTCGCCCAGGCATCCTCGATCACGTCGATGTGAGTCTGCGCGCGATCGAATCGCTGACCGAAGTGCTGCGCGGCTCCCACCGTGACCCGACCCGCGCCTGGTCGCGGGTGTCGACCGAGTTGCCACCCGCGCTGGTGGTGCAACGGCTCGAGCTGCGCGCACCCGCCCCGGTGTGGTGTCTGGAGACCCTCACCCGCGACGGTGTCGGAGGCGCGCCGTTGATGTTCAGTCGGTCTTGGATGCGCCAGGACCGCATTCGCGTCGTCATCGAGTTCGACGGGCGGGATGCTGCGGCATCCACGGCGCACTAGCCGACTGCGCGACAAGTCACCAGTCGTTTACCAAACGGTTCACCTGCCGGTAACTGAAGCATCCGGTCTGGGCCACTTCCACGCCGGACAGTGGAGGCATGAACACGAACGCACGGAATCCCGAGGAACGACGCCGCACCGCACGCGTCCTCGTCGGCGCGACCGAAGCCCAACTCGCCGATCTCTGGCGCACGTGGACCGATCGTCCTCAGATCGAATATCTGCGCGGTCCGGAATCTGGCCTGGTCATGGTGCAGGGCCGTATCGGCGGCACCGGCGATCGCTTCCATCTCGGCGAAGCCACCGCCACCAGGGCGACGGTCGCCGTGCGCAGCGGCTCCGACGAGGCTGTCGGTTCGGCCTATGTTCTCGGCAGCCATCCGGAGCACGCCGCGCTCGCCGCAATCTTCGAGGGGATGCTGGAATCCGCGGCTCGCGACCGGGTGATGGCGGAGGTCATCGAGCCTCTCGAACGGGGGCAGACGGCACACGATCACCAGAAGCGTCGGGAGGAGCGGGCCACTGTCGTGGACTTCTTCACCGTCGCACGAGAGAACGACGGCTTCGGGCCGGACGAGGAGGAAGACGAGTGAACGTCACCGCCATCCAGACGCCGGGTCTCGCAGATCCGGTCAACGACGCGCAGCGAATCTTCCGTGCTGCACTTGCAGCGCTCGCGCGCCCGACGCTCGCACAGCCGGTCCGCGCCGGCATGGTGCCACCCGCGCCATTGAGCCCGACGGTCGGAGCGCTTGTTCTGACGCTCTGCGACGAGCAGACTCCGATCTGGCTGGACCCCGCACTACGCGGAACCGGCGACGTCGAGACGTGGATCCGCTTCCACACCGGCGCGCGGATCGTGGAAGATGCGCACGATGCGCTGTTCTGCGTTGCATCCGGGCCGTCGGCCGTGCCGTCGCTGAGTGACCTGCGTCAGGGAAGCGACGAGGAGCCGCATCTGTCCGCGACGGTCATCATCGACGCGGCAGGCGCTGAGTCGACCGGCTCTTTCGTGGCGTCCGGTCCTGGCATCAACGGAGAGGTCTGCTGGGACGGCGCAGGCCTGCCGGCATCCTCACCCGAACGACCGGGCTTCCTCGAGACATGGGATGCCAACACGAGGCGTTACCCGCGCGGGGTCGACCTGATCCTCGCCGGTGAAGACGAAGTGCGCGGACTGCCGCGTACCACTGCACTGAAGGAGAGCCGCTGATGTACGTGGCAGTGAAGGGTGGCGAGAAGGCGATCGCCAACGCCCACGCCCTATTGGCCAAACGGGGAGCGGGCGACACGGAGCGCATCGCCTACGACCAGGTGCGAGACCAGCTCGGTGTGCTGGTCTCCCGAGTCATGGCAGAGGGGTCGCTGTACGATCCCGACCTGGCGGCGAAGGCGCTCCTGCAGGCGCAGGGCGACGTGCTCGAAGCGGTCACGCTGATTCGCTCCTACCGCACGACGTTGCCACGCTTCGGCGTGACGCACGCCCTGGACACGTCCGGTCTTCCGCCTGAGCGGCGGATCTCGGCGACCTTCAAAGACATCCCGGGCGGACAGCAGCTGGGTGCCACGTTCGACTACACGCACCGTCTGCTGGCCGACGAGCTCCCGACGCCGACGATCACCGAACCCGATGTGGAGCTCGATCCCGAGCTCGACCCCGAGCTCGATTTCGACGCAGCGATGCCGCGTGTCACCGATCTGCTCGGCCGGAGCGCGCTCATTGAACCTGACCGTCCAGCCGAAGGCTGGGAGGATCCGGATCCTGCCGATCTCACCCGCGAACCCACGACGTTCCCGATGACGCGTGCCGAACGACTGCAGGCTCTCAGCAGAGGCGACGAAGGTTTCCTGCTGTCGCTGGGCTATTCGACCCAGCGCGGCTTTGGCAACACGCATCCGTTTGTTGGCGAGGTGCGCGTGGGCGAGGTCGAGGTATCGTTCGAGGCCCCAGAAATCGGCCACGATGTGCCGATCGGCCGCATCGAGGTCACCGAATGCCAGATGGTGAACCAGTTCGTCGGCACGGCTGAGCAGCCGCCGCAGTTCACCCGCGGCTATGGACTGGTCTTCGGGCGTGCCGAGCGCAAAGCGATGTCGATGTCGCTCGTGGACCGCGCGCTGCGCAAAGACGAGTTCGGCGAGCGCGAGGTCTCACCCGCTCAGGACGAGGAATTCGTGATCGCGCACAGCGACAACGTGCAGGCCGCCGGCTTCGTCGAGCACCTGAAGCTGCCGCACTATGTCGATTTCCAGGCCGAACTCGGACTCATCCGTCGCCTCAACCAGGAATTCGAGGAGCGGCGTGCAGCCGCCGGGAAGGACGCATCATGAGCGAGCCGCGCATCGTCTACAACGAGGGATACCTCGACGAGCACACCAAGCGCGTCGTCAGGCGCGCACTGCTGAAGGGCGTCGCGATCCCCGGGTTCCAGGTGCCGTTCGCCTCGCGCGAGGTGCCGATGCCGCGCGGCTGGGGCACGGGTGGGGTGCAGGTCACCGCGTCGGTGATCGGCAAGTCCGACACGCTGAAGGTGATCGATCAGGGCGCCGACGACACGACCAACGCCGTGTCGATCCGGCAGTTCTTCGAGAAGGTCGCTGGCGCTCAGGCGACGACGCGCACGGATGAGGCGACGCTGATCCAGACCCGCCACCGCATCCCCGAGACACCTCTCGTCGATGGCCAGATCATCGTCTTTCAGGTGCCGATTCCCGAGCCGCTGCGATTCCTCGAACCACGTGAGACCGAGACGCGTCGCCTTCATGCCCTCGAGGAATACGGACTGATGTACGTCAAGCTCTATGAGGACATCGCGCGCTACGGTCACATCGCCAAGACGTACGACTACCCGGTGATGGTGAACGGACGTTACGTGATGGCGCCGTCGCCGACGCCGAGCTTCGACAACCCGAAGATGCACCAGAGCCCCGCGCTGCAGCTGTTCGGCGCCGGCCGTGAGAAGCGCATCTACGCCATCCCGCCGTACACCGACGTCGAGTCGCTCGGGTTCGAGGATTTCCCCTTCGAACCCCAGCGCTTCCAGGATCCGTGCGAGATCTGCGGATCAGAGGGCGTCTATCTCGACGAGATCATCATCGACGACGCAGGAGGGGCGATGTTCGCATGCAGCGATACCGACCACTGCGAGCGCACAGCGGCTGCGAACGCGGACCGTCGGATTCCGGCCGCGATCACCGGCCGCCAGAACGAGGAGGTCCCGGTATGAACACCGATCAGCCACTGCTCAGCGTCACCGGCGCAGGCCACCGGTATGGGGAGCGCTTTGGATGCCGAGGCGTCGACTTCGACCTGTGGCCGGGCGAAGTGCTCGCCGTCGTCGGGGAATCCGGCTCGGGCAAGTCCACCCTGCTGGGGATGCTGTCGCAGCGACTGAGCATCGACGAGGGATCGATCCGTTACCGCACCGGTGACGAGCTTGTCGAGCTGTCTTCCCTGTCGGAGCGCGAGGTGCGCCGTCTCTGGCGTACCGAGTGGGGCTTCGTGCACCAGAACGCCGCGGACGGACTGCGGATGCACGTCTCAGCCGGCGGCAACGTCGGCGAACCGCTGATGGCGAACGGCGAACGCCACTACGGCACGATCCGCGCGCAGGCGGCGGACTGGCTGGAGCGTGTGGAGATCCCGCGAGAACGCATGGATGAGACGCCAGCCACCTTCTCGGGCGGTATGCGCCAGCGCGTGCAGATCGCCCGCAACCTCGTGTTCGGGCCGAAGCTCGTCTTCATGGACGAGCCCACCAGCGGCCTGGACGTCTCGGTGCAGGCTCGTCTGCTCGATCTCATCCGCTCGCTCGTCGCCGACCTCGGCCTCGCGGTCGTGATCGTGACGCACGACCTCGCCGTGGCCCGGCTCATCTCCCACCGCACGCTCGTGATGAAGGACGGCCGGGTGATCGAATCTGGGCTCACTGACCGCGTGCTCGATGACCCCCAGGCCGCCTACACCCAGCTGCTCGTCTCTTCGATCCTGCAAGGATGACCATGACCGACACACCCGCTCTCCGCGTCGACGGAGTCGCCAAGACCTTCACCCTGCATCTGCAGGACGCCCAAGTGCCCGTGCTGAAAGACGTCTCCTTCGATGTGCCGCGTGGACAGTGCGTCGTGCTCGGCGGCGATTCCGGCGCGGGCAAGAGCACCATCATGAAGATGGTCAACGGAAACTACGCCGTCGACCGCGGCAGTATCGTCGTGCGTCATCGAGATGGGCACGTCGATCTGGCGAGCGCGGCACCGCGTGAGGTCATCGCGGTGCGCCGGGAGTCGATGGGCTACGTGAGTCAGTTCTTGCGCTCGGTGCCCCGCGTGGCGGCACTGGACATCGTGGCGGAGCCGCTCACCGAACACGGAGTATCGCGGGATGCCGCCCGGGAGCGCGCCGGAGAGCTGCTCGAACGCCTCAGCATCCCACAGCGGCTGTGGAACCTGCCGCCCGCCACGTTCTCCGGCGGTGAGCAGCAGCGCGTGAACATCGCCCGCGGGTTCGCGACCACCCGCCCACTGATGCTGCTCGACGAGCCCACCGCGTCGCTCGACGCACGCAACCGCGGCGTCGTGATCGAGATGATCCGTGAGCGCCTTGCGTCAGGCACCGGAATCCTCGCGATTTTCCACGACCACGACGTCCGCGATGCCGTCGCCGATCTCGTTGTGGATGTCGCGGCGTTCACGCCCACGCGTCAGAAGGTTGCCGCATGACACGCTGCGCCGTGTACGCGGTGCCTGGTCTGGATCAGGGGGCGCCGACTGTGGCCGTTCGGCTGCGCGACGCCGTCGAGAGCTGGTACTCGGAGCATCCCGGCATCACCGTGGATGCACGTCGCTACGGTTTCCACGCCACGCTCAAGGCTCCGTTCGAACTCGCTTCCGGTGTGACGATCTCCGATCTCGCGGCGGCGGTGTCGGCGTTCGCGAGCACGCGCCGATCCATCGTGCTGCCCGATCTGCGTGCTGCCTCGATCGGTTCCTTCCGCGCTCTCGTGCTCGGGGGCGATGCTGTCGAGACGAATGCGCTCGCCGCCGACGTCGTCCGCACGTTTGAACCGTTCCGTGCGCCGCTCACCGATTCCGACATTGCACGGCGCAGGCCCGAGCGATTGACCGCGCGGCAGCGGGAGATTCTGCACGAGTACGGCTATCCGTTCGCGCTCGACGAGTTCCGCTTCCATCTGACGCTCACCGATGCCCTCGACGGTCCGGCCGCGGACATCGACGCCGCGATCGGGCGGCACTTCGCCGCCTTCGAGGGTGCGGATATCCCGCTCACTTCCCTCGCCGTCTTCGTCGAACCCGACCGTGGACAGCCCTTCGGCATCCACTCAATCCACCCCTTCCAGGAGATCGCATGACGACCGACACCATTCTCCGCAACGCCCAGATCGTGCTCGCTGACGAGGTGGTCCACGGATCCGTCCGGATGATCGACGGCGTGATCGTCGACGTCGTCCCCTCCGACAGCGCGCTCGATGGCGTCCTGACCGGTCCGGGTGGTCTTGACGGTCCGGGGGAGGACATGTGCGGCGACTATCTGATGCCCGGTCTCGTCGAGCTGCACACCGACCAGGTAGAGGGGCACTTCCAGCCGAGGCCGAAGCGATTCTGGGATCCGATTCCGGCGGTGATCGCGCATGACGCTCAGATGACGGCATCCGGAATGACGACAGTGCTGGATGCGCTGCGGATCGGGGGCAGCCCCGATGAGGCCGGCTTGGCGGCGCAGGCCGACATCCTGGTCGCGGCCATCGTGCATGCGGCGGACGCCGGACTGCTGCGGGCCGATCATCTCGTGCACCTGCGGTGCGAGGTCTCGACGTACGACGTCGTCGACGTCTTCGAACGGATCGGCGGCCATGAGCGCGTGCGTCTCGTATCGCTCATGGACCACACGCCAGGTCAGCGCCAGTACGCCGACGTCGAGGCGTTCCGCACCTATATGGTCGGCAAGCACAGCTTCTCCGACGCGCAGTTCGAGGCGCACGTAGTCGATCTGCATGAGCGCAGCGCGCTGTATGCCGACGCGCACCGTGGCGAGATGGCACGACGCGCCTCGGCGCGGGGCATTACGATGGCCGCGCACGATGACGCGACGCTCGCTCATGTCACTGAATCGTCCGAGCTCGGCGTGCGGATCTCGGAATTCCCCACCACCGTCGAGGCCGCGCGGGCGGCGCGGGCGGCGGGTCAGCTCGTGGTCATGGGCGCGCCGAACATCGTGCGCGGTGGATCGCACTCCGGCAACGTCGCGGCCGCCGAACTGCTGAGGCACGGCCTGCTCGACATCCTTTCCAGCGACTACGTGCCGGCAAGTCCACTGCAGGCCGTGTTCGCTCTCGTCGCGAATGGCGATGTGACCCTCTCGCAGGGGGCAGCGCTCGTGAGCGCCAATCCCGCTCGGGCCATCGGTCTGCACGATCGCGGAACCATCGCGGTGGGCCTTCGGGCCGACCTCGTGCGGGTGCATGTTCACGAGTTGGCGGCGAGCGCGCACCACCCATCGGGTGCACCGGTTCCGATCGTGCGCGGCGTGTGGCGTGAAGGGGTGAGGGTGGCATGAACGGAGCACTCGTTGCCGTCGTCGGCCCCAGCGGAGCCGGGAAGGATGCCGTGATCGACGTCGCCCGCGATCATTACGCCGGCAACACCAGAGTGGTCTTCCCCCGCCGCGTGATCACCCGGCCCGCCGGCGCAGGGGAAGACCACCAACCCGTCACCGAAGCGGAGTTCGCATCGCTCGAGCGTGCAGGCGGATTCGCGATGTGGTGGGCGGCGCACGGGCTCCGATACGGCGTCCCGAATCCCGTCGCCGAGTCGGTGCGCGACGGGGCAGTGGCGGTCGTCAACGTGTCACGGGGCGCGCTGTCTGGCCTCGAATCTGCCTTCCCGTGCGTCCGTGTCGTGCGCGTAACGGTCCCCGACGAGGTGCGCAAGGCACGCATCCTTTCCCGCGGGCGGGAGAACTCCGTCGAGGCGCTGGCGCGGCTGCACCGAGCCGATCCCGCTCCCGATCAGCCGGTCGACCTCGAGATCGTCAACGACGGGCCGCTGGCGGATGCCGGCGACACTCTCATCGCCTTCATGCGGGATGTGCTGGAAGAGCAGAAGGCTCTCGACGGATCCCGATGAACGACACGATCCCGCCGAGCGCCATGAGTGCAGCCGTCACCCAGGCCGCACTGTGGAATCCATCGAGATCGAGCATTCCCCCGACGATCGTCGACAGCATTGCGACGACGATGAGTCCGGCGACGCGGGAGATGGCGTTGTTGACGGCGGATGCGATGCCGGAGCGGTTCTCGTCGATCGCGCCGAGTACCGCAGAGGTGAGCGGTGCGACCGTCAGCGACAGGCCCAAACCCATGACGATCATCGCCGGCAGCACCTGCCACCAGTAGTTGAAGCTGCTCGAGACCGTGAGCAGCAGCAGTGCACCCGCAGCCATGAGCAGCGGACCCACCGTCATGAACAGGCGCGGTCCGAGCTTGCCCGCCCAGGCGCCCGCGTGGGAGCTGAGGAGAATCATCAGGATCGTGATCGGCAGGCTCGCCAACCCCGCCGCGGTCGCGCTGAGACCGGCACCCTCCTGCAGGTAGACGCCAATGACGAAGCCGTTCAGCGACAGTGCCGCGTAGATGAACAGCGTGGCCAGGTTGCCCCACGCGAAGTTGCGGGCGCGGAACAGTGAAAGTGGCATCAGGGGCGCGCTCGAGTACCGCTGGCGCACCAGAAATGCGGCGAAGAGCAGGATGCCGCCCACTCCGGGGAGCCAGATGGTGGGAGAGCCCCAACCCAGGTTCGGTTGTTCGATGAGTGCGAACACCGCGGCTCCGAGGCCCAGTGCGCACAGCATTCCGCTCCACCAGTCCACGCGCGTGCCGCGGGGCTGATCCGGAAGGCGAAGACGTGCGAGCAGCATGAGCGTGATGCCGATGGGGACGACGTTGATGAGGAACACGAACCGCCACGACAGCAGGTCGACGAACAGCCCTCCCAGCAGCGGGCCGGCGAGCTGTGCACCGGTGGTGAATGCCGTCCACATACCGATCGCGCGCGCTTGCAGTTCGCCCCGCATCGCTGTCATGATCAGCGCGAGCGAGCTGGGTACGAGCAGTGCTCCGGCAGCGCCCTGGGCGGCACGGGCGATGATGAGCGTGATCGGTTCCGGCGCGGCCGCCACCGCGATCGAGGCCACGCCGAAGGCGATGAGTCCGATGCGCATGATGCGAACGCGACCGTAGGCATCCGAGAGTGAACCCGCCAGCAGGATCAACGCGCTGAGCGTGATGAGATACGCATCGACGACCCACTGCTGCGTTGTGATTCCGCCGCCGAGCTCATCGCTGATCGCAGGAAGCGCGACCGTGACAACCGTGCCGTCGAGGAAGGTGACGAAGGATGCCAGGACCGCGATCGAGATCACGAGGCGCTGGAGTGCGGTGAACGAGGTCACGAGACTGAGACTACTTTCTTCCCGCCTCGTGTTCGACTCTGCTTAAGCTCGCGGGGACTCCGCAACGCATCCGCAAGACTCGCGGACGACCAGGTGGGGGGAGATTAGGTCGACCGCGGGTATCCCCTTCGGGTCGCGCATGCGAGCGAGTAAGACCTCCGTGCACCGCGCACCGACATCCTTTCCACGCGCTCCCACCGTGGTCAACGGTGGTTCCCATAGCGCGGCCGCGGCGACCTCGTCGTAGGAGATTACGCGCGGAATTCTGCGCGGCTCCACGGCGAGCTCGCGCAGCGCCCGGAAGACGCCGAAGGCAACGATGTCGTTGTGGCAGATAATCGCGTCTGGCAGCTCATTCCGGATCGCGAGACCGTGCGCGATCTCCCGACCCCATTCTCCGCTGACGGGACCAGCGAGGTCGAACACAAGCTGCGCGCCTGCATCCAAAAGTGCCTCTTGCGCTCCGCGCACGCGGTCGCGCCGGGGGGTAAGTATCGCGTCGCCGCCGAGGTAGCCAACAGTCTTGACGTCGTGCTGGAGCAAGTGGGTCGCGGCCATTCGGCCGCCGGAGAGGTTATCGATCCCGGCGTACGGCAGGTCTGATGCGCCGATGTCGCGCGTTGCGATCACAACGGGGAGGGCAACATCGATCAGCCGTTGAGCAAACACCGCGCTGGTGCCAGCTGCGGGCACCACGATGAGTCCATCGACGTTCCGCTCGAGCATGGAATTGAGCAGGAGATCCTGTCGATCGGCATCCTCAAGGGAGTTTGCAACCAACGTGACGTGACCGGCGTCGCCCAAGAGTCGTTCAATGGCGACGGTCATTTCAGCCGTGAAGCCATTTGAGACGTCTGGCACGATGAGGCCGATTGACTGCGTGTGGCTTGTCCGCATCGCCGCCGCTGCGCGGTGGTAGACGTAGCCAAGGTCATCCATCGCTGCACGCACTCGATCGCGTGTCTCGTCGGTGAGGCTTCCCGTTCCGCGGAGCACGAGCGATGCGCTGGCTCGGGAGACGCCGGCTCGTTCAGCGACATCGCTGAGCGTTACTCGAGCCATTCGTCTGTCCTCCATCGGTAGTCGGCGATCCCCACAGCCTAGGGCCTCGTTGTCGTAAAGCTGCGTGATATTGACAGCTGAGAGTGGCTGTCGTAGTGTGCAGTAGATCGATCTAGTAGATGGATCTACTAGATCATCGTAAACCACTTTCAGGTGAGACGGAATCGTTCAAAGGAGAGCACATGCTCAAGTCTCGTTCGTTGATGGCTGCCGCAATCGGCGCCGTCGTCGTCCTCGCAGCCGCAGGCTGCGCGTCGACAACCCCAGCAGCAGATCAACCAGAACGCACCACGCTGAACATCGGGTACTTCCCGGTGGTTTCGCCGGTGCCGATCATGCAGGATCAAGATCTGCTGGCCGACCTCGGCTATGACGTGAACTGGGTGGAGATCACCCAGGGACTGCCCGGCGCTGCAAGTGCCCTCGCAGCAGGCCAGCTCGACATGACCTGGGGCAACAGCGCCTCAGCCACGGTCATCTTCTCGCAGTCACCGGATGCCGCATTCTTCGTCGGCCAGTCGTTCGTGAACGCCAACGTGACTATCGTCGGCGCAGACAGCGGAATCAAGTCCATTGAAGATCTCGCGGGGGAGAAGGTTGTCGTAAGCGGCCCGAAGACCGCGTCGACGCTGTTCTTCGAAATTGGTCTCAAGAGCGCCGGCATCGAACCCGGCGGAAATGAGTACTTCGTCTCTGGCACGGGCCCCGGCATGGTCGGCGTGCTCGAATCGGGCGACGTCGATGTAGCCGCAACCTATGTGCCATACGCCGCAGACATGGTACTCAAGGGCATCGGCGAGATTCTCTTCACCGGCTCTGATGTGCTGGGTGCGGATGCTCCTGGCGACGGTTTCATCGTGTCGCAGAGCTTTGCGAAGAAGCACCCTGACGCCGTTGTTGAGGTGCTTCGCGCACAGTTCGCAGCAACAGACGTCATCAAGGACTCACCGGCCGACGCATACGAGTTGATGGCAGATTTTGCCGGCGTTGACGTCGCAGCGGTCGAGTACTCCTTCGACAACGGCCTTGTCGGAGTCGCAAGCAGCTACGTTCCCGACGTTGATGGTCTTGCCACGGTCGCCGAGCTCGCGCAGGACCTGGGCTTCGCTCCGAACGAGACCATCGACCTGACGAAGTTTGTGACCGAGTTTGTGAACACTGAGTTCGCAGAACGCGCTCTGGAGGACTGAGCACCAGATGTCGGATACGAAAGCAATCGAGACGGCCATCAGGCCTACCTCTCGACGTGACAGTCCCTGGTTGTGGGGCGGGATTGGCGTTGTCGGCTTCATCGCCGTCTGGGCGCTCATCGCCGCGGTTCTGGATACCAGCGGTGGTCGCATCTCGAAGCTGGCCGGCCCTCTTCAGGTCGTCCAGGCTCTCGTCGAGTACGCGCAAAAGTCGCTGCTCACCGACCTGGCAAGCAGTCTTGGGGTCTTTATCGGCGGCTGGGCACTAGGTGCTGCAGCTGCCGTCCTCACCGGACTCCTTCTCGGCAGGATCACCCTGCTCGGAAGGATGTTCCTGCCGGTGATCGAGATGATCCGCCCCGTGTCGAGCATCGCGTGGATTCCGCTGGCCATCGTCTGGTTCGGCTTCGGCTACTCGGGCAAGCTCTTCTTGGTCGGCCTTGCGGTCTACCTTGTCGTGATTGTCTATGCCGTTGACGGGGCCAGCAGAATCCCGTCGACGTTGGAGAAGTCGGCGACAATGCTCGGCATGGGCACCTGGCAGAAGATGCGATTCCTCGTGCTTCCATCGATGATGTCCGAGGTGCTGATCGGGCTCCGAGTCGCGCTCACCGCCGGCTGGGGAACAGTGATCATCGCTGAGCTCATCGCGGCAGACAGCGGACTTGGCAAGAGCCTGGTCCGCGCTCAACAGGGGTACGACATCCCGACGGTCATGGCGCTCATGCTGTGTTTCGGCGCCGTCGGCCTCATCCTCAACGGTCTGTACAGCCTTGCCCTGAAGGGAGCCCAGCGATGGAAGAACGCGTAGCAGTGCGGCGGAAAGCAATGAACGGATGGATTGGCCGCGCCTGGCCGGGGATCCTCGGGCTAGCAATCGTCCTCGTGATTTGGCAGACGACGGTAGCGCTGAGTGGCGTTCCGGTCGTTGTGCTTCCGACTGTCACCGACGTGGTTCAGGCGTTCTTCGCCCTGATCGCGACCGCGCCATTCTGGAACAGCCTCGGCGTAAGCGTCCTTGAGTTCATCCTCGGCTTCTTGGTGGGTGTGAGCGCGGGAGTGGTCGCAGGTCTCGTGCTGAGCGCTCTTCCCCGGCTGGCGCTCGCGCTGAATCCAGTCATCGAGACCCTGCGCTTCATCGTGCCGTTCGCCTGGATCCCCTTGACGATCCTCTGGTTCGGCACGAGCATCGGCGGCAAGGTTTTCCTCGTCGCATACGCGGTGTTCTTTGTCATGCTCGTCTCCACAACGGATGCTGTGCGCAATGTCGATTCGACCCTGTTGCGCGTCGCCACGATGCTTGGCATGTCGCGGTGGCAGTCGCTGTTCCAGGTGCAGTTCCGCGCCGCAGCGCCCTCGATTCTCAACGCATCACGCGCTGCAGCCGGTCTCGGCTGGATCGCCGTCGTCGCTGCCGAATACGTCGGATCGAGTGCCGGTCTTGGCTTCATCATCATCAACGCCTCGTCGTCTCTCGATACCGCGGTTGTTATCGCCGCGATGGTCGTCATCGGACTCGTCGGTGCCGCGGTGAGCTGGCTCATCGGGCTGGCCACGTCCTCCAAGGTCAACTACGACGCGTAGTGCGCTGCGCTCCGCCCTTCCAGACAAGAAAGCTTTCCATGTCCAGTAACTCCTCACTCCGATCCGACAGCTCTCGGGCCGTTTCCGGCGAACTGCGGGCGGAGAACGTCTCCTTCGCATACGCGAACCCGTCAGCATCCTCGGGCAACACCCCGATCTTGCACGATCTCACTTTCACCGCCGCTCCCGGCACTGTGATCTCTCTCGTCGGCCCGTCTGGTTGCGGTAAGAGCACCTTCCTCAGCCTTGCCGCGGGGCTTATGGCGCCCACAGAAGGCACGCTCTATTGGGAGGGAGAGCCGGTCAAGCTCGGCCCGACCAACCACCTAGGCATGGCATTCCAACAGCCGGGACTTTTCCCGTGGATGACCGTGGAACGCAACATCACGGTCGGCCTGGAGGTGCGAGGCCACAAGCGCGCTGAAGCTAAGAAGCTGGCACACGACTTTCTCGCGAAGGTCGGCCTCGCCGACTATGCACGCGCGTACCCGCGCCAGCTCTCCGGCGGTATGGCACAGCGCGTCGGCATTGCGCGTGCGCTCGCGCTCCAGCCGCGCTTGCTCTTGCTTGATGAGCCGTTCGCCTCTGTCGACGCGTTCACCAGAATTACCCTTCAGGGCGAGCTTCGGCGCATGCTGGAGCTGGTCCAGCCCACCGTCATCCTCGTGACCCACGATGTATCCGAGGCGATCACTCTCGGCGATCAGGTCGTCGTGCTGTCCACGCGGCCTGCGGGCATCAAGACGATCATCGATATCGATGAGGCCGATCGCGACAAGTCGAGCCCGTCCTATGCCGACAAGCTCTCCCGCATCCTCGAGGACCTCGGCGTTGGAGAGGCACACCGATGAGCGTGCAGTTCGGCGGAACGATCGGTACCACTTACCGTGATTCTCAAGCCTGGTGGCAGGAACAAGCGCAGGCGACGGGCAAGTCCAACGTCGTCTTCATCGTTCTCGATGACCTCGGTTTCGGCAGCCTCGGATGCTACGGCTCGGAGATCTCGACGCCAGCTATGGATGCGATCGCCGCGGATGGCACCCAGCTGACCAACTTCCACGCCACAGCGCTGTGCTCGCCTACTAGGGCAAGCCTTCTGACGGGCCGGAACCACCATGCGGTTGGCATGGCATACCTCTCCCACGTCGACGATGGCTTCCCCGGATACCGCGGTCGCATTGGCCACGACTCGGCGACCCTCGCCGAGATGCTGGTCGACCAGGGCTACAACACGATGGCTGTGGGTAAGTGGCATCTGACTCCGATGGATCAGACCACCGCATCCGGTCCCTACGATCAGTGGCCACTCGCGCGCGGATTCGAGCGTTACTACGGGTTCCTAGAGGGTCTCACCGATCAGTTCCACCCGGAGCTGTACTACGACAACCACCCTGTTCCGCCACCGGCGACGCCTGAAGAGGGCTACCACCTCACGACCGATCTGGTCGATAAGTCGATTGAGTTCATCCGCGACCAGACGTCGATCACGCCGGAGAAGCCGTTCTTCCTCTACTTCGCCCTCGGCGCCACGCACACGCCGTTCCAAGCACCGCGTGAGTTTGTCGAGCGGTATCGCGGGGCATACGAAGAGGGCTGGGATGTCATTCGGGAACGGCGGTATCAGCGGCAGTTGGAAACCGGTGTGATCCCCGAGGGTACGGAACTTCCGCCGCGCAACGACGACGTGCAGCCCTGGGATGACATCGCCCCCGACGCGCAGAAGGCTTATGCGCGTTTCCAGGAGGTGTTCGCTGGATTCCTGGAGCACACCGACTTCGAGATCGGGCGACTCATGGCCGGAATTGAAGAGATTGGCAGGCTCGACGACACCCTCGTCGTTCTCCTCGCCGACAACGGGGCCAGCCAGGAAGGCGGCCCACACGGAGTGCTCAACACCACCCAGTATGAGAACGGGCACTTCCCCGATCTCGAAGAGGTCATCGCCAAGATGGACCTCATCGATGGTTCCTCGACTCAGGTGAATTATCCGTTGGGGTGGGCGCAGGCAGGGAACACCCCACTACGCCGCTACAAGCAGAACACGCATGCCGGCGGCATCCGTACCTCGGCGCTCATCCGCCTTCCCCAGGGGGCAGACAGTATCCCTCGAGGTGTGAAGCTTGAGCGCTTCCAGCACGTGACCGACATCGTGCCAACCGTTCTGGAACACCTGGAGCTGGTGGCGCCTACCGTTCGCCGCGGACTTTCGCAGCGTCCGATCGATGGTCGGTCGCTACTCCAGGCGCTTGAAGGTGGTGGAACCGAGTCCGAGACGCGTGCCCAATACTTCGAGACGCTGGGGCATCGCGCGATCTGGAAGGACGGCTGGAAGGCTGTCGCTTTCCATGTGCGCGGCGCTGATTTCGAGACCGATCGGTGGGAGCTTTACAACCTCGCAGAGGACTTCTCCGAGACGCACGATCTGGCGGAGGTTCACCCTGAGCGGCTCCGCGCGCTTATCGAAGACTGGTGGGAGCAGGCGCGGAACAACGCGGTGCTGCCGCTAGATGACCGGGGCTTCGCTCAGCGAGCCAACGCCAAATTCAGTCCTCATT
The DNA here is from genome assembly GCF_051842815.1 of Microbacterium sp. A84. Lineage (NCBI taxonomy): Bacteria > Bacillati > Actinomycetota > Actinomycetes > Micrococcales > Microbacteriaceae > Microbacterium > Microbacterium sp. A84. The sequence continues at coordinate 257,124 of NZ_JBPXMS010000002.1, read as the reverse complement.
CGCCGCGAGACCGGAAGCGGTTTGCCTACTTGAAGGGTGTGCAACACATCGGCAACGGTGCGGCTCCGCCCGTTCCTGGCCGCTCCTTCGAGGTCTCTACGACGGTCGAACGTCCGACGGGTACCGAGGAAGGCGTGCTCCTCGCGCACGGCAGCTGGAACAGTGGGTATGCGCTGCTGATCCGCGACGGGCATTTCGAGTACGACTTCAATTACTATGGCGACCACAAGATCCTTCGATCCAACGTTCCAGTGCCCGCGGGAACGAGTCGTCTACGGATGCGCTTCGTTATCGATGAGCACGGGACCGGGGGAACGGCGTCGCTGTATATCGATGACATCGAATCTGGCGTGCTGCGCTTGGAGGAGGCGTTCGAGTATTTCGTCTCGTTCCAGGGGCTCGACATTGGTGCGGATCGGCTTTCGCCGGTTCGGCTCAATGGTCAGGGAGAGTTCGCGTTCGAGGGCGGATTCGACGAGGTCGTCGTCGAGCTTCTCGACAGCTAAGATCTAAATCGCCGTGGCGCGGGGGTCTGGAAAAGGAGCCCCGGGAAAGGGGGTTTTTTGGGGGGAGGTTTCCTCTTGAGGGGGGCGGTNATCGCCGTGCCGCGGAGTCCTGAACAGGACTCCGCGGCACGGCGATTTTTTGTGGGAAGGCTTACTGCTGAGGGTGGATGATCGCCTTCAGTGAGTCGGGAACCCGGCTCGCCAGCGTCAGTGCTTCTTCGGTGCCGTCGAGCCCAAAGTGGTGCGTGATCAGGGTGTCTACTCGCACGCGGCCCGATGCAATGAGCTCGATGGCCATCGGCCACGTGTGGGAGTAGCGGTTCACGAGGCTGATCGTGAGCTCTTTGTCGTTGAGGTTCGACAGGGGGAGCGAGACCGCTTCTTTCGGCATCCCGACCATCGCGGCCCTGCCATTGGTGCGCAACCGGGCAAGCCCCGCGGCCAGCACACCAGGGGCTCCAGCGCATTCGAGCAAGACGTCAAAGCGCCGCTCGGAGGGTGCATTGCTGTGCTCGGTATCGAAGCCTAGTTCCTTTGCGACGCCGAGACGGAACTCGGACACATCGACCAGGGTGACGGATGCTGCCCCGAACGCACGCGCGGCCTGAGCAGCGAGAATTCCGACGGGCCCGGCGCCGGAGACGAGCACATGATCTCCCGGCGTCAGCGAGGCCCGCTTGCACGCCCAGATTCCGACCGATAGGGGTTCGCACATTGCGCCCTCCTCGAAGCTCATCGTGTCGGGGATCGCGAAGAGGTTGCGTTCATCTATGACGAGTTTTTCCAGCAGAGCGCCGTCGTACGGGGGAGTCGCGAGGAAGACCAGATCGGGGCAGAGATGGTAGCGACCAGCGAGACAGTCTTCGCAGTCCCGGCAGGGCGAACCCGGTTCAATCGCGACGCGGTCACCAATGGCGACCTGCGTGACGTCGGAGCCGATGGCCTCGACGCGTCCGGCAGCCTCATGGCCCAGCACAATCGGTCCGTCCACGACCCAGTCGCCGATGTATCCGACCTTGTAGTACGCGGCATCCGAGCCACAGATTCCGACCGCTTCGATGCGAACGACGACCTCTCTGCCGCTGGGCGCACGGTCTGGGAGATTCTGGATCTCAATCGTGCCGAGGTGGGGCATCACTGCTGCTCGTGTCGTCATTTCGGGTCCTCCGTGACCAGTATTAGTAGATCGATCTATTCGACGTTCAAGCCGAGTATTCCCTGCGACTGTTGCGGCTGTCAATCCGGCACCGTTTCCGCGTGATTTTGCGCCTTGATCGTCAGAGAACTGTCGTGAGAACAACGGATGACGCAGCCCTCGTCAGTGTTGCGCCGAGGTTCGCTTCGGTGCGGATCTCGGGGACGGGCAAACCGGGCCGAGCGTGCTCGATGCCAGCTCGAATGTGATCGATGGATGACTCCAAGGAGACGACACCACTGCTGAAGATGAGCAGGCTGATGCCCACCAGGTCGGTGAGTGCTGCGGTGAGTTGCCCCGATCGATACGCACGCTCATGTAGCAATGCCGTCGCCGCATCGGATTCCGGTGTGGACTCGGTGGCGAGCGCGAGGACATCCTCGAAGGAGGAGCCTGCCGGGACGAGCCCGGAGGCCTCCGCCTTGGCGATCACTGCACCGTCGCTGACAACCTTTCCTGCAGTGCTCACGCGCCCTGTTCCGTCGTCGACGACCCAGCTTGCGAGAGCGCCACCGAGTCCATGTGGCCCGGCGTGCACTCGTCCGCCGACGACCAGCGATGCCTCTACGACGTGCCCGATGAAGACGTGGGCGAAGTCGGCATGGCCGTGTGCGTTGCCATACAGAATGTCGGCCACTGCGTGAGCGCGAGCGCTGGTCTCGACCAGAACGTCCACGCCGGTGCGTCGCGTGAGCTCCGCTCGCAGCGGCACGTCGCGCCAATTCAGCAGGCCATGGCGGTGGATGATGCCGGTCTCAGGTTCGACCCACCCGCCGGAGATCACGCCGATCCCGAGCAGGGGTGCTGTCGCGAGGGCGCGCAACTTATCGATGAGTTCGGCGCAGAGCGCAATCACGTTCTCGGGGGTGCCGTCATGTGCGATTCGCCGGCTCTCGACAGCCTCCCCGCCGAGGTTGGTGAGCGCCGCATGGATGAAGTGGACACCGATATGCACGCCGACGCTCAGACGTGATTCCGCAATGATGCCGACAGGCACGCGCGGTCGACCGGGAGAGTTCGCGCTCACGCTGGCGCCCTCTTCGACCAGGCCCTGCTCTGCGAGGTCGGCGACGATTCGGGTGACGGCTCCTTGGCTCAGCCCCAGAATCGTGGAGATCTCGGCGCGGGGCATCGGACCATTCTCGATCAGCAGGCGCAGGATCACAGACGAATTCGTACCGCGGACCTCTGTGGGGCGCAGCACGCGCGCGGCGTTTTGAGCACGAGCTACTGCGGCGAGGTTCATAACGGCCATTATCTCGTTCTTCCGGTTCGTGATGGGAGTGAGATCTACAATAACTTGCCGTAGACAAGATATGTGTGCTTTCATCATAAACGTCACTCCGAAGACAACAAGAGGGAGTCGTGATGATGAGCAAGGGTGCTCGGCTGAGGCGCGTGAATGCGCTGACGCAAACGAGCAGCATCCGCCGACGAGTGCTGGTGGGAGCGGGCGCGGCTGTCGCCGCGATCCTCCTCTGGCATCTCGCGACGACACAGCTGCATCTGGTGTCTCCGCTTTCGTTGCCGAGCCCGGAGGCCGTGTTCCAGCGCATCGTCACACTCAGCACCACACCGTATCTCGGGGAGACCATCTGGGGTCACGCCTGGTCGAGCGTGCAGATCGTGCTGTCCGGATGGCTGCTGGCAGGCGTCTTCGGCATCATCCTCGGCGTGGGCATCAGCTGGTCAGCGACCGTGCGAAACCTCACGTTCCCCATCTTCCAAATGCTCCGATCGATCTCTCCCATCGCGTGGATCCCCATCGCGCTCGTGTGGCTGGGCATCGATGACAGCGCGCGAGTGTTCATCGTGTTCATCGCAGCCTTCGTGCCGTGGACGGTGAACTCGATGGATGCCGTGCGTTCCGTGGACCCGCTGCTTCTACGCGCGGCAAAAACGCTCGGCGCAGGGCGACGGACGCTCACCAGCGTTGTTCTCCCCGCCTGCCTTCCCACCTTGCTTGCCGGAGCTCGTATCGCCCTCGGCAATGCCTGGACGGCGCTCATCGCGGCCGAGCTCCTTGCCGCGACGGCGGGGCTCGGCTTTATGGCACTGAACTCGTCCAGAGCCCTGGACACCCCGACCATGCTCGCGTCGATGGCGGTGATCGGAGCGCTCGGCATTCTCTTCTCGGCGTTGATGCTCCGCCTGTCGAAGGTCATCGCGCCCTGGGCGAAGAACTGAGGCCCGGCATGACTTCTCTGACGACGACACGTTCGATCATTCGTCCGATCGCGAAGCGCTCATCTACGGCGGTTTCGCCGCTCTGGGTGATCGTCTCCCTCGCCCTGTTCCTCCTCGTCTGGGCGGCGGCCAGCCTCGTCATCGGCCCGCACCTCGTGCCTGGGCCGGTCGAGGTGGCGCAAACCTTCTTCTCCCTCATGGTGCAGCCGCTCGCCGGTCTGAGCCTGCCAGCGCACGTCTTGTCATCATTGACGCGATGGGGCACTGGATTCCTGATCGCGGTCGTCATCGGCGTGCCGATCGGCATCGCGTTCGGTGCGATCACCTGGGTGCGTGAGGCATTCACACCCATGTTCGAGTTCCTCCGCTACATCCCGCCGTTCGCGTGGATCCCGCTGGCGATCCTGTGGATGGGAACGGGGCAGACAAGCGCCGCCTTCATCGTTTTCGTCGCCGCTTTCCCGGCCGTGGTCATCAGCACTCAGGTCGGCATCGTGAACGTCGACCCGCGGTTGCCGCGAGCCGCGATCAACCTCGGTGCTGGCCCCGTCCGACTCATCACTCAGGTGCTCACCCCGGTCGCCGTGCCGTCGATCTTCACCGGAATCCGCGTCGCAGTGAGCAACGGCTGGATGGCTGTGGTGGCCGCCGAGATGATCGGTGGCACCCAAGGCGTCGGATTCCTCATCATCCAAGGGCAAGAAACGGGCGATGTCCGTGTCGTGATGGCCGGCATGATCGCGATCGGGATCACCGGTGCGTTGATCGACTGGATCGTCAACATCGTCGGACGCCGCTCCACACCCTGGAGGAAAAGCAATGACTGACCAGCGCGAAATCACACAGGAAAGGTTCGAAACGACGATGACTGATCGACGTGAGCCCACAGCAAAACTCTCCGTGCGCGGCGTCACGAAGCGGTTCCAGACAAAACGGGGAGAAGTCGATGCGCTTTCTCCGACGGATCTGGATGTCGCGGAGGGCGAGTTCGTCACGATTGTCGGGCCGTCGGGCTGTGGCAAGTCCACACTGCTGATGATCGCGAGTGGCTTGGAGTCGGCCACCGAGGGCGAGATCTTTGTCGATGGGAAGCTGGCGACAGAGCCTGGCCCAGACCGCAGCGTCGTCTTCCAGCAGTTCGCACTCTTCCCGAACATGACGGTCGAGCAGAACATCGGCTTCGGACTGAAGGCGAGGGGGGTGCGCAAGAACGATCGCGTGGCTCCGGTTGCCGAGCAGGTCGAGAACATGAAGCTGACCGGGTTCGAGGGCGCGTACCCGAGCGAACTTTCCGGCGGCATGCAGCAGCGTGTCGCGATCGCCCGCGCCCTCGTGCTGGAGCCACCGCTGCTCTTCATGGATGAGCCGTTCGGCGCACTTGATGCGCAGACCCGTACGCGGATGCAGGACGAGATGGCGAAGCTGCGTGCGCGCATCAGTTCGACGATCCTGTTCGTCACGCACAGCGTAGAAGAAGCCGTCTACCTCGGCGACCGCATCATCGTGATGTCTGCGCGACCGGGACGCATCGCCCACGAGTACCGGGTCGATCCGAACAGCGCGTGGAAGGGCATGTCGATCGAGACCGCGATGAGCGACTCCGATTTCAACTCGCTCCGCGAACGCATCTGGCAGCACCTGCACGGAAATTGAGACTGCGCATGCCGTGAGCCACCCGCTCACGGAGCGCACCTGCGATACCCACCCCGAATGGAGAACGAACAACATGAAGCACCTCACCCGCCGCACCGTCGCGGTACTCGGCGCATCGACCGCCCTCGCGGTCGCGCTCGCCGGCTGCACATCCTCACCCAGCGCTGACGAGCAGGATGGCCCCGCGAAGATCACGCTCGCGTCGCAGCCGAACGGTGCGGGCCTGCCGTTCTTCATCGCCGAAGAGGAGGGCTTCTTCGAGGATGAAGGGCTCGACGTCACGATTGAGAACTATGCGAGCGGCCCGGCGTCACTGGCTGCGGGGGCAGCGAATGAATGGCAGGCCGGATGGCTCGGTGCCCCGCCAGCCCTCACCGGTGCGAACACCTTTGGTCTAATCCCCGCAGGGCTCATGATGCGTGAAGACCCGAACCACATCATGTTCATGACCGCTGATGTGTTGAAGGGATCCGACCCGGCCGAGGTGTTGCGCACGCACCCCGTCGCAACCTCGCAGAACTCACTTGCCGAGCAGGTGATGCGCGGATGCGCGGAATGGCTAGGCGTTCCTGCTGAGGACGTTCAGATGGTCCCGCTGGATGGCGGCGCCGTTGTGCAGGCGATCATCTCTGGGCAGGTCGACGTCGTCAACAGTTGGGTCACCCCGGCCTGGCCGCTCCTCGAGGACCCGGAAACCTACGTGCCGGTGTGCGACGCCGAGGAAGCGGGCGTGGCAGTGACATCGGCGATCGTGGTGACGCCGACGTTCTTGAAGGAACGTCCGCAGGATGCAGAGGCATTTGTGCGTGCCACGACACGGGCCACTGCGTTCATCACGGAGAACCATGAGAAGGCCGTCGCGTACATGCTCGACTATTACGAGACGTACGCCATTACCGGTTCGGAGGAGCAGGCCGAGTGGGAGGTCACCGCGCGCACCTGGTTCGACATCGACGAGGCCATCGGTGGGGTCGAGTCGGGAGAGACGAGCGACGCGCTCAAGGCGAGCGCGGAGTTCTTCGTCAACGCGGGTGTCTACCCGGAGGCCCCGCCCATCGACGATCTGCTCGAGGAAGGGCTTGCTCTGCTGAAGGCAGCGCAGAGCGGCGCCGCCGAGTAGGCACGTAGCGACTCCACGACTGAAACGGAGGCGGCGGGTGCATGCTCGCCGTCTCCGTCGTGTCAGAGCGGGCGCAGTCCTTCATCCTCTGCAGGAAAGACAGAAAGAACCATGAGCAACGAATCGAACACGAGTTTCGGCGGCACCATCGGACGCACGGTCGCCGACTCGACTCCGGCGTGGGAACAATCCCGCGGCGCACGCGAGGGGGCGCCGAACGTCATCACGATCGTCCTGGACGACGTGGGCTTCGGGCAGCTCGGCTGCTACGGTTCGTCGATCGCGACGCCGCACATCGACAGCCTTGCCGAAGGTGGCGCGAGGTACTCGAACTTCCATGTCGCGGCCCTGTGCTCGCCGACCCGGGCATCCTTGCTCACTGGGCGCAACCACCATGCGGTCGGGGTGGGGTTCCTCGCGGACTTCGACAGCGGATTCCCCGGATACCGCGGAGCGGTACGGCGCGAAGTGCCGATGCTCCCGGAGATCCTCAAAGAGGAGGGGTATGCCACCTATGCCGTTGGCAAATGGCACCTCACCCCGCCGTCGCAGATGACGCAGGCCGGCCCCTTTGAACAGTGGCCGACCGGCCGCGGTTTCGACCGGTATTACGGCTTCCTCGGTGGTGAGGAAGACCAGTGGGCTCCCGAAGTCTGGGAGGACCAGCACTACGCCGAGTTGCCAGAGGACCCGGAGTACCACGTGAGTGCCGACCTGGTCGACCGGTCGCGACGCTACCTCGCAGATCACGTCAGCGCGACCCCGGAACGACCCTTCTATCTCCACCTTGCGTTCGGAGCAGGCCACGCGCCGCATCAGGCGCCGAAGGACTACATCGCCCGATATCAAGGAGCATACGACCACGGGTGGGACGAGGAACGCGCACGAATCCTGCGCCGCCAGATCGAGCGCGGGATCGTCCCAGAAGGCACCGAGCTCCCGCCAGCGAACCCTGGCGTAGCGGCATGGGATGGACTCAGTGATGACCAGAAGCGGCTCTATGCGCGCATGCAAGAGGTCTTCGCCGCATTCATGGAGTACACCGACGCGCAGATCGGACGGCTCCTGGCGTTCCTTCAGGAACAGGGGCTGACGGAGAACACGCTCGTCGTGCTGCTCTCCGACAACGGCGCCAGTGGTGAAGGCGGCCCGCACGGCTCTGCCAACGAGTACCGCTACTTCCTCGGTCTCGAGGATCGCTTCGAGGACAGCCTGGCGATGATCGACGACCTGGGCAGTCCACTGACGCACAACCACTACCCGTCGGGGTGGGCGCAGGCAGGGAACACGCCGCTGAAGATGTACAAGAAGTACACCTATGGTGGCGGGGTTCGCGCGCCTCTCATCGTGCACTGGCCAGGGCATGTGCAGCGCGCCGAGCAGGTACGGCACCAGTTCCATCACGTGACAGATCTCGTGCCGACGATTCTCCAGGCGATCGACGTCGATGTTCCCGAGTCATTCCGCGGTGCGGCGTTCGAAGACTTCGACGGCACCTCGCTTGCATACTCACTCGCGGACCCCGATGCCGAAGGCACCCGGTCCACGCAGTACTTCGAGACCGCCGGGTACCGGGGCATCGTCAAGGACGGCTACAAGGCGATCGCGAATCACGAGCCGGGTGCAGATTACGATGCGGATCGATGGGAGCTGTACGCGATTCGGGAGGACTTCAACGAGGTCGCGGACGTCTCCGCGCAGCATCCGGAGCTGACGCAGTCCCTCGTCGACGCATGGTGGGAAGAAGCGGAGCGGCACGGCGTTCTTCCGCTCGACGACCGGATGCAGACACGAGTGCAGTCCCGAGACCTGGTTCGCGAACGCGCTAGCTATCGGATGCTGCCTGGTGCGCGGCTGCCGAATGGATCTGCCGCGCCGGGGTTCGGTGATCGAGAGTTCCGGATCACCGTGCAGCTGAGCAACTTCGTGGGGCAGGAGAGCGGAGTGCTTGTCTCCTACGGTCGTCGCGCAGCCGGATTCGTGCTGTTCATGGACGACGGCAAGGCTGTATTCGACCTGAACAGGGCGGGGGAACACACCGTTGTGAGTGCGCCTCCCGCACCGGCGGGCACCACCGAAGTGTCGCTGACTTTGCAGCGGCGTGAGGGCAAGGCCGTAGCGACCTTGGCGTATGACGGTGTGGATGCTCAGACGCAGGAGCTTCCCTCGCTCATGCCTGCGGGGCTCGGCTGCCTGTCGTTGCAGGTGGGTTACAACTATCCGTCACCTGTCTCGTCGCTGTACGAGCGGCCGGCCCGATTCACCGGGTCGATTCGAGAGGCGCTGATCGAGTTTCCGGATGCCGCACCGGAGATGTCGGAACAGCATTGGCAGAGGCTGATTGCCGCGGAATAACAGGCGAGGATGGGGGTGGCACATTCGGCATTGCGCCGGTTGTGCCACCCCCATCGACGTAACCGCATCGGAGGACTAATCTGGCGTCAGGCGGGTCACCTGCCCGCCCCGAATCTGAGGGAAGCGGTGTGCGATGGACTCGATGATGATGGGCGCCATGTCACAGGACATGAAGTCGATGCCCGGCATGGAAATGATGGATATGGCGGTCATGCAGGCCTGTATGGATGCCTGCTCCGCCTGCGAGCAGGCTTGCACTATCTGCTCGGTGCAGATGATGGACTGCGCCCCCGCGTGTATGAACTGTGCGGACATGTGCAACACGATGATGCGATCGATGATGCGGATGCAGGGCATGACACCCGCCGTGATGATGTCGATGCTCGACGCCTGCATCGCCATGTGCCAGCTGTGCATGGACTCCTGCATGGAGCACGCGGATCACAGCGAGGTCTGCAAGATGTGTGCTCAGTCCTGTAAGGCCTGCATGGACGCCTGCATGGACATGAAGAACATGATGATGGCGGCTGCCTGAGCAACCCTCACATTCGGAACGCGAGTCGGGTCAGACCGATGCGACGTTGAACTGCACGCGCCCGACGGCGAGCACGTGATAGCGAGGGTGTAGCGCCACCGGCGTGCCTGCGGCAGCCTCGAGAGCTGCCCCCGAACCGTTCCACAGTGCGTGCGCGGTGCCGTCGAGATCCCGCACGATCAGGTCGCCGCTCACGGCATCCGCTGATTCGACGATTCCGTCGACCCATTCGCTGGATGTCGCTGACGCGAGGCGTGCCTGGATCAGGTGCAGCGCATGGCCCGGTGTGAATGAAGAGCAGACATCTCCGTGGTCGCACATGCACGCCGCACGCTCCGTCACCTCGAGGGGTGAAAGGCGGTGGAGTGGGGTGGACACGGTGATCTCCTCTGGTCGGGAACTGATCTGGCAAGAGTAGATCGGGCGTGCGCGACATGAAAACGCAGGCGACACGTGGCGAAACATTGGCGAGTTCGTGCGGCACCATTCACCGAGGCACGTGCGCGGCGAGAGCCTCCGTCATTGCAGTGAGCACCGCCGTGACCGCGGTGTTGTCGCGCGAAGACGAGCGGGTCGCCGCGAAGATCTCGCGCACGGGCGACCCTGGCAACTCGAGCAGCCGCACCGAGGAGCGGTCTCCGGTCCAGACGAGATCGGGCAGCATCGCCACCGCGTGACCGGCGGCGACCAGGCGCGTATGCGCGATCAGGTCGGTCGCCTCGAATCGCACATCCGGTTCGAAACCAGCGGCACGGCACTGCTGCATCGTCCATTCCCGCACGGCGGCTCCCTTGGGTTCCATCACCCACGGCCGATCGTGCAGGTCGGCAAGCTCGGTAGCCGAGGATGTCGGAGGTACGGCCAGGCGCACCGGGTCAGGTCCGAGCAGTGTGCGATCGATTCCGTCGCGCAGTTCACGTGTGTACCCGGCGTATTGCTCGGCGACCACGAGGTCAAAGCCCCGCGCCTGCAGTTCGAACAGCCCTTCCTCAGGAGCCATCTCCACCATCTCCACGCGGAGGTCCGGCATCCGCTCGGCGAGCAGGGTCAGCGCTGGCGGCACCAGGGCCTCGGCGGCTGTGGGCATGACGGCGATCCGCACCCGCTCCTGAATCTGCTGCGAAGACGACAGCTCGGCGCGTGCGGCCTCGTCCAGTTCCAGAGCGCGCGCCGCGTGCGCGGCGAGCAGACGCCCTTGTGTCGTGAGCCTGACGCGCCTACCGTCGGGTTCGAGCAACGAAACTCCGGCCTCACGCTCGAGTTGTGCGAGCTGCTGCGACACCGTGGACGGACTGTACGCGAGGGCTGCGGCAACCTCCGAGATGGTGCCACGCAGGGCCAATTCATGCAGCAGGCGCAGTCGTCGAAGCTCGAACATGGAGCGCCTCACAATCATCGAGAAAACCGAATATTAACTATCGTAAACGCTTGCTTTTCACGAAGGGTAGTGCGGCTCCACACTGAGATCAAGACTCGCGGTTCCACCGCGCTCTGGAGTGAGGAAACCCGATGAACCCGATGACATCCACCCCGACCGGCAACGCTGAGCTCGCAGCGCTCTCAGACGACGCGATCGCGCTCGTACAGCACTGGCTCGTCGAGAGTCGCGAGGTGCCAAGCGACACTGCCGCCAAGCGTCTCGCTGGCGTGCTCAGCGACCCGAACGGTCTCGACTTCACCGTCGGTTTCGTCGATGGTGTGGTGCGCCCGGAAGATCTGAAGGTCGCGGCCCTCAACCTGCGAGGCCTGGTGCCGCTCACTCCGAAGTTCCTCCCGCTGGCGCTGCGTGGTCTCATCCGTATCGGCGGTGCGCTGGCTCCGGCGTTCCCCGGAATCGTTGTGCCGATCAGCCGTCGCGTGCTCCGCGGGATGGTCCGGCACCTCATCGTCGACGCCACCGATGCCAAGCTCGGCAAGGCGATTCGCCGCATTCGTGCGGACGAGGGCGTGCACCTGAACATCAATCTCCTCGGAGAGGCGATCCTCGGCGAAGAAGAAGCTGCCCGCCGACTGGAGGGCACCCGACGACTCCTCGAACGCGATGACGTCGACTACGTCTCCATTAAGGTCTCATCCACCGTTGCCCCGCACAGCCCGTGGGCGTTCGACGAGGCCGTCCGGCATGCCGCCGACGCTCTCGTCCCGCTGTTCCGGATCGCCAAGAGCCGCGGCGGAAAGTTCATCAACCTCGACATGGAGGAGTATAAGGACCTCGACCTCACGATCGCGGTCTTCACCTCGATCCTCGACCGCGAGGAGTTCCGCGGTCTTGAGGCTGGCATCGTGCTGCAGGCTTACCTGCCGGACGCCCTCGGCGCGATGATCCACCTGCAGGAGTGGTCTGCCGCTCGCGTGTCCGCCGGCGGGGCACCGATCAAGGTCCGGGTCGTGAAGGGTGCGAACCTGCCGATGGAGCAGGTGGATGCCGAGACCCACGGCTGGCCGCTCGCGACGTGGCACAGCAAGGAGGCTTCGGATGCCTCGTACAAGGCCGTACTCGATTACGCACTGCGTCCGGAGCACGTGCAGAACGTACGAATCGGCATCGCCGGGCACAACCTGTTCGACATTGCCCTCGCTTGGCTGCTCGCGAACAAGCGCGAAGCGACGGCCGGCATCGAATTCGAGATGCTGCTGGGCATGGCCACCGCGCAGGCGACCGTCGTCCGCCGCACCGTCGGTTCGCTGCTGCTCTACACGCCTGTCGTGCACCCGACCGAGTTCGACGTCGCGATCGCTTACCTGATCCGCCGACTCGAAGAAGGCGCTTCCACCGACAACTTCATGTCTGCGGTATTCGAACTCGACGATGAGCCCGCTCTGTTCGCCCGCGAGCGGGACCGCTTCCTCGCCTCAATCGCATCGATGCCGGCCGAGGTTCCAGGCCCGAACCGCACGCAGGATCGCAGCGCCGAGCCTGCGCCGTCCCCGCGTGACGAGTTCGACAATGCCCCCGACACCGACCCGAGCCTGAAGGCGAACCGCGCATGGGGCGATGCGATTCGTTCCCGCATGGAAGGCTCCAGCCTCGGCGAGGAAACAGTCCGCACCCACACACTGTCGGACGCCGCATCCCTCGACGCCGTCATCTCCGCCGCCACCGCAGCAGGTGAGGCCTGGCGAGCACTCGGCGCCGCCGGTCGGGCGGAGATCCTGCACCGTGCCGGTGATGTTCTCGAGGCTCGTCGCGCCGACCTCCTCGAGGTGATGGGTGCCGAGTGCGGCAAGGTGCTCGAGCAGGGTGATCCTGAGGTTTCAGAGGCCATCGACTTCGCGCACTACTACGCCGAGAGCGCCAAGCGCATCGAGGCGATCGACGGTGCGACGCACAAGAGCGCAGGTCTCACCGTCGTCACGCCGCCGTGGAACTTCCCTGTCGCCATCCCCGCCGGCTCCACGCTTGCCGCGCTCGCCGCCGGCTCTCCCGTGATCATCAAGCCGGCCCGTCAGGCACGTCGCTCCGGCGCGGTCATGATCGAGGCGCTGTGGGAAGCGGGAGTCCCGCGTGAGGTGCTGCAGTATGTACAGCTCGATGGCCGCGAACTGGGTCAGCACCTCATCAGCGACCCGGCTGTCGAGCGCGTCATCCTCACCGGCGGCTACGAGACGGCAGAGCTGTTCCGCAGCTTCCGCCCCGACCTGCCGCTGCTCGCCGAGACGAGCGGCAAGAACGCGATCATCGTCACCCCGCACGCCGACCTCGATCTCGCAGCCAAGGACGTCGCCTACTCGGCGTTCGGTCACGCCGGGCAGAAGTGCTCCGCGGCATCCCTCGTCATACTCGTCGGCTCGGCCGCGCAGAGCGGGCGGTTCCGTCGTCAGCTCATCGACGCGGTCGGCTCGTACCAGGTCGGACAGCCGTGGGGCGGGTCCAGCCGCATCGGACCGCTGATCGGTCCGGCCGACGGTAAGCTCCTGCACGCGCTCACCACGCTGGAGCCCGGCGAGAAGTGGGTCATCGAGCCCGAGAAGCTCGACGACGAGGGCAAGATGTGGCGTCCGGGCATCCGCGAGGGTGTCGCTGCCGGCTCGCCCTTCCACCTCACCGAGTACTTCGGCCCGGTGCTCGGCATCATGACCGCGAAGACGCTCGATGAGGCGACCGCGATGGTCAACGCCATCGACTACGGCCTCACCTCGGGGCTGCACTCCCTGGACGACGGCGAGATCGCGCAGTGGCTCGCGAACGTGCAGGCCGGAAACCTCTACGTGAATCGTGGCACCACGGGCGCCATCGTGCAGCGTCAGCCCTTCGGCGGCTGGAAGAAGGCCGCCGTCGGCGCCGGGACCAAGGCCGGCGGTCCGAGCTACCTGATCGGTCTGTCCGATTGGGAAGACGCCCCGGTCACCGCCGATGCTCCGAAGGATGCCGTCTCCCAGGCCGCGCTGGCGGCTCTTGCCTCGGCGAAGGATGCAGGGGATGCTGACACCGCCTGGTTGCAGGGCGCTCTCTCCACAGATGTCGCGGCATGGAGTAACGAGTTCGGTGCCGTGCGCGATGCGACCGGCCTCATCACCGAGCAGAACGCCCTGCGCTACGACGTCATGCCGGTCACGATTCGTCTCGAGCAGGCGAGCGCCGCTCAGGCGATTCGCGTGATCGCGGCCGGTGTCCGTGCGGGTTCCCGGCTCAGCGTCAGCACCGACACCGAACTTCCCGCATCCGTCCACACCTGGCTTTCTGGCGAGAGTGTCGGTGTCGCCGTCGAAGATGCCGCAGCATGGGGCGCCCGCGCCGCACGCCTCGCTGAGACTGGAGGGCGCATCCGTCTCGTGGGCGGCAACGCCGCAGCGGTCGCGGCGCACACCGGCGGCTCGCCCGCGGTCGCGGTATACGCGGGCCCGGTCGTGTCTGCTGGCAGGATCGAACTGCTGCCGTTCCTGCGCGAGCAGGCCGTGTCGATCTCGGCGCACCGCTTCGGTGCGCCGCACCGCCACGAGATCGCCCCGCTCACTGCATAACCAGCACGAGGAGACCACCGATGAGGCCCAACCCCGATTACGAACTCGACGACGTCGACGCCATCCGTTCTCTGGTGCGTGAGAACCCGTGGGCGAGCATCGTCAGTTTCGTCCCGGGGAAGGGCCTCGTCGCCTCGCACTATCCGATCCTGCTCGATGAGGATGCCGACGGCTTCGTGCTGCTGAGCCATGTCGGCCGTCCGGACGAGCGTTTGCACGAACTCGGCGGACACGAGGCGATGGTCATCATCTACGGCCCGCAGGGCTACGTCTCGCCCGGATGGTATGACTCCTCACCGGCGGTGCCGACGTGGAACTTCGTTGTCGCGCACCTTTACGGCACCCCAGAGATCCTCTCCGATGAGGAGAACCTGCAGGTGTTGGAGAAGCTCGTCGCGCACTTCGAGAACCCGCTGCCGGAGCCCTACCTGATGAACCGTACGCTGGAGAATGCCGCCTACGCCGAACGCATCGTGCGCGGCACAGTCGGCTTCCGGATGCGTGTCGAGCGCTTCGAGGCCAAAGACAAGATGAGCCAGGACAAACCTGCCGAGGTCATTGACCGCGTCATCGATGCACTGGGCAAGCCCGGCCCGTACTTCAACCCACCACTCGCCGCGCGTATGGCCGCGACCCGCACCGATGCGACCCACACAGAGGAGAACCGTTCGTGACTGACATCCTTACCCTGCGTGGTGCCCGTCCCTATGGTGCAGAGCCCGTCGACGTCGTGATTCGTGATGGCGTGATCGCGGAGATTGGACTGGCCGGCTCAGTAGAGACGGCAGGCGAGGTCGTCGATGTCTCGGGTCGCTGGATCGGCCCTGGCCTGTGGGACTCGCACGTGCACTTCACTCAGCACGTGACTCGCCTGCGTCGGATCGACCTTACCGAGACGCGCAGTGCGCAGGACGTGCTTGACACGGTCATCCGCGCTCGCGCAGGCGGAGCTTCGCTGATCGGCGGGATGCTGATGGGCTACGGCTTCCGAGACGGCCTCTGGTCGGAGCCCGCGACGCTCGCAGCCCTCGACGCGGTCATCAGCGATGTACCGGTCGTGCTGGTGAGCGGCGACCTGCACTGTGGGTGGTTCAACTCGGCCGCAGCCGCACACCTCGACGTCAAGATCGACGCCACCGGCGTCCTGCGTGAGGGGCCGTGGATCGAACTTCTGCACTCCTTCGACACGGCATCCGACTTGCCCTTCGAGGCCTACCAGGAGGCTGCTCAGGCAGCGGCCGCTCGAGGCGTCGTCGGGATCGTCGAGTTCGAGACGACAGACAATGTCGCCGAGTGGCGTGAGCGCATCGCGAACGGGCTCACCAGCCTGCGGGTGGATACGGCGGTCTGGCCTGATCGTCTGGAAGAGGCTATTGCGGCTGGATTGCGCACCGGTGATGCGCTTGACGACCAGGGGCTCGCGACGTTCGGCCGGCTCAAGGTCGTCGTTGACGGCTCGCTCAACACCCGCACCGCATGGTGCTGGGATCCGTACCCCGGACTTGACCCGGCAGACCCGCACGTGTGCGGGATGGAGAGCGTTCCTCTCCCGGAGCTGCGGCGGCTACTGGAGCGCGCCCGCGAAGCGGGCATCGAAGCAGCTGTGCACGCGATCGGTGATCGCGCGAACAGCGAGGTACTCGACACCTTTGCGGAGCTCGGCATGCAGGGTGTGATCGAGCATGCGCAGCTGGTTCGTGAGGACGATTTCTCCCGCTTCGCCGAGTTGGGCCTTGCAGCCAGCATCCAGCCGGAACACGCGATGGACGACCGTGATGTCGCCGACCATCACTGGGCAGGCCGCACTGCTCACGCGTTCGCGTTCGGATCACTGCACCGCTCCGGTGCAGAGCTGCGACTGGGATCGGATGCGCCGGTCGCGCCTCTTGATCCATGGATCTCGATCAGCGCTGCCACTTCTCGCAGCCGAGGAGAACGCGATTCCTGGCATCCAGAGCAGCGACTGCCACTCGACGTCGCGCTCGCATCATCCGCACGCTCGACACTCGAGGTCGGTCAGCCGGCCGACCTGGTGATCATCGACCGCGATCCGAATGCCTGCGCCCGCGATGAGCTCCGCGACATGCCGGTCGCGGCCACACTGCTCGGAGGACGCTTCACGCACCGCACCTTCTGAAGTGCGGGCGGACGGCCGTCATGCGTAAGAGCGTGACAACGTCTCTTCGCTGACCTTGCCCGCACGCTTCACCGAGATCGACAGGTTCGCCCGTCGCGCATATGTCGTGACCGAGGTCGACGGCGTTCTCAACGGCGCGCGTCTGCAGCGCGCCGAGCAGCGGGTCAAGGAGCAACAGTGACGATCACTGCGGCGAGGGCGACCAGGCCTACGCCGATGCTGAACAGGGCTGTCACCGCGATCAAACTGCCGTCGGGTAGTGCGACCTTGCCCTCGTTGTCGTGGAGTGCGCGGTATCCGCTGCGGTAGCGGGCCCGGGCGGCGAGCCACATCAGCGCGGCGATGATCATTCCGGCGACGCCGAGGAGCATCCACAGTGCGGATCCGAGCATGACGGGCAACACACGCATGCTCACCAGTGAACCGACAGCGATTGCGAGCGCTGTGCGGCGCCACGCCAATTCGGTGCGCTCGGGTTGCAAGCCTGGGTCGTAAAGCGCCATCACACCAGCGTTGCGATGAGGATCAGCACTCCCGAGAGAGTCACCGCGAGTCCTGCCAACGGCGCCAGCAGCGAAGCCGGGAGCGGGTTGCCCAGTCGCAGCGCCCGTTCGCTGCGGATCCAGCCGACCCATGCGAGTGCAGGGGTGACGATGCCGGTGCCGATCAGGACGAGGGATGCGGCGAGCTTGAGCGTGGGCTGCAGATCAAGTCCGAGGAGTTCGAGCGCCACGCCTGCGGCGACGAGAGCGAGTGCGGTCCGAGTCCACGCGAGGAAGGTGCGTTCGTTCGCGAAGGTGAAGCGCGCATCGGGCTCCGCTCCGTGTCGATACACGGCCGCGGGGAAGCGTTCGCGAGGACTCACAATCCCACCGTCCTGAATCCGGCGTTGCCCATCGAGGAATCGGGAGTGTTTTGGGAGCGTGCCGAGTTGCGGTACCGGTTGCAATACGAGATGTGGCACAGGTAGCTCCCGCCGCGGAGGACGCGGGAGTTTCCTACCTCTGCACCCTTCGGCGCGGCCCCGGGAGAGCGCTCGTAGTAGGTCGGGTCGTACCAGTCGGCGCACCATTCCCAGACGTTGCCGACCGTCTGCCAGAGGCCGAATCCGTTGGGCTGGAACGAGCGAACGGGCGCCGTGGTGAGGAACCCATCTTCCAATGTGTTCTCGCGGGGGAAGGAGCCCTGGAAGATGTTCGCCCTCCACCCACCGGCATCGACCTCGTCGTCACCCCACGGATATTTGGCGGCGTGCAGACCGCCGCGCGACGCGTACTCCCACTCAGCCTCAGTGGGCAGCCGTCGGCCGGCCCACTCGCAGTAGGCGACCGCGTCATTCCAGCTGACGTGTACGGCCGGGTGGTCGCCAAGGCCGTCGATGCTGGACTCGCGCCCACCGGGGTGCGCCCAGTCGGCACCGCGGACTCCGAACCACCAGGGGGTCCCAGGCGGCTGGCCGAGGACGTCCTCTTCCGCAGCGGCGAGGGCCAGGTGGAAGACGGCAGAGAATTCGAACGTCTCCGCCTCGGTCAGGTACCCGGTCGCCGCGATGAACGCGGCGAAGGCGTCGTTCGTGACGGCGGTCGCGTCGATCGAGAACGCGGGCAACGTCACCTCGTGCCGAGGCGTCTCTCCATCGCCGTGGTTCTGATCGCCGGAGGAATCACCCATCAGGAAAGTTCCGGCAGGAATCTCTGCCTGGGCGATCGGATGCCGATCGGCTGATGGAGCGACGGGTGCAGGGATGCTCGCCGTCACGGTCGCGCCCAGCGTCAGAAACTGGTCGCGGGCAGGTGCCCCACACGTGCAGCCGGGGCCGCAGCTCTTGTCCTCATCGGCGTTGTTCATCGCCTCTCATCCTAGGGCGACCCCATCACCCCCTTAGCGCGTCGCGCACGGCCAGCACCCCAGCCACCGCCTCGGCATATGACGTGCTCAACGGCGACAGCCCGAGACGGATGCCATCGGGGAATCGGAAATCCGGGATCACCCCATCCGCCCACAGGGTCTTCGTCACCTCGGCGAAGTCCGGATGCCCGATCGTCACATGGCCGCCGCGTCTCTCGGCATCGCGCGGGCTGAGAAGTCGCACGCCTGAGGCAGTGAGTTCCTCATCGAACGCCCGCACCACAAGATCCGTGAGGGTCATCGACTTCTCGCGCACGGCTGCGATCGTCGCATCTTCGATCAGGTCGAGCATCCCCTGCATCGCCAGCATCCCGAGCACTGGCGGCGTGCCGCTGATGAACTGACGGATGCCGTTGGCCGGCGCGTAAGCGGATCCCATCGCGAACACGTCGCCCGCCCCCATCCACCCCTGGATGGGTTGGGCGAGTGCGCCGTGGTGACGGGCGTTGACGTAGGCGAAAGCCGGAGAGCCCGGCCCGCCGTTCAGATACTTGTACGTGCAGCCGACCGCAAGGTCGACGCCGCATGCGTCGAGCTCGATCGGGATCACACCGACGGAGTGACACAGATCCCACATCATGAGCGCGCCTGACTCATGCACGGCATCCGTGATCGCGGCCATGTCGGCCAGGGCGCCCGAGCGGTAATCGACGTGGCTGAGCACGACCAGCGCGGTCTGATCTGACACGATCCCCGCCATATCGGATGCCTCCACGCCCGCCGTCGGGTCGCCCGAGATCCAGCGCAGCGTCAGCCCGCGTTCGGCGGCGATGCCCTCGGCGACGAAGCGGTCGGTGGGGAAGTTGCCCTCCTCGATCACGATCTCGCTGCGGTCAGGTCGCGCAGCCACCGCGGCGCGCATGAGCTTGTACAGCAGCACGGTCGTCGAATCGGCGACGACTGTCTGGCCGGGTGCGGCGCCCAGGCACAGCGCGGCGATCCGGTCTCCGAGCTCGATCGGCAGGTCCATCCACTGCTCGTCCCAGGAGCGGATCAGACGCGTGCCCCAGTCTTCGCGCACGAACGACGCGAGACGGTCGGGAAGCGAGCGCAGCGGGCGGCCGAGGGAGTTGCCGTCGAGGTATGCGCTGACGCCCGGCGCATCCACGAACGCGTCGAGGTGGCGGGCCAGCGGGTCGCGCGCGTCCAGCGAACGGGCGAGCTCGAGCAGATCAGACATGTCAATCCTCCAGATCGGCGATCGTGAGACGGCGGGAGCGCACAGGGTCGCCATCAGGGAGAAGGAGAAGGTCGCCCGACCCGATCTCGAGCGGCGCGAGCGCCGTCAGCAGAGCGACCCCATCTACACCTGCCTCGCGCAGCGCCTCGATCTCGGCATCCCGCAGATCGACCGGGGTCGGGCCGTTGCCCATATCGCTGCCGTAGACCAGATCTCCACCGGCTGCCGCGAAACGGCGCACGTTGTCGACCACATGCGCATATGCCTCACCCTCGTGGATCGCCATCGTCGAGATCCAAGAGACGGATGCCACCTGCACCGCGATCTCGTCATCGGTGAGTCGCTCCGTGAATGGTGCGTGCGCGAGACGGGATGCGCCAAGGTGAGCGACGCGCTGCACCTGACCTGCGCCCTCGGCGTGCGCCACGACCGGAAGGCGGTGCTCGGCGGCTTCGCGAACCACAGCGCGGAACAGCTCGTCGTCCAGCACCGGGCCCGCGTCGCTGTTGCCGACGACCTTGATCCAACTCACCCCGGCCGCGGCGAGTGCGCCGATCACGGTGGCGGCATCCGCGGCATCCTGCACTTGGTGCACGGCGCCCTCCGGCGCCCAGTCCCGATCGGCAGGATAGCCGCCGACTGCGGTCAGGAAGGGGCCGGCGTACTCGCACTCGATGCCGTCGTTCTCAAGCGCGAGGTCGTAATCGCGCACCACGTCGACGTTCGCGCCCAGGTCGATCACCCTACCCAGTCGGCTCGATGCAAGCGCGCTCGGATCGATGAGCTGCAGGTGCACATGGTGGTCGCTGAACAGCCCGGTGAGCACGCCCTCGAGTCGCTTCGCGTGCTGAGGCGCGGGTGAATGAAGCAGCGTGATGCCCTTGGCATCCTTCGTCAGCGTCCCTTCGCGCAGCACCGCACCGTCGAAGTACGTGACCGCACGCATCACACGCCGATCTCGGTGCGCACGGTGTACAGCTCGGGGAAGAAGGTCAGCGCCAGCGCCCGCTGCAGGAAATCGACGCCGCTCGATCCGCCCGTTCCCGGCTTCATGCCGATCGTGCGTGTGACGGTCTTCAGATGCCGGAAGCGCCAGAACTGAAAGTTGTCCTCGAGGTCTACGAGGTCTTCGCAGGCCTCGTAGAGATCCCAGTGCGTCTTCGGGTTCTCGTAGATCTGCTGGATTGCCGGCACGAGTGACGCGTGCGGCCGGTACGGTTCGCGGACATCGCGCTCGAGGATCTCGGTCGGAATCGGGATGCCTCGGCGAGACGCGTATCGCAGGAACTCGTCGTACAGCGTGGGCCGTTCGAACTCGACGGTGAGCAGGGCGAGGTTGGCTGGGTGATCGCGGAAGACCGACAGCATCCGCTCGTTCTTGTTCCCCAGGGCGAACTCGACGGCTCGATACTGCACGGACTGGAATCCGGACGAGTTGCCCAGTGCTCCGCGGAACTGCGCGTACTCGGTCGGGGTGAGGGTCGCGAGCACCGACCACTGCTGGGTCATGACGTCCTGGATGCGTTTGACGCGCGCGACGCGCTTGAGTGCTTCGCGCAGGTCATCGCTGGCCAGCAGGTCACGCGCGGACGACAGCTCATGCAGGAGCTGTTTCAGCCACAGCTCGGTGGTCTGGTGCTGGATGATGAACAGCATCTCGTCGTGATGCTCCGGTGTGCTGACCGGATGCTGCGCATCGAGTAGCTTGTCCAATTCGAGGTACGACCCGTAGGTCATCCGTCCGGTGAGGTCGGTGACGATTCCGTCTTCGAGCGCGCGCTCGTTGCCTGTGCTCATGATGCTCTGAACGTTACGCCAGTGACACCTTGCGAGTGGTCGTTTGTGGCTCTGAATCTTGTGAAAATTGAGCCACAACCGGCCACTCGCAACAGGTGTGAAGGGTCAGCGGGTCGTGTGCGCGTTCAGGAAATCGATGGTCTTCTGCAGGGCGGTCTGGGCATCCGGCATGTCGAGGTGGAACTGGTACTCGTGCGGAAGAGCGGGCTCGTGGGGTGCCGGCCAGAACAGTGTCGTCACGTCGACGCCGAGCTCATCCAGGCGCTGCGCCATCGGGATCGACTGCAACCAGGTGAGGGCATCGCCGTTCCCGCCGGAGATATACGTGGTCGGGAAGTCCTCCGTGACCCAGTTCACGGTCGACATTGTCGCGCCCGTGGATCCTTCTGCCCAGGTCTTCTTGCCGGCGTACGCCCACATCGACGTCTTCAAGCCCCAACCGACGATGCCGTCCAGCGCGGCGAGGGCTGCGAGGTCGTAGACGCCGCAGTTCAGCACCGTCGCGATGACCTGATCGGACGACAGCGACGGGGTGATGCCCATGATCTCGGCGTAGTCCGTGCTCGTGATGAGCGTCGCCATCTGGCTTGCCAGCTGGCCGCCGGCCGAGTCTCCGGCGAGCACGATCTGGGATGCATCGACGTTCAGCTCATCGGCGTTCTCGTTGATGTACCCGAGTGCGGTGTTGATCTGGTGGACGGCTTTCGGGTAGGTGCCCTCCGGGCCGAGCGTGTAGTTCACGGCGATGGTCGTGTACCCCTCGGCGGCAAGGATGCGCATGTACGGGTCGATGTTCTCCTTGGACCCGGAGATCCATGCACCGCCGTGAATCCAGACGATGGTCGGCAGGGGGCCTGTGGCGGATGCTGGAGTGAAGACATCCATCGTCGTGTCGACGCCGTCATCGCCGTAGGCGACGTCGAGCGTCTCGGTGAGCTTCGTATCCGGGACGTACTTTTTCATCTCGGCAGCGGTGGCGTCGCCGCCCTGAGTGAAGACGGCCCGGATCACCATGGCGGACGGCCAGGGGGTGATGGCTCCGATGATTGCGACCACCAGTGCGATGACGATGATGATTCCGAGGGTGATCCTCGTCTTGCGCCACCGCCGATGCGGCTTCTTCGGGTTGTCTTCGTCGTGTGCGGCCTCGTGCGTGAGCGTGGTCATGGAACCCCTTCCACGGATCAGTCTGGCAGGGATCCGCTCGTCCTCGGGGCGGTTCGGGGGGTGAGTGCGGTGAGGAGGTGGCGTAGGCCGTAGGTGAACGCCTGATCGACGTCACCGCCTAGGCGGAAAGCGCCTGACAGTTCCATCTGCAGGAAGCCGGTGGCCCAGGCGGTGAAGAGACGGGCGGCATCGAGGGCATCGGCTTCGCCGACGAGTGCGGATGCGGCGCGGATGACGGGAGCGGCAGCCCGATCGAGCGAGGCCAGCGGGGCGGATGCGGTGAACATCAGGCGGAACCCCTCCGGAAAGGCGTAGGCGTGCGCACGATAGACCAGCGCGAGGGACGCGAGGTCATCGCCCGCATTCTCTAGGCGTACGGCGAGCTCGTCTACCACGGCCTCGGCGACGGCGGCGATCAGTGCATCCCGATCCTGCACCCGTTTGTAGAGCGACGGTGCGCGCACTCCGACGCGCGTGGCGACGGCCTGCATCGTCAGGCCGGCCAGGCCGCTCTCTTCGAGGATCTCTCGCCCAGCGGCGACGATCGCTGGATAGGACGTGCGTTCCGGCGTGGGCATCCGAACCTCCGTAGCTATTGACATTAGCCATCATAGCTACGTACTGTAGCCATGACAAGCGCCACACGGATGGCGGAGAAAGGACGCGACCATGAAGCTTGCACCGCACCTGCACCGTCTGGGCAATGACATCGTCGCCTCGTACCTGATCGATGTGCCGGAGGGGATCACTCTCATCGACGCCGGCTTGCCGGGGCACTGGCGAGATCTGCAGCAGGAGCTCGAGGCAATCGGACGTCCGCTCTCCGACATCCGCGGGCTCATCCTCACCCATGGCGACAGCGACCACATCGGCTTCGCCGAACGGCTACGGCAGGAGACCGGCGTGCCGGTCTACGTGCACGCGGCGGATGCCGTCCGCACCCGCACGGGCGAGAAGTCGAAGACCCCGATGGGCCCATCGCGCATCGGCCCGATGCTGAGCTTCTTCGCCTACGGGCTGCGCAAGAACGCAATGCGCACCCGATACGTGCAGGAAGTCACCGCGGTCGCCGAGGGTGATGTCCTCGACCTGCCTGGTGCGCCGGTGATCATCGGGATGCCCGGTCACTCGCCCGGCAGTATCGCCGTACACGTGCCCGCGGCGGACGCGGTATTTGTCGGCGACGCGCTCACCACCCGGCACGTGCTCACCGGTCAGCAGGGCCCGCAGCCCGCCCCATTTACTGATGAACCGGCTGAAGCCCTGGCATCCCTCGACGCTCTGGCACGGGTTCAGGCATCCTGGGTGCTGCCCGGCCATGGCGCCCCGTGGCGCGGCACACCCGCCGACATCGCCGCTGCGGTCCGCAACGCCTGACGTGCGCAACAGCGAAGTCAGCTGCCCGAGCGAATCATCTCCGCGCACTTCTCGCCCATCATCATCACGGTGATGTTCGGGTTGACCGTGGTGATCTCCGGCATCGCCGAGGCATCCACCACACGCAAGCCGGTCACACCCTTGACGCGCAACTGCGGATCCAGCGGTGAGCTCGCATCATCGGCGGCGCCCATCCGTACCGTGCCCACCGGATGGTAGACGGTGTTGTGGGTGGCGCGGATATAGGCGGCCAGATCTTCATCGCTTGAGGCATCCGCTCCGGGGGCGAGCTCGCGCCCTGCCCATTCGGCCATCGCCGGCTGCGCGACGATCTGGCGCGCCTTGCGGATGCCGTCGATCATCACCCGCATATCGTGACCCTCGGAGTCGGTGAAGTAGCGCGGGTCCACTTTGGGCTTGTCACGGTAGTCGATCGAGCGTAGCCGCACGGTGCCGCGCGAGCGTGCGTGGGTCACGTTCGGGGTCAGACAGATCATCTCCTCGGCTGTGGGATAGCCAGCACGATAGGTGTGCATGTCGAACGGCACCGAGCCGTAATGCATCATCAGATCGGGCCGGTCTAGCCCCTCCTCGGTCGGTGTGAAGATCCCGATCTCCCACCACTGCGTCGATGTGCGAGGCATGGGCTTCTTCGCCTCCCACTGCACGACGCCCTCTGGATGATCGGCGAGATTCGAGCCGACGCCAGGGGAGTCCACCCGCACCTCGATACCGACCTCGCGCAGGTGTTCGGCCGGGCCGATCCCGGAGAGCATGAGCAGCTGAGGGGTGTTGATGGCGCCCGCCGAGACGATGACCTCACGACGTGCTGCGATGTGCGCAGGCCGCGCGAAGGGATTGTCGACGCTTATCACCCCTGTGCACACGTTCTCATCGGAGAAGGTGAGCTCCTTGACGTGCTGACCGGTGAGGATCGTGAGATTCTCCCGCTCCAGAATCGGATGCAGGTACGACACCGACGACGATGCGCGAGTGCCGTCAGCCTGGCGGTTGATCTGGAAGAAGTTCGCGCCGTTGATGACCGTCTCGCCGGTGTTGAACTGCACGCGGGGGATGCCTGCCTGTTCGCAGGCATCCAGCAGTGCGATGCCGCACGGGTCGACTGCCGGAACGTTCATCAGATGCACCGGGCCGTCGTGGCCGTGAAGCTCGCCCTGCAGCTCGTTCGTCTCCAGCTTCTTGTACAGCGGGAACGTCTGCTCCGATTCCCAGCCGCTCGCTCCGTGCGTGTGTGCCCACTCGTCGAGATCTTCGCGCGGCGCCCAGAAGGCGATGCAGGAGTTGTGTGAGGAACATCCGCCCAGCACCTTCGCGCGTGCGTGCCGCATGAACGAGTTGCCGTTCGACTGCGGCTCGATCGGATAGTCCCAGTCGAAGCCGGATTCCAGCAGCTCCATCCACCGATCAAGCTGCAGCACGACCTGTTCATCTGTATCGGAGGGGCCGGCCTCGAGCAGGCCCACCGTGACCGTGGGGTCCTCACTCAGCCGGGCAGCCACCGCGGCGCCGGCGGAGCCACCGCCGACGATCACGTAATCGAAAGTATGTGTCGTCTTCATCGTCATCACTCCGGTTCGGTGCGTCAGCGCTCGGGGAACCAGCCCGTCACCGCGGGGGTGAGGTTCTGGTAGATGTGCTTGGCCTCCTGGTACTCCGCGAGACCCGTCGGGCCCAGCTCACGGCCGAAGCCGGACTGCTTGAACCCGCCCCATTCCGCCTGCGGGAGGTAGGGGTGGTAATCGTTGATCCAGATCGTGCCGTGGCGGAGCCGCCGGGCGATGCGCTGGCTGCGCCCGGCATCCTGCGTCCAGACGGCGCCAGCGAGCCCGTAGATGGTGTCGTTGGCGATCTCGACCGCTTCGTCCTCGGTGGAAAATGTCTCGACGGTGACGACAGGGCCGAAGGCCTCGTCACGCACCACCGACATGCCGCGCTTCACCTGATCGAGGATGGTTGGCAGGTAGTAGAAACCGTCCGCCAGATCGCCCTCCGGCGCCCGCCCGCCGGTGCGCAATCGTGCGCCTTCGGCGACGCCGGCCTGCACGTAGGCGTCGACCTTCTCGCGGTGCGCGGCGGAGATGAGAGGGCCCGTTTCCGCATCGTCGTCGAACGGTCCGCCGAGGCGGATGGCCTCTGCCTTTCGCACGAGTTCATCGACGAAGCGCTCGGCGATCGACTCCTCGACGATCAGTCGGGCGCCGGCAGAGCAGACCTGCCCCGAGTGCACGAACGCCGCATTCAGCGCGTTGTCGACCGCCGCATCGAAGTCGGCATCCGCGAAGATCACATTCGGGTTCTTGCCGCCCAGCTCCAGCGCCACCTTCTTCACGGTTGCCGCCGCATTCGCCGCCAGCAGCCGGCCAGTGACCAGCCCGCCAGTGAACGAGACCATGTCCACGTCTTCGTGGGTGGACAGCGGTCCGCCCGCGGTGGCACCAGCGCCGAGCACGAGGTTGGCGACGCCCGCCGGCAGACCGAGCTCGTCGAGTACGTCCATCATCAGGATCGCCGTGTGCGGGCTCAGCTCGGCGGGCTTCAGGACGAACGTGTCTCCCGCAGCCAATGCCGGGGCGATCTTCCACGCGGCCTGCAGTAGCGGGTAGTTCCACGGGGTGATCAGCGCGCACACCCCGACCGGCTCATGCTCGATGCGGCTGAGGACATTTACGTCTCCGGCATCCACGATCCGCCCGGCATCCTGGGCCGCGAGCTTCCCGAAGTAGTCGAAGCAGGCCGCGATGTCGTCCATGTCGATGCGCGATTCGACCAGGCGCTTGCCGGTGTCGAGAGACTCGGCGCGCGCGAACTCCTCCTTACGCTCCCGCAAGCGCTCGGCGACTTGCAGCAGGAAGTCACCGCGCGCCGGCGCCGGCGTAGAACTCCACTCGCCGCTGTCGAACGCTCGACGTGCGGCGTGGATCGCTGAGATCGTGTCGGCCTCCGAAGCCTCGTCGACGACAGCGACCAGTGACCCATCTGCCGGGCAGTGGATCTCTCTGGTGCCGCCATCGATCGCCGACGTCCAGGTGCCATCGATGAACAGTGTCGCGGTCATGGGGTCTCCTTGGTTGTGTTCTCTGCGGAGGTGTTCGCTGAGTCGTCGGCACCGTTCGTGTCGGATGCCGGGTCCTGGAAATCGTCCTGCCAGTCGGTGACTACCGGTAGTGCCTCTGTGAAGACGGGCTCCGCAACGTCGACCGTGATGCGCAGATACTCCAGGTGGGATTCATAACCGCTCAGCACATCGGTGATGAGCTGTTCGCTCGTGTAGCCGTAGACGTCGTACCCGCGTGAACCGATGGCAGAGAAGATCTCGAGCCGGAGGTACTGGCCAGATTCACTGACGCTTCTATAGGCGAAAGTCGGCAGCTCGTGACTGACCGGATACACCTGATAGATGAAGTCTTCGCTGCCGTCGTAATGCACGGTGAGCACCATTGAGGGCACATCCAGCGACTCGATGTCGATACGTTCCAGGGTCGCCGGCACTCCGGCTGCCTGCAGTTCGTCGGTGACCTCCTTGAGTGCGGGCGCAACAGTCTTTTCCAGATAGATGATTGTCTGCGCGCGCTGAGGGTAAGACGTGGAGCGCTTCAGCCGCTGACGCCAGTTCGTCTGCGTCGGACCGAAGCGGCCAGGGATCGTGGCGAGATATCCCGCACGACGTTGCTTCTCTGCGCCCAGTGAGCGGTACAGCGAGATCATCACCAGGTACAGCAGCAGCGAGACAGGCAGGCCAATGATCAGCGTCGCTGCCTGCAAGGTCGGCACTCCGCCGACCAACAGCATTCCGAGGGTCAGTAGTCCCGTGGCGAGCGCCCAGAAGACGCGCAGGAGCTTGCCCGCATCCTGTCTGGGGTCTTCCATCTTCGAGGTCAGGTTCGCCAGCACCAGGGCGCCGGAGTCGGCGGAGGTCACGTAAAAGAGCAGGCCGGTCAACAGCGCGACTCCGAGCACTACCGGAGCCGCCGGATACTGCTGCAGCAGGTCGAAGAACGCCCGCTCCGGGGTATTGACGGCCGATTCGGCGAAGGCGGTGTCGCCTCCGAGGATGAGTTCGAGCGCGGAGTTGCCGAAGATCGACACGAAGATCGCGATGAACGCAAACGGGATCACCAGCACGCCGACGATGAACTGGCGCAGCGTCCTTCCGCGGGAGATGCGCGCCAGGAACAATCCGACGAACGGCGCCCACGCGATCCACCATGCCCAGAAGAACAGCGTCCATCCCTGCATCCAGTCGTCGGGGCGGCTCCACGCGAATGTCTCCATGAGCAGACTGGGGAACGTGGCGACGAAATCGCCGATGTTCATTACGAGGCCGTCCATGATGCGACGTGTCTGGCCGGTGACCGTGATCCAGACGAGCAACACGATGGCGAGGATGACGTTGGCTTCGGAAAGTCGGCGGATGCCTTTCTCGACACCCGACACGGTGGAGATGGTCGCCATCGCCACGGCGAGCACGATCAGTGCGATCTGCATCGAAACCCCATCCGGAGTGCCGAACAGCACGTGCATACCGTAGCTGAGCTGCACAACGCCGATACCGAGTGTGGTGGCGATGCCGAACACGGTGCCGAGCACGGTGAAGATGTCGACGCTGTGCCCCACCCAGCCGTTCGTGAACTTACCGAAGATCGGAGCGATAACCGAGCGGATGCTGAGAGGCTGGTTGCGACGATAAGCGAAGTACGCGAAGGCTGCGCCCATCAGGGCATACATCGCCCAGCCGACAGGTCCGTAGTGGAAGAACGTCCATACGATCGCCTGCCGTGCGGCAGCGATGGTCTCACCTTCACCGGTCGGCGGATACATGTACTGCGCTGCTGGTTCCGAGACGGAGAAGAACATCAGGTCGATGCCGATACCGGCGGCGAACAGCATCGAGGCCCACGTGAACATGCTGAATTGCGGCTTGGAATGATCGGGTCCGAGCTTGGTGCGCCCCACCGAGGAGAACGCCAGAATCAGCACGAACACGACGACGATCGCCGCGGTGAGAACGAAGTACCAGCCGAAGTTCGTCGAGATCCAGACGACCATGACGCCGATGACTTCGCCGGCCTGAACCGGGGCGAGGATCGCCCACAGCGCGATCGCCAGAATCGCAGCAGCCGAGCCGATCAGCACTGGCCAGCGAGGCGGCGGGGCCGCGATTCGCCGGTTCGAGAGAGCAGGGGGAGAGGTGTCTTCAGGCATCACATCAGTTTCGTCAGGTGTCGCTCAGTCAAAGTCTTTGTCAGTTATGTACTGGCACTGACGATAGCAAAGCGCTGGACACCTGTTCAGGTGAGTTCTGCGAGCACCTCTGCTGCCGTGCTGATCGTGATCTGCGGTGGGTAGAGTCCCATCACCTGGATCGCAGCCGCGTGGTTCTCTGCGCTCGAGCCCGCGCAGGCATCGGCGGCGATGGTGATGTGGGCTCCGGCATCCGCTGCGGCGAGCGCGGTCGAGATCACGCAGCAGTCGGTCGACACTCCTGCGAGAACGATGTGCGCGCCGCGGCCGACAACAGCCTCCATGGATGCGCCCCACTTGCCGAACGTCGGCAGGTCAAGTGTCGGATGCGGGGTGAGATTGCGGGCTGCGGGGACCAGATCGAACAGCGGATCTGTCGGTGGCTGATCAGCAAATGGCCAGCTCGCGAAGTACTCACCCCACGAGGTGGATCGATCTGCCGTCGGCATCCATCTGGTGACGAGGACGCGCTCGCCGAAGGCGCCCGCCAGCGCACGAATACGCGGCATCGCATCGACGAAGAACGGCGAACCCCAGGCGGAATCCGGTGATGCGAAGATCGCCTGCGGATCGATGACGACGAGCCAGGGCTCTGTGTCGGTCACGCTTGTTCCTGCCGCCGGATCTTTCCCGCGCGAGCGAAGTACGTCACCAGGAACGACAGCACCAGCGCGAAGAAGACGCCGAGGTTCGCGTACGCCCAGTCGCCGTCCTTGCCGCCGACGATGAACAGCAGGTAGCCCTGCCAGTTGTTCCAGGCGGCGTCTTCGGCGAAGTTGTTGATGACCAGGCCCCAGCCGATGACGCTGGTGACGACCATGGTGATGATCGAGGTCCAATCCCACGCGCCGTAGCGCCCCTTCGCGTCGAACAACGCATCCTCGTCGTAATCCTTCTTGCGGCGAAGAATGTCGGCGATCAGGATGCCGGCCCACGAGGCGAGCGGCACACCGAGCGTGATGAGGAAGCTCTGGAACGGCCCGAGGAAGTCGGTTGCGAAGAACACCACGAAGATCGTGCCGATGGTGAGGATGACGCCGTCGATCGCGGCCGCCGACGGGCGAGGAATGCGGATGCCGAGGCTGAGCAGCGTGAGACCGGAGGAATAGATGCCGAGCACCGCACCGGAAACGAGCGCGAGCACGGCTGTCAGGAGGAACGGGATGAGCACCCAGATCGGAAGGATCGTAGCGAGCGCACCGACCGGGTCTCCGGCGATCGCGTTCAGCAGGTCCTCGTCGGATGCGCCCAGCAGCAGCCCGAAGATGACGAGGATGATCGGTGCGATGGAGCCGCCGATCGTGTTCCACGCGACGATCGCACCATCAGAGGCTGTGCGCTTCTGGTAGCGCGACCAGTCGGCGGCGATGTTGATCCAGCCAAGCCCGAAACCGGTCATCACCATCACGAGCGCGCCGATGGTGTGCGCGAGGCTGCCGTTGGGCAGAGCCATGACGGCAGTGAAGTCGATGTGCGAGAAGGCGAGGATCACGTAGAGGATCGTGACGGCACCCGTGATCCAGGTGAGCACCGACTGCATCTTCATGATCGTGTGATATCCGAGAACGGATGCCGCGACGATGAGTGTCGCGACGATGATCGTGGCGGTGATTTTCAGTGCGATGCTCTCGCCGTCGCCGCCCAGCTGTGTGATGACGGTCGCGGTGGCGAGCACCGCCAAGATCGCCAGGAACGTCTCCCAGCCGATCGAGGTCAGCCACGACACGATGCCAGGCACCTTTTGTCCGTGCACGCCGAACGCCGCGCGGGAGAGCACCATCGTCGGCGCTGAGCCGCGCTTGCCGGCGATCGCGATGAGCCCGCAGAGCAGGAACGAGACGACGATGCCGATGATCGACACGATCGTCGCCTGCCAGAACGAGATGCCGAAGCCCAACACGAACGAGCCGTAGGACATACCGAACACCGACACGTTTGCCGCGAACCACGGCCAGAACAGGTCGCGGGGCTTGGCCGTGCGCTCAGATTCCGGAATGACTTCGATGCCCGCACGCTCGATCAGGCCGGGCCCCGCTGCGATCTTCTCTGACATGCCCCCATACTGGCACCAGTACGGTGTCGATGGGCTTCAGATGCGGTGACCCGCTCGGCATCGGATGCGTGCCGTACAGGTGTCGCGGGACCGCGCCGCGCCGGTACCAGGGCTCAGGCGGTGAAGAACGCCTCGGCGACCTGGGTCAGCGCATACAGGTCAGAGACACCGGCGAGCTCACGCGCGGAGTGCATCGAGAGGATCGGGATGCCGACATCCACCGTTCGGATGCCGAGGCGGGTCGCGGTGATCGGGCCGATCGTCGATCCGCACGGCACCGCGTTGTTCGAGACGAACTCCTGCGAGGCCACCCCTGCCGTCTCACACCACTGTGCCCAGGCTGCGGCGCCGGTGGCATCGGTGGCGTAGCGCTGGTTGGCGTTGACCTTCAGGATCGGTCCCGACCCCAGCAGAGGCTGGACGACCGGGTCGTGCTTGTGCGCGTAGTTGGGATGCACGGAGTGTCCGACATCGCTGGAGAGGTGCCAGGATGCCGCGAATGCTCGACGCTGCTCGGTGGCATCCGCCCCGAGGCCTGCGTAGACACGGGCCAGGATATCTTCGAGGAAAGGGCCCGCCGCGCCGGAGCGCGAGTTGGAGCCCAGCTCCTCATGGTCGAATGCCGCGAGGATGGCGATCCCAGGGGTATCAGCGGCGAGACCTGCGAGTGCGACAACTCCCGCGTGCACGGATGCCAGGTCATCGAGGCGTCCACTGGCGAAGAAGGCACTGTCCTTGCCGAAGACCGCACCGCGCGCGGAGTCGGCAACGACCGCGTCGAAGCCGCGGATGTCGGCGGCGTTGACTCCGGCCGAGGCCGCAAGCTCGCCGAGCAGGTCCTCTTCGGTCGGGTCGCCGAGGCCCCACACCGGCTGAGTGTGCAGCTGCTTGTCGAGCGCCAGCCCGCTGTTCGCCTCGCGGTCTAAATGTACGGCCAGCTGCGGCAGGCGCAGCAGAGGGCCGGTATCGGCGAGCACGACGCGCCCATCGGCCAGAGCGAGGCGTCCGGCGAGGCGGAGCTCACGGTCGAGCCACGAATTCAGCAGCGGCCCGCCATAGACCTCGACGCCGGCCTGCAGCCAGCCGCGTGAGCCGGTGGTCGGCTTCGGCTTGAGCTTGAAACCTGGGGAGTCCGTGTGCGCACCGAAGATCTGTGCGGGAGTTGTCACCGCGGCATCCGCCGGCACCGTCCATGCGATTGCGGCTCCGTCACGTACGACGACGAACCGGCCGCCGGCCTGTGTCGGCCAGGCTGCGGTTTCCTCGAGACGGGTGAAGCCCACCGATTCCAAGCGCCGCGCGACCTCTTCGGCGGCGTGGTAGCTGGAGGGGGAAGCCGCGACGAAATCGGCAAGATCCTCGGCGTGAGACAGGGCGTGCGAAGTGACGGGCATGCTTCGATCGTAATCGGCGGCCCGGTTTCCGCTGGCACGCGAGGCCGAGCCCCAGCGCGGAGATCAGCGGAACGTGACGAGTCCCGCGTGCGCGGCCGCCACGAGGATCTGCACTCGGTCGCGCACCTGCCATTTCGACATGATGTGACCGAGATGGGCCTTCACTGTGCCCTCGGACACGATGAGTGCAAGCGCGATTTCGGCATTGGACATGCCGTCGGCGAGACGATGCAGCACCTCCGTCTCGCGTTCGGTGAGGGGCTCGAGGCCACCGGCAGGAGTGCCGCCCGCAGGTTCGGTGGCGCGCACATGTTTGATGAGCAGGGACGCGATCCGGGGTGAGAGGGAGCTCGCGCCCTCGTGGACTTCCCTTATCCCGGTGACGATGTCCTCGGCGCTGGAGTCTTTGAGCAGATATCCGGATGCGCCGGCGCTCAGCATCGGAAGGACCGTGTCTCGACCAGCGAGTGTGGTCACAGCGAGGATGCGCACATCCGGCCAGCGTCCGGCGATCGCGGCGGTTGCCTCGATGCCGTTCATCACCGGCATCTGTACGTCCATCATGACGACGTCAGGGCGCTCCTGCTCCACGGAGGCGATCGCCTCGATGCCGTTCTCGGCTTCGCCGAGGACGCGGATGCCCGCGGCGCGGGACACGAAGTGCGAGAGCGCCGCGCGGACCAGGGGATCGTCATCGACGATGAGAACGCGAATTTCCGGCATGAGGGAAGCCTAATGGCGCTGGCGATACAGGCAGCTTGATATAGACCTTTAGCCAGTGAAGTGTGACTGCTAGTCAGATGTGCCCAGTCTGGCTTACCGAGAGGATGAATTCAGTACCCCAACAAAAGATCACCAGCGGAGGTGAACCACTATGTCTTTCTGGCAGCAGATTTGCAACCTTCTGGGTCTCTCTCGCTAGAGTATCTGGCGAATAGGAGATACTGAACCATGGCGTTCGACCGGTCGGCCACGGGTGACTCCCGCATTCTCCGACTAGCTCGGGAGAGACTTAGTGCTCTCGAGCGGATTGCCTTGCTGGTGATCGTCGTCGGCATCATCGTGCTTGACGTCTTCGGTCTGGTATTCGGACCTGTGCTCGATCTCGGTGGATCTGTGTTCAGCATCGCGTCCACCGCCGTATTCGCCCTCTATCTTTGGTCGCCACTCATCGGCACGTGCTCACTCGGGCTCGTGTTCGCACTCTCGTTCCTCGTCGGCAGCGAAGGCCAAGTGCTGGCAGCTGCCGCCGTCGCCGCAGGTCTCGTGCTCCGGCTGGGATGGACCGCGCTGATCCTCTCGTACACCGGGGCGTTCCTCCTCGCGACCGCGATCACCGCGTATACCGATGACCGGCTTCCTGCGGACGTGGGCATCTACCTCATTCTCGCCACCGTCGCCGGGGCAATCGGCTTCGCGCTGCGGATGGCATCGGCCCGTGGTCAACGACTGGAACTGCAGCTCGCGATCCAGGCAGAGCAGGAGCATGAAGCAGTGCTCGCTGAACGGCGATGGATCGCCGGTGAATTGCACGACAGCATTGCGCACCATCTCACGGTGGTGGCACTGCACGTTCAGATGCTCGACGATGCAGAAGCGAGCAAGAACTCACAAGAAGCGATCCGGCAGGCCGCGGCAAAGGCGATGACCGATCTGCGTTTCGTGATCGAACTCGCCGATGATGGGCCGCGTTCGCCCGGCATGCAGACCGAAGGGCTCGCCGTCGCAATCAACGAAGCGCGCCATGAGTTCGAGTCCGCGGGGTATTCAGTGGTCTGCGAAGGAGACCCGCGTGACGAGCGCATCTCTCGGGCGGGCGATCTCATTCTCGCCCGGATAATGCGCGAGTCTGCGACGAACATCCTCAAGTACGCCGGCGGTGGCGAAGTGCGGATCGGACTGGACATCGACTCCGAGTCGGCGCTACTCACGATCTGCAGTCCACTTCCCGCGACGCCCCGACAAGACCTGTCCTCCAGCCGCACTGGATTGAACAGGATGGCTGAGCGGGTGCTCGGCGCCAGCGGCGAGTTCAGCGCCGGCGCAGTCGATGACAGTTGGTGCGTGTCGGCTCGCCTGCCGACGTGTGAGTGACGTCCCCGCACGCGCACGGCATGGACGAAAGTCCAATACATTGTCGACCTTCGTCCCTTCTCGGCGCGGTCGGGCATCGGTACCGTGAAGAACACCCCAGAATAAAAGCGTCCCCAGCGCTTCGATCGCGGGCGCGGCATTTCAGCATTTGAGTGCCAAGTGCGCTCGCGGTCGACTTCTGGCCTGGTTTGAGTCACGTAGATTCGCCACGGATTCGCCGTTGCCCCGCCACATCGTGGCGGCAGTCGAACGGGCATCCCGTTCCTGCATAAATCGCCGTCAGCCTGGCAAGTTTCACTTGTGTTCACCCGAGCGAAGGTCGGGTTAACGGCGGGCAAACTCTTCCCAGATCGGCGCAGTGGCCGCTCCGCCGGGTGTCACAGTGGTCTCGGAACAGTTCGTCTGCAGGAGAGGCCGTCGTGAAGATCCACCCCATCGCGGCAGACACCGCAGACCTGGTCGTCGTCGGCTCTGGCATCGTCGGGCTCGGCGCAGCCTATGCGGGCATCCGCCGTGGACTCAGCGTCATCGTCGTCGATCGCACCGAGACGCCGATCGGCGCCACGATCCGCAACTTCGGTCACATCTGCATCGGCGCGCAGAGCGGACTTGCCCGCGAGTTCGCCGACACGTCGCGTGACGTGTGGTTGAGGCTCGCGAAGGATGCCGGCTTCTGGCTGCGCGAGTCCGGGACCCTCATCGCCGCGCGAGCGGACGACGAACTCGCCGTGCTCGAGCGGGCATCAGCCGACGGCGACGTGCGGATGCTCTCGCAGAGTGAGCTGCTGAACCGTGCGCCGTTGCGTCGCGACGCGGTGCGCGGTGGCGCTCTGGTCGAACCCGACCTGCAGGCCAACCCGCGCGAAGCGGCGGGCGCGATCGTGAGGCATCTCACATCCCTCGGTGTGGATTTCCGGTTCCGCACAGCGGTAACCTCCGTGAGCGCAGGACGCGTCGCGACTACCCGCGGTTCCATTACTGCCGGTCTCGTCGTCGTGGCAGTGAACCACGACATCGACCAGTTGCTGCCGGAGCTGGCCGAACGGGCCGGTGTCATCCGCTGCACGCTCGACATGATGCGCGTCACCGCAGACGCGCCGCGCGCACTGGATGCTCCGTTGTTGACCGCATGGTCGCTGCTGCGCTACGGACGCTTCACCGCATTCGCGGAAACCACCGCGCTCCGCGAGCGACTGCACGCAGAGCGCCCTGATCTTGCCGCGCTCGACCTGAATCAGATGTACACCCAGCTGCCGGACGGTTCGTTCATCATCGGCGACTCGCATGCCAGGGCGATTCAGCCGGCACCGTTCCAGCCGGAGGCAGCGTTCACCGCATTCCTCGATGAGGCTCAGCTGCTCTTCGACGTCGACCGATTCCGCGTGCTCGAGCGGTGGCAGGGTGTGTACGCATCCGGGCCGAACGAGTTCCTCATCGAGGAGCCGGAACAGGGCCTGCACGTGATCGCCGCGACGACGGGGATCGGCATGACAACGGGTCTGGGGCTCGCCGAGCGCACGCTTCAGACCGCATACGACCGGGCATTGCAGCCCGTACAGGGAGGAACCCCATGACCGCCATCGAACTCATCGTGTTAGACATGGCAGGAACGACGGTCCGTGATGACGGCGTCGTCGAGCAGGCTTTCCAGCGTGCCGCCGAGCGTACCGGCGTCGCCGATCGGATGCCGTGGGACGAGGCCCTGGGCTACGTTCGCGACACCATGGGGATGTCGAAGATCGACGTCTTCACGCACCTTTCCGGTGGCGATATCGCCGCGGCGACTGCGGCTACTGCTGCGTTCGAGGGGGCGTACTCCGAGATCGTCGCCGAGCAGGGCGTGGCAGAGATCGCCGGCGCGGCCGACGCCATCTCGAACCTGCGTGACGCCGGCCTCAAGGTTGCGCTCACGACGGGCTTCGCGCCGGTGACTCGCGACGCGCTTCTCGACGGCCTCGGTTGGCGTGATCTGGTCGATCTCGCGCTGTCGCCGGTGGATGCCGGTCGTGGCCGCCCCGCGCCCGACCTCGTACTCACCGCGCTGCTGCGCACCGGCACCTCTTCGGTCGAGGCCGTGGCTGTCGCCGGCGACACGAGCAGTGATGTGCAGTCCGGTCTCAGGGCTGGCGCGGGTTTCGTCGCCGGGGTGCTCAGCGGTGCACATGATCGCGCGACGCTGATGGAAGCCGGTGCGGATGCCGTGCTCGATGACGTCACCAGCCTGCAGGCGACCTTGATCGAGCGGGACCTGCTGGGTACCGTCCTCGCTCGGACCGCTCTCTCGCCGGCATCCTGACATGCGTGTTCTCCTGCCGCACGATGAGCGGCAAGACGTCGCGTTGAGACCCGCGGCGACTGCCATGGTCTGGATCGGCGTGGGTCAGGAGCATGAGACCGTCGCCGTCCCAGGCGTCGCTCTCGGCCGCGGCGACGTGCTGGTCGCGATCGAGCTTTCGACGGTGTGCGGTTCTGACGTGCACACGGTCCAGGGGCACCGCTCCGCTCCGGCGCCGCTGGTGCTGGGACATGAGAGCGTCGGTCGGGTGATCGCGCTCGGAGAAGACGGCGCGATCGCGGCAGATGACAGCGCACTGCGCATCGGTGATCGTGTGGTGTGGTCGGTGACCGTGTCGTGCGGCACCTGTGATCGCTGCGCGGGCGGCTTCACTCAGAAATGCCGGACCCTGGCGAAGTACGGGCACGAGCGCATCGGGCCGCGCTGGGAGCTGACCGGAGGATTCGCCAGTCACGCTCATCTGCGTGCAGGCACCACGATCGTTCGCGTTCCGGAAGCCTTGCCGGCGTCGATCCTCGCACCCGCATCCTGCGCTACCGCCACAGCCTGGGCTGCGGTCGCGCGCGGCGCAGCCGGACGCAGTCTGGAGGGCACGCGCGTACTCATCTATGGCGCGGGTCTCGTCGGACTGTCCGCGGTGGCGATCGCCGCGGATGCCGGCGCAGAGGTCACTGTCGTTGATCCGTCTGCCTCTCGGCGGACCTTCGCCGAACGATTCGGGGGAGTGGGCGCGGCAGCGGCAACCGGCCCGGCGGACATCGTCATCGAGGCATCCGGTCACGCCGTCTCTGACGCGATCGCCGCTGCTGATATCGGTGGCACCGTCGTGCTCGTGGGCAGTGTGTTTCCGGCCGATCCGGTTCCTCTCGATGCCGAAAGCATCGTGCGGCGGCTGGTGAGCGTGACGGGAGTGCACAACTACACGGCGTCCGATCTGGCCGCAGCGGTCGGCTTCCTCGGCGGCCGGGGGCGCGCCTACCCATTCAGCGAGGTGGTCGGCGCGGTGCATACGCTCGATGATGTGGATGCCGCGCTCGCCGCGGCATCCGCGCCAGGAGCGCCGTTGCGTGTGGCGCTGAACCCGCGCTGAACCCGCGCGTCATTCCGGTACTGGCGCGACCGAACATCGGGCAGGCTGTAGTGGTGAACGCGCGCATTTC
Source organism: Microbacterium sp. A84 (assembly GCF_051842815.1). Taxonomy (NCBI): domain Bacteria; kingdom Bacillati; phylum Actinomycetota; class Actinomycetes; order Micrococcales; family Microbacteriaceae; genus Microbacterium; species Microbacterium sp. A84. The sequence goes on along the minus strand of NZ_JBPXMS010000002.1, from coordinate 218,786 downwards.
TCAACACCCGACCTTCGGTGCTGCGCTCGTGTTCGGGTCCTGCGTTTCGCTGTCTTTCGGGGCAGCGATCGCCGCTCAGCTGTTCCCCGCCCTCGGCGCGTGGGGTGTGACGGCGCTGCGGCTGGGGATCTCCGCGATCGTCATGCTCGCTTTCGTGCGCCCGGCCGTGCGCCGATGGAGCAGGAAGCAGTGGCGCGCGGCGATCCTGTTCGGTATGAGCCTCGCCGCGATGAACGGCGCCTTCTATGCCGCGATCGAGCGCATTCCGCTCGGCCCTGCCGTGGCGATCGAGTTTCTCGGACCCCTCGTGCTCGCAGCTCTGCTCACCCGACGCCGCAGTGATGCCGGCTGGCTGGCGCTCGCCGTGGTCGGCATCGGTCTGCTGGGGCTGGAGGGGGTGCTCGGGCAGAGCCCACTCGACCCGATCGGTGTGATGTTCGCGTTGATCGCGGCGTTCTTCTGGGCGCTCTACATTCGGGCGAGTGCGCACGCAGGGTCGCTGATCCCCGGGAACAGCGGGCTTGCGGTCGCCCTCGTGGTGGCGGCCGTGCTGCTCACCCCATTCGGGGTTCCCGCCGCGATCACGATCTCCACTGCTCCGACTCTGCTGCTTCTGGCGGTACTCACCGCGCTGCTCGGCTCGATCATCCCGTACACGCTCGAGCTTGCCGCACTCCGGCGGGTGCCGCAGCGGGTATTCGGAATCCTGGTGAGCCTGGAACCCGCCACGGCGACCCTCGCCGGATGGCTGGTGCTCGGCCAGCACGCCGGCCCCTTGCGCCTGCTCGCGATCGTGTTCGTCGTCGCCGCCAGCGTCGGCGTCAGCCTGGTGGGTGTGCGCAAGCGACGCGGTGACCCACCGCTCAGTGAGCCTGCGACACCGTGACCACCAGCGGGTAGCGCCGCCGCAGAATCACACGCTGAACCAGCGTCCACACCACGGTGACTGTGAGATAAAGCCCCGCAGCCAGCGGCACGAACACGGCGAACACCGCGGTCAGATAGTGCAGCCCGCTCATCATGCGCAGCATCCCCGGTGACGACATCGGCGAGTCATCGACCGGTATCGGGCGGAACACCCGCCGCGTGACCTCGGCGACGGCGATCATGATCGCGATGAGCGCACCGTAGACGAGGAGCGTTGGCAGCGAGAACGGGCCTGAGGACAGCATGCTCACCAGGCTCGTGCCCAAGGTGGCGCCGAACAGGTCGTGCGTGAGCAGCTCGTTCGCGTGGCCCGCGATATCGGTGCGCAGGAACAGTGTGTAAAGGATGCCGATGACCGGCGCCTGCAGCAGCACGGGGAGGCAGCCCGCGAAGGGCGAGGTGTTCTCGTCTTTGTAGAGTTGCATCGTCTCGCGCTGCAGGCGCTCTGGGTTCTTCTTGTGGCGCTTCTGCAGTGCGCGCAGTTTCGGTGCCAGGCGCGCCCTGGTCTGTTCGGCCTTGGCTTGTGAGATGCCGACCGGGATCAGTAGAGCGCGTACGAGCAGGGTGACGAGGATGACGGCGGCCGCGGCCGCGGCGGAGGCGGTGCCGGTGAAGGGCTCGAGGAGGTGGGAGAGGGCGGTGAGAGCGCCATAGGCGGCGTCGAGGATCGCCGCGATGGGCCCGAAGGCATAGATGTCCAAAAGAGTGTCCGTTCGAAGTGTCGGGAGGGTCGGCCTGATGCCGTGTTCCCGACTCGATCGGTTACACGGCGAAGGCGACTCCCGGTGCTCGCGGACGCGGGTGGCCCGCAGCATCCGGATCACTCTGAGACAGCAGGACAGACAGATCTATGGCGCGCAGCGGATGCGGGGACGAACCCTGACCCGGCTGCACCAGCCCGAATGCGTAGGCGACGATGAGAGCCGTGACGGCCAGCAGGGCGACGGCGAGGCTCAGCGCGGCAAGATCGAGCGTGGCGAGATCGGGCATGTTGAACAGCCCGAGCGCAGACAGCATGAGCTGCATGAGCTGCTCGAATGTGTCCGCCATGTCATAGACGATATCAGCGGCCGGCTGAGGCGTAGCCTCGAGAGCATGAGCGATCTGCGTGAGCTTCTTGGCATCCGGCATCCGATTCTTCTCGGCGCTTTTGGCGGGCTTTCTTCCGTCGCGCTGACGGCTGCGGTGAGTGAGGCGGGCGGTCTCGGCGCGTATGGACTGTATGGCTACGACGGTGAGCGGATCCGCTCGACGGTCACCGCGCTGCGCGAAGCGACGTCTCGGCCCTTCGCACTGAACATCTGGCTGCCGACCGGCGATGAGGTCGTTCCTGGTGCGCAGCACACCGTGTTCGCGCAGGCGTTGGAGCCGTTCTACGAGGCGGTGGGTGTGGAGATCCCCTCACGCCCTGAGCGCTATCTGCCGTCGCTGGAGGAACAGCTCGACGCGATCTGGGATGCCGCACCCGCAGCTCTCAGCGTCGTATACGGGGTGCCGGCGGCAGAGGTCATCGAGGAGGCACATCGCCGTGGCATCCGTGTCGTCGGCACCGCGACGACGGTGGCGGAAGCCGTCGCCCTCGAAGCCGGGGGCGTCGATGTTGTGATCGCCAGTGGTGCAGAGGCAGCCGGGCACCGCGTGTCGTTTCTGCGGGCGCCGGAGGAGTCGCTCGTCGGCACGTTCGCGCTCGTACCGCAGGTGGTGGATGCGGTCTCGATCCCCGTGGTCGCGGCCGGAGGCGTGTCCGATCGGCGCGGTGTGGCCGCGGCCCTCGCTCTCGGGGCATCCGGAGTGCAGGTCGGCACCGCGTTCTTGGCAACGCGCGAGTCAGCGGCGAACGATGCCCACCGCGGCGCGATCCGTTCGACGGCCGCGGATGAGAGCGTGTTGACGAAGGCAATGAGTGGACGCCTGGCCAGGGGTGTTCGCAATCGCGCGGTGCGGGCGATCGAGGCGGGCGGAATGATTGCGGCGTTCCCGGTGCAGAACTGGCTGACCGCGCGCTTCCGTGTCGCTGCGGGGGAGCAGAACCTCGGAGAACTGCAGTCGCTGTGGCTCGGGCAGGCGGCCCCGCTGGCGCAGTGGGATGCGGCGGACGAGGTGTTCGCCGAGCTGGTGGCCGGGCTTTAGGTCGCCCCACGCCCGCTGTGCCGCCCTGCTAGACCCGCCCGAAATCAGGAACTCCGCCCGAGATCAGGAGGAATCTGCAGAAGTCTCCTGATCTGGGGACAGCCTCCTGATTTGGGAAGCATTGAAGATGGCTAGGAACCTGGCTATTATGGCTAAATGGTGCAGCACAACGTTCTCGATGCGAGGAACAACCTCTCGCGGTTGATCGCCGAGTCACAGTCCGGTCAGGAAGTGGTGATCACGAAGCGGGGCGCTCCCGTGGCACGCCTCGTTCCGATCGGTCCGGTTGACCTGATCACAAGCGGCGAAGCCTTGGTTGAATGGATCGAATCCAATCCAGTGCCGTCGAGACTGTCTCGAACGAGCGAAGAATTGGATGCCCAGATCGCTGAAGCACGGGATGCATGGGAATGATCTATCTGGATTCCTGCATCCTCATCTACGCGTTGGAAGACCAGAGTGCGCGAGGGGATGCCGTGCGAGCCGCCCTGCGCGGGACCCAGTCGCCGGTCGGATCGAGTGACCTCGCGCTGCATGAATGTCTGGTCGTCCCGTTGCGCGAGAAGAATGTCGAGCTCAGGGATCGCTACCTGGCGATGTTCGAGCGGCTGGAGCATATTCCTCTCGATGCCGCGGCATTCATCCGGGCCGCAGAGCTGCGGGCAGACTTCGGGCTGAAGACTCCGGACGCACTTCACCTGGCGGCAGCGCAATTGAGCGGATGCGACGAACTCTGGACCAACGACAAGCGACTTGCCGCGGCATCCCGTGGCCTCGCCGTGGATATCTCCCTCCCGTAATCAGGAGCATGTTCCGAGATCAGGAGGAATCTGCAGAAATCTCCTGATCTGGGGACATGCTCCTGATTTCGGCGAGGGAAACGGGACTGGATCGCGACCGACCCCTACCAGCCCCTACCGCCCCTAAAGAATGACGGTCGACCTGCCGTGCACGATCACGCGGTCCTCTGCGTGCCACTGCACCGCGCGAGCGAGCACCAGGCGTTCGACGTCGGCGCCGCGGCTCTGCAGCTCAGCTGCCGAATCGGCGTGCGTGGCGCGGGTGACGTCCTGCTCGATGATCGGACCCTCGTCAAGGTCGGCCGTCGCATAGTGCGCGGTCGCGCCGATTAGCTTCACGCCGCGATCCTTGGCCCGGGCGTAGGGGTTCGCGCCGACGAAGGCAGGCAGGAAGGAATGGTGGATGTTGATCACCGGTGCTCCGACCTTCTCGATGAAGCTGTCGGTGAGGATCTGCATGTATCGGGCGAGAACGACGAGGTCGACGTTGCCCTGCAGAAGCTCGAGCTGACGCTGCTCCATCGCGATCTTGTCGCCGGAGGGGATGTGCACGAACGGTACGCCGAACGTGCGTACCGATTCTGCGAGATCGGGGTGGTTCGAGACGACCATGGTGATGTCGACATCGAGCTGACCGCGCTGAGTGCGCCACAGCAGCTCCATCAGGCAGTGGTCGTACTTCGACACGAAGATCGCGACCCGCTTGCGGCGTGACGTGTCGTGCAGAGACCACTCCATGCCGAAGCTCTCGGCGACTGCGCCGAGCGAAGCTTCCAGTGCGGGGCGCGCAGCGGACAGACCGGGAAGGTGGATGACTGTGCGCTGGAAGAAGCGTCCGTCTTCGGCATCCGTCGAGTGCTGATCGAGCGAGATGATGTTCGCGCCGTGCTCGGCCAGGACGTTGGCGACGGCGGCGACGATTCCGGGCTGGTCATCGCAGGCGATGAGCAGGCGTGCGGTATCGGGCTGAGACATAGGGATGCTCCTTGCAAAGGTCTGTGTCGATTCTGCCCCGTTCGGGGGAGGGTGGCGAATCGAACGACCAGGCTGCGCTGCCGGTACTCTTGGCGGGTGAACGCGAGCGAGACCGGACTGGTACTGATACCACTGCTGGCGGTCGCCGCACCCCTGTTGGCCAAGGGCGTGCGCCCTGTGCTGCGCGTGCCCATCATCGTGTTCGAGTTGGTGCTCGGCATCCTGGTCGGTCCCGCTGTGCTCGGCTGGGTGGAACCTGGCGTCGTGCTTGACAAGCTCAGCGATTTCGGTCTCGCGATGCTGTTCTTCATGGCAGGCACCGAGATCGACTTCCGCGCGGTCGCAGGGCGCCCGCTGATGCGAGCCTCACTCGGATGGCTGCTCAGCCTCATGCTCGGCGTCGGAATCGGATTTCTGATCGCGCCGGATGAGGGCATGGTCGTGATCGGCATCGCGCTCAGTTCGACCGCGCTGGGCACGATCATGCCGATTCTTCGCGATGCACGTGAGCTCGGCACGCCCTTCGGTAAGGTCATCACCGCGATCGGCGCTGTGGGCGAGTTTCTGCCGCTGATCGCCATCTCGATCTTTCTCAGCACTCGCAAGGCTCCGATCGCCGCAGCAATCCTGTTGACGTTCGTCGTCCTCGCCGCCCTTGTGGTCTTCATCGCCCATCGCGCACCGCACGGGCGTCTGCACGAGTTCGTCAGGGCCACGCTGCACACCTCCGATCAGTTCGGCGTGCGGTTCGTGCTGATGCTGATCGCCGCGCTGGTAGCGCTCAGCGTCGTTCTCGATCTGGACATGCTGCTCGGTGCATTCGTCGCTGGTGCGGTCTGGCGCATCATCATGGCGCGGGCGCCGAAGCCGGATGCGGAAGCCATTGAAAGCAAGATCGAGGCGATCGCATTCGGCTTCCTCGTGCCGATCTTCTTCCTGTATACCGGCGTCACATTCGACCTCGCATCGCTCACTGCCTCGCCGCTCGCGCTCGTGCTGGTGCCGCTGTTCCTGATCGCGCTGCTGGTGATCAGGGGCTCCGCCGCGCAGATCTCGGCGCCCGCGGGCGCTGGTGCGAAGGAGCGCACATCGATCGCGATGTTGGCGGCGACCGGGCTGCCGATCATCGTGGCGGTGACGGCGATCGGCGTGAGCGAGAAGATTCTGGATCCGGCGATCGCTGCGGCACTTGTCGGTGCAGGGATGCTGTCGGTGCTGGTCTATCCGCTGATCGCGATGACACTGCGTGGCGATCGTGAACGACTGGATGCTGCCCGGCAGGACCAGCCGCAGGGAGAGCTGTGACCACCGCTGAGCTCCTGGCTGCCGCACGCGCGGCGCTCGTTGGTGTGCCCAAGGAAGGACTCGGCGAGGAGCGCTCTTCGCGGTGGCGCGGGGATCGGATCATCCGTGTCGGCGAGGCCTGGCACCTCGGAGTGCTGCTGCTCACTGACGATCAGGCACTGGCCACTGCCGAAGTCCTGCGCGCGGCCGACCCAGGACGTCGCGGCTACACGGCGGAGTCGGCGCGCGAGCGCGCCGCGCGCCGACAGATGGCGTTGCGCGGTGGCTTCGCCGAGGGCGAGGTCGCCCATGTCGGGTGGTCGGTCATCAACGTGGATGCGGTGGATGCCGGGGGCTCGTCTGGTCCGTTGGCATCGATCGACGGTATCCCACACGTGCGCTGGTCGAACACCGGCGCGTACATGCATCTGGACACGTATCTGAGCGAGCGAATCTCACTCATCCAGGGTTTCTGAGGGATTCCAGGAATACTCGTTCTCCGCATGCGTTGAAGTTGAGTGAACTGCACTCAACTTTCAGGAGGATGCAATGCCTAACGACTTCAGCGACTCTGCCTTCAATGACAATGGCGCGAACTCGTTCGATGAGTTCCTCGCGCGTTATCTCGCGGGCGATCGAGCCCGTCAGACGCGGTCGATCGACCTCAGTCGATTCCTCACCGCGCGCACGCAGCAGATTTTGCAGCGCGCGGGCCGTTTCGCGCTGGAGCGTGGACAGACCGAACTCGACGCGCTGCATGTTCTGCGGAAGATCGTCGAGGACGCGGCTGTCGCGCAGGCGATCGAGGGCATCGGCGTGACCCCGCAGCAGATCGTCGACGCCGTCGAGACTCGGTTGCCGATGCCTGCTGAACCGGCGGGAGCCGATGCCGCGACGGTCACCCCGAGCGCTTCTCGGGCGCTCTTTCACGCGTATCAGGTGGCCCGCTCCTCGGGGGCGACGTACATCGAACCCGTGCACCTGTTCTTCGCGCTCGTGCTGGGTCAGGACGTGCCCGCAGGTCAGGTCCTCGCGCAGATCGGCGTGACGGCGGATGCCCTTACCGAGGGCGCGCGTGAGCACGTGACCGCACCGGTCGGCGGCGATGCAGCAGATGCAGGAACCGAAGCATCCGCCTCGCCCATGCTCGACAAGTACGGGATCGACCTGACCGCGCGCGCCCGCGAAGGCGCGCTCGACCCGGTGATCGGCCGGGGTGAAGAGATCGAGCAGACCATCGAAATTCTCAGCCGCCGCACGAAGAACAACCCGGTGCTGATCGGCGAGGCCGGCGTCGGAAAGACGGCGATCGTCGACGGAATCGCGCAGGCGATCGTTGACGGCACGGTTCCCGCACAGCTCGAGGGGCGTCGCGTGATCACACTCGACCTACCGGGCATGCTCGCAGGCACCCGCTACCGAGGCGATTTCGAAGAGCGTCTGACCAAGACCATGGATGAGATCGCCGCGCACAAGGACACGGTGATCGTGTTCATCGACGAGGTGCATACCGTTGTCGGAGCCGGTGGATCTGGCGAGGGCGGCATGGACGCGGGAAACATCCTCAAGCCGCGTCTCGCCCGCGGAGACCTGCACATGATCGGCGCGACGACGCTCAAGGAGTATCGCCAGATCGAGAAGGACCCGGCGCTGGAGCGTCGCTTCCAGCCAGTGAAGGTGGACGAGCCTGGTATCGAAGACGCCGTACGCATTCTCGATGGGCTGAAGGATGCCTACCAAAGCCACCACCGGGTCACCTATACGGATGCCGCGCTGCGCGCCGCCGTCATCATGAGTGCCCGCTACCTGCCAGACCGGGTCCTGCCGGACAAGGCGATCGACCTGATCGATCAGGCTGGCGCTCGGCTGCGCCTGAAGCTGGGGCTCCCGGTCGACACCTCGGCGCTCGTGACGCAGCTCGCCGATCTCGACGTGCGCAAGAACGAGGCAGTGACCGCCGAGCGCTACGAGGAAGCATCGCAACTGCGCGATGAGATCGCCGCCGCCCAGTCCCAGATCGACGCGGCCGCCGCGGGAGCATCGGCTGTTGCTGAGGCGATCGTCGACGAACGCGAGATCGCCGAGGTGATCGCGCGGGCGACCGGGATTCCGGTCAGCCGCCTCACGGAGGGCGAGCGGGAGCGTCTCGCCGACCTGGAGAGCGAACTGCACGCGCGGGTCATCGGACAGGATGACGCGGTCGCGGCTGTCGCGCGCGCCGTGCGGCGCAGCCGTACTGGCATGGGCGACGCGCAACGTCCGGTCGGAACGTTCCTATTCCTCGGTCCGACTGGCGTCGGCAAGACCGAGCTGGCGAAGGCTCTCGCCGATCGGCTGTTCGACGATGAGACTGCGGTGATCCGCTTCGACATGAGTGAGTTCAGCGAACGACACACCGTGTCGCGCCTTGTCGGTGCTCCTCCCGGATACGTCGGCTACGACGAAGCAGGGCAGCTCACCGAGCGCGTTCGGCGCAACCCGTATTCGATCGTGCTGTTCGACGAGATCGAGAAGGCGCACCCGGACGTGTTCAACCTGTTGCTGCAGGTGCTCGACGACGGGCGTCTGACCGATGGTCAGGGTCGCACGGTCGACTTCCGCAACACGGTGATCGTGATGACCTCGAACATCGGGTCGGAATTCCTCGCGTCGCGCTCCGGTGCGCTCGGTTTCGTCTCTTCGCAGGATGCCGCAGCAAACGGCTTCGCGTCGATGAAGGACCTGCGTGATCGCGTCATGGGCAAGCTTCGCGAGGCGATGCGGCCCGAGTTCCTCAACCGCATTGACGAGATCGTGCTGTTCCAGAAACTGACTCAAGATGAGCTGGCTCCCATCGTGCATCTGCTGCTGGGGGCGACCTCAGCTCGTCTCGCCGCGCGCGACATGCGCCTGGACGTGACGGATGCTGCGGTGGCATGGCTGGGTGAGCACGGCTACGAGCCCGAGTTCGGTGCACGCCCGCTACGCCGGTTGATCCAGCGCGAGGTCGATGACCGCATCGCCGATCTGCTGGTCAGCGGTGCTCTCGACGATGGCGGCGTAGTACGGGTGGACGTAGATCAGGACGGTCTCGTCGTGAAGACGGACGTGCTCCAGGCGGCGTAAGCCGGCGCTACCTGGCGCTACCCGAAAGTCAGCGCGAATCTGCGCAGCAGATCCTCGCCGCCCACATCCTGGGCGGCGAGGATCTCTGCTTCCACGGCGCCAAACTCGGCAGCGTCGAAGTATCCGTTATTGCGGTAGAACGTCATCCGGTCAGCGAAGTCCTGCGGACTGGGTTCGGGGTGGAACTGCGTCGCGTACAGCCGCTCGCCCACGCGATACGCCTGCACAGGGCAGGCCTCGTTCGTCGCGAGCAGCGTCGCACCTGGCGGCACGGCCGCCGCACTCTCCTTGTGCGCGGTGAAGACGCTCAGCAGCGGAGCGCTCGGGCCGAAGACCGGGTCGGCGAACGCGGCATCCGTTGTGCGGATCTCGGTGGCTCTGGTGGATTCGGGGTGGGCGAGCGTCAGCGCGCCGCCAAGCATTCGCGTGACAATGCCGATGCCGAAGCAGGTGAAGAACGCGGCAGTCTCGCCGGCGAGGGAGCGTGCGGCGATGCGCTCGAGATCGCTCTCGACGCGCTGCTGCAACGGCGTCTTCACGGCATCCGTCACGTTGAACGGCGAACCTCCGATGACGAATCCGTCGTGCCTGTCGAGCACTTCATCGCTGAGGGGATCCGCGACAAGGTCGAGCTGATCGAGCTCAGCAACACCGAGCGCACGCTGGAATGATGCGTGCTCGGCCTCGGCGGCGCCGCGCTCAGGACGCACGCACACATAGAGGAGTGAGGCCATCACTCTGTCCCCATGATTCCGACGCCGTGCTTGTGCAGCTGTTCATAGGCGTCTGCGTACGTCTCGGGCTCGGGCTCATCCGAATCGAACTTCGCCTGCAGCAGTCCGAGGAGCCCGCGGGCGGGAGGGCTGAGCGGCTTGTCCTTGTGGACGTGTGCGGGATGCGGTGGCGCCTCCTGCGGATTGGCCGGCACCCATTGCGGCGTCGTTTCGGGCCAGTCATCCGGATGCCGGGGCTGGTCGAGATTCACGATCGAGAACAGGTCGTTCGCGCCCGCATCACGGTGGGTCAGCGGTTTCAGACCGTGCAGTTCGCTCAGCGTCTTGATGACCGCACCGTGGTGCATCTCGTCGTTGATGATTGTGCCGCTGCGCGTGTACGCCGAGACGGCGATGGCGGGAACCCGGCATCCGAGGCGATCGAAACCGAAACCCATCTCGCCCGGCTCCTGGCCATCGGTAGGCGGCTGTGCGGCAGGAGGCGCGGCATGGTCGTAGGTGCCGCCATGCTCGTCGAAGGTGATCAGCAGCATGGTGTTCACCGCGTTGGATCCCTGGGGTGTGCGGGAGCTCTTGATCGCCGTGTAGATGGCGTGGATAAGCGCTTCACCGGCACGCACATCTGAGATCGCACTGTCCACCACGTCGACGCCGTCCACATCGCTTTCTCGCAGCGCGCCGAACGGCGGGTGGAAATCGTTGTGGTTGAACGTCATGCGCGGTTCGATGAATGCGTATGCGGGCAGTTCGCCCTTCTCGGCATCCGCATAGAACTGATCCATCGTGGCGAAGTGGTCGGTCTTCCAGAACCTCTCCAGCGCCGATGTGTGCAGGAATCCGGTGTACGAGACGAGTTGGAGCTCGTCGTAGTAGATCTTCCAACTGAGCCCTGCGTCTTCAAGACGATTGAAGATCGTCGGCACCTCGGGAGCGTCGATCCATTTGTCGTAACCGCCGCCGTGCTTGTTGGTGACGAAACCGTGCGACGTCGACGCATGGAAGAAGGAGCGGTTGCAGAACGTCTGCGAGGGCACGGCCGCGAACCAATTGTCGAAGACGGCGAACTCCTTCGCCAGCGTCGAGAGCACCGGCAGCATCTGAGGGGAGAAGCCGCCCATGATGTGCTGCAGCTGATCTGTGCTCGGCTTCTTACCCTTCTGGAGCCGGCGATAGTTGATGAAGTAGTCCTGCACGAAACCGCCGTTGGTGGGAGTCGCACCGCTCGGTGGGGTGTTGTACGGGGAAGTCATCTCCTCGACCCAGAGATGCTCGTTCTCCGCCGGGGCGACATGCTCGAAGAGCTGGGTGTTGACGTGGGGGAACTCTTCGCCCGGATCAGGGTTCGGATATCCCATCACGTCATCCGTCGGGCCGTCGTACACGTGGGCGGCAATGACGGTGCCGTCCGGGGCGACGTTCGAGTATTCCCCGAACGCGATTCCGTCGAAGCTCTGCCCTGCGGGAAGATCGTCCGGCGTATACAGATGACCGAGCAGGTTGTCGAACGAGCGGTTCTCGCCCATCACGACGACCACGTGATCGAATCCCGGTGCGGAGCGCGGCTCGAGTGGGTCCAACTCGTCATCGCCCGCGGCGAAGCCTGAGCGGTACCCGGCTGCGCCGCCGATGGCCGCGCCGATCGCAGCGCCGGCCGCACCACCGGCAGCGGCACCGATCACAGCCGCACCGCTGAGCTTGAAGAACTGCCGTCTGGACGCCTCTTTGGATCGGTCGGATTCGCTGGCCATGCAGATAATCTATCGCCGGTCAGCGCGACGAGTTCGCGGTGCGTCCGCGCACGATCCCGACGAAGGTCTCGACGTCTTCTGTGGTGCGATCACGCGGCCAGGCGATCGCGACGGTCGAACTCGGCCCGCCGCGCAGCGGACGATAGTCGGCATCCTTGCGCTGGTGCATGCGGGCAAGTGACATCGGCACGATCACGATGCCAGCCCCGGATGCGGCCGTCGCGATTGCCTCTCCGGTGGTGTCAACAGCGGCAAACTTCGGCGTCTGGATGCCCGGGATATCCAGCGGTCCGAGCACGTCATCGAGCGGCGTGATCAGTACCTCGCCGGACAGATCGGACAGTTCGAGTTCATCGGCCACCAGCAGATGGGACTCGATGGATGCCACGACAACCGGTATCTCGTCATAGAGCGGGATCAGGTGCAGGCTCTCGTCGATGAGAGGCAGGCGGATGAGGGCGGCATCCATCTCATCGATAGCGGTGCGCTGGGTCGCCGCGTCAATCGGCACGAGTTCCAGCGTGACGTGTGGCATCCGCCGGTGCCAGGTGTCGATCCACTTGCCTGGTGTCGCCCCGGGGACGGCTCCGAGGCGGAACGTGCGCGGCTCGAGTTCCGGTGCCGGGGCGGGTTTTGGTTCGGGGGCACGCTTCTTCGGCGCCTGGGCGGGCTTCGCCGCCGCCCGCCTCTTCGATCGGGCAGGGCCACCCATCGATGCGCGGTGTCGGGAGTTGCCGGAATGTGCCATGGCTTCAGGGTACTCGCGCTACGGGAATTCACTTTTCGTTCACAGGGGCGTCAGGCGTTCGCCCCGCAGACGTCGCCCTGGCGGCCTTAGCTCTCATCGTCGGCTGTCCCGCCGATCAGATATCTGCACCAGCACCTTCGAAAGGCTCCTCCCATGCAGTCACCAGTGAAGCGCGGTCTCGCGATCGCCGCCGGTCTCACCCTCGCCTTCGGGCTCGCCGCCTGCGCCGCAGACCCTGCCGGTTCCGCTACCGGTGGAGACGCCGGTAGCGATGACACAGCGACCGCAGAGGGCACGTTCGCCTCGGGCAGCGCCGACAAGCTCATCTTCGCCGTCCTCCCCGACCACGAGGGCGCAGACCAGGACGCTCAGCCGATCGCCGATTGGATCTCCGCGATCACCGGCAAGGAGGTCGAGCTCTTCCAGGCGACCGACTACACCGCCGTCGTGCAGGGCCTTGCTGCCGACCAGATCGACATCGCGCAGATCTCGGCGTTCACGTACTACCAGTCGCAGAACGCGGGCGCGGAGATCGAGCCCATCGGCGCACAGATCACCCAGGAGGGTGCAGAGCCCGGCTACTACTCGGTCGCTGTGAAGAACCCGGCCTCCGACGTAACGTCGCTCGCGGACTTCGCTGACCAGCCGGTCTGCTTCGTCAACCCCACCTCGACCTCCGGATTCGCCGTGCCCATGGGCGGCCTGCTGGATGCGGGCGTCACCGTCGCCGAGAGCGACCGTTTCTTCGGCGAGGAGCACGACCTCAACGCCAAGAAGGTTGCTGAGGGTGTGGACTGCCAGGTCGGCTTCGCTCAGGACATCGACGCTGACCCGCTGATCGAGTCGGGTGAGCTCGAAGAGGTCGAGCGTGTACTCGTCCCGGCTGCTCCGATCGTTCTCCAGGCCGCACTGCCGCAGGAAGTCAAGGACCAGCTCTTCGAGGCCCTCGCCGACAGCACGCAGTCTGACCTGACCGACGCGGGCGTGGAGCTCAACGAGTTCCTCACCGACGGCTGGTTCGGCTTCGGTGCCGTCGATGACGCGTACTACGACCTCATCCGCACGCTGTGCGACGAGATCTCCGCTCAGGTTGAGGCCTGCCAGGTCTGATCCTCGTCCCCCTCACGCACGGATAATTCAGGAGTATTGAAATGACGACCAGCGACACCCCCGCCGTCCAGATCGCGGATCTGGGAAAGACATACCCCGGGTCCGCACAACCGGCACTTTCGGGGGTGTCGCTGGCCGTCAATCCGGGCGAGATCGTGGTCCTGCTCGGGCTCTCCGGCTCGGGAAAGTCGACGCTTCTGCGTCATGTGAACGGGCTGGAGAACCCCACCGAGGGTTCGGTCGTGTCCCTCGGGGAGGCGGTTCCCCAGCTGCGTGGGCCTGCCCTTCGCGCACTGCGCGGCCGGATCGGCTTCATCTTCCAGCAGTTCGAACTCGTCGGCGCGCTGAGCGTGTTGGAGAACGTGCTCACCGGTGGGCTCTCCTCATTGCGTGGCCCGCGCGTGGGCATCCTGACGTATCCGCGCGCTATGCGCGAGAAGGCGCTGGGTCATCTTGAGCGGGTGGGCCTCCTCGACCTCGCCTACCAGCGTGCCGACACTCTTTCCGGTGGTCAGCAGCAGCGCGTCGCGATCGCTCGCGCGCTGATGCAGGACCCCGAGATTCTGCTTGCCGACGAGCCTGTTGCCTCGCTCGATCCGGAGTCGAGCAGCCAGGTCATGGCGCTCATCCGCGAGATCGCCGCCGAACGCTCGCTGACCGTCATCTGCTCGCTTCACCAGGTCGATCTCGCGCTGAGCTGGGGCGACCGCATCATCGGGCTGCGCGGCGGCACGGTCGTGCTCGACACTCACACCGATGACCTGACACGCGAAGAGGTCATGGAGATCTACGGCCGGGTCGCCACCACGACGAGCGAGATGAATGCGCTCGACAATGAGCTCGCCGAAGCGCGCGAGCAGGTTCGCAAACGAGCAGCGGCTCGTGAGCGCCTTGTCGAGGACTTCGCGAATGAGGAACCTGCATGACCATCGTCGCCCCCTCCAAGCCCGTCGCCGAGCCGCTTGCCGAGCGCATCGCGCGGGTGCCGCACCCCGCTCCGCGGCTGTCGACGATCGTCTCTTATGGAACGATCATCGTGATCCTCGGCCTCGGCGTCTGGTCTTTCATCGGGCTCGACTACAGCATCAAGAGCATGGAGACCACCGGCAAGAACATCAGCCGGTTCCTGGGGATGGCCACACCCATGCAGTGGCCGGGCTGGGACGTTGTCGGTGAGCGCCAGGCGGACGGGACGGCCGTCTTCACGACCACTTGGGTCGGATTCGAGCCGATCTGGCAGATGTTCCTCACGATCGTCATCACTCTCGCTCTGGTCATCGCTGGTACTGCGCTCGCCGCGGTGCTTTCGATCCCGGTCGCATACGGTGCGGCGCGGAACACCACGCCACACACCGCGGTGCTGGCGCTGTGCCGCGGCATCGGTGTCGTCGCGCGCGCGATTCCAGACGTCGTGTTCGTCGTCATCTTCGCGTTTCTCTGGTTCAACTCGGGGACGCTCCCGGCGATCATCGCGATCGGACTGCACTCTGTCGGCATGATCTCGAAGATGTTCGCCGACGCGATCGAGCAGGTCGACGAGGGTCCGCGGCTCGCAATCCGCTCTGCCGGAGGATCGAAGTCGCAGGAGTTCTGGTCGGGAGTCGTGCCGCAGGTGCTGCCAGCCTGGGTCGCGGTGACACTGCACCGCGCTGATATCAACCTGCGTGGAACCGTGATCCTCGGCGTCGTGGGTGTCATCGGCATCGGCTACGAGTTGGATGGCGCCCTGCACGGTGGGCCAGCCGGCATGCGCCGCGTCATCCCCATCGTGGTCATCATCATTGCGCTGTGTGTGGTCTTCGAGATTGTCTCCTCGCTGCTGCGCACGCGCCTGTTGGGCGTTCGTCCGACGGGTAAGAGCATCGGCGACACGGTAGCCCGCGCCGTCTCTCGGAAGAGCTCAGGGGATGTCCGCTCGGCGACGGCCATCCAAGCCAAGACGCAGGACCGCAACGCGCGGATCGAAGCGGCGATGCACCGGCCCTGGAACCGTGAGCGGGTCGGCAACACGATGTGGGTGTGGATCGGCATCTTGGCCGTCGTCGGAGCTTTCCTCTATGCGGCGCCCGACGTGTCGAAGATGTTCACCCCCGCATGGGATGAGATTGTGAACCCGGAGCGCGATCGCGCCATCTGGCCACCGCACTTCGGTAGCAAGAGCTGGGCGGATGTGCTCGCCGCCGTCACAACGACGATTCAGATCGCGTTCGCAGCGACTCTGATGGCAACGATCATCTCGGCTGTCGTCGGCCCGCTGTCTGCGCGCAACGTCGCGCCGAACAGTTGGGTGCGCAACACGTTCCGCGGCATCACGCTCTTCATTCGCGCGATCCCCGACCTCGTCGTCGCGATCCTGTTCATCATCGCGGCCGGCATCGGCCCGCAGGCGGGTGCGCTGGCGCTCGGAATCGGCGGTATCGGTCTGCTGGCGAAGCTGATCGGCGATTCGATGGAGGAAGTGCCAAACGGTCCGGAGCGTGCGCTTGCGGCCGCCGGAGGCACGCGCGCTCAGGTGTTCTTCGCATCCACTGTTCCGATGTCTGTGCCCGCGCTGGTCAGTCACCTGATGTACCTGCTCGAGCAGAACATCCGCTCGGCGACGCTTCTCGGCATCGTTGGAGCCGGTGGTATCGGTTTCCTTCTGATGAACGCTCTGCAGGGGCGCCATTTCGACGAGGTGCTCGCGTACGTACTCGTCATCATCGGAATGGTGGTCATCGTCGAGAGTGCGTCGATTCTGATCCGGCGCGCGCTCAAGTAGCCCGAAACAACAACACCACGCCGAGACGCATGCGAATCGCTGTCGTCTCGGCGTGGTGTTGTTGGTTGGTGTTCGAGTTGGTGGGGCGGCGGCGGATCAGGCGGCTAGCCAGAGGCCCTTGCGGTCGGTGGTGATGCGGAGTCCGGCCGCGACGGTTTCGTCGTCTCCAATGCGTGCGCCGCGGGCGATGCGTGCGCCGGCGCCGATCTCGGTGCGGACGCCGATGTGCGCGCCGTCGCCGACTGCTGCGCCCTGTCCGATGTGGGCGTGCGCGTCGATGTAGGCGTTCTCGCCGATCGTGGCATCCGGTTCGATCCACGCCCCGCGTGCGAGGATGGCTCCCGCGCCGATGCGCGCTCCCGGCTCGACGTACGCGCCGGTTTCGACGACAGCCTTCGGATGCACCTTCGCGCCGTGCGCGACAAGTCCACGGCCGTTGACGTGTTTGCGGTACCGCAACGTCGTGCCCTGTTCGTCTTCGATGTCGATGTAGTTCTTACCCAAGATTCCTCCCGTGCCCGGACTCCTCCGGATATATGAACAACCACGAGAAGGACCGTTTCATTCCCGAACAGGGATGTTGATTACCGCTGACAGTTCGGACACCAGAAGGTGACGCGTTCCTTAGTCGGATCTGCGCCCTGTGCGCCGCGTCTGATCGGTGTGCTGCAGCGGCGGCAGGGACGATGCGCACGCCCGTACACCCAGGTGTTCTGACCGGGGCGATTGATGCCGGTGAATGTGCGTTCCGGCCGGTCGCGGTTGGCCCGGATCGTGCGCGCGCCTAGATCGACGAGTGCTGCCGCGTCGACCTCGACTGCGGGCGTCGTCGGCAGGATTCCGCGCA
Source organism: Microbacterium sp. A84 (assembly GCF_051842815.1). NCBI lineage: Bacteria > Bacillati > Actinomycetota > Actinomycetes > Micrococcales > Microbacteriaceae > Microbacterium > Microbacterium sp. A84. The sequence goes on along the minus strand of NZ_JBPXMS010000002.1, from coordinate 201,617 downwards.
GGAAGAGGAGTTCGGCGGCGTACACATTGCCAAAGCCTGCGACATTGCGCTGGTCGAGGAGGGCGACATGGATGCTGCGTGCATCGGCGTGCACGCGACGTGCTGCTTCCTCGGCATCCCACTCTTCGGAGAGCGGATCCGGACCGAGATGGTCGACCAGTCGACCCTCGTCGCGGGTGGGGAGGAGCTCGATCTCGGCGATGTCGACGCCGACGGCGTCGTGTTCGGCGGTGCCAACGATCGCACGGACGGTGAACGCCGGATGCCGCCACTTTTCGCCAGGACGGTAGAGGTGCCAGGCGCCGTCCATGCGCAGATGAGAATGAAGCGTGTGATCGCCGATGCGCAGCAGTAGATGCTTGCCGTAGGGAGCGCATCCGCGGATGATGGCGCCGGTCAGATCGGCCGTCGCGAAGCCGGGGACGCGCAGATCGAAGCGCGTGACCTCATGCCCCGCGAGCGCGTCATCCAGGCGCCGCGCGGTGCGGTAGACGGTGTCACCCTCAGGCATGGGCGGTCGGAGGCGCTGTTGCTTCTGCCGCGGCCCTCTCGGTGAGTGCACGCGCGAGGATGGTCGATCCTGCGACGGCCGCCGGCATTGCCACGATCGCGCCGAGCGGGACCAGGAAGCACAGTTGGGTAGCGACGCCGAAACCGATGACCCTGGCGCGTCCGGCGCCGAGCAGTTCAGAGCGAGTGTAGGTCGTGATTCCGCGGGCGTCGAAGGCGCGACTGGTGAGCTCTCTGGCGAGCAGGCGGCCGCTGAGGACAATGCCGGTCGCCGATGCGAGCACGCCGCCGACGAGGGGGAAGAAGCCGATCACGAGGGTGAGCAGCGCCACCAGAATGCCGAGCACGACCAGACGGATGCCTTCGCCGACGGTCGTCCAGATCCCGGTCTTGCCGGTGGGCTCGTCGCCACCGAGCGAGCGCTCGACACCTTGCCAAATGCGCTGATAGAAGGGGTCGCCGATCGTGAGAGTGAGGGCGGTGAACACGGCCCCGGCAAGAGCGAGTGCGGCGATGAAGATGACGAAGCCGACACCGATGCGCAGTGTTTCACGCCAGGGGCTGACCCAGCCGTCAGCGAAAGGGGTGATCCAGTCGGTGATCGGTCCCAGGGTGAAGCCCAGCGGAATGAGTGCGGCCAGTAGCAATGCCCACGCGATGAAGGCGGGGATGAGCCCCAGCGACATGAGTTTGGTGTGGGTCTTCCACATTCGGAAGCCCTTCAGCAGGGTGCCGACGCCGGCGAAGAATTCAGCGATCAATAGTGGTACCTCGCTTGCAGAACTGTCACGTGATTCTCGTCTGCGATGTACACCAGGCGATTCGCCTCGTCGATACGCCTCGACCATGCGCCGGCGAGAGCGTGTCGCAGAGGCTCTGGTTTGCCGATGCCTTCGAACGGATCATCGCGGAGGATGTCCGCGATCAGCATGTTGATGCGCTTGAGGGTCTTTCGATCCTGAGTCTGCCAGTGAAGGTAATCCTCCCAGGCCTCGGCAGTCCACGCGAGAATGCGGGTGGTCATGCGCCCAGCAGGTCATGCTCCTCGGTGCTGCCGTCGCGCGCCGATTCCAACGCAGAGAGCAGACGGCGGGCATTCTTCGGAGAGCGTAGAAGATAGCTCGTCTCTACGAGAGAGTCGTATTCGTCCTTCGACATGAGCACGGCAGAGCCCCGCCGTGAAGTGATCTCCACCTCGGTATGGTCGAGGTTGACGCGCTCGATCAGTCCGAACAGGTCGCGTCGAGCTTCGCTCGTGGTGATGGCCATGTCGCCTCCTACTTGTACCAGAAACGGTACCACTAAATGATCTTGCGCAGGGTGAACCCGCGCGGAGTCGGTACGAAACCTGCTTCCTGCAGTGCGGTGGCGAAGAGGGTGCCGTAGATCGGCTCGCCGTTGACCTTCTCCACGGTGAGCGTCTCGAGCCTGCGAGCACGGGAGGTGCCGGCAAGGTCGGATGCCGCGGCACGCAGCACCTGCGGATCGTCGTCGAATGCCAAAACAGTGCGGCCGCCGCGTTCGAGGTAGAGCACGAGTGCGCCGTCGACGAGTACGACGAGCCCACCGGCTTTGCGACCGGGGCGATGCGAGACTCCGTCGCGGTGTGGCCAGCCGAGGGCGGCGCCGTAGGGGTTCGCGGGGTCGGTCGCGGCGAGCGTGATGGCACGCAGCGGTGCCGGATCGGCAAGGTTCGCGAAGGTGCGAAGGCGATCGACAGTGGCGGATGCCGCGAACTGCGCAGCTCCCAGCTTCTCGATCACGTAACCACGACGGCAGTGACCGGCCTGTTCGAAGCCGGCGAGGATCCGGTACGCCTGAGCGAAGCCGCCCGGTACGCCCTCTGCCTGCACGGCGCCACGTGTGACGACGCCGTAGCGATCCAGCAGCAGACCTGCCGTGACAGTTGCGCGCCGCGCGGCATCCGCCGGGTCGCTCGCGGAGCCCGTCTGCGGCAGAACAGACCACCGTCCACCGGTGATCGTCGGACGTGGTGGCGTCTGCCCGGTGAATGACACCCCACGGAACGTGCGGGTGCGCGGCGCCCGCCGCACGGACTTGTGCGCCTGCGATCCTCCGGCGAGCAGCTGGCGCACCGGTGAGAACGTGTCGTTCGTGACGCGCCCAGACCAGGTGAGCGTCCACAGGGCGTCGAGCACGGACTGTTCGTTCTCGGCACCCACACGCTCGCGTAGGTGAGCGGCGAACGAGGCTCCACCTGTGCTGAGCGCCTCCAACAGACGTCCCTCGAGTGAGTCGGCGGCGATCGCATCACCGAGAATGCTCGGCTCTGGCAGAGTGAACGGCGCCAGATCCACCGGATGCAGTGACACCCATCCGTCGCGGCCGGGCAGTGTCCCTTGACCCGCCCACACCACCTCGCCGCTTGCGGTGAGTTCGTCCAACAGCGCGGGCGAGTAGTCGCGTACGCGAGAGGGCAGCACCAGCGATTCCCAGGCACTCGCCGGGATCGGCACGCCGGCGAACTGCTCGATCACGGCGAGCACGCCGTCCACGCCCTCCAGCGGACGCGTCAGGTGCTGCCAGTCCGGCAGGAACCGGGCGTACGCCTCGGGGGCGACGGGCTCGACGCTGCCGCGGATCGCGGCGAGCGACCGCATCCGCAGACGGCGCAGAACCTCGGTGTCGCACCACTCGTTCTCTGAGCCGCTTCCGGATGCTTCCGGCAGGAAGAACCCGCTCGTTACGCGGCCCGCGTGCTCCAACCGCTGCAGAGTGTGGCGCGCGACGGCAGCGCCGATCCCGAATCGGGTGGCGACAGCATCCGTCGTGAACGGGCCGTGCGTGCGGGCATGGCGAGCGGCCAGGTCGCCGAGCGGATCGGCGAAGGGCTCCAGGAACGCAACCGGAATGCCGGTGGGCAGCGCGACACCGAGGGCATCGCGCAGGCGTCCGGCGTCTTCGATCGCCGCGACACGTGCGACGCCGGCGATCGTCACCGGAATCGCCCGGCGTGCGGAGATCAGTGCGTCCAGGTGGGCGGCGGCGGTCCCGAATCCCGGACGCTCAGCGTTCGCGACGGCGAGTTGCCCAGTCGGCTCGCCGTGAGCGGGCGTGTCCGTCTGGGGGTCGGGACGCGAATCATCCAGCCGCGCAGCGACTTCGTCCGCATCCATCGGCCCCAGCATCCGGAGCAGATCGGCGACGCCTTCGAGACCGCGCACGCGGCGCTCCGGATCGAGGCGTTGTGCCTCACGCTCGAACTGCGCCAGCACATCGGGGTCGAGCAGCTCGCGCAGCTCCACGGTGCCCAGCAGCTCGCCGAGCAGTGCCGGATCCACCGACAGCGCCGCGGCCCGGCGTTCGGCCAGCGGCGAGTCGCCCTCGTACATGAAGGCGCCGACATATCCGAAGAGCAGATCGCGCGCGTACGGCGAGGGCTGTGCTGGCTCCGTCTCGACGAGTCTGACCTTGCGCTCGGCGATGGCGGTGGTGAGGCGGCGCAGCGACGGGAGATCGTACACATCCTGCAGCACTTCGCGCAGCGTCTCGAGGATCACGGGGAAGGTCGGGTGCCTGCGCGCCACTTCCAGCAGCTGCGCCGAGCGCTGCCGCTGCTGCCAGAGCGGTGTGCGCTTGTTCGGATTCATTCGCGGCATCAGCAGTGCGCGTGCTGCGCACTCGCGGAAGCGGGAGGCGAACAATGCCGACCCACCGACCTCCTCCGTGACGAGATGTTCGATCTCGTCAGCGTCGAAGACGAACAGCTCCGCTCCGGGTGGTTCGGCGTCAGCATCCGGAATCCGAACGATGATGCCGTCGTCGCTGGCCACCGCCGAGCCTTCGACGCCGAGGCGCTCACGAACGCGCGCGTTGACCGCCAGCGCCCAGGGCGCGTGCACCTTCATGCCGTATGGGGAATGCAAGATGACTCGCCAGTCGCCGACCTCGTCTCGACCACGCTCGACGGTGAGGGCGCGGTCGGTGGGGAGGGTGCCAGTGGCTTCTCTCTGCTCGTGCAGATGCGCGAGCAGGTTCATGCGAGCCTGTGCGTCGAGCCCGGCCTCGATCAGGCGCTGCGCGGCCTTCTCCGGAGTGGCGGCAGCCACCTCTCGAGAGAACGCACCGAGCGCCTCACCGAGTTCGTAGGGTCGGCCGATGCCGTCACCGTGCCAGAACGGCACTTTTCCGGGCTGCCCGTACGCGGGGAGCACGTTGACGCGGTCGTGTGTGATCTCGGCGATGCGCCAACTCGTTGTGCCGAGCGTGAAGACGTCGCCGACGCGTGACTCGTAGACCATCTCCTCATCGAGCTCGCCGACGCGCCTTCCTGCGCCCTCGCCGGCGACGAAGACGGCGAACAGTCCGCGGTCGGGGATCGTGCCGCCACTTGTGACGGCGATGCGTTGAGCACCTGGTCTGCCGGTCAGCGTTCCGGCATCCCGATCCCAGACGAGGCGTGGGCGCAGTTCGGCGAACTCGTCAGAGGGGAATCGACCGGCCAAGAGATCGAGTGTGGCTTCATATGCTGAGCGGGGCAGCGCCTGGAAAGGCGCCGATCGCCTGACGGTCTCGAACCATTCCTCGACACTGATCGGCGCGAGCGCGCAGGCCGCGACGGTCTGCTGCGCGAGGATATCGAGCGGGTTGCGCGGCACGGCGATTGCCTCGATCTTGCCTGCCAGCATCCGCTCGGTCACGATCGCGGTGTGCAGCACATCTCCGCGGTGCTTCGGGAAGAGTGCCGCGCGACTGATTTCGCCGACCTGGTGCCCTGCTCGGCCGACGCGTTGCAGACCGGATGCCGCGGACGGCGGCGCCTCGACCTGGATGACGAGGTCAACCGCTCCCATATCGATGCCGAGTTCGAGACTGCTGGTCGCGACGACGCAGCGGAGGATGCCGGATTTCAGCTCTTCTTCGACGAGCGCGCGCTGTTCCTTGGAGACCGAGCCGTGGTGCGCCTTCGCGAGCACCGGATCTGCGCCGGCGGTCGCACCAGCCTGCGCCATCATCTGAGCGGGTGGGGCGGTTGACGCCGGGAGTGGGGCGCCGATGCGCTCCGAGTAGATCTCATTGAGCCTGCCGGTGAGTCGTTCGGCAAGACGCCGCGAGTTCGCGAACACGATCGTGGAGTTGTTCTCGAGGACGCGGTCGACGATTGCCTCTTCGACGTGTGGCCAGACGGATCCGGTCACCTCGGTGTATTCGGCCGGGTCATCGTTCGTGGACGCGGCACCCGGTGGAGGCGGCGGGTTGGACATGTCGTCCATCGGTACGACCACGCTGAGTTCGAATGTCTTCGACGCGCGCGGTGCGACGATCTCGACCGGGGCCGAGCCGCCGAGGAAACGGGCAACTTCGTCTATAGGCCGTACGGTCGCTGACAGCCCGATGCGCTGCGCGGGCGCGGCATCCGGTCGTGCCGCGCGACGCAGGGCGTCGAGCCTCTCGAGGCTCACCGCGAGGTGCGCACCACGTTTGGTAGCGGCGACCGCGTGCACCTCGTCGATGATCACGGTGTGCACGTCGCGCAATGTCTCGCCGGCGCGGCTGGTGAGCATCAGATAGAGCGATTCCGGCGTCGTGATGAGAATGTCGGGCGGGTTCGTGACGAGCTTGCGTCGGTCGCTGGATGTGGTGTCTCCGGAGCGCACGCCGACGGTCACGGTCGGCGCCGCGATTCCGAGTCGGCGCGCGGACTGGCCGATACCGACGAGCGGCGAACGAAGGTTGCGTTCGACGTCGACGCCGAGCGCCTTCAGGGGTGAGATATAGAGGATGCGTGTGCGCGCAGCGCCGGGCTTGACAGGGCCAGGCTCGGCGAGGCCGCTGGCATCCGCTTTCTCCCGAAACACGCTGTCGATGGCCCAGAGGAACGCCGACAGGGTCTTGCCTGATCCGGTCGGCGCGACGACGAGCGCGTGCTTGCCTGCCGAAATCGCCTCCCAGGCGCCAACCTGAGCGTTCGTCGGCGCAGCGAACGCACCCCGGAACCAGTCTTGGGTCGCCGGGGTGAATCGGTCGAGCACATCGCTCATCTCTCCATCATCGCGGGTGGGGCTGACAACGGTGACTTATGCGACCGACGGGCGCAGAATGGGTCCGCCGCGTCGATTGCAGCAGCTCTGACGCTCAGGCCTGGAGAAATGTTCGAATGTCTGTGGCCCGGTGTTCAATGGAACCATGACCAACTCGACGATGACGAACCCAGCGCTGAACGTGCTGCTGGATGATGTCGTGTCTATGGTGACGACGGTGGATCAGACCATCAATCAGCTGATGGCAGTGAAATCAGCGCTCTTGGCGACGGCGTCGCGAATCGCAGATGATGAGCCGTTCGAGTCGGTCGATTCGCGTGAGATGGCACAGCGGGCAGTGGCGACCGAGCTCGGCGCGGCGCTACGGGTGAGTGATCGGACGATCGAGGCCCACATGGGTGCGGCGGCTCGCCTTGTGGAACTGTTCCCCGCGACAGCGGTGTCATTCGGCGCCGGCCAGATTTCGCAGGCGCATGTGCGGGTGACTATGGATGCCGGGGAGCAGATCGAGGATGCGGAGAAGAGGGCCCGATTCGAAGCGATTGTCGTCGCTCGTGCTGAGACAGAATCTCCCAACCGTTTACGGCCGTTTGCCAAGCAGGTGGCGGAGAAATTCCGAGCGCGCTCGTTCACCGAGCGGCATCGCGAGGCACGCGAGCGCCGTGCGACCTGGGTGAAAGGGTGCGACGACGGGATGGCAGAGCTGGTGGTCTACGGTCCGAGCGTGATCATCCACGGAATGCATGACCGGGCAACGCAGATGGCCTTCGCGGTGAAGCGGGCCAATGCGAAAGCGGCGAAGGCTGCTGGTGGTTCGGCGCCGGAAGAGACCGCCGACGACTTCGCGGATGAGCGGACGCTGAACCAGCTCCGCGTGGATCTGCTTGCCGATCTCGTACTCACTGGAGTGCCGACCGGCCATGAGACTGAAGACGGGCTGCTCGGTGAGATCCGGGCGCATGTCGACATCACGGTGCCGGTGCTGACACTGACTGACGCCGACGAGCTCGCATCGCCCGCGCATCTGGAAGGTGTGGGGCCGGTCGATCCGGCCACCGCGCGCATTCTGACCGGAAACGTAGCCGGGTTCGACCGAATCTTGACGGATCCGGTGTCGGGAATGGTGCTCGGGGCGGACAGGTATCGTCCCTCCGCGGAAATGCGTCGGTATCTGCGAGCGAGGGACCGGCGGTGCCGATTCCCGGGGTGCAGGTTGTTGGCGAGGCTGTGCGACGACGATCACACGATCGATCATGCGCTCGGAGGCGCGACAACGCTCACGAACCTGGCCGATTTCTGTCGCCGACATCATGTGACCAAGCACAATACGCCGTGGCAGGTTCGACAACTCGGCGGTGGAGTTCTGGAATGGACCAGTCCCACCGGCAGGAACTACATCGATCGCCCTCCTGGCATCGCGACACACGTCACCTTCGACGACGTCGAAGATCGGATGCCCGTGAATGCTCCGTTCTGACCGTCCACGATGGCCGATTGAGTTCGCGCTAGCGCGCTGCGATGGATGATCCGAATGTGTAGTCTGGCGCGGCGCGCATTGGTGGATGCCACTCCCAGGTGGTACACAGAAAGGGCACAGGTTCCACCGGAGGGGAGGAGCCTGCTTTTTATTGAGGGGACGCATGAGCGATTCGAATATTGACAACGAGGGCACGGTGCCGGAGGCCGCGGTTCCAGAGGTGACCGTTCCAGAGGTGACCGTGCCAGCACCGCCGGCACCCGTTTTTCCGTCGGCGCCGGTCACACCGGTCACACCGGCTGAGCCTGCCATTGCTGGACTTGCCGTCGCCGGGCCTGCCGCGCCTGCCGCGCCAGCCGTCGCCGCACCCACGCTCACGCCAGAGGTGAAGGGACATCTGCTCCGCGGGCTGTCCACGGCAGGTATCGCTGTCGGAGGCGCGTTCGTTGCCGGACTCATCCTGGCAATCGCCGTGGTCCTTACTGCGGGCAGCTCCTTGGGAGATCTTGGTCTGCCTATCTCGGTCGATGCCTTCAGCGGTATCGGCGGCTTCGTGCTCATCGCGTTCACGCTCGCCGGCTTCGTGTTCGGTGGGGAGATCAGTCTGCAGGTCTCCACAGGCATTGGCGGATTCGGTGCCAACGCGGGCGGTGCGCTGTGGGCGTTCCCGCTGACTCTCACGGTCGCGGTCCTCGTACTGCTTCTCTGGTGGAGCATCCGTCAGGAGCGCACTGCGCCGCTGCGCGGCATCCGCAATCGACTGCTCTTCAGCGGTGGAGTGGGGCTCGCCACGAGCCTCGTGCTGGTCATCCTCACGTTGATCTTCACCATCCGGCAGGGCGGCAGCGGCGTCGAGATCGCGATCAGCAGCGCCGGCTTCCGGATCGTGTTGTTCGGCACGATCCTGGTCGGCGGCACGGTCTTCCTCGGCCGCGTCATCAGTGCACGGGCTCGTGCAGGCGTGAACTGGTTGCGCGCCATCGGCGACAGCATCACTGTGCTGCCCAGGTTCGTCCGCGAGGCGCTGTTCTACACGGCCGGCCTCACGTTCGTGTTCGGCGTGATCACCGTGATCTTCGGCACGATCCTCCTGTGGGATCAGATCGGAGCCGGTGCGCTTCCTGTGGTGATCTTCGGTCTGCTTAATCTCATCGGCATCCCGATCATCATCGGACACCTGGGCGGTTTCACCCTGCACTCGGGGCTCGGATCCTTCGGGGGCGTCGAGACGATGACCGTCTTCAGCACCAGCGGCTGGTCATGGCTGCTCGTCGTGGTCGCGCTGCTGTTCTCGGTGGTCGCCGCGGTATGGATCGGAACGCGGCGTCCACGCAAGGTCGGGCTGAACCTCGTCGATGCGTGGAAGTTCCCGGTGGTCATCTTCGGCGCCTGGGTTCTGCACGGACTGTTCACCTTTGGCCTCACGGTCCAGGGTGGAGGCTCATTCGGCAGCGTCGGCGGGAGCGGCACGGCGGGTCTCGCGCTGGCTGTATGGACTCCGGTGGTGTTCCTCATCTGGGCGGCGGCGATCGAGTTTGGCGCGCAGTACCTGCCCGCGATCCTGTACGGTCTCTCGCCGCAGGTGCACGCATTTGTCGCAGGTCGCGCAACGGTCGGCACCTGGGTGGCTGCTCCCGCAGCCGCTGCCGTCGCCGGTGTCGCTGGCGTTCCCGGCAGTCACGACCTGATTCTCGGTGGTGCGCCGCAGGCTGAGGGTGCGCCACAGGCTGGGGGCGAGGCGGCTATGCAGGCGGTCCCGCCGATTGCACCGCCCAAGCCGCTCAGCCCTGCAGCGAAGAAGGGTCTGCTGTGGAGCGGCATCGGTGTCGGCGCAGTGATCGTGCTGGGCATCGTGGGTGCGGTGGGCGTATCCGTCCTCAACAGCACACGCACGGCGGATGCGGTCGCACTCACCTACCTGGGGCACATTGCCAGCGGAAATGCCTCGGCGGCGAACGCGCTCGTCGACCCGGATGTCTCAAACGCGGCACGCGCACACCTGACAGATGAAGTGTTGAAGTCGGCGACCGAGCGGATCTCCGACGTCTCCGTCCGATCGATCGGGATCGACGGGAGCGACCAGGCTTACCTGGAAGTTTCATTCAAGCTCGACGGAGTGACGCAGGACGGCACCCTCACGGCGGAGAAGGGCGAACCTGAGTGGCTCGTCCTCAACACGTGGAAGATCTCCACGCCCCTCGTCCAGAATGTGCGTATCGACGTCGACGGACCTGGCGTGCTGGCGATCGGGGATGTGCCACTCGACATCGATGAAAGCTCCTCATATCGCAGCACCGAGGTCGCGCTCTACCCGGCCATCTACGAGGTCACGTCTGACGGTGATGGGTTGTTCGAGCTCGAGTCCTCGCAGCTGCAAGTCGGTGCAGGCCTGGTGGCGAGCACGTATTTCGTGTTCGCTCCGACCGAGAAGCTCGTCGAAGAGGTGCAGCAGCAGGTGAACACGCTGCTGGACACGTGCGCCGAATCAACCGCGGCTCGGTCCGACGGATGCCCGCTTCGCACGTACGTCTACCCGTCCGACACTCCGGTCGCCTGGACCATCATCAGCTATCCGACGATCGAGCTCACGAGCGACGGGCTGCGTTTCTCCGCGGAAGGCGGCGAGGCGACAGCTGCGTACACCGAAACGAGTTTCGGTTCGTCTGAGGATGTCACGGATGAAGTGTCCATCTCGTTCTACGGTGAAGTCGAGATCTCTGGCGGCGACGTGAAGGTGACGTACAGCTACTAGCGACACGTGTGCTGCGCCGGCCGCCCGGATGGTGTCCGGCGCAGCACATACACGCGATGAGAGCAGGTCGGGGAGGCATCCACCGGCAATGGGTTTGATGAATCGATGCCAGCCCGCATCCGTTCTCAAACGACACGGCGCGGTCGGCTTCCCGGAAGGGAAGCCGGCCGCGCCGCGTGCATGTACAGATTCAGCTCTGCACAGATTCAGCTCTTATCCGGATATCAGCTCCGCGCGCGCACGCGACGAACCGCCGCAATCCCGACGCCGGCGAGAAGCAGAACCGCGCCCGCCCCGAGAATGCCAGCAGGCACAGCGCCTCCGGTCGTGGCGAGGGACGAGTCGTCAGCGTCAGCATCGGTAGCGTCAGCGTCCGTAGCGTCAGCGTCCGTAGCGTCCGTAGCGTCCGTGTCCGTGGCGTCGGTGGCGTCTGCATCCGTTGCGTCAGCGTCAGTTACGTCAGCGTCCGTAGCGTCAGCGTCAGTTGCGTCGGTGGCGTCTGCATCCGTTGCGTCAGCGTCAGTTACGTCAGCGTCCGTAGCGTCAGCGTCAGTTGCGTCGGTGGCGTCTGCATCCGTCGCGTCAGCGTCAGTTGCGTCAGCATCGGTAGCGTCCGTAGCGTCAGCGTCCGTAGCGTCAGCGTCGGTTGCGTCGGTGGCGTCTGCATCCGTCGCGTCAGCGTCAGTCACGTCAGCATCGGTTGCATCGGGTGCATCGGTTGCGTCAGCCGCGTCGGCATCGGTTGCGTCTGCATCCGTCGCGTCAGCATCGGTAGCGTCAGCATCGGTTGCGTCTGCATCCGTTGCGTCAGCGTCGGTTGCGTCGGTTGCGTCGGTTGCGTCGGTTGCGTCAGCCGCGTCAGCGTCGGTTGCGTCGGTTGCGTCGGTTGCGTCGGTTGCGTCGGCGTCCGTCGCGTCAGCGTCAGCCGCGTCAGCATCCGTCGCGTTAGCGGTGACATCGATGATCGCCGCGGCGTCGAAGCCCTCCGTCTCCCGGAGAGCGAAGACCTGGCAATCGCGGTCGAGCAGATCAGCCGTGTTGCTCTGCACGAACCGGTTTCCGTTGCCGATACGACTCAGCGCCAGCTCGTAGCCGCCCTCCTCCGGAGCAGGACCGCCACAAAGAGAGATTGTGACCGACGAGCCAGCGTCACCATTCACGGTGAGCATTCCATCGGTGATGGTGGCGTCTCCCGCGCACACTGTGACAACGGCGTCTGCGTCGATGGCGATGGGGGTATTCACGACGTTGGTCGTGACGTCCCAACGCAACGTGTCGCCGATCTCGATCTGGGAAGACTCCGGCGTGACTGCCATGGCCGGGCGCAGAGCGGCACCGGCCGCGACGAGTTCGGCTCGCTCTTCATCCTCAATCCCCGTGAGGAAGCAATAGGTGCCCTCGCCGTAGTCGGGGTTTGTGATGCACCAAACCATACTCTGCAGATTTCCCCGCTCGAAGCTGGTCATGTCGGTGGCGCCGACCAGGTCGTTACCGAAGAAATCAGTGCTGGTGTACCCGTACTCGATGAGCGCGCTGACCGCGTCGATCTGGTCCTGGCTCAGCCGGGTGGTCTCGATGTCTTCGGGAAACGGAATGGTCACGGCGGTGACGGTGTCATCCCGCTCCTGCACGAGCTCGCCGCCGGAGCCGACGCCGCCGCACGTGTGCAGATCGGCATCGGTGCAGAACATCCACGTGGTGACGGGGCCATCGACGGTGGCGTCGTAGTACACGGCGCACACGGCCGGGGTGGAATCGATCCCGGCGCGACCGTTCACGTCGTACAGCGGCACAACCTGGCCGGCGTTGTACGCCGCCAGACGGGCACCGTTGACGGTGGCGAGGTTGGTGTAGCCGTTGACGGTTCCGCTCGTCGCTGGCTCGAACGTTGTATCACCCGCGCACTCCTGCGCCGTGAATGCAGAAGCGGGAATGGTCGGTCCCTCGGCTGCATGGGCCGGGGCGGGGTTCGCCACAGTGAGGACGAGCGCGCCAGCGATGAGGAACATCGCCGTCAGCGCGGCGCTCATCTTCTGGCGTAGGGGACGGGTGGGGTTCAGGCGCGTGGGCACGCGGATCTCCTTCGTGGGGATGCGAGATTTATCTCTGAGGACCCGACGCGCTCGGGTCGGCGAGGCGCGTCAAAGGTCGTGCGTCGGGGTGCGCACAGATATAGAGGCGCGACGCACATAAAATGTTACGCCAATAAATATTGCTTCTTTAGTAAAAGCCTGTGAGCCCTTCTGATCACGAGTCCGAACGCTCGACTGACGGCGGCTCCGGCTCCCAGGTCGTGGCGAGCGTGCCCAGATGATCGGCGAGTGCCGCGGATCGCCCGACGGATCAGGATTCGTTCGGAACGATGATCCAGAGCAGGATGTACGCCCAAAGCGACAGCCCGGCGAACAGCACGGCAAGCACAGTGATCACGCGAACCGTCGTCGGGCTGACACCGAACCGGGTGGCGAGCGCGGAGCACACGCCTGCGATGACGCGACCCTTGCGGGGCCGTACGAGAGGATTCATGCACCTATCCTGCCTCCCGCGACCGTTCGGCAAAACCCCTGCTCGTCGATTTCCAGCGTGAGGTCGAGCTCCAGCCGTGCGAGGAAAGCGTCGTCGTGACTGACAACCAGCACGGCACCGCGATACGCGCGCAGAGCATCGACGAGTTGATCGACCGTGTCTAGATCGAGATTGTTTGTCGGTTCATCCAGCACCACGAGGTGTGGTGCGGGGTCAGCCAACAGCAGCTTCGCCAGCGCAACCCGGAAGCGCTCACCGCCAGACAATGTGGCTACTGGACGGTCGCTCGTGTCGCCGCGGATCAGGAATCGCGCCAGACGATTGCGCAGTTCTTTCTCGGGAATGCTCGGCGCAGCCTCGGCGATGTTCTCGACTACCGAACGGGATTCGTCGAGCCCGTCGATGCGCTGCGGCAGGTACCCGATCCGGTCGGTGTGGGCTTCAGCGATGAGGGCGCCGTTTTGGCCGCCGTCCACCAGACGCTGCAAGAGCGTCGTCTTGCCGACGCCGTTGCGGCCGATCAGCGCCACTCGCTCGGGACCTTGGATCACCCAGGACCGCTCTCCATCGCTGATCGTGGCGATGCGTCGAGAGCTCGACACACCCGGATCGGGCAACTCGATCTTCATCGACGCGTCGCCGCGCACCCGTCGACCGGCCTCGTCGAGCGCAGCGCGCGCGTCATGCTCCTTCTCCGCGACCTCGGTGCGCAGCTTTCCCGCCGACACCTGGGCAGTCATCTTCCTGCCGTTCGCGATGATCTTCGGCACTCGCTTCTCAACGAATGCCTTGTTGGCCATGCGCGCGCGGCCCGCGAGTTTCGTCTCGGCCTCGATGCGCTGGCGCTTCTCCTTCTTCAGGCTCTGCTTCGCATCGCGTTCGGCCTGACGCGCAGCATCCTGCTCGGCATCCAGCCAGGCGCGCCATGCGGAGTATGGCCCGCCGAACACGCTCAAGTTGTGCGCGTACAGCTCGGCCGTGTCATCCATCAGCTCGAGGAGTGACACATCATGGCTGACGACGATCAGCGTTCCCTTCCAGGAGCGCACCATGTCGGCGAGCTTTGCGCGAGCATCGCGGTCGAGATTGTTGGTCGGCTCGTCCAGCAGCGTGATCGGCGCGTGCCGAAGGCGGATGCCTGCGATCGCGACGAGCACCGCCTCACCGCCGGAGAGTTCACCGACGTTGCGGTCGAGGAACGACGGATCGAGGCCCGCCTCGGCCAATGACACCTCGGCGCGTGCCTCGATGTCCCAGTCGTCGCCGACCGCGTCGAAATGCTCGGATGCGACGTCGCCGGCGGCGATGGCGCGGACGGCGTCGAGGGCATCCGCGACGCCGAGCAGCTCGGCGACTCGTCGATCGGTGTCGAGAGTGAGGCGCTGCGGCAGGTACGCGACGTCACCGGTGGTGGCGATGTATCCCGTTGTGGGGGTCAGATCGCGGGCGATCAGGCGCAGCAGCGTGGACTTGCCTGAGCCGTTGCGGCCGACCAGGCCGGTGCGTCCGTCGCCGAACGATCCGGTGAGCCGGTCGAGCGCAGTGGCGCCGTCCGGCCAGGTGAAGGTGAGGCGGTCGAGGGTGACCGATGCGTGAGGGGTGTGCAATGACAATGGGTGTCTCCCGAAGATGTGCGGATGCACTGACACGGGTCGCCGCTCGACGCCGAGAAGGCGGAGGCGAAACCGGTGGGAAGGATCGTCGTGTCAGCGCGCGGAAAGAGGAGCGCGGAGGCGACAGATCAGATCAATGAACTTCCAAACACGGCGGACAGGACTCGTCGATGCTACCCGGGCGTGTCGCGAATGTCCACCGTCCGGAGGATGCCGCGGCGTCTGAGACCTCGTACGGTGGAGTCATGGCTGACAACGAGATGAGCGGCAGCGAGATGCGCCAGCGACTGAGTTGGGGTGCCGGCATCGCCATTGGCATGGGTGTCGGCGTCGCCACGGGGTCGGCGTTGGACAACATGGGCGTCGGAATCGGGATCGGCATTGCGATCGGCGTGGCCTTCGCGATTGCGATCGGCTCAATCGGGCGGCGCCGCAGGCCGAAGGCCGATGACGCCGTTGAAGACTTTCCCGACGAGGATGCTCCGGGCTCAGCCCGCTGAGTCGTCCCGCCACTTCTCCAGAAAGATCTTTACGTCGAGCAGTTCGGCCTCGGAGATGCTGTGGGTGAGGCCGGGGTAAACGCGTCCGGTGAGCTCTGAGTGGCTGGGTAGCCACTGCGATGTGTGTGCGATCAGGGGCGCCGGAATCACGTCATCGTTCGTGCCTCGGCCCCAGAACACCGACGGGCGTGATTCTTGCAGTGCCTCATCATCTGGCAGATCACCGGGTGAGGCGTAGCCACTGAGGGCGACGACAGCGCCGAAGCGCGCAGCATCCAACCGCAACGCCTGCAGCGACACCGCGGCCCCCTGCGAGAAACCGAGCAGCGCGATCCTCGGCGACTCGCCGGCCTGGGCAGTCGGCACGTCGCCGGCATGAGCATCCAGCCAGTCGAGCACGGCGCGCGCGGCGTGGGTTACCGCATCCGGATCTCGACCATTCAGACCGTCGATCGGATACCACGAGCGGCCAGGCGCCGGCCACGGCGGCGTCAGAGGGGCGGCGATCGACGCCACGGCGATGCCCTCAGGAAGATAGGGAACGAGCCCGAACAGGTCATGCTCGTCGGCGCCATAGCCATGCAGCAGCACGAGTAACGGCAGTCCGTTGCGGGTGTCGGGAGCCCAGCGCGTAGCATCCGCGTCGAGTGTCAGGTTGTCGCTCACAGACACCATCCTGCCAGCGAGCGCGGACACTGGTAGAAATGAGACATGGCGGTGCGCACACCAGATCCGGATCCCGAGGGCTCCGATGACGATCTCTCTCAGTTCAGCGAGTTGCCTTCAGACGCGACTAATCCCGGATGGCTGAGCGAGGTCGAACTCGCCGAGGCGCGACGACATATACCCATGCTGTACGTCGAGGCGATTCCCGTGCGCACCGACGGGGCAGGCGTGGTTACCGAGATCGGCATCCTGTTGCGCTCCACGCCGATGGGCGAGATGACCCGCACGATCGTCTCTGGACGCGTGCGTTACGGCGAGCCGGTGCGCGATGCGCTCTTCCGGCACATCGAGAACGATCTGGGGCCGATGGCTTTCCCGCTGCTGCCGCCGCAGCCGCTGCCGTTCACCGTGGCCGAGTACTTCCCGATTCCTGGGGTCAGCGCCTACCACGACGACCGTCAGCATGCGGTGTCACTTGCGTTCGTCGTGCCGGTTACCGGCACCTGCGAGCCGCGTCAGGATGCGCTCGAGGTGACCTGGTTCTCTCCGGAGGCGGCGGCATCCGATGCAGTCTCTGCCGAGATGGAAGGAGGGCGCGGCACGCTCATCCGCCACGCCCTCGCGAGTCTCGGCTTGCTCCGCTGACTCGGCCGCCTCCAGCCCGCCCGCCGCGCTGCGGGCGCGCCGGAGTTGCGGGCGGGAACCTAGCCGGCGGTCACGCCACCATCGGCGACGAATTCCGCACCGGTGGCGAAGCTGGCGTCGTCACTGGCGACGAAAGCGATCATCGCCGCCATCTCCTCCGGCTTGCCCAGGCGTCCCATCGGCGTGCCAGCGATCAGCATGTCGCGGTCGGTGTCGCCGAGGATCGGGGTGTCAATGAATCCGGGGTGCACGGAGTTCACGCGCACACCCTCCTTGGCCCAGCCCAGAGCGGTGGTCTTGGTGAGCAGACGTACGGCACCCTTAGCTGCGTGGTAGGCCGGGCTCACGCCCGACCCGACAATTCCGTACATCGAGCTGATGTTTACGACCGAGCCGTTGCCGCTCTTCTTGAGTGCCTCGCCTGCGGCCTTCATGCCGAGGAACACGCTGGTCTGGGTGACGGCGACGACCTTGTCCCAGGTGGCGAGCGAGGTGACCTCGATCGGCTCGGTGTCGCCGATGCCGGCATTGTTCACGAGGACGTGCAGCCCGCCGAACGTGTCGACGGTCTTTGCCACGGCGTCGATCCAGCCGTCTTCGCTGGTGACGTCGAGATGGATGAAGAGGCCCTTGCCGCCGGACTTCTCGATCTCAGCGACGACCTGAGCGCCCAGGTCATCCTGCACGTCGGCGATCACGACCGTCCCGCCCTCGGATGCCAGGCGCAGCGCTGTCGCCTTACCGATTCCGCTGGCGCCACCGGTAACCAGTGCAACGCGGCCTTCGAAACGAGTCATGATCTCCTCTTTCCTCAGTGAACGACCGCCAGCAAGGTGCTGCGGCCATGTATTGAGTACAACGAAAAGACCCTAGTTTCTATTCCAATGAATGGATACTAGGACGTCGTGAGCCGGCCGATCTCGGCGATAAAAGCATCCACATCGCTCTCCTGTGTGTCGAAGCTGCACATCCAGCGCACCTCGTTCTTCGCGGCATCCCAGTCGTAGAAACGGAACGATTCGCGCAGCGTGTCGGCGACGCCCTCGGGCAGCGTCGCGAAGACGCCGTTCACTCGCGTCTCCTGGGTGAACTCGACACCCCGGATCGTTCCCCCGAGAAGCCCCGCTTCGATGCCGGCGCGCAGACGTGCGGCCATCGCGTTGGAGTGGCGCGCGTTGCGCAGCCACAGATCGCCCTCGAGCAGGGCGATCAGCTGTGCGGAGATGAAGCGCATCTTCGAGGACAACTGCATGTTGTACTTGCGCCCGTAGATCAGACCGGCGGATGCGTCGGGATCCAGCACGACGACCGCCTCGCCGAGCATGGCGCCGTTCTTCGTGCCGCCGAAGCTGAGCACATCAACGCCGGCATCGCGCGTGAAGGCGCGAAGCGGCAGGTCGAGGGCCGCCGCGGCGTTGGAGAGTCGGGCACCGTCCATGTGCAGGCGCATGCCGTGGCCGTGCGCGTGATCGGCCAGCGTGCGAATCTCCTCGGCCGTGTAGAGCGTGCCGAGCTCAGTGGACTGTGTGATCGAGACGACCAGCGGCTGCGCGCGGTGCTCATCGCCCCAGCCCCAGGCCTCGCGGTCGACGAGTTCAGGGGTGAGCTTGCCGTTCTCCGTCGGCACCGTGAGCAGCTTCATCCCGCCGATCCGCTCCGGGGCACCGCCCTCGTCGACGTTGATATGCGCGGTGGATGCCGTGATCACCGCACCCCAGCGAGGAAGCATCGACTGCAGGCCGACGACGTTCGCACCGGTGCCGTTGAACACCGGAAAGACCTGGATGCCGTCGCCGAGGTGGCCGCGGAAGACCTCCTGCAGGCGCTCGGTGTACTCGTCCTCGCCGTACGCGACCTGGTGTCCGTCGTTCGCCGCGGCGATCGCCGCGAGGACCTCGGGGTGGATGCCGGAGTAGTTGTCCGACGCGAATCCCCGGATCGCGGGGTCATGCAGTGTGCTCACCGAACCAGCCTATGTCGGATGCTCGAACGAGTGTCGAGAATGCTCTGTCGAAGTTGCTCTGTCGAATGTCCGCGGTGGTGATTATTCTCTCCCTATGGAGCCGAAGACGGCAGCAGCCGACCAAGCGAAGATGATCGCGCACCGCGCGTTCGTGAACGTCCTGGTCAACACGCTCATCGCCAATGTGACGACGAGCTTCCTGTGGTTCGCTCTGACGTTCTGGGTGTACATCGAGACGCAGTCAGTGCTCGCGACGGGCATCATCGGCGGCGCCTACATGCTGTTCGTGGCGTTCTTCGCGATGGTGTTCGGCACGATCGTTGACCGACATCGAAAACATGCGGTGATGGTGCTCTCGAGCGTGGTCTCGGCCGCGGCCTTCGCGGTGGCGGGCGTGCTCTACCTGTGGCGGCCGGAGTCTGATCTGCTGAACCTCGGCGGACCGTGGTTCTGGCTGTTCGCCGGCATCATCTTGTTCGGCGGTGTGATCGAGCAGTTGCGCAACATCGCGCTATCGACGACGGTCACGCTTCTCGTCGAGGAGGAGAAACGCGCGAACGCCAACGGTCTGGTCGGCACGGTGCAGGGCATCGCGTTCATGGTGACGAGCGTGTTCTCGGGGCTGTCGATCGGTCTGCTGGGCATGGGCTGGACGCTCGTGATCGCGATCGTCGCGATGGGTGTGACATTCGTGCACCTGTGGTTCATCCACATCCCCGAGAGCAAGCCGCATCCCGATCCGGATGCATCGAGCGCCTTGGACTTCCGCGGCAGCGTCACGGCGATCCGGCTCGCTCCTGGGCTCTTCGCGCTGATCATCTTCTCGACGTTCAACAACCTCATCGGTGGCGCGTACATGGCGCTCATGGACCCCTATGGGCTGACGCTGTTCTCTGTGGAAATGTGGGGGATCGTGCTGGGCGTGACCTCGACCGGTTTCCTGATCGGCGGGGCCATGGTGGCCAAATTCGGCCTCGGCAAGAAGCCGATGCGGACCATGCTCCTCGTGGTGATCGCGATGGGGCTGCTGGGCGCAGTCTTCATGATCCGCGAGTGGTGGCCGTTGTACGCGATCGGCATCTGGCTGTACATGGCGCTGGTGCCGCCGGTGGAAGCGGCAGAGCAGACCGTGATCCAGAAGGTCGTGCCGTTCGAGCGGCAGGGCAGGGTGTTCGGGGTCGCGGCGGCGATGGAAGCCGGTGCCGCGCCGATCACGGCGTTCATGATCGCGCCGATCGCGGAGTTCCTGATCATCCCGTATATGAAGACTCCGGCTGGTCAGCAGCGGTGGGGCTGGCTGCTGGGCGAGGGGGAGGCCCGCGGCATCGCACTGGTCTGCTTCTTCGCCGGAATGATCATGGTCGTCGTCGGCATCCTCGCCTTCTTCACGCGCTCGTACCGCAGGCTCACCGAGCTGTACGCACACGCGCCTGTTCAGCAGATGGGCGAGGCAGATGCAGGCTCGGACGGTGGGGGTACGGGTACGGGTACGGGGGCGGGTGCGGGTACCTCTGGTGCGGATGCGGGTGACCAGGTTGCACCTGATGTCGGGCCGCCGGTGCGCGGGTTCCCGCCGTCGATCCCCGAGCCGCGTCAGTGAGCGCGTCCGCGCGGCTCAGGCCAGGTCGATCACCCGGTCGTTGAGCTCGGCGGCATCCGCTGCCCAGAGACTCACGACGGCACGCGCGAGCGACTCCGGATCGAGCGCCTTTGCGCGGAAGATGACGGATGCTGCGCGCAGCGGCTCGCCCGCATCGCGCGCTTGCTTCGCGAACCCGTGCGCAACCGCGCGGGTCCAGGCTTCACTCGCAGCCTTCACCGCGGCGTAGTTCGCTCCTCCTGCGAGCGGCCGCGCGACGGCTACGGAGGACACGATCGCGAAGCGGCCTGACTCCGAGGCACACAGCGCCGAATCGAACGCACGACTCGTCGCCCGCACAGCCTGGAGTGCAGGGAGCAGTGCATCGAAGTCCTCATCGGACTGCCCGGCAAGACCTCCGCCTCCGCGCCAGCCGCCGACGAGCGAGATGACGCCGTCGATCGGGCCGAGCCGCGCGGCAAGCTCGGTCATTGAGGCAAGTGACGTGGCATCGGCCACCTCAACCTCCGCGCCAGCATCCCGAAGTGCGGCAAGCCGCTCCGCCGAACGCCCAGTCGCGACCACTCGGGCGCCCGCTGCGAGCAGAGCTTGTGCGACTGCGAGTCCCGCCGCACTTGTCGCGCCGGCGAGCAAGACTGTGCGCCCTGACGCACTCACCGCGCACCCCCGAGCGCGAACCTCGGAGATGTACGCATTCTTCGGACGAACTGATCCGAAACGTCCGAAGAAGCTGAACTTCTCCGAAGATGCCGCACGCCGCATTCAGCCATCAGAGCCACGAATCCCCGCCGTCGACTCGATCACCGGTCGCATCTTCTTCTCCAGCGCCTCGAAGAACATCGACAGCGGAAACTCATCGTCCAGCACTTCGTCGGTGTAGCCCTTCGGCATCCCGGCGAGTACGTCATCCGACAGCCCACGCGCCCAGACCGAGGCGGGATTCGGCGCCAGCACACCGCGAACTAGCTCGTACGCCGCGAGCCAGTGCGCCTTCTTCGGCCGATCGATCGAGTGCCAGTACAACTCGTCGATCGCATCGCCGAGCGCAATTACGGCATCCGGCACCTCGGGCCAGTCGAACGTGAGCTGCGTGTCGGTCCAGTGCAGCACTCCGCGCTGATGCAGCCATGCGAACAGCAGCTGCCCGCCGAGCCCGTCGTAGTTGCGCACGCGCGAGCCGGTGATCGCGAAGCGGAAGATCCGGTCGAAGATCACGGCGTACTGCACGAGGGAAGCATGCTCGAGCATCTGCTGCTCGATGGACGACAGGTCATCCCGCGCAGCAAGCCGCTTCTGAATCGCCACCGACTCCCGAAACGCGGTCAGGTCGCAGCGCAGCTCTTCCAACGAGTACAGGAAGTACGGCATCCGCTGCTTGATCATGAACGGGTCGAACGGCAGATCGCCGCGCATGTGCGTGCGGTCGTGAATGATGTCCCACATCACGAACGTCTTCTCCGTGAGGTCCTGGTCATCCAGCATCCGCGCCGCATCCGCAGGCAGATCGAGCTTGGTGATCTCGGATGCCGCGCGCACCACACGCCGGTAACGCGCAGCCTCGCGGTCCTGGAAGATCGCACCCCAGGTGAAGGTCGGTATCTCGCGCATCGCGACGGTCTCGGGGAACAGCACGGCCGAGTTCGTGTCGTAGCCGGGGGTGAAGTCGATCAGCCGCAGCGAGACGAACAGCTTGTTTCCGTAGTCTCCGGCCTCGAGTTCGGCAATGAACTCGGGCCAGATCGCCTCGACGATCAGCGCCTCGACCAGCCGGTCCGGCGAGCCGTTCTGCGTGTACATCGGAAAGATGACGAGATGGCGGATGCCGTCAACCCGGTGCTGCTGCGGCTGGAACGCGACGAGTGAGTCGAGGAAGTCCGGCACGCCGAATCCCCCCGCAGCCCACCGCTCGAAGTCTGTGATGGATGCCGCGAGGTACTCCGCATCGTGTGGGAAAGCAGGCGCCAGCGCCCGAATCGCAGTGGTGATCGCCGCGACGTGCGCGTGCGCGGTTTCGTGAGCGCCAGGGATCGACCCGTCCTTCACCTGCAGCTCGCGCAGCGCGATTGTGGCATCCTTCATCTGCAGCCACGCCGCAGAGGTTTCGGCAGCGCGGGCATCCTCGACGACCTCGGGTTCGCCGATGATGGCATTGAGCTGGGCGGGAGTTGTAGACATCGGGACCTCCGATCGCGAGTATGGCGGAATGTTTACGGTTGAATCGACGATTCACCGATATTCTTCCACTTATGGAAGATGCTGTCGACCGTCGGATCATCACCGAGATCTCGCATGATGCGCGGGCCACGCTGGCGCAGCTCTCGGAGGCCGTCGGGCTTTCGAGTTCCGCCGTGCAGTCACGGCTGCGCAGGCTCGAATCCCGTGGCGTCATCACCGGCTACCGGCCGATCCTCGACCCGGAGGCGCTGGGCAAACCGCTGGCGGCGTTCATCGAGATCACGCCTCTGGACCCCGCCCAGCCGGACAATGCGCCCGAACTGCTGGAGCCCATCGCCGAGATCGAGGCGTGCCATTCGATCGCGGGCAATGCGAGCTACATGCTGTTCGTCCGAGTGGCTTCGCCGCGGGCGCTGGAGCAGCTCGTGAGTGATGTGCGCCTCACAGCGAACGTCAGCACGCGGACCACAGTCGTGCTGCAGACGTACTACGAGCACCGGCCGATCGCCGTCGAGGAATGAAGGTCCGGTCCCCAGTACGATTCTCTTGTGTGCTCTCGCACGCGCTCTGAGGGGACCACGATCATCACCATCCGTCTGCGGCGGCTCGCTCTCGCTGCACTCTTCCTCGTTCCCGGTATCGGAATCGCTTCCTGGGTCACCCGCACCCCGGACATTCGCGACCTGCTCGGCGCATCGACGCTGGAGATGGGGCTCGTGCTGTTCGGGCTTTCGCTCGGCTCGATGCTGGGCATTCTCGTGTCGGGGCTGCTCGTCGCACGCTTCGGAGCGCGTCCCGTCATCGCGGCGGGCGCGAGCACGATCGTCATCAGCATGCCGACGATCGGCGTGGGTGCGGGGCTCGGCGAGCCGTTTCTTGTCGCAGCGGGGCTCTTCCTCTTCGGCGCGGGCATGGGCGGCGGAGAAGTCGCGCTCAATGTCGAGGGCGCCGACGTCGAACGGCTGACGGGTCGATCATTCCTGCCTCAGATGCACGGATTCTTCAGCCTTGGCACCGTCATCGGCGCGTTGATCGGAATGTTCGCCACTGCATCCGCCTTCCCTGTCCAACTGCACCTGATTCTGGTGGGCGTCGTCGCACTTCTCGCGGTGATCTTCTCGGTGCCGCGGATCCCCGCGGGAACGGGGCGCGTCGAGCGCACCGCATCCGGAGCCGTGCGCCGTTCGAACACACACCTGTGGCGTGATCCGACCCTGCTGCTGATCGGTGTCATCATCCTGGCGATGGCACTGGCGGAGGGTACGGCGAATGACTGGCTGCCGCTGGTGATGGTCGACGGGCACGGGTTCGATGCGGCATCTGGATCAGCGATCTACGCGGTGTTCGCAGCCGCGATGACGACCGGTCGGTTCATCGGAGCATGGTTCATCGACCGTTTCGGCCGGGCTGTGGTGCTCTGCGCCAGCGGAGTATTCGCGACGATCGGCCTGGCGATCATCATCTTCGTAGACGGTCAGGCGGCGGCAACGGCGGCTGTGATTCTCTGGGGGCTGGGGGCGTCCCTCGGATTCCCGGTGGCGATCTCAGCGGCGGGAGATTCCGAGGTCGATTCCGCTGCCCGGGTGTCGCTGGTTGCCACGCTGGGGTATGTTGCGTTCCTCGTCGGTCCGCCTGCGCTCGGCTTCGCCGGTGACGAGTTCGGACTGCGTGCGGCGCTGATCATTCCACTGGTGCTTGTTGCGCTAGCCGCGGTTGCTGCGGTCGCGTACGGGCGACGGATGCGCGGCGCGGTCGAGGTCGAGCGCGTGGCGTAGTCATAGACGGGCCCCGATCATCGCCTCGCCGAGCGGCGTGCGGGTGTGCAGCATCCGATTGCCGTCGCGTTCGCTGGCGATGAGCCCGCACTCGCGCAGCACCGTGAGGTGATGGGATGCCGTCGACATTGCGACACCGGTATCCACAGCGACCTGTGACGTGGTGCGTGCAGCGTGAGCGGCGAGCAGAATGTCGGCGCGGGCAGGGCCGATCAGCGCGCTGAGCGCTTCTGCTGTGGATGCCGGATCGCGCGCCCATTCGGCGGTGACACCGCGTGCGGGGTAGAAGAGTGTGGGCTGCGCCGGCGGCTCGGTCAGCACCATGCATCCCCATGACGACATCACCGATGGCACCAGTACGAGTCCGCTTCCGCGGCAGTCGACCTGCTCGCTGTGCACGCGCATCTCGACGCGCACCGCGCCGTCGCCCCAGCTCACCTTCGGATCCAGTCCCGCCGCCATCGAGGCAAGTCCATCAGTGGCGATCGTGCGGGAGCGGACCGCGATGTCTGCGCGCAGCATCCGCTCCAGCTGCGTCCATACTGGCTCGAGCGACGCTGCCCATACTTCTTCCCAAGCGTCCGCGATCTGCGCACGCGCACGCCGTGGGTCGGAGCGCATCGCACGCAAAAGCTGCTGCCGATCGCCAGACGAACGCAGGATCATCTTGTCGAGGTCGACGCGCATCGGGCCGAGGTCTGCCACGCGCAGGGCGGCCACCTCGTCTGTCGGAGTTAGGTCCCACCTCGGCGTCGTGGTGAGGAAATCCGGGAGATAGCCGTCGCTGCCGATCACCTGGCTGAGCAGGGCGAAGGCATCGCGGGGGAGTCGCCCACGCGCATCGCGTAGCCATCCCCACATCAGCGGATGCTGCGCTGGCCGCAGCAGGATACGCACCGCATGCGCAAGTTCGTGGCCGGGAGAGACGCCAAAGCGCACAGCCTGGATATCGCCGGGGCTGAGGTGGAAATCCACGAAGTTTCGACTCACATCGAAACTCTAGGAGACCCGGCAGGATCCGTCGAGAGTGGAGACATGAACAGCAACATTCAATCTCTGAAGGAGTAACCATGTCTTTCCAGGCATATCTCGACAACATCGAGACCAAGACCGGACTCACCCCTCGCCAATTCATCGCACTCGCCCGCGAGAAGGGTTTCGACGAAACCACCAAGGCGACGCCGATCATCGCCTGGCTTAAAGAGGACTACGCGCTCGGCCAGGGTCATGCGATGTCGCTTGTGCACGTGATCACCAAGGGGCCGCAGATCAGCGTCAAACATGTCGGGTCCGGTGGCACGCATGCGGATGCGACAGACACGTTGTGGCTGGACGGCAAGGACAGCAACCCGAACTGATCGGGTTCGGCAGCCATCGGCAGGCGGACTAAGATCCGTACCGTGGCAGCATCCTCGAAGCGCAAGACGTCGGCACCCAACCGGAAGCCGGTTCGCACCAGCGGCAACCCCGCCAGACGGCCCATCGTCGAGGCCCCGCCGATTACTGCGCGTGACTGGATCGGCGCTGCGCGCCTGCGCACGCTTCCCCTCGCGATCGCTCCGGTCATCATCGGCACCGGCGCTGCCCAGATCATCGATCACGAACTGCACTGGGTCATCGCGCTGGCCTGCCTCGCCGTTGCGGTGCTGCTGCAGATCGGCGTGAACTTCACGAATGACTACAGCGACGGCATCCGCGGCACCGATGCGCACCGCGTGGGGCCCGCCCGCCTGACCGCCTCCGGTCGCGTGAATCCGCGCTCCGTGCTCAAAATCGGTTTCGTTTTCTTCGCGCTCGCCGCGATCGTGGGGCTCACGATCGTGATTCGCACCGGTCAGTGGTGGATGCTGGCGGTCGGCGCCGCGTGCATCATCGCCGCGTGGTTCTACACCGGCGGCAAACGCCCATACGGATACTTCGGTCTCGGCGAGGTCTTCGTCTTCATCTTCTTCGGGCTCGTCGCCACACTCGGAACCACGTGGGTGCAGGCGTTCTACCTGCCACAAGAAGCGTGGATCGGTGCGATCGCCGTCGGGCTCTTCGCCTGCGGTGTACTGCTCGCCAACAACCTGCGCGACATCGACCAGGACCGTGCGGTCGGAAAGCGCACGCTGACGGTGCTGATCGGCCGCCGGGCGACGCAGGTCGTCTACACCGTGTTCATGGTGGTGCCGTTCCTGCTGTCGAGCTTCATCGCGCTGCTGTACCCGATCGCGTGGCTCGCACTGATGGCTCTGCTGGCCGGCATCCCGGCGATCATCATCGTGTGGTCGTACCGCCAGGCGCGCGAACTGGTCGTCGCGCTCGGCCTCACATCGCTCACCGCGCTGGTCTACGCCGGCGCGCTGTACTGGGCCTTCGTCGGCTGAGCCCGGACCCTAGTTCGAGTTCGGCGTCTGATTCTGGGGCGGTGCGGTGTCCCCGGCGTTGTCGATCACCGCATCCTCAGCGTCAGCATCCCGCGCAGCCGCGTTGCGCTTGCCAGCCGCATCGCGCGCCTCGCTGCGCTCGTGCATCTTCGAGGATGCACCGGAAAGTGGCGTGCGCAGGAACAGGATCGAGATGCTCATGCCGATCAGTGCGGCAAAGATGGCCGTCAGCCACCAGAGCTCGCGCATGATCGGGAAGAAGAACCACATGATCGCCAGCGGCACGAGGAACGCGAGCAGTCGCAGCACGGAGTACACGAGAATGGGCGGCAACTTCATGCTTCCAGTCTAAGTCGCCCTGAAACAAGTAGTCATCGGGTGACACATAGGTAAATCTCAGAGGTCGGCCCTGGCCAGAAGTGGTCGCCGCCGGGTAACGTCGATGTCATCGCGACGATCCGGGTGGTCCCGGGCTCCAGTTCATACCTGAGGGCGCTGCGGGTTCGACTCCCGCCGTCGCGTCTAAACAAGAAGCCCCGCTAGCCCTTGAAATATCAGGGCTAGCGGGGCTTTCTGTCGGTGTGAGATGCGCCCAGTGGTAGCCGGTATCACCACGGACGATGTGTGCAAAAACTCAACGCAGGGTCTGCGCAGACTCGTGAGGATCTCGCGATGGTGTCGCGAAGGCTCAGACGACTGCGCTGGCTATAACAGCTCTAGGCCATCAAGCTCGCTAATAACAGCATCGGCGAGTTCGCGCGTTTCTTCGACCGTCACACCGATCAAGCCTGTGCCGTAGCGAACCTCAACGCTCTTGGCATGTAGGAGTTCGTACTTCGCCGCGATCGCCGGGTAGAGATAACGCACTACGTCATTCACTCCAGGGCCACGGTTCGGGTGTCCGTTGTGGAAGGCGACGTGCCTAGAACTCGCCGAGAGTTTCGAATCCACGGTGCGAGCCGCCGCATCGGAGTTGAGTCGTGCGTCGTTGTTGAATGCACATCGAACGGCCCTGTATGCGGCGTAGAAGAAGCAGACGGACGCCCACTCGTTACCACTCCGAGCCAGAAGGGCTGCCGTCGCATAAGCCTTCAGCTGCTCCGACTTGTGCTGCGCGGCGACGGTAGTGCTCACAGTGGTTAGCGGGTGAGTTCCGCAGCCTTCGACGTCGCGCGATCAGATGCCGCCTCGGTGGGCTCGCCGAAGCGAAGCTCTACCTCAAGCTCGTCTGAGTAGCACTCGCGAACCTCTGCGAAGGCGGCAACAGCGTTGAGCTGCGCATCGAGTGATGTATCCCGGAGGTTCGCCCACACGACCGCTCGCTGCTCGGCCGGGTACACGACCACGTTGAGTGAGCGAAGCGTCTCTGCGCCTCCAAGGTAACCTGCGGAGGTAACTCCAACAGATTCGGCCATCACAGAACCATCAATGATTTCGGCCATGACTCAACCTTAGAGGCAGACGTTGTGAGATTCCTAACAGCCGTGATCCTTTCGTAATGCGCGGACACGCCGAACCAGGCAGGTCCTGTTGCGGTGGCGAAGACGCCGTTGATGGCGCTCAATTCGGGAACCGCGTCCTAGAGAACAGGAAGAGGGGATGTCCGCAAGAGACGCCCCTCCGGTTCCAGTACATAGAAATGTACTCCGCACGTCCATTTCTATGTAATGCGAATGCGTCGCGCGACCCAGGCATCCGCCGTCAGGAGAATCTCGCGAAGGCGAGTGAGATCGCGGCCAGCGCGACGGCGATCAGGGCCATGGTCGAGTAGGAGCCTGTCGCGGCGGCCAGGATTGGACCGAGGGCAGGGCCAAAAGCGCCGATGAGAGTGATCGGGGCTGCGAAAACGCCGTTGATGGCGCCGTAGTTTCGGGTGCCCCAACGGTCTGCAACAGCGGAGCCTTGCACGAGCGTTTGTGCGCCTCGCACGGCTCCTGCGGCGATGCCGATGGTGATGAGTAGCCAAGGAGGACCGGGGACGAGTGCGAGCAGGGCGAGAGATGCGACGCTCAGTGCGGCGGTGGCGGCCAACGGTATCCAGGGTGCCGCGGTGTGCGGGATCGCGACGTAGAGCAATCGCCCGATGACCTGTCCGGCACCGAGCAGCCCGAGCGCCCAGGCGGCGAGCTCGTAGGTCATGCCCTTCTCCGTGAACAGCGGGATGAGTGCCAGCGTGACGCTGAAGAGGGCTGCCGCCAGCGTGAACATCGACAGTTCCAGCATCCAGAACTGCCGGGTGCGGATGACGGTGCTCACCGTGTGTGGTTGTGCAGCATCGTCGTCATGCGGAACCGACACCCAGGTACGCTCGAGGCTGAACCAGTGCAGGGGTGCGGTGGTGACGAGCAGGAATCCGGCGAGGATCAGGAACATGGAGCGCCAGTCCGTGATGCTCAGCAGGCCGGCGACAACGGGCGCGAACACGGTGGACGCGAGTCCGCCGGCCAAAGTCAGGATCGTCATGGCTCCCCGTCGGCGCGCACGGTATCGACGGGCGATCACCGTGAACGCGGCCTGATAGAGCACCGCCGCCTGGGCTGCGCCGGCGATCAGCCACCCCACTGTGAAGATGAGCAGGTTCGGGGCGAGCGCGACGACGACGAGGCCCGCCGGGCCGATGATGCTTCCGATAGTCATGATGAGGCGTGGGCCCCGCTCATCGAGCCATCGTCCGACGAACACCCCGGCAACGGCAGAGACGATGAGGCCTGCCGAGAACGACAGGGTGACGAAGATGATCGACCAGCCGGTGTCGTCTGCGATCGCGGGGGAGGCGACAATAAGCGCGTAGAACAGGATGCCCCAGCTGATGACCTGTCCCACGGAGAGCGCGGCCAATCGTCCACCCTGACGGGGTGGGGCGTCGATCACGGTCATACCGAGCGAAGTGCGTCGGCGGCCGCGTCGAGCGCGCCGTCGTTGAGTGCGAAGTACGCCCACTTGCCCCGTTGCTCCCGCGTGACCAGCCCGGCCTCGGTGAGCAGCTTCATGTGATGCGAGACGGTGCCCTGCGAAAGGCCGACCGGCTCGGTGAGGTCGCAGATGCACGCCTCGCCGCCAGTGCCAGCGGCAATGAGCGACAGCAGCCTGACGCGAGTGGGATCGCCGAGCGCCTTGAACACCCGCGCGATACGTTCCGCTTCCTCGGCAGTGAGCGAGGATGTGATGGGCGGCACGCAGCAGGAGGTCGCGTCGATCGTCGTTGGCAGGCTCACGGGAACATCCTGGCACGTATTGACAATCTTCGATAGATGATTGACGCTATTCGTATTGAAGTTTTTCAATTCGAGGAGAAATGATGTCCGAACTTCCTGTTGTCGTCATCGGTGCGGGCCCGCAGGGTCTTGCCGCAGCAGCGCACCTTGCCGAGCGAGGCATCGAGGTGGTCGTCGTTGAACGCGGAAGTGGGCCGGGGTCTGCGGTATCGGAGTGGGGCCACGTGCGCCTCTTCTCGGCATGGCCGGAGCTCACAGACGCGGCCGCGCGTCGCCTTCTCGAAACGACAGGCTGGAACGCTCCGACCTCGGGCTACCCGACCGGGGCGGAATGGGTGAGCGACTACCTCGCACCTCTAGCCGACGCGCTCGGTAAGCGAGTGGCGTACGCAACAACCGTGACCGGGGTTTCTCGTCAGGGCCGCGACAAAGTTGTCGATGGCGGGCGGAAGGATCAGCCCTTCGTCGTGCACACGGTGGATGAGGGTGGCAACGAATCCCGCATCATCGCACGGGCGGTTATCGATGCCAGCGGAACTTGGGGTTTGCCGAACCCGGCGGGCGCTGACGGCCTTCCTGCGATCGGCGAGGCTGAGGCTGCGGCTGTCATTTCCTACCGCATCCCTGACGACGTGTCTGAGTTCGCCGGTTCGCACGTCGCTGTCGTGGGCGCCGGTCACTCCGCCATCCATGCCGTGCTGCGGCTGAGCGAACTGGCGCGCCGTGCGCCCGGCACCCGCGTCACGTGGATGCTGCGCCGAGGGACAGCCGCGAACGTCTTCGGAGGGGGAATCGGGGATGAGCTCCCCGAACGCGCAGCTCTCGGATCGCGTGCGCGCAAGGTGATCGACGCGGGCCTCGTGGAGCTCGTGACCGGGTTCCGAGTGGCCGAACTTCAGCGAGATGGCGCGACGGTCACGGTCCTCTCCGAGGATGGGCGCGAGGTCGCCGGTGTCGCTCACGTCTTCGCTCTGACCGGGTTCCGGCCCGATGCGGAGATGCTGCGGGAGTTGCGCACCGATCTCGATCCTGTTCTGGATGCCGTCGCCGGTATCGCTGCGGAGATCGACCCGAACATCCATTCCTGCGGTTCCGTCTCGGCAACGGGCGCCAGACAGCTCGCTCAGCCGGAGCGCGGGCTGTTCATCGTCGGAGTGAAGTCCTACGGCCGCGCGCCGACCTTCCTCGCGTTGACGGGTTACGAGCAGGTGCGCAGCGTCACGGCCCACCTCGCCGGCGATCACGAAGCCGCCGCACGCAATGATCTCGTCCTCCCTGACACGGGAGTGTGCGGTGGTTCAGGTGACTTCGATGACAACGCCGGCAGTTGCTGCGCCGCACCATCAGTGCTGCAGATCGGTGCCCGTCCGGTCGCCGTCGGCCTGACCCTGCTCGCAGGGAGCTAGAAGCGTTCGAGCGACCCTATCCGCGGGTCCCTGAGGGACGATGCGTCGCGCGCTGTCCGGGCGCTTCGAGGTTCAGGTCGGGAAGCTCGCGCAGGAGGGCGCGAACCCGCCATTCATCGAGGAACAAGACCAGATGGTCGTCGTGGCGGGCGACCACCTCGCAGTCCCGGCGATCTTGCAACAGAGCAGCGGTCGCAGAGTCGGTGGGGCAGGCGACTGTATAAGGGAGGTCGGAAACCCGGATCTCGACGCCGAAGTCGCTGAGCATCCTTGAGGCGAGAACTTCGAACTGCATCTGCCCAACGGCACCGACCATCGGCGTCTGCGGTCCGCGTCGTTCAGATACAAGGAGCTGAACCACCCCTTCCTCTACCAGTTGCGTCAGCCCCTTGCGGAACTTCTTGACCGCGCTGGTGTCGGCGGGCGAAACGAGAGCAAACAGCTCAGGGGTGAATGTGGACATCCCGACGTACTCCACACGGTCGGTCGCGTAGAGAGTGTCACCGGGGTGAAGCATGGTGGCGTTGACGAGTCCGACGATGTCGCCCGGCCAAGCGGTGTCGACCGTTTCGCGCTCGCGGCCGAACATCTGCTGGGCGTACTTGGTGGCAAAGGTGCGACCGCTCTGCGCGTGAGAGGTGACCATCCCGCGCGTGAATTGTCCCGAGCAGATCCGCACGAACGCGACGCGGTCGCGGTGCGCGCGGTCCATGCTGGCCTGCACCTTGAAAACCTGGGCCGAGAAGCCACCATCGACCGGGTGAAGGTGACCTTCTGTGGACGTCCGTGGCGTTGCCGATGGCGCATGGTCATGGATGAACTGGAGAAGCTCGCCGACCCCGATGTGTCGCACTGCGGCACCGAAGAAGACTGGCATCCCTGAAAGCTCGAGAAAGCTCTGTCGGTCGTACTCGCCACCATCGAGGGCCACGAGGTCGGCCTCTTCGACCGCGGCATGCCATGCATCTCCGACATTGGCGGCATCGGCGGCGTCGTGTTCGGGGACACGGTGAACGAGGGGCACATGCGCGCCGCTGCCATCGCTGTCGAACACAAGAAGATCCCTCGAGGCGACATCCAGAAGTCCTCGGAAATAGCCGGCGTCGCCGACCGGCCAGTTCACCGGCATCGGCTGACGGCCGGTGAGTCTGGTGATCTCGTCGAGCAGTTCAAGCACGGCGCGGCCGGGGCGATCCCACTTGTTGATCATGACGATGACCGGTAGGTCACGCTGAGCGCAGACCTCGAAGAGGCGAATGGTCTGCGCTTCCATTCCCTTTGAGGCATCGATGAGCATGATGGCCGCATCGACGGCCGCAAGCACGCGATAGGTGTCCTCTGAGAAGTCCGCGTGGCCGGGTGTGTCCACCAGATTGAACACGACGTCATCGACGGTGAACTGGACTGCCGCGGATGAGATCGAGATCCCGCGGTCCTTCTCGATCTCCATCCAATCGGAGACGGTGGAGGTTCGGGTTGACTTTCCGTGGACGGCACCTGCTTGGGTGACGGCACTGGCATGGAGTAGGAGCGACTCGGTCAGCGTTGACTTACCGGCGTCTGGGTGGGAGATCACGGCAATCGTTCGCCGTCTCCCCGCTTCCCTCTTAATTTGTGAACTCACGAAACCTCTAACTTGACCGTTATGAGAGATTCTACTCTGCGGTTCCCGCTCCCTCTGGGGCGCCCATGGCCGATGCCATCCCCCGTGGAAACTGCAGTGGGCTTTCTGGAAACTGCAGCGGGATCGCTGCATCGGAATGATCTACTCGGAAGGTGACGAGCAGGTGAACTCTCCTCAGCATGTTTGCACTCGGTATCGATGGGTGTCAATATAGACACATGTCGATTCAAGAGGTTGAGCTGGTCATCATCGGTTCCGGTCCTGCCGGGTACACCGCTGCGGTCTACGCTGCACGCGCGGGGCTTACGCCCATTGTCCTCGCCGGTTCTGTCACCGCGGGTGGCGCGTTGATGACGACAACCGAGGTGGAGAACTTCCCCGGGTTCGTGGACGGTGTCCAGGGCCCCGAGCTAATGGAGTCGATGCGCGCGCAGGCCGAGCGCTTCGGCGCTCGCATTCAGCTCGACGACGCGGTTCGCGTCGATCTCGATGGCCCGGTCAAGGTCATCGAAACTGGAGCGGGGGAGACATTCCACGCGCGTGCGGTCATCCTCACCATGGGTTCCGCCTACCGAAAGCTCGGCATCCCGGATGAGGAACGCCTGACCGGGCACGGGGTGTCATGGTGCGCGACGTGCGACGGGTTCTTCTTCCGTGAGCAGGAGATCGTTGTCGTCGGTGGCGGAGACTCCGCAATGGAGGAGGCGCTGTTCCTCACCCGCTTCGCGTCGAAGGTGACCATCGTGCACCGGCGTGAGGAGTTCCGGGCCTCGAAGATCATGGCCCAGCGCGTGCTTGACCACCCCAAGATCGAGGTCGCCTGGAACAGTGAGGTCGCCGGCCTCATTGGCGCCGAGAAGGTCGAAGCGATCACCCTCCGCGACACCGTCACCGGGACGGAACGCGAGTTGTCCACGACAGGCGTGTTCATCGCCGTCGGCCACGACCCGCGCTCCGAGCTTGTCACCGGTGTCGTCGATACGGATGCCGAGGGGTATGTCCTGGTCGAGCATCCCTCCACGCGTACAAATCTCGCGGGTGTCTTCGCCGCTGGCGACCTGGTCGACCACACCTACCGGCAGGCGATCACCGCAGCCGGCACCGGATGCGCGGCGGCACAGGATGCTCAGCACTACCTGTCCGCTCTCGAAGAGAGCATCACCACCATTGAACTCGAAACCGAGGAAGTGTTCGCATGAGCGCCGTGACTGCTCCCGCACCGGCCCCGATGTCGCGACGCCTATCGACCTTGGATCGCTGGCTGCCACTGTGGATCGGCCTCGCCATGGTCGTCGGCATCCTGCTCGGCCGATTCATCCCCGGCGTCTCTCCGCTGCTCGCGAGCCTCGAGGTCGGCGGCATCTCCGTTCCGATCGCGCTCGGCCTTTTGGTGATGATGTACCCGGTACTCGCGAAGGTCCGCTACGACAAGGTCGCTGCCGTCACCGGCGACAAGAAGTTGCTCGTGTCGTCGCTGGTGCTGAACTGGCTGATCGGCCCCGCGCTCATGTTCGCGCTGGCATGGATGTTCCTTCCCGACCTGCCCGAGTACCGCACCGGACTCATCATCGTGGGACTTGCCCGCTGCATCGCGATGGTCATCATCTGGAACGACCTCGCCTGCGGCGACCGAGAGGCTGCCGCTGTGCTCGTGGCGGTCAACTCTGTCTTCCAGGTCGTGGCGTTCTCGCTGCTGGGCTGGTTCTACCTCACCGTGCTCCCCGGATGGCTCGGCCTAGACACTCAGGGGCTGGACTTCTCCGTCGGGGCGATCGCCCTGAACGTGCTGATCTTCCTCGGCATCCCGCTGCTCGCTGGCTTCGCCTCTCGTTTCATCGGCGAACGCCGCAAGGGGCGCGAATGGTACGAGGAGAAGTTCCTGCCCAAGATCGGACCGTGGGCGCTCTACGGCCTGCTGTTCACTATCGTTCTTCTGTTCGCTCTGCAGGGTGAGCAGGTCACCTCCCGCCCTCTCGACGTGGCCAGGATCGCACTGCCGCTGCTCGTGTACTTCGCGGTGA
The DNA here is from genome assembly GCF_051842815.1 of Microbacterium sp. A84. Lineage (NCBI taxonomy): Bacteria > Bacillati > Actinomycetota > Actinomycetes > Micrococcales > Microbacteriaceae > Microbacterium > Microbacterium sp. A84. The sequence goes on along the minus strand of NZ_JBPXMS010000002.1, from coordinate 166,778 downwards.
TGTGGTTCGTCGGACTCTTCGCCGGCAAAGCGCTCGGTCTCGGTTACGCGCGCTCATCGACGCTGGCCTTCACCGCGGCTGGCAACAACTTCGAGCTGGCCATCGCGGTCGCGATCGGCACGTTCGGGGCAGCATCAGGGCAGGCCCTCGCCGGAGTTGTCGGCCCGCTCATCGAGGTACCGGTGCTCGTCGGGCTCGTCTACGTCTCGCTCTGGGCAGCGCGCAAATGGTTCCACACTGACCCGTATGCCGGCGAAAGGTTGTCATCATGAACGTCACGCTGACCGACGACTCGTGTGCACCTGCTGCGACACATACTGTGGCCTCACACGCCATCGGGCAGGATGCCGCGGCATCCGTCGCTTCGACTTTGAAGGCACTCTCGGACCCACTGCGTCTCCGGATGCTGTCGGCCATCGCCTCCGACCCGCGCGGGGAGTCGTGCGTGTGCGATCTTGCCGAGCTGGCGGACGTATCGCAGCCGACCGTCTCCCACCACCTGAAGGTTCTCAAGGACGTAGCGGTGCTGACATCCGAGCGCCGTGGCACGTGGGTCTGGTACCGCATCAATCCAGAGCTGCGGCCGGCAGTCACAGCTCTCCTCGACTCGTTCGCCCCCGCGGCCGTCGGCCCCACGCACCGCATGGAGTACGGCGGACTCGAAGACGTCGATGACGCCCTCACTCACCTCGCCGCGTCACTCAGCGACGTCTACCCAGCGCTGAGCCGCGACCTCGTGAAGGCGGTGGTTCGCGAGTCCTATACGTCCCTCGCCAAGGCTGCGCGCATGAAGACGCATCTGCTTTCGCTCACCGAGCATTTCGCTCGTCAGCGGCTGACAGACATCAGCCGCGATCGTGACACCGGGCTCCCGCAGGTTCTCTTCGTCTGCGTGGCAAACGCTGGTCGCTCCCAACTTGCCGCAGCGCTCGTCAACCAGCGCTCCGGAGGGCGCGTCATCGCCCGCTCAGCGGGCTCGACGCCGGCCACCGAGATTCACCCGAACGTGCAGCCCCTCCTCGCGGAGATCACCGGCCCGGACGATGAGCAGCAGCGATTCCCGAAGCCGCTCACCGACGACGCCGTCCGCGCGGCAGACGTCGTCATCACCATGGGATGCGGCGACGTCTGCCCAATCATCCCCGGCGTCCACTATGAGGACTGGGCCGTTGGTGACCCCGCGCTCGCCTCACTCGATGGCGTCGCTGCCATCCGTGACGACATCGCGCACCGCGTAGACGCTCTCCTCGCCTCTCTCACCAACCGCTGAACCTCTCTCACCAACCGCTGAATTGGAGCCACTATGACTGACACCACCACCAAGCCCTCCGTCCTCTTCGTGTGCGTCCACAACGCCGGCCGCTCCCAGATGGCCGCCGGATTTCTCCGCGACATCGCCGGAGACCGCATCGAAGTCCGCTCCGCCGGATCGATGCCTGCCGACCAGATCAACCCCATCGCGGTGGACGCGATGGCAGAGCTCGGCATCGACATCACCAGCGAGCAGCCCAAGATTCTGACGACCGAGGCTGTCCAGGCATCCGATGTCGTGATCACGATGGGCTGCGGCGACGCCTGCCCGTTCTTCCCCGGCAAGCGCTACGAGGACTGGAAGCTCGATGACCCGGCCGGTCAGGGCATTGATTCGGTGCGTCCGATCCGCGACGACATCCGCGCGCGCATCGCACAGTTGGTGTCCGAACTCGTCTAACGGTTCGGGCCTCCTCAGCGCGCGAAAACCGCGCGCTGAGGAGTAGTGTGCTTCTTCGTGACTTCACACAGCACCACCGCACGTGGTCGGCTCACCAAGCGCCGTGCCATGGCGCCCGCGCAGGCGATCGTGTCGGGGTTCGGGGCGGCGATTCTGGTGGGCACGGCGCTGCTGATGCTGCCGCTCTCGTCCGCCGACGGCACCTGGACGGGGTTCGTCGATGCGCTGTTCACCTCGACATCCGCAGTGTGTGTCACCGGGTTGGTGGTCGTTGACACTCCCGTGTACTGGAGCCCCTTCGGCAAGATCGTGATCTTGGTGCTCATCCAGCTGGGCGGCCTCGGCATCATGCTCTTTGCCGCGCTGGTGGGACTCGTTCTCGCGCGCAAGTTCAGCGTGAAGGCCCGGGTGATCGCCAGCACAGAGACGAAGACCCCCGGCGCCGGCGACATGAAGAGGGTTGCCGCCGGCATCGTGATCACGACGTTCGTGATCGAGGCGGTGGTGGCGCTTCTGCTCTTCGCGAGATTCGCCACGGAGTACGGGTATGACGTCGGGCGCGCCGCATGGCATGCGGTGTTCCATGCCGTATCCGCCTTCAACAATGCCGGTTTCGCGCTCTACAGCGACAGCCTGATGGGCTTTGTCTCTGACCCCTGGATCTGCCTGCCGATCTGCGGTGCGATAATCCTGGGCGGCCTCGGGTTCCCGGTTCTGCGCCAGTTGCGCCGGGAATTCCGGCGCCCGCTGCACTGGTCGATGAACACGCGAATCGTGTTGGCTGCGACAGCGGTGCTGCTGTTGGTCGGTACTGCATTCGTCCTTTTCATCGAGTGGGACAACCCGGGCACGCTGGGTGAGCTTCCCCTGGGAACGCGCCTCCTCGCGGGATTCGTCCACTCGGTCCAGTCGCGCACCGCCGGATTCAACTCCGTCGATGTCTCGCTGATGCATGACGAGACCTGGCTGGGCACCGATGTCTTGATGTTTATCGGGGGCGGCCCAGCCGGCACCGCCGGAGGAATCAAGCTCACAACCTTCGCGGTGCTGTTCTTCATCATGTGGACCGAACTGCGCGGAGGCACCGCGGTGAACATCTTCGGCAAGCGGCTCTCACGCGCTGTTCACCGCGAGGCGATCACCGTGGTGATCATCGCGCTCGGGGCGATCATGACGGCCGTCATCGCGATCCTCGCCATGACCGACCTCGATCTCGACCGGGTGCTGTTCGAGGTGGTGTCGGCCTTCGGAACCGTCGGCCTGTCGACGGGTATCACCGCAAGTCTGCCGCCGGCTGCGCACATCATCCTCATCCTGCTCATGTTCCTCGGCCGTCTCGGACCACTCACCCTCGGGTCTGCCCTCGCGCTGAGAGAACGACCGACGGCATACGAACTCCCGAAAGAACGCCCCGCCATCGGCTGACCGGACGCCGAGCACCCCCACAACCAGTGAAAGGACACCCGATGGGAAAATTCCTCTCCTTCGGTCAGGACACCAAACGGATCGCCGAGGCCGACTCGGTCGCCGTCATCGGACTGGGCCGGTTCGGCACGGCTCTCGCTCTCGAGCTGATGGCTTCCGGAACCGAGGTGCTCGGCATCGACGAGGATGAGGGCATCGTGCAGTCGTTGAACGGCGAGCTCACCCAGGTCGTTCGCGCCGATTCGACCCGACTTGATGTCCTGGAGCAGCTCGCTGTTGGCGAGTTCGATCGGGTCGTCGTGGCCATCGGCAGCGACATCACGGCATCCATCCTTACCGCCTCATTGCTTTTGAAGCTCAAGGTTCCGGTGATCTGGGCGAAGGCTGTGGACGAGCGGCACGGCGCGGTGCTGGAACAGCTCGGGGTGCACAGGGTGATCTACCCCGATAAGGACATGGGGCGTCGCGTTGCGCACCTCGTGCGAGGAGCTGCGGCCGACTATCTGGAGATCGACAAGGGGTACGCGATCGTCAAGACAGTGGCTCCGCAGTATCTGCATGGAATCACGTTGGCGGATGGCGCGGTGCGCAGCGACCACGGAGTCACGATCGCCGCCTATCGCCCGGCGATTGGCGACTGGCGAAACGCGCAGGCCGATACTGTCCTCCACGAGGGCGACACGGTTCTCGTCGTCGGGCCGACGACGAGCGTGGAGAAGTTCGCGCAATTGCGTTGACGGGGAGGCGCGTGGCGCCGCGTTGACTACTACGATGGATAGTGGAGTGTCGGGAAGCCTGGTCGACGTCACTATCGTCGACCCGAAAGGCGCTCATGTCGCCCAAACCCTCCCGCATCGCTCGTGTCCGTAGCCTTTTCCCCTCTTCTTCGAGTGCGGAATCGCTGCGCGTGGGCGAGATCCTCCGCAAGGAGACCGTCGGCGGCATCCTTCTCGTCGCGCTCGCCGCGATCGCGATCGTCTGGGCGAACTCGCCGTGGGCGGATTCGTATTTCGCACTGCGCGACTTCGAGATCGGCTACGAGCCGTGGCACCTCCGCTTGTCGCTCGGTGCGTGGGCTGCCGACGGACTGCTCGCCATCTTCTTCTTCCTCGTCGGGCTCGAGCTCAAGAGGGAGTTCGTCGCTGGGGACCTTCGAAAGCCCAGCACGGCGATCGTGCCGATCGTCGCCGCCGTCGGAGGTGTCATTGTGCCCGCGGTGGTCTACTTCACGATTGTGGCAGGGGCCGGTGGTGCGACCGAGGGATGGGCGATTCCGACCGCCACCGACATCGCGTTCGCGGTTGCGGTGCTCGCTATCATCGGCTCGCACCTGCCCAGCGCACTGCGCATCTTCCTGCTCACCCTGGCGGTGGTCGACGATCTGATCGCGATCGGCATCATCGCGATCTTCTACACCGAAACGATCAATCTCGTCCCGCTCGTGTTCTCGTTGTTGGCCATCGCCTTGTACGGTGTGATCGCCCAACTGGGCAGGGAGTTCTTCCACCTGCGTTCTGGAGCGGCGTGGCTCGTGCTGCTGCCGATCGGTGTCACCGCGTGGGCGCTGCTGCATGCATCCGGCATCCACGCGACCATCGCCGGTGTGCTCCTCGGATTTACCATCCCGGTCTTGCACAAGAAGGCCGCTCGTGACGCGGACGCGGATGCGGGACCGGGCCTCGCGGAGGTCTTCGAACACCGATTCCGGCCGATCTCGGCCGGGGTGGCAGTACCGGTGTTCGCCTTCTTCTCCGCGGGGGTGGCGATCGGTGGCGTGGAGGGATTTGTCTCCGCTTTCAACGATCCGGTGGTGATCGGGATCATGCTCGGGCTTGTTGTCGGCAAGCCGATCGGGATCACTCTCGCGACGTGGCTCGTGACGCGAATACGACGGGTCAACCTCGACCCGTCACTGCGCTGGATCGACCTCGCGGGCGTGGGTCTGCTCGCCGGCATCGGATTCACCGTGTCGCTCCTGGTCGCCGAACTCAGCTTCGCCAGCGGTAGCGACCACCACGATCACGCGAAGGTGGCGATCCTCACTGCCTCCGTCGTCGCGGCGATCCTCGCATCGATCGTGCTCGGCATCCGCAATCGTCACTATCGGCAGTTGGCGCGCGCGAACGACGACGAGCGCGTCGAGCGCTGATCACTATTGCACGAACGCACGACGCCACCACAGCCAGGTTCCGAAGGCAGCGACCATTCCGATGGGCACAGCGAGCAGCAGCTGCGGGGCTTCCACTTCGGCAGAGAGCACCGCACCCCCGAGACCAGCCCATAGCCCGGTGGCGGCGTACGGAAACCACGCTCCTGCGCCCAGCGCGACTGTCACCTGAGTGATCACGACGATGGCGAGCAGCGCGGAGATCGCGGCCAGATAGCCGCGTGCTGCGCTTGCGACCACCGCTAGAGGTAGGCATAGTGCAGTGGTGAGGATGCCGACGACGATGATTCGTCCGACAGCGCCCCATGCGTGCGATTCCGGTGCGCCGAGGCCGATGATCAGACCGGCGAGAAGGGTCGCCAGAGCAGTGGCGACGGAAACCAGCGTGCCCCACGCCAGCAAGATCACCAGCTTGGCCGCCGCGATGCTCTCTCGGGGAACCGCCGTCGCGAACAGTGAACCGAACGCCTTCTCTGTGAACTCGCGTCCGAATACCCACGAGACCACCACCCCGATGGCAAGAAGGCCGCCGACCGAGAAGATCTGCGCCGAAAACCCCGTCAGGCCACCCCATCCGTCGTCTTGCAGGAGAGGTGCGATCTTGAGCGCGAGCGTGCCATTGCTGTCTGCACGGGCCAAGGCGAGAAAGGCCGCACTGAGGGCGGGCACCAGGATGACCATGACGACGGTTGCCGCCCGCACCGGCGTCGCGCGTAGGAACTTGAGGAACTCCAAGTGGAGAGCGGCGTTCATCAGGATGCACCGCCGTCGTCCTGGTCCGCGAGCAGGATCATGTCGAAGAACTGCCGCTCGATGTCAACCCCTTCAGGGGGAAGCGTGCCGACGATCCGTCCGCGATGCATCACGGTGATCTCGTCGGCGAGGCGGGCCATCTCGTCGAGGTGGTGACTGGAGAGGAGGATGGCCGCGCCGGATGCCGCGCTCGCGCGCAGGACATCCCGGATCAGACGAACACCGGCCGGATCGAGTCCGTTGGCCGGCTCGTCCAGAATCACGAGGCGTGGATCATGCACCAGTGCACTGGCCAGCCCCAGCCTCTGCAGATTGCCCATCGACAACTGGCGCGCACGTCGGTCGGCCCACTGACGCAGGGCGAGCCGATCGATCATCCGCTGCGCCGCGCTCCTCGCGCTCGCCGCAGACATGCCTCGCAAGCGTGCGGCGGCGACGATCGTCTCGGCCGCCGTCAGCTCCGGATATCCGAATGGCGAGTCGACCAGATATCCGACGTGGCGCCACGTCGACGCGGAGACGTGTTCGAGTGGGACCGCATCGACGCCCGTCCGAATCGACACTCGTCCGGCATCCGCCCGGATCATCCCCAGCATCGTGCGCATCAAGGTCGTCTTGCCTGCCCCGTTCAGCCCGACGAGCGCATGGATTCTCCCTGCGTACACCTGCAGGCTCACGCCGTCGAGCGCACGGTCATCACCGAACGACTTGCTCACGTCCTGCGCATCCAAGACGGCATCCGCTGTGGCATTCATTCGCTGACCGGCTGCCCGAGCATCACCAGAGCTGACTGGATCCGGTCGCTCAGCGGGGCGTCGTTCGGTGAACGTCCCCATTCCAGAAGCGCGGCCATAAGTGCGCCCAGGCACGCCCCGGCGGCGACGACAGCCTCCTCTCGGGAGGTGCCACCACGTGTCAAAGCGTCAACGATGACCTCTTCAGTGCGTTGCGTGTTCTGCCACGCTCTGGCTCGAAGGCCAGAATGCCCCGCCACGATCGCTATCCTCGTCCGGATATCAGTCGATGCCGCCTCCGGCACGGAGTCCCATGCTGTCATCACACCGCGCCGCGCTCTCTCCAGCGGCGGCAGCCTGACGTCCTGCGCGACTACTGCCGCGCCGATCGCGGGGTCATAAGGGTCATCCAGCAGCACCGCTTCTTTTGTACGGAAGTGTCGGAAGAACGTCATGTGCGACACTCCTGCGGCACGCGCGATCTCGTCGACCGTCACGTCATCGAAACCGCGCTGCGTGAAAAGCTGCAGGGCGCATTCCTGCAATCGTTCCGCGGTACGGGCAGATCTTCCTGACATGCACAAAATGTTAGTGACTAACACTTGGCTTGCACAAGTGGTCTTTCCTGATCACCCCGACGCGAGTAACGTGTCGCGAGGAGTGCCGGGAAGTCTGGTCGGCGACGTTCACGTCGACCCCGGAGGTTCTCATGCGAGTGCTCATTGCCACATTCGGCACGCGAGGCGATATCGACCCATACGCCGCTCTTGCCGAGCGGCTTCGGCGCGAAGGTCACGTCGCGGTTCTGTGTGCGCCGGAACCCTATCGGAAAGACGTCGAAGCGCTCGGGGTCGGATTCGAGCCAGCGGGAACCGAGATGCACGAGATTGTTCGCGCTGGCATGACCTCCGCGAGCGGACCCGGTGATGCCATCCGCATGGCTCGGCGCATGACGCAGGCGATGCGGGAGTCACTGCAGGAGCAGTGGCAGGCGGCGCAGCGCGTCGAGCCGACGCTCATCGTGTCGCACCCGAAGGCGTTGGCAGGCTTCCACATCGCGGAACGTCTGGGTATCCCGTTCGTCGCGTCGCTCCCGTTGCCGTTCCTGACACCCACCGGTGACTTCCCGATCCCGTTCATCGCTCGCAGCCTCCCTCGCTCCGCGAATCGGTTCAGCTATCAGTTCAACCGATTCACGGCCATCGCGTACGGCGGGATGATCAACCGATTCCGATCAGAGCACCTCGGCTTGCGTCGCGTCAGCCGAACCAGCGATTACCTGCACCGGAACGGGGAACGTGTCCCGGTGCTCTATCCGATCAGCCGCCATGTGGTTCCGCGCCCGACCGACTTCCCGGATTCCGCTCACATCACCGGGTACTGGTTTCGAGGAGTAGGTCACACCGATTGGGCGGCTCCTCCTGAGCTCGAGACCTTCCTCAGCGCGGACGGTCCGGTCGTCTATGTCGGGTTCGGGAGCATGGGATTCGGTGCCAAGGCGCAGGCGCGAGGACAGATCGTGCTGGATGCGATCCGCCAGGTTGGCGCGCGTGCGATCGTCGCGACCGGGTGGGGCGGGCTCCTCGCATCCTCAGCGGATGATGTACACGTGATCGACGATGCCCCGCACCAATGGCTCTTTCCTCGCGTGAGTGCCGTCGTCCACCACGGAGGATCCGGTACTACCGCGGCAGGGCTCAGGGCCGGCCGTCCCACGCTCATCTGTCCGATTCTCGGCGATCAGCCCTTCTGGGGCTCGCGCATCCACGAGCTCGGCGCCGGCCCCCGCCCCCTCCCGCTGAAGAAGATCGGAGTCGACACGCTTGCGCAGCGCATCGACGACCTTCTCCACACTCCTGCGTATGCCGCGAAGGCGGCGATGCTGGCCGAGCAGATCGACGCCGAGGATGGCACGGCAACGGCCGTCCGCGCCCTCGAGCGTATCCACGGTGGCGGTTGACCGCCCGCTCCGCTCAGCGGCGGCGCTGTTTGGGGAGCTGGATCGGGCCGGTCACGGAGAGTTCGTCCTCCCACACTTCGATGCCGCGCACTCCGGGGAGCCTGGCCTGGGTGAACACCGGATCGAGTCCGGCGCGGCGCTGCTGCGTGTAGTCCTTGAGGAGCTTGAAGGCGACGCCGGAGAGCAAGGCGATCGCCACCAGGTTCACGATCGCCATGAACCCCATCGCCCCGTCGGCGAAGTTCCAGACGACATCCGCAGACACGAGGGCTCCCGCGAAGACGGCCGCGATCGCGAAGATGCGGTAACCGAGAAGGACGCCCGGCTTCGACGTGATGAATTCGATGTTGGACTGCCCGTAGTAATAGTTGCCCAGGATCGAGCTGAACGCGAGCAAGAAGATGATCACGATGAGCAGGATGTTCGACCAGCTGCCGAGCGCGCTGACGACAGCACCCTGTGTCAGGCCGATCCCTCGCTCTGCGTTCGCGAGATCGGGAACTGACACGAGAATGATGAACGCGGTGATCGAGCAGATGAGGAACGTGTCGAAGTAGACGCCCAGCGTCTGTACGAGTCCTTGCTTGACCGGATGCGTGACCGCGGCGCTCGCGCCCGCGTTCGGAGCGGAGCCGAGACCGGCCTCGTTCGAGAACATGCCGCGCTTGACGCCGGTGAGGATGATGTAGCCGAGGGTTGCGCCGACGACCTCGTTGGGTCCGAACGCCTGGGTGAAGATCTGCGAGAAGACCTCGGGGAGACGCTCGATGTTGATGGCGACGATCACGAGCCCGAGGAGCAGGTAGAGCAGTGCCATCAGCGGAACGAGAGTCTGCGTAACCGACGCGATGCGACGGACACCTCCGAAGATGACGAGCGCCATGAGCACGGCAAGTGCGAGGCCGGTTACCAACGGGAGCCACCCCGCAGCCTCGTCGCCGAGGCTTCCGGAGATGGTGGCCTGGATGGTGTTCGCCTGCAGTGAGCTGAATGCGATCGGGAAGCAGATGATGAGGATGATCGCGAAGAGGATGCCCATCCATCGCGCGCCGAGCCCGCGCTGCATGTAGTAGGCAGGGCCTCCGCGGAATCCGTCCTTGTCGCGTGTCTTGTATAGCTGCGCGAGCGAGGACTCGATGAACGAGGCCGCACCGCCGATGAAGGCCATCAGCCACATCCAGAAGATCGCGCCCGGCCCGCCGATGGCGATCGCGGTGCCGACGCCCGCGATATTGCCGACGCCGACGCGGGATGCTGCGGAGATCGTGAACGCTTGAAACGCGGAGACCGACTGCGGCTCGCCGGTCTCAGTGCGTGGCGTGCTGTCTCGCAGCGTTCGGAACATCTCCGGAATCATCCGGAACTGCACGACGCCGGAGCGCACCGTGAAGTACAAGCCAAGGAGGACGACGATCGGCAGGACGATCCACGTCCACAGGTTGTCGCCCCAGGTCAGCAGCCACTCGTTCACAGCATCCATTGGCACAGTATGTCGAAGGGTGGCGTTTTCGCGCTACCCTTCGGAGCTTATGGCAGAGCTGGGGTGGGCGATCCACGTTCAGCTAACCCGCCTAGACTGGGGCTGTGGCGAGAGTACTGATCGTAGGCGGCTTCCTGGCCCTCCTCTTCTGGGTCTTCAGCATCGTCGACTGCGCAGTGCAGCCGGCGGCGCGGCACCGTGGTGTGCCCAAGGGGGCCTGGATCGCGATCGTTGTTCTCATGCCGGTGCTCGGCGGCATCCTCTGGTTCGCTCTCGGACGCAAGCGCCGCAGTGACCAAGAGGGCATGCACCTGGTCGCACCCGACGATGATCCCGAGTTCCTGCGCACCCTCGGCAAGTCCGAGCAGGACGAGCGCATCGCCCGTCTCGAAGAAGAACTCGCACGCTTGGATGACGAGACGGACGGCCCCGCACCGGACGCACGTCCATGACGGCATCGCCGGCATCGGATGCTGCAACCACCCTCCTCGCGGAGCTCGTGGAGCACGGCATCCGAGACGTGGTGATCTCGCCGGGGTCGAGGTCACAGGCTCTGGCGCTCGCCGCCACGCATCTCGCCCGTGAAGGCGTACTGCACGTGCACGTGCGCATCGATGAGCGCGTCGCCGGATTCACCGCCCTCGGCCTCTCTCGCGAGACCCGTGTGCCGACTGCGGTGATCTGCACCTCGGGCACCGCCGCCGCGAATCTGCTGCCTGCGGCGATGGAGGCTTTCCACTCCGGTGTGCCGTTGTTGCTGCTCACCGCCGATCGGCCACCCGAGCTGCGCGGTATCGGCGCGAATCAGGCGACCGTGCAGCCCGGACTCTTTCACCCGTGGGTACGTTTCGCCGTGGATGCACCGGTGCCGGGTGATGGCTCATGGGAAGGGCTTGCTGAGCGGGCGGTCGCTGCGGCGATGGGGGAGGATGCTTCTGATGCTTCTGCGCTGGCCGGTATCGCCGGGCCCGTGCATGTGAATCTGCCATCGCGCGAGCCGTTGTCCGGCGCGCTGCCGGACGGATACACGGCCACGCCCGGAGCAGCGCTGACCCCGGATGCCGGTGAGCCGCTCGTGCTCGAACGCGGCCCGCGCACCGTTGTGATCGCCGGAGCGGATGCCGGGCCGGCGGCGGAAGAAGTCTCGCACGCAGGGTCGTGGCCGCTCATCGCCGAGATCGTCAGCGGTGCCCGTTTCGGCCGTCACGTTGTGCACGGTTATCGCGCACTGTTGCGAGATGACGCGCTCGGTGGCCAGATCGAACGCGCCGTCGTGCTCGGCCACCCGACCCTCAGCCGTGAGGTGACGGCGCTACTGAGGCGCGATGATGTCGAGGTCATCGCCGTGCGCGCGGGCGGAGAAGCACTGAACTTGAACGGGCGCACGATCGCTGCGGCATCCGTCGCTGTCGGCCGGGGCGACGCCGACCGTGCCTGGATGGGGGCGTGGATGCAGGCATCCGCAGCATCCGTCATCGATCTGAGTGAGGATGCGCCTGACCAGGACGGCCTGAACTCCACGGACTTCGCCACCAGGCGTGACGCCGTGCGTGCGGAACTCGAGGCCGTGCGCCGACCGATCGATCGGGAGATGCTCGCCGACGCCGTGTGGCGGGCGACGTGGCCGCACGATCGGCTCATGTTTGGCTCATCCCGCATCGTTCGCGTCGCCGACGCGGTGCTCAGCGGCAAGAAGGTGCCGGTGCATGCGAACCGCGGACTCGCCGGCATCGACGGCACGATCTCGACGGCGATGGGCATCGCGCTCGCGAGCCAGGCTTCCGGTGCTGCGGGGGTGACGCGGGTGCTGCTCGGCGATCTCGCGCTTCTGCATGACGTCGGCGCGCTGCTGCTGCCGCCGGACGAGCAGGAGCCGCGCATCCAGGTGATCGTCGGAAATGACGGCGGCGGCACCATCTTCGATTCGCTCGAGGTGGCTTCGTCAGCGCCGAAAGAAGATCTCGATCGCGTCTTTTACACGCCGCACACGACCCGTCTCGAGCATCTCGCGCTCGCCTACGGCTGGGACTATCAGCGCATCACGACGCGCTCCGCGCTAGACCAGGCGCTCACCACTCCGGCCTCCGGCCGCCAGCTTCTCGAGGTCCCGCTAGCGCGCTGAGTTTCACCCCGCCCGCCCGCGAGACTTCAGCTGTGTCACGGTTTCGGGTGATTTTCGGGACATTGGTGAAGTCTCGCGGGAGGATGTACGCATGAGCGCACGAGGCTGGACGAGCGAAGCATCTGAGGTCCTACGAGTCGGGGAGGGGTTCCTGCTTTCCGACGTGGATCCTGACTCGCATCCGGGCTATCTGGGCGACAAGAAGTCCGGCGCCAAGGATCTCGCCGTCGGAATCGCGGCGCTCAGCGAGTTGCAGGAGCGACTGTTCGCGGCCAGTCGCGCGGGAGTGGCGAAGGATTCCGTGCTGCTCGTGCTGCAGGCGATGGATTCTGCGGGCAAGGGCGGCATCGTCAGGCACGTGGTCGGCGGCGTGGATCCGCAGGGGATCACGCTGGCGGCGTTCAAAGCGCCGACGGCCGAGGAACGCGAGCACGACTTCCTCTGGCGCATTGAGAAGCGGCTGCCCGAGCCCGGCTTCATCGGCGTCTTCGACCGCTCGCACTACGAGGACGTCCTGGTCGGAAAGGTGCGCGCGCTGGCACCGGACGAGGAGATCGAGCGGCGGTACGGCGCGATCAACGACTTCGAAGCTCAGGTTGCGGCATCCGGAGTTCGCATCATCAAGGTCATGCTGCACATCTCGCCGGAGGAGCAGAAAGCCCGGCTGATGGAGCGCCTGGAGCGTCCAGACAAGCATTGGAAGTACAACCCGGGCGACGTTGACGATCGGATGCTCTGGCCGAAGTACATGGATGCCTACCAGGCGGTCTTCGAACGGACCTCGACCGAGGTCGCGCCGTGGCACGTGGTGCCCGCGAACAGCAAGTGGTACGCGCGCCTTGCCGTGCAGGAACTGCTGCTTGCTGCGATGCAGGAGATCGATCCGCAGTGGCCGACCGCCGACTACGACGTCGAGGCCGAGAAGAAGCGGCTCGCGGCGAGCTGAGGCTCAGCGCTGCGCGTTCATGCGCTCGGCCTGCGCGCGGGAGGGGCCGCACTGCCAGGTCCGCCCGCGCACCAACTCATGCCAGCGCGTCGACCACCGGGCGGAACTTGACCCGGGTCTCGAGCAGCTCGGTCTCCGGGTCGCTCGCCGCGACGATGCCTGCGCCGGCGTAGGCGGTGACGGCGATCGTGTCGGAGTACTCGGCGAATCGACGCACCGGCCCGGTTTCGAACTGCGCGCAGCGCAGCGCGATCGCCCATTCGCCGTTGCCGTTGCCGTCGATCCAGCCGACCGGTCCGGCGTAGCGCCCCCGGTCGAACGGCTCGAGCTCGCGGATCGCGGCGACCGCGATGTCCGTCGGCGTCCCCGCCACCGCAGCGGTGGGATGCAGCGCTCCCACCAGGTCCAGTGCTGACTCACCGTCGGACAACTCGCCCTCCACATCAGTGGCGAGGTGGAACAGGTTCGGCAGCTTGAGCAGGAACGGCTGCTCGCTCGACGCCATGGCACGCACATGCGGGCGCAGCGACGTCAACAGACTCTGCACGGCGTACTGGTGCTCGTCCAGATCCTTGGTGCTCGAGGCGAGATGTGCCGCGGCCTCCCCGTCCTCATCGGCATCGGCGCCACGGCCGATCGTGCCGGCCAGCACGCGAGCGGTGACGGTGCCGTTCTGCACGGTGACGAGGGTCTCCGGGCTCGCGCCGATCAGCCCGTCGACGGAGAACGCCCAGGTGTCGGGGTAGCCGGTCGACAGTGCGCGCACGAGTCGGCGCAGGTCGGAGCCGATCGGAATCGTTCCGGCAAGGTCACGCGCCAACACGACCTTGCTCATCTCGCCGGCACCGATGCGGTCGAGTGCGTGGCGTACTGACGCCTGATACCCCTCGGGAGTCTGCGCGCCGGGGCCGAGCGTGCCCGCCCAGTGCGGTCCGTACGCGCAGGGTTCGATCGTGGCATCCGGTTGGTCCTGGGGAAGATTTTGACCGGCCGGCGCGATGCGGGTGATCCAGCCGCGACCCTGATGCTTGCCGAGGATGACGGACGGCACGATCAGCACGCTGTCGGCGGCCGAATCCTCGTCGAACGTCAGCGCTCCGAATCCGACGAGGCCCGTGCCGGGAAGATTCACGGCGTCGTCGATCTCGGCGGCATCCGTCAGCTTTCGCCACGATTCTGCGATGAGCGTGCTGCGCATCGCACCTGTTCCTGCGGGGACGCGCAGGAACACGGGCATCCCGTCGCCGATTGCGACGATTCCGTCGCCGCGGCGCAGCCAGGCGAGGGGAACGCTGGGGTGCGCATATGCGAGAAGATCGTCGACCGGATCGATCTCACGGGTCTCTACGATCAGGCGCATGCTCACCCCTCCAGCCTATTCCACCCCTTGCGAGTGGCCATTTGTGGCTCGGTTTTTTCGAATTTCCGAGCCACGCGCGACCACTCGCAATTTAGGGTGGGGGAAATGACGACGGATGCGCGACCTGCGAGCGGGACACCGATGATTTTCCAGTGGCGGAAGTGGGACGGGACACCGCACTGGCGACACGAGTGCGTCTATCTCGGCGCGGATGAGTGGGGCGACTGGCTCGGACAGCCCGTCGGGTGGCACAGCGAACGCCCCGGCGCTCAGTTCGACGCGGAAGCTCCGAACGTGACGCTGATCCCGGCATCCGGCGAGCACGCGCTCACCATCAACAGGCGGCATCCGTTCAACATGCGCATCTACATCGATCTCGGCTGGGACATCCATTGGTCAGAGGACCCGCTCCTCGCCACCGGCATCGACATGGATCTCGACGTGATTCGCATCGAGGGCGAGCGCCCAGCCGCGGACGGGCCCTCCGGCACCTGGGTCGATGACCGCGACGAGTGGGCCGAGCACAGCATCCAGTTCGCCTACCCGGCCGACGTCATGACGCACCTCGAGGCGCTCACGCTCGATCTCGAGACCCGCGTGCGCGCTCAGGTCGCTCCCTTCGACGACGCGACCGCCGACGCCTGGCTCGATCGCCTAGAAGCCCTGAACCCGTCCCGCTAACGCCCGCATTTCACCCCTTGCGAGTGTCCATTTGTGCTCGAAAAGTCGCGAAAACAGAGCCACGAGCGCCCACTCGCAACCGAACGGTGGTCGGCTACCCTCGCCGGCCGCTGACAGGATTAGAGCATGCGTGTTCTCACCACTGCCCGAAGCATCCTTGCCGCTGCCGTCGTTCTGACCGCGGCCCTGACGCTGACGGCATGCGGCGAGGAGGAGCCTGCGGCCGACCCGACACCCACCGCGACCGGAGCACCCGCCATCGCGCTGGATACCCTGCTCACAATCGAGGTCCCTGCCCTCTGCGAGCACCCCGCCGGAACACTCGTCGACGGCATGCTGCCCGGCATTTCCGAGAACGACGGCCGGGTAATGCTCGGAGGATCGCTGGTCGAGGAAATGCAGTCCGGCGCGACGGAGAGCGCGTTCGCGTTGACCGGAACGGATGCTGAGGGCGAGCAGTTCCTGGCCGCATCCGTCTACTGCGATCGTGGCGGAGTCGCGTGGCCGAACCAGGTCGTGGTGTGGGATGCCGAGCTCGCACCGGTCGGAGTGTTCGAGCCGTTTGTCCTCACCGGCGGCGACCGCGAGGTGATCGTCGAGCTCGGATCCGCGGAGAACGGGTTCTTCGCCCGCTGGACCGCCCCGACCCTGTATGACCCCTCCTGCTGCTTCCAACTGTCGGCTGAAAGTACCGTGAAGGTGGACGTCGCCGGAGCAGAGTTGACCCTCGCGGCGCCGGTGCTTCAGCGTGGCGAGACTCAGGTGCGTGCGGTCTTTGAAGCGGCGCTCGCAGGAACGACCGCGCCGGACGTCACCGCCGCGGACGGCCTGTACGAAGGAATCACCCTCATTGCGGAGCGTGGCGGCGAGTACGATTTCGACGGCATCGCGTGCAACGACGTCGAAATGGGTGAGATCACGCTGGCCTGCGGCATCCCGGTGAAGATCAACGGTGAGGACCGCATGTTCGTCGTGTACCCGCAGATGAAGGGGTGGGGCGCATACGACATCCCGAAGTACTCCCTAGAGCTCTGGTAGCAGGTGCGAGCGGGCGCGCGTGGCTCCATTTTCGCGATTTTCCGAGCCACGAGCGCCCACTCGCAAACAACGAGCACTCGCAAACAACGCGCGCCCGCAAACACCGCGAGCCCGCCGCAACGAGAGCCCCGCGCGGCGACACGATCTAAACTAGACGGGTGACCCAGCCCAATCGCGCCGACCTCGGCAAGGACCCCCAGCGCGTCAGCGGCATGTTCGACCAGGTCGCGGCCGGCTACGACCGCACCAACACCGTCATGACGTTCGGCAACGATGCGCTCTGGCGCGCGGCCACGACCCGCGCTGTCGCTCCGAAACGCGGAGAGCGCATCCTCGATCTCGCAGCCGGCACGGCCTCCTCCTCGGCATCCCTCGCCGCCAGCGGAGCCGACGTCGTCGCCGCCGATTTCTCACCGGGGATGCTGGCCGAAGGTAAACGCCGCCACGGACATCTGAGCAACCTCTCCTTCGCCCTGGCCGACGCGATGAATCTGCCGTTCGCCGACAACGAGTTCGACGCCGTCACGATGTCATACGGTCTGCGCAACGTGCAGCAGCCGAAGAAGGCGCTCGCCGAACTGTTCCGGGTCACCAAGCCCGGCGGCAGGCTCCTGGTCAACGAGTTCTCCACCCCTCCCGCTAAGGCATTCCGCGGGCTCTACCGCTTCTACAACGCCCAGGTTCTGCCTCGTGTCGCCCGTGTCGCCGGCACGAACAGCGATGCCTACGACTACCTCAACGAATCGATCAAAGACTGGCCGGATCAGAAGGAACTCTCCAGCTGGATCCGCGAGGCGGGCTGGACCGATGTCGCCTTCCGCAACCTCTCGTTCGGCATCGTCGCACTGCATCGTGCGCAGAAGCCGAAGCCCGCGCCCAGGTAGGGTAGAAACCGTGACTTCGAGCCCTGCCGCCCCGGGTTCGCGACTCGCGAACCGGCTCGGCTTCAGCGACCGCGTTTTCATCGGCCGCGCCGCACGTCGCGTCGCCGATGAGATCGAAGCCGGCCTCGACCTTGTCGAGAGCGGGCTTGCCGTGGATCTGCGCGTCGCCGACTCCATTGCGGATGCCGCATCCCGCTACCTCTACGAGGCGGGAGGCAAGCGCATCCGCCCGGTGCTAACGCTGCTGACCGCCCAGCTCGGTGAGGGCAACATCCCCGCGGTGATCGACATCGCCAAAGCGCTGGAGATGACGCACCTCGGCTCGCTTTATCACGATGACGTCATGGATGGCGCTGACCGCCGCCGTGGGGTTCCCGCCGCGCACGCGGTGTGGGGCAACAACGTCGCGATCCTTACCGGCGACATCCTGTTCTCCCGTGCCAGCCAGCTCATGGCTCGCTACGGCGACCGCGCGATCAGACTGCAGGCCGACACCTTCGAGCGCCTCGTCATGGGGCAGCTGCACGAGACGGTCGGGCCGCAGCCCGGCGACGATCCGATCGAGTTTTACATCCAGGTGCTCGCCGACAAGACCGGATCGCTGATCGCCGCGGCGACGCAGGGCGGTGCGATCTTCTCTAACGCGCCCGCCGAGTACGTCGAGCCGCTGCGCGTGTACGGCGAGAAGGTCGGCGTCGCCTTCCAGCTGCTGGATGATGTGATCGATCTGTCCGCCAAGCCCGAGGAGACCGGAAAGGTCCCCGGTACTGATCTTCGCGCGGGCGTGCCGACAATGCCGTACCTGTTGTTGAAGGCAGAATCGGATGCTGCGGCCGCTGACCTCGCCGCCCGCATCGACGACGGAGTGGCACGTATCGCCGAAGGTGCGGATGCCGCGCTCCTCGACCAGCCGCTGGCTGAGCTGCGCGACCACGCGGTGACGCAGAAGACGCTCGAGCTCGCCCGCACCTGGACGCGCGACGCCATCGGCGTACTGGCGCCGCTGCCCAAGGGCGCGGTGCGTGAGGCTCTCACCCGCTTCGCAGAATCTCTTGCTGACCGCAGCAGCTGATCGAACCTCGATCGCTGCAGCATCCGAAAGGACACTCATGACCAAGCTCAGGCTGGCCATCGTCGGGGCAGGCCCCGCCGGAATCTACGCCGCTGACATTCTGCTCAAGACCGAGCGGTCCTTCGACGTCTCCATCGATCTGTTCGAGCAGCTGCCTGCGCCGTACGGCCTTGTTCGCTACGGTGTCGCTCCGGATCACCCGCGCATCAAGGGCGTCATCAACGCACTTCGTGACGTGCTCGACCGCGGCGACATCCGCATCTTCGGCAACGTGCGCTTCGGCGAGGACATTACCCTCGAAGACCTGAAGAAGCACTACAACGCGGTGATCTTCGCTACCGGAGCCATCCGCGACACGAAGCTCGACATCCCCGGAGTCGACGCCGACGGATCATTCGGTGCGGCGGACTTCGTCAGCTGGTTCGACGGACACCCCGATGTGCCGCGCGAGTGGCCGCTGGATGCCGAGTCGGTCGCCGTGCTCGGCAACGGCAACGTCGCACTCGACGTGGCGCGCATGTTGGCCAAGCACGCACAGGACCTGCTGCCGACCGAGATCCCGGACAACATTCACGCGGGGCTCGAGGCCTCGAACATCACCGATGTGCACGTATTCGGTCGCCGCGGCCCCGCACAGGTGAAGTTCACCCCGCTTGAGCTGCGCGAGCTCGGCGATCTGCGCGATGTCGACGTGGTCGTCTACGACGAAGACTTCGACTACGACGAGGCATCCCTCGCCGCGGTCGCGAGCAACAAGCAGGTCAAGGTCATCGACCGCGTGCTGCAGTCATGGCGCCAGCTTCCTTCGGCGAACAACGCCGGAGGCGAGGCATCCCGTCGCCTGCATCTGCATTTCTGGGCGAAGCCGGTTGAGATCAAGACGGATGCCGACGGCAAGGTCGCCGCGATCGTCTACGAACGCACGCGGCCAGACGGCTCTGGCGGGCTCGAAGGCACCGGCGAGCTGCGCGAGATCGCGATCGGACAGCTCTACCGCGCCGTGGGCTACTTCGGTTCGCCGCTGAAGGATGTTCCCTTCGACAAGCGCCACGGTGTGATCCCGAACCACGAGGGCCAGGTGGTCGCCAAGGACTCCAACGAGCGTGTTTCCGGCGTCTACGCCACGGGCTGGATCAAGCGCGGACCGGTGGGACTCATCGGCCACACCAAGTCGGATGCAATGGAAACCGTGCAGCATCTGGTCAACGACCAGGGCTCGTGGTGGCATCCGGAAGACCCCTCCGAGGAGGCCATCCCGGCGTTGCTGGGGCAGCGCGGCGTGAAGTGGACCGACCTCGACGGCTGGCACCGCCTCGACCAGCACGAACTCGCCCTCGGCGAGCCGCACGAGCGTGTGCGCATCAAGGTCGTCCCGCGCGACGAGATGGTGCGGATCTCCCGCGGGGAGTAGCTCCGCCTGGCGGCTCCGGCCGACGAGCATCCGGTACACATGCAGTGCCATCGAACGGATGCACGGCGACACGCCGTAGTTTCGCCCTGCACCCGTGCTTTCGCCCTGCAGGTGTGCCGGGGAAACAGGGCGGCCCCCGTGCACCCTATGCTGATCGCATGAACAGGCCTGCGGCGATCATGACCACCGCTCTTCTCCTCACGCTTCTCGCCGGATGCACCGGCCAGCCAACGCCGACGCCAGAGCCGACGGTCAGCACTGCCCCGTCGCCGAGTCCGAGTGCCACCGAGGACCCGCTACCGGGTTCTGCGCCGGTGAGCGCCTTCGACGTCGACTGCGATCAGGTTGCTGCGGCGATGGACAAGTTCGTCGGATTCGGGGCTGATGGTGTGAAGGAACGCATCGCGCTGGCATCCGCGCCCGGTTGGTACGCGGGCCCTGCCGAGTTCATGACGCAACGTGCAGGCGGCACCGTGTGTGCGTTCGACGCAGTGCCAAGCGCGGACGGTGCGCAAGACAGTTGGCACGTCATGATCGTCCCCGGCGCCCAGGCGATCGTTGACGCGGTGGTCGCTGCGGGATACGACGAGATGCCATCGGAATGCTACGACGGCGCCTGCGTGCTGATGGCCCGCGAGGGTGATGCGCTGCTGGTCGGCGAAGTGTCCGCACCCGCGCTGACGCCGGACGACACCATGGGCGCGCGCGTCTTCGCCCAGTCCTGGGTCGACAAGGCGGCGGCGAGCCAGCAGGAGGAGGGCTACGAGGTGGCGCACTCTGCGATCGCAGGGGCCGAGTGCGATCAACTGCTCTCTGTGGAGCAGTTGGGTGCACTCTGGGGCGTGCCGGCGCATCTCGGCGGCCGTTTCGGCGGCTGGGGTGTTCCGGCCGAGGTCTACCACGTGGTCAACGGAGGCGCCCTGTGCCTCTATACGGATGAGGGCGGATATGAAAGCGAGCAATATCTGCTGCTCACCGATCTTCCCGGTGGTGTGTGGGCCTTCGACATCCTCGAGGGGCGGACGGCGATTACCGTGGCGGGAGCCGATGCGGCGTACTCCGGTACCGACGAGGCGGCATCTCCGAGCCCCATCGTCGACATCCTCGTCGGTGACGACTGGATTCGACTGACCGGGGCTGTCGGAGGCTCAGCCGGTGATCTCACGGCCGTCGCCGAGATCGTGGCGGCCAACGCCGCCGCACTTCAGTGATGCCTCACCCTGACTAGGGTGGTCAGCATGGCGCAGTGGGTTCCGGATGTCCTCGAAGACGAGTTCGAACAGCGAACCCTCCCGCTGGGAAAAGACGACCAGGGTGAGGTCGTTGCGACGCTGGTGCGCGCGCTGCCTGAGCCGGTGCCGCCGCAGCCCGCTGGTTGGGAGCGGTTCGTCCGCCGTCTTCGCGGTCTGCCACTGCAGGATGATCCGCCGCTGCTGGACGGCGTCGACGTGCTCTACGTGCACGGCTGGTCGGACTACTTCTTTCAGAAGCGCCTGGCCAGGTTCTGGTCGGCGCGCGGCGCGCGTTTCTTCGCGCTCGACCTGCGCAAGTACGGTCGCAGCCTTCGCGATGGCCAGACGCCCGGGTACATCACAGACCTCAAGACCTACGACGAGGACATCGCGGCCGCGGTCGAAGCCATCGCCGAGGATGCCGACACCTCGCGTGGTCCGCGACGCCTGGTGCTGATGGGGCACTCGATGGGTGGCCTGGTGCTGAGCCTGTGGGCATCCCGGCATCCGGATGCTGCGGCAGCTGTCATCCTGAACGCGCCGTGGCTGGAGTTTCAGCTCGCCCCGCTGCGCGCGGCGATCGCGCCGATGGTCGAATTGCAGGCGCGACTGCGTCCGCTGGATGTCACGCCGCAGATCGACCTCGGCTTCTACGCGCGTGCACAGGCCGAGGTCGCCGACGTGGATGACGCGATGACGACGAACTTGCAGTGGCGGCCGACGCCAGCAATGGCCGTGCATGCGGGGTGGTTGCATGCCATCCTGGACGGCCACCGCGCGGTAGGTGAGGGGCTGTCGATCCCGGTGCCGGTGTGCGTGCTGCTGTCGGCGCGTTCGGCGCTGCCGTCGCGCTGGTCGGAGGATCTCACCTCGGCCGACACTGTTCTGGTGGTCGATGACATCGCGCGCCGTGCGCTGAAGCTCGGAGCATCCGTCACGGTCGAACGCGTCGACGGCGCACTGCACGACGTGTTCCTGTCACGCAAGCAGGCGCGCGATGATGCCTACGCGCGGATGGAGCGCTGGGTGACCGGGTGGGTTCACACCAGCCCGTGAACGGCACGCGCGGCGCGCTCGGCGGCGGACGAATCACCCGCCAGGATTGCTTTTCGCAGTGCGGCCCAGGCGGGAAGTGATGCTTCCCGCTGTGCGGGATCCCGCACCAACCGCTGCAGGTTGCGCGTCAGAGCGAGGCTCGCTTCGTCGAGCAGGCTGTGCTGCAGGAAGTTGTCACTGTGCTTCGACAAGTACGTGAAGAGGTCCCGCCGTATGAGCGAACTCGTCGTTTGATCATCGGTCGCTGCGACGATCCGATCGATCATGCTCGCCGCCTCGGCGCGCTGCTCGTCGTCCATCCGCCCCGCTGCAAGGTGGGCGACGAACCCCGATTGGAATCCGGCGAACTCGCACGAGGCCTCGAATGTGGCATCCGTGACTTCACTCACCTCGGTGTATCGGCTGGGATACATGCGCACCAGACCGATGCGCTCGAGTCGCTGCAGGGCTTCTCGTACCGGCATCCGCGACACGTGCAATTCGCGCGCCAACTCGATATCTCTGATGCGCTCGTGCGGTTTGAGCTGACCGCTGAGGATTGCCTCTCCGACATGCCGGAAGACGTCCTCGGCCAACAATTGCTTCTTACCCCCGATGCGGAGTGAACCCGTGTTTAACATGGGATCCTCGCCCCCAAACCACTCATATCCCGGACGCCCCATTGTGCCGGGAGAGTAACTACATCATGAACTTGGGCAAGATGCCAACCCCGCGCGATCTTGCGCATCGAACCCCAAACGTGAGTGGCCAGCGGGCCGGAACCCGCTGACCACATCGACGTGACCACCGCGATCGAGAGTCTCGCCCGACTCCTGTGCTGAAGTCACGCGTCCTGAACCCCCAGACTCGGATGCGTGACGACCAGCTGTTCGATGCGGCACGGTTACGTCGGGGCCGCCTCCGGTTGCGGCCTCGTTTCAGTCTTGACGATCGCGACCCATATATCAGTATCCAACGACCCATATACCGGTATGCAATGTGGCCGCGTCAGCCTGCCGGAGGTGCAGCCGGGTTGCTGGACGGCACGGCATCCGCGCCGTAAAGGGTGGCGATGATGGTCTTGGCGACTACGACGGGCGACGGGCTCCGCGACGCCGCGACAAGCCGGACGATGACACGCATGGAAGATCCATGCTGGGTAGCGTATTCGCGCGTACGGAGCGGTCGTATAGACCTAGGTCGCCAGAATTGACGCGCGGCTGAGCAAGATCCGCGTCGCGCTTGCACCGGCGTTGAGATCGCGGTCATGATGAGACTGCGTCGAGCGCGAAACGCACACACTTTCACGGCTGAGGATTTTCTGATGAGCATGGGCGCGAGCGCACCGATACGGCGATCCTTCAATCGCGCACTCCTCGCGATTCTGTGTCTGGGGCTCGTGCTTGTGCTTACGCTCACTGCCCTGCTGCCGCTCGAGGGCCCGTTCGGCCTGGTGCTTGCACTCTTCCCGATCAACGTCTTGATCTATCTCGGGGCGGGCTTGCTCGCCTGGTATCACCGACCGAGCAATCGGATGGGCGCATTGATTCTGCTCACCGGTGTGTGGGTCTTTCTCGGCGGTGCGGGCAACACCGACGTCCCCGCGCTCGTCTGGCTCGGCACCATCGCCGGCAGCATGCCGCTCGCCGGGTTCGTGCACCTGCTGCTGGCGTTTCCCGCCGGCCGGGTGCGCGGGAGGATCTCACGTATGACGGTGATGGTTGCCTACGGCACCTCGCTGCTTCTGGAAGCTCCCAGCTATCTGTTCGTGGCGAACCCGGGTGTCCCCGGGCTGGCGATTGCGGATGCCCCTGAGCTTGCCCGGTGGGGTGGGATCGTTCAAGAAGCAGTCGGTTTCGTCGTCCTGGCGAGCACGCTGGTGCTGCTCACACATCGCCTCCGGCGTTCATCGACTACTGAACGGCGCGTGCTCGTGCCCTTGTACGGGTACGGAATCGCTGCCGTTGTCGTCATGCTGTTCGCCGCCCGTATCCTGCGACCGGTCTTCGCGTGGGCGCCGCAGGACGTTGCTGCGTTGCAGCTGCTCATGTTCTGCGGGGTTCCCATTGTCTTCGCGCTCGGAGTGTTGCGAGGTGGGGTGGCTCGGACGGGTGAACTAGAGGAGCTGGGGGTCTGGCTGGGGGAGGCCGGGCGCACCAAACCGGAGATCGGCGCGGCACTGGCTCGCACGCTCGGCGACCCGACACTTGAAGTATGGTTCTGGGTTCCTGGCCGCAACGGGTACGTCGATACGGAAGGTGTTGAGGTGACGGCGGCGCGCGAGCAGGCGAGCCGTGGGCTCGAGCCCGTCGAGCTGGATGGGCGCAGAATCGGCGCGATCTCGTGCGACATCGCGCTTATGGCCGAGCCAGAGCTCGTGCGTACCGCTGGTCGAGTCGTCGCGATCGCGCTCGACCGCGAACGGCTGATCGCCGAGCTGCTCGCGAGCGGTCGCGCGTTGCAATCTTCTCGCGAGCGACTGGTCGAGGTCGCCGACCGTGAGCGTCGACGCATCGCGCAGGATCTGCATGATGGGCTGCAGGTGCAGCTGGTTCTTCTGGCACTCGAAGCACAGCAGATCGCGAACGCGGGCGATGACGGGGATGCGGTGCAGGAGCGTGCCACCGAGTTGCGCAAGGGAATCGACACGGCAGCGGCCGGACTGCGCGAGGTGGTGCACTCGGTCATGCCGGCCGCACTGACCCAACGCGGGCTTTCGGCCGCGGCCGAAGACCTGGTGGACCGGATGCCGGTGCCCACAACTTTGACGCTCAGTATCAGCGACAATGAATGCTCGCCCGTGGTCGAAAGTACCGCCTACTTCGTGGTGGCCGAGGCTCTCGCGAATGCGGTGAAGCACTCGCGCGCCGGAGCGATCGCGGTGCAGCTGAGTCGAGCAGGCAACGTGCTGCACGTCGAGGTGCGCGACAACGGTGATGGTGGTGCGAGGGAGGGCCGGGGGTCTGGTCTTACCGGAATGGTCGAGCGGGTGGAAGCGCTGGGCGGCCGGGTACACATCGAGAGCGCAACCGGCGCCGGCACAACTATTCGGGCGGAGATCCCATGCGGGTTGTAATTGGGGAAGACGAGGCCCTGCTGCGGCGCGGTCTCGAACTGATGCTGGGTGACGCCGGCTTCGACGTGGTGGCGGTCGCGGCTGACGCGTCGGAACTTGAGGAGGCCGTCGCCGCGCAACGGCCTGATCTTGTTGTCACCGACATTCGCATGCCGCCGGGCTATACCGATGAGGGACTGCTTGCCGCCTTGCGCATCCGCGCGCGGTTTCCGGGGACCGCTGTCGTTGTGCTCTCGCAGCATGTGCAGCGGCGATATGCCGTGGAGTTGCTCTCTGACCACACCGGGGGCATCGGCTACCTTCTCAAACAACGCATTGCCGACGTGGATCAGTTTCTGGCGGACCTGCACCATGTCGCAGAAGGGGGCACAGCAATCGACCCCGATGTCGTCGCGGTCATGGTCGCGCGCGCACGTCGATCGGATTCGGCGGTTGGAGCGTTGACCGCGCGGCAACAGGAAGTGCTCGGTCTGATGGCAGAGGGGCGCAGCAACGCATCAATTGCGGCGCGGCTCTTCCTCACCGAGAAAGCCGTCGTGCAGCACGCTTCTCGCATCTACGATGCACTCTCGCTGGCCGTCGATTCCGATGCGCACCGCCGCGTGCTCGCGGTGCTTCAGTACCTGAACCGGGGCTGACGCCGAACTGCAGTTCAGCGTGCCTCGTCGATCCGCAGGGTGCACGATCGCGCGTCGTCGGTCAGCATCGCGTCGACCGACGAGGTCTGGCCGTCGTACTTGCGCCGCAATTCGTCGTCGATCTTCAGCTGGACCTCGTCGTCGACCGGCACGTATACGGTCGCGACCTGCGCGCGCGGAAGGTCTAGCGCAGCAACGCGATCACGCTCCGCGATCGCACCGTCGCCGAGGGCAAATGCCACCGGGCGTCCGGCGCGCACATGCTGATACCACCAGGCGGTTGCTCCGTGCACCGATCGCACATAGGGCACACCATCGATGACCATCGACCAGATCGGCGTGGCGATCGGATCGCCGTTGGCTCTCGTGGTGACGATGGCGACCACCGAGGTCTCGTCCAATACCCGTACGACAGTGTCAAAGCTCATGCCGCTGAAGTTACCGCACCCGGCGATGATCCCGGGCGGCCCCGCCGCTCACCTGGCGGAAGAAAAACCCGGCTCCAATTCGCATTGCAGCCGGGTTATTCTTCCCGCGTCACGCGGAAGCACCAGGAATACACCTGGTCAGCGCGGTGCGCTACCGGTAGTTGATGAACTGCAGGTCGACGTCGAGGCCTGAACCCTTGAGCAGGGCGATGACGGCCTGAAGATCGTCGCGGTTCTTGGACTGCACGCGCAGCTCGTCGCCCTGGATCTGGCTCTTCACGCCCTTCGGGCCCTCGTCGCGGATGATCTTGCCGATCTTCTTCGCGTTCTCGGAGGAGATGCCGTCCTTGAGCTCGGACACGATGCGGTACTCCTTGCCGCTGGCGAAGGGATCGCCGGTCTCGAGGCTCTTCAGCGAGATGCCGCGCTTGATGAGCTTGGTCTGGAACACGTCGAGAACGGCCTTCGCGCGCTCTTCGGTGTTCGCCTTGATCAAGATGGATTCACCACTCCACTCGACGGACGCTCCAGTGCCCTTGAAGTCGTAGCGCTGCTCGACCTCCTTGCGGGCCTGGTTGAGGGCGTTTTCCGCCTCCTGGTGGTCGACCTTGCTGACAATGTCGAACGATGAGTCTGCCATGCCGCCATCCTATCGATTTTGCCTCTGAGGCGGGTTCCTGGAAGCGCTTCCATGGCGCAGGAGCGGGCGTTGCGTGGGTTACAGGTTGATATCACTACGCGCTCCCGTTGCAATGAGGGCGGGGTAGCAGGCATACTGTAAGCGCTTGCAGTAACGCAGGTCTTCCGCATTCAGAGAGGCAGACACCAATGAAGGTGCACAAGAAGGGCATCGTCGCGTTCGGCGCATTCGCCGTGATTTCGACGCTGACGCTCGCCGGTTGCTCATCGAGCAGCACCCCCACCGATGACTCCGACGCCGCGGCCGAGTTCTCCGGCGAGATCACAGTCTGGGCCGACACCAACCGCGCCGCCGTCCTCGAGGACGCCGCGAAGAAGTTCACCGCCGACACCGGCGTGAAGGTCACGATCGTCGAGAAGCAGATGGACGAGGTGCGTACGCAGTTCGTCCAGCAGGTGCCGACCGGCAAGGGTCCTGACGTAGCCGTCGGCGCACACGACTGGCTGGGTGAGCTCGTCACCAACGGCGTCGTCGCCCCGGTCGAGCTCGGTGACCGTGCAGACGAGTTCCAGCAGATCGCCCTCGACGCCTGGAACTACGAGGGGCAGAACTACGGCATCCCCTATGCCATCGAAAACATCGCACTGCTGCGCAACGCCGATCTCGTTCCTGAGGCGGCCACCGACTACGCGGACATGATCGCCAAGGGTCAAGCCTCCGGCGCCGAGTACCCGTTCCTGGTCGGCCTTGACCCCGAGGCATCCGATCCTTATCACCTGTACCCGTTCCAGACCTCGTTCGGCGCTCCGGTGTTCGGCACGAGTGCCGACGGCTCCTACGACGCAACCGACCTGCAGATCGGCAACCCCGGTGGTGAGCAGTTCGCAGCGTGGCTGCAAGAGCAGGGCGCCGCGGGTGTTCTGAACACGAACATCACCCCCGACATCGCGCGCGAGAGCTTCTTCGCCGGCAAGTCGCCGTTCTACCTGACCGGTCCGTGGAACGCCACCGACGCGATCGACGCCGGGCTCAACGTTGAGATCGACCCGATCCCGGCCGCGGGCGATCAGGACGCGCAGCCGTTCGCCGGAGTGCAGGGCTTCTTCCTCAGCTCCGAGAGTGAGAACCGCCTCGCCGCTAACGAGTTCCTGCTGAACTATGTCGGCAGCGAAGAGGTGCAGACGGCGCTCTACGAGGTTGGCGGACGCACACCTGCACTGACGGCATCCTACGAGGCAGCCATCGCGGCCGACCCGATCACCGCCGGCTTCGGCGAGGTCGGCGCCAACGCCGTGCCCATGCCCTCCATCCCTCAGATGGGATCGGTCTGGGAGTACTGGGGTGTCACCGAGGTGGCGCTGATCAACGGCCAGGGTGACCCGGCCGAGCTCTGGTCGAAGATGGCCACCGACATCCAGGGCGCGATCGACTGATCAGCTTGACTAGCGGAGTGACGTCCACACCCGGGCGTCACTCCGCTGGCACACGGATGCACGCCGACAAGATCACGCGAACCAGAAGGAACCGATGAGCACGCCGACCAACGTAGACACCGACGCGGTCGCGCCGAGCAGCAGATCCCGCCGCGCAGCGCGAATCGCGGATGCCGCGAGCATCGGCTGGAAGCTGATGCTGTTCAAGGTCATCGCCCTTGGCATCATCGACGCGCTCGCCGTTTACGCGATCTTCGTCCTCCTGCAGAGCGAGCAGTGGCTGCCAGCATCCATCGTCGCAATCGTTACGGCTATCGCGAACTGGATCTATTTCAGCCGCGGCAATCTGCCGGCCAAGTACCTCGTCCCCGGCCTGATCTTCCTGTTTGTCTTCCAAGTCTTCGCGGCGCTCTACACGGGCTATATCGCCTTCACGAACTACGGTACCGGGCACAACAGCGACAAGGACAGTGCCGTCAACGCGCTTATGCTCTCGGCGCAGGAACGCGTGCCGGACTCTGCCGCCTATGACCTCACTATCGTCGAGCAGCTCGGCGAGTTCTCCTTCCTGGTCACATCGCCCGACGGTGACGTCGCCATCGGTGGCGAAGAGCGTCCCCTTGAAGTAGTCAACGGCGCCGAGATGGACGGCAATATGGCCGTCGGTCTCTCTGGCTACAACACGCTCGGCTTCGCACAGATTGTTCAGAATCAGCAGGCGATCGCGGATCTGGCAGTGCCGATCAGTGACGACCCGAATGACGGCGCCCTGCGCACGCCGGATGGATCGAAGGCCTACGTCTACGTATCCTCGCTCATCTATGACGAGGCCGCCGCGACCATGACCGACACTCGATCTGGAGACGTCTACTCGGATATCGGTACCGGCGCATTCACTGCAGCCGACGGCACCGAGCTCATGCCCGGCTGGCAGATCAACGTCGGCTTCGACAACTTTGTCAAGGCGTTCGGCGCCGAATCTGTCCGCGGACCGTTCCTCTCGGTGCTGGTGTGGACCTTCGCCTTCGCGATCCTGTCGGTCGCGACCTGCTTCGCGCTCGGCCTGTTCATTGCGGTGGTGCTCAATGACCCGCGGATGAAGTCGAAGAAGTACTACCGAGTGATCATGATCTTGCCGTACGCCTTCCCCGGGTTCCTCTCGGCGTTGGTGTGGGCCGGCATGATGAACCAGGAGTTCGGATTCCTCAATGCCGTCCTCTTCGGCGGGGCAGAGATCCCCTGGCTGACCAACGAGTGGTTGGCGAAGATCAGCATCCTGCTGGTGAATCTCTGGTTGGGCTTCCCATACATGTTCCTGATCTGTACCGGTGCCTTGCAATCGATCCCGGAAGATGTGCAAGAAGCGGCCCGCGTCGATGGCGCCAGTGCGTGGAGAGTGTTCCGCTCGATCAAGCTGCCGTTGCTGTTCGTGTCGGTGGCGCCACTGCTGATCTCGTCGTTCGCATTCAACTTCAACAACTTCAGCTTGATTTACATGCTCACCGGCGGCGGGCCGCGCGATATCAGCGCTGGCATGAACGTCGGCGCGACCGACATTCTCATCACGATGGTGTACAAGGTCGCCTTCGTCGGCTCGAACGCTGATTACGGTCTGGCCAGCGCCTTCTCGATCATCATCTTCCTCGTCGTCGCCGCGATCTCGATCGTCGCATTCCGGCATACCAAGTCTCTTGAGGAGTTGAACTGAAATGACTTCCGTGAAGCCCGATTCGACGACAGCGATCGTGACTGCGGATGCCGGGATCCCCGGTGTCGGCAAAGCACCCCGTCGTCCATTCAAACGCTACTTCCGCGAGACCGGCTGGCGGCACATCGTCGGGATCGTTGTGGGTGCGTTCGCACTCTTCCCGCTGCTGTACATCCTCAGTGCATCGCTGAACCCCGGCGGCACGCTACTGACCGCGAACTCTCTGTTCAGCAACATCAGCTTCGACAGCTACGTGACGCTGTTCAACAGTCCGCGAAGCCCTTATGCGGCGTGGTTCGTGAACACGCTGATCATCGGCCTGGTGACTGCGGTGTTCACGGTGATTCTCGGCGCTCTCGCCGCCTACTCGTTCTCGCGCATGCGCTTCACCGGTCGCCGCTTCAGCCTCACGGCGTTGCTGGTCGTGCAGATGTTCCCGCAGATGCTGGCGATGGTCGCGATCTTCCTGATCATGGTCGCCATCGGCGACGTCTTCCCGGCGATCGGCCTGAACTCGCAGATCGGCCTGATCATGGTCTATCTCGGCGGGGCATTGGGCGCGAACACGTACCTGATGTACGGATTCTTCAACACTGTTCCTTCGTCGATCGACGAGGCCGCGAAGATTGACGGCGCCGGACACGCGCGCATCTTCTTCACGATCATCCTGCGCCTTGTCGCTCCCATCCTCGCGGTGGTGGGACTGCTGAGTTTCATCGGCACGAGCAGTGAGTTCATCTTGGCGAGCCTGATCCTCGTCGATCCTGAGAAGCAGACGCTCGCGGTTGGCCTCTACAAGTTCGTCTCCGATGAGTTCTCGAAGAACTGGAGCGTCTTCGGCGCTGGCGCCGTTCTTGCCGCGGTCCTTCCGGTGGCGCTGTTCCTGGCGTTGCAGAAGTACATCGTCGGGGGTCTGACAGCCGGTAGTGTGAAGTAGCGTTCTGCGCCGATGAGGCGCACAATGTAACAACAACTCAAGGGCTCTGTCATGGCACCCGCCTTGCAACCACGTCGATTTCCGGCGATGGAGCATCGCCGTCAACCGAAAGGTCCTGACATGACAATCCTTCTTCCCCATCACGACGGCTCGCCCCTGCACGTCTCGAACTCCGCTCCTGCGTTGGGCGAGCAGGTCACAGTGCGAGTGCGCGTCCCGGCAGGCTACGGTCAGCTCAAGGCCGTACGTGCGCGCTCCAACCCTGATCATGAGCCGGAATGGACGGACGCTCGTCGCATCGGCAGCACCGACAGCTGGCACTGGTGGGAAGTGGACATCACGGTTCGCAACCCCCGTCATGGTTACCGGTTCATGCTGTTGCACGTCGACGGTCGGGTCGAATGGCTGAACCAGGCGGGTCTCCACTCGATCGAGACCGTGGATGCCGACGACTTCGCTCTCGTCGCAAACGAGGCCCCACCGGCGTGGCTGAACGAATCGGTGATGTACCAGGTGTTCCCCGACCGCTTCGCCCGTTCAGCGCAGGCCGACGAGCATCCCGCCCCGGACTGGGCAATGCCCACCGACTGGAGCACACCCGTTGACCCGGTGATGCCTGCGCGCTCGAGCCAGTTCTACGGCGGCGACATCCCCGGAATCATCGAGAAGCTGGACCACCTCGTTGAGTTGGGCGTGAACCTGCTCTATCTGACTCCGGTGTTCCCGGCGGCATCCAACCACCGCTATGACGCGTCAAGCTTCGATCGCGTCGACCCGCTCCTGGGTGGCGACGAGGCGTACATCGAGCTGATCGAAGCGGCACACGCCCGCGGCATCCGTGTAATCGGCGATCTCACCAGCAATCACTCCGGTGACCGGCACGAGTGGTTCCAGGCTGCGCTCGGCAACCCGGGGGCCGAGACTGAGAGTTACTACTACTTCACTGACGAGGGCAATACTGAGTACGAGACGTGGCTGGGGGTGCCCTCGCTGCCGAAGTTCAACTGGGAGTCGCAGGCGCTTCGCGAGCGTTTCGTCTCAGCGGAGGACTCGATCGTCGCGAAGTGGTTGAAGCCGCCGTACAACGCCGACGGCTGGCGGGTCGATGTGGCGAACATGACCGGGCGTCTCGGCGCTGTCGATGTGAACGCCGAGGTGCGCGCGCTGCTGCGTGAGTCGATGCGCCGTATCAATCCCGACGCGATCCTGCTGGGTGAGTCCACGAACGACGCGGTCAGTGACCTGCAGGGCGACGGATGGCACGGCGCGATGACGTATCCGCCGTTCACTCGTCCGCTGTGGGCTTGGCTGTGTGAGGCGAACTTCGCACCCTATCTGACAGCTCAGGGGGACGAGCAGACCGAGCCGTGGTTCTTCGGGCTGCAGACCGGCGGCATCCCTCGGTACACGGCTCGCGATTTCGTCGACAGTGTGACTGCATTCACCGCCGGCATTCCGTGGCGGGTGAGGCAGGGCAACATGCAGCCGCTCGACACTCACGACACTGCTCGCTTCGCGACGAACGCGGCACCGGGAACCGTGCCGGTCGCGGTCGGTCTGTCCATGACGATGCCGGGGTTGCCGGTCGTCTTCGCCGGCGACGAGTTCGGGCTTACCGGAGTCGACGGCGAGGCCAGTCGGACGCCGATGCCGTGGGGATCCGAACAGGAGCCTGCCGTCGCGGAGCGCTTGGCCGAGTATCGCTCGCTCATCGCGCTGCGTCGTGAGCATCCGGTGCTCGGCACGGGCGGTATGCGCTGGTTGCACGTGGATGACGAGACGATCGTGTTTGTCCGCGAGTCGGCGCAGGAATCCGTGCTCGTGCTGGCGACGCGCAGCGGAGCGGACATCGTGCTGGATGCCGCATCGATCGCAGGTATCGGGCAGGCGCGGATGCTGTTCGGCTCGGCGGTACTGACGGCGGCTGGTGCAATCACCATCGAGGCGTCCGGTGCGTCGTTCGCCGCCTGGCATCTCCCCGGAGTCCCAACCCCCTAGGTCCCCCGTTCTGGGGTGCTTGGGTGCCTTGTCCCTGGTTGCGAGTGGGCGCTTGTGGCTCGAAATTTGCGAAAAATAGAGCCACAGGCGCCCGCTCGCAAGGGGTCGCGGGGCGTAAACGAGGGCTATCTTGCGAGGCATGCTATCTTGTGATGCATGACAGCGGACGTCGGAGCGCAGATGCGCAAGGGAGTGGTCGAGTATTGCGTACTCGGCCTCCTCGCGCGCGAGCCGATGTATGGCTGGCAGCTGTCAGAGGCGCTGACTGGCGCCGGGCTGATCGCGAGCATCGGCACGCTTTATCCATTGCTCGGGCGCCTGCGCGATAACGGCTGGGTGAGTACTTTCGATCGGCCGAGCGAGTCCGGCCCGTCGCGCAAGTACTACCGACTGACGGATGCCGGAATCGCGCAACTCGCGCAGTTCCGCACACAGTGGATGCCGTTCGCCCGAGTCGTCACCGGACTCATCGGAGAGGAACCCTCATGAACATCGCCGACGCTGATCGCCTGCGCGGAGACTATTTGACGCGCCTGGATGCTGCGATGCGCAATGTGCCGCACGGCGTCGCCGCCGAGATTCGTGGCGGGATCCTTGAGGAGCTGCAGGGTCTGGATGCCGCGGCCACCGCCGCCCGGATCGCACAGCTCGGTGATCCAGAGGCTGTCGCCCGCGAGGCGCAAGAAGAGGTGCCGGTACCTGTGCCGCCGCCGACCGCACCCTCGGTGCGGAATGCGCCGGCGACGAGCACGCGCGGCTTCGCCATCGCTGCCGCGCTGACTCTGAGTGTCGGCGGCATCGTGCTGCCGTTCGCCGGCTGGGTGGTCGGCGTGGTGCTGGTCTGCTTCAGCTCGCTGTGGCGGGCGTGGGAGAAGGCGGTTGCGATCATCGTGCCGTTTGTTGCGCTGATCGTCATAGGTGGTGCGGGACTGCTCGCCTTCCAAGCTGCTCCCGGCGGCGCAATGGGTACATCGACCGGGAGCGGCGAGTTCTCTGCACCTGTGAACAACCCGCTGCTGCCAGCGACGTACGACCTCGTCTGGAGCGGGCTCGTCGTGGTCGGCATCCTGCTCATTCCGGCATCCGGCCTCTGGCTCCTCTGGCGCCTGCGCCGGCGCCCCCACGCGCCCCGCACCTAACTCCGCCCCGCCCCACATGAGCTGATTGCGAGTGGGCGCGCGTGGCTCGAAAATTGCGAAAAATAGAGCCACAAGCGGCCACTCGCAACGGCAGTCAGAGGGGGAGTGCGTGTCTGCGGCGGGGGAGAGCCCGAGCGGTCGTACCTTGGAGGCATGGCCGGGGTCGCGGGGCGCAATCGGGTGATCAGCTGGATCGCCGGCATCTTCTGCGTGGGCGTCATCGTGGCGCTGCTCTGGTTCGCCGCTCCGATGGCGACGGACCTGTTCAACTTCCTCGGCGACACCCTGCGCGGCGCGGATGCCAGCACGGCGGCATCCACCCTGAAATCCAGCGGGTAGAGCGACACGTCGGCACGCCTCCGCAGCCGCATGACCATGCGGAGATAACCTCACATTGCACATATCCGACGAGAGGCGCCCCCATGAGTGACCCCGAGGTTCCCCAGCCCGAGCAGCCGGCAGACGTCAACGACGTCGTCGACAGTGCCAACGCTGGACTCGCCGAGGCCGAGGCGGCCGCCGCCGAGGTACCCGGTGCTGACACTGCTGGCGCAGACATCGACGGCGCTGCAGACGGCGCAGCCGAAGGCGCTGACGCGCACGTCGCCGGCGCAGAATCTGCTGGCATTGACAGTGTCGCGGATGCTGTCGACCCCGATCTCGCCGCATTCGAAGAGGCGGAGAGGGCGCATCCTGGTACATTCGGCGCCCCGGAATCCTTCGCATCTTCGGCGTCTTCCGAGCCGTCCGAGGCTATTGACGAACGCGCCATCGCGCCTGCCGACGCATCCAGCGTAGACAGCTGGCCCGCCGCGCCCGCCGCCGACGCCGACGACGCATCCATCGCCGACACCGCGTACCTGCCGCCGGCCGCAGACGACACCGCGACCCGCGTCGTTCCGTCGGAGCCGGTTCCCCAGCCGAGCGTCTCGTCTGACTCGATCGTCGCCGCGCCGCCGGCTTTCTCGCAGCAGCAGCAGCCGATCTTCGTGCAGGCCCCCGAGCCGCCGCGTGAACGCAACAACCGTGGCACCGCGGCTGGCATCGGCCTGCTCGCAACGCTTTCTTTCGCAATCCTGTACCTCGCCACTGCTCTGGGCCTGGGCGCTCTTGCTGGCGACGTCACGGGTGAGAACATCGGCGAAGCCGCACTTGCTCCGTTGACCACCTGGGGTTTCTGGGTTCCGGTCGTCGTGTTCTTCATCGGATTCTGGCTGCTCGGTGCGATCATCAACCGCGGCCGCTGGGGTCGCTGGGTAGTCTTCGGCATCATCGTCGGCATCTTCGCTTACGCCGGTCACATTCTCGGTCAGCTGTTCGAGGCGCCGTTCTGGGCCGTCACCGCCAGCGAGGGCAGCGAGCTCGTCGGTTCGCAGCTGCTGGCGCCGCTCGCCATCGCCGCATTCGTGTTCGGTCGCGAGCTCACCATCTGGTTCGGCGCGTGGGCTGCTCGCAGTGGCGCTCGCAAGACCGAACTCAATGCCGAGGCTCAGCGTGAGTACGAGCGCACGCTTGAGGCCGGCCCGAGCCTGCCGAGGTAATCACGACCACTTCAACGCCTGACCCTCGCGGCCCCGTGCCTGCGGGGGTTTCGGCCGCCTTGGCGACAGTCATGACGACGATCGGTTTCTTCGCTCTCGCTGTTTTCGGCCTGGGCGCGTTGAGCATCGCGACGGATGCTGACATCATCGCAATCCCGGGAGTGGGCCAAGCGCCGGGCATCGTAGGCATGGTCATCGCCGTCGCGGTGTTCGCAGGCATCCTCTGGTTGGCTGTGCGGATCAAGCATCCGCGCTTCCGCTCGGTGTGGACAATCTCGATCACCACCGCACTCGTACATCTGCTGGCTGTCGGTCTGGTCGCCGCGATCGCGACGGGCGAGTTTGTCACGGCGATGGCGGTCATGGGTGGGCTGATCACCGGGGGAGCGAGCCTCGTGATTCTTCTGGTGGCCGCCGTGGCATCCTGGGCCGGAGTTGCGCTCCGCCGGACGAAGGCGAAACATCCGCAGTGGCCCTGGGAGCGCGAGGATCCGAACGGGTCCTAACCAACCACCCCCGGAAATCTCGGCTGAACACGCAGATCGCCGTACTCTGGGAACGTGGAGCGGTCGATAGAGACGCAGGTTGACCAGGCCGTCGAGGCCTGGTTGCGCTGGGTGCCGCGCTGGGAGCCGCCCACGCACCGCGGTCGCGCCGCCCCGTGTCGACTCTGTCTCGGCTCGCCGATCCTTTCCGCCGCCGGTATCGGATCGAACGTTCCGCACGGTGTGCAGCACGGCTTGTCCACCCGGATCAAGCGGGTCGTCGATCACTCCGTCGCCGGGTACACCGCGCGCAACCTGCCCATGTTGCAGATGGAGCTCGACCAGCAGGCCGAGCGCAATCGCGCCCGCAGCTATCGCCCGTCCGAGGATCTCGCGCCGGAGTTCGAGGGCATGCCGCTCGATCCGGATCCGACGCCTGGCGCCCCTTTTCTCTTCACGATCGCGGGCCTCGCGGATGACGCCAGCGTCGAGCTTCCCCCGCTGCCGCCGCTGAGCGACGAGGCGAAGGCCGCGCTGCGGCAAGAGGTCGGCCTCGCCGATGAGTACGCCAATATGGTCGGACGCGAGATCTGCGGCATCCTGCTGCGGCATCGTCTGAACGTGCAGGCCGCGATTTCGCAGCACGTCGAACCGCAGATCGAGGCGCTGCTGGCCGAGCTCACGGAGTCGCTCGACTCTCCGTTCGACCCCGAGGCCCCTTAGCCCGGCGGGCCCCGCCCGCGCGCCCCCTGCCGCCCGTCCCGTGCGCCTTCCCGTCCACCCGCCCCGACTGAGTCACTACTTTTCGCCGAAGTGACCATCGCCTGCGTGAGGCACCATCGCGAGCGTGGTGCTTCACGCGCTCTGTGTCGCCCCGCGCCGGTGATGGTGGGTCATTGCGCCTGGATGCTGCGCACGGGCATCTGTTTCGACCCTCGAGTCCCGCCGCACCCATCTCGCTCGACGCACCTGGGCCCGATCGAGACAACATCCCCCGCACGCTGCGACAGCCGCAGAGTGAGCCACCATCGTGGACATGGCGTCTCACGCGCTTCGTGTCGCCGCGCGCCCAGGGTGTTGTCTCACACCCGAATGCCGCGCCGCTCGGATGCCGGGCCGCCCAAGCACCGGCCGCCCAAGCACCGGCCCCAGGCACCGGCCACCCAGGCGCCGGGCCGCCCAGGCGCCGGGCGCCTTGCACCCCGCGCGCGCCCCACTCCGTGCATTCCCTGTGAGAGCGTCCGCCTGGCTTGAGCCACCCGGGCATCCCGAGCTATCGTTTTTCGATAGATACCGGCCGCTTATCGATAGGTAGATTCATGCAACCCCGTGTGACCGCTGTGTTGAAGACGCTGATCGCCGTGATGATCCTGTTGTTGCTCGCCGCTCAGGTGTGGATGATTCCTGGCCTGGCCGCTGCCACGGCGGACCGCTTCCCCGAGTTCGCTCACCTTGAGATCCCCGGCGTCATCGCCGCGGTGGTGTTTCTCGTCTGTGTGGAGGTTGTGCTGGCCTGCATCTGGCGGCTCCTGTCGCTCGTGCGCACCGAGCGGATCTTCAGCTCGAACGCGTTCATCTACGTCGACGTCATCATCGGCACGATGGTCGCAGCCAGCCTGATCATCATCGTCTCGAACGTGATCATCGCGGCTGCGCAGGCGGGGTCGCCTTCGATCCTGCTCGTCTCGATCCTCGGGGTCGTCGTCGGCATCGCCCTCGCCCTGCTGGTCATGGTGCTGCGCGGACTCCTGCGCAAGGCGCTCGAGCTCGAGCAGGACATGTCCGAGGTCGTCTGATGCCCATCGTCATCGACCTCGACGTGCAGTTGGCGCGCAAGAAGATGAGCGTCCAGGAATTCGCGGATGCCATCGGAATCACCCCCGCGAACGTCGCTGTGCTCAAGAACGGACGCGCCAAAGCCGTACGTTTCACCACCCTCGAGGCCATTTGCCGCGTGCTGGAATGCCAGCCTGGCGACATCCTACGGTGGACCGCCGACACCACCACCGACACCGACACCGACACAGAATCGGGGGAGTGATGAGTGCCGCGACCGACACGATCAACTGGGCCGAACCCGTCGCCCAGCGACTTCTCGACAGCACCGTCTGCCCCGTCTGCGCATCCGACAATCTGAAAGATGGATGCTGCGCCCACTGCGGTGCAGACCTTCGCGGTCCCGTCGGAATCCAGGTGTGGAACGCCTCGATATCCGCGGCCGCCGCATTACGTGCACGCGACGCGCTGCTCAGTCGCGTCCCTCGAGTTGTGGATGCCCCGGCCACGGCGCCGGCGCCGGCAATCCCACAGCCGACCGCGCCACCTGCCCCACCACAAACCCCGCCACCCACCAAACCGAAACCCCACCCCCAGCCGCGCAGCAGCGCCACGGTCCAGTCCGTACTGGCGATCGCCGGCGCCGGACTCTTCGCGATCGCCGCGCTCATCTTCACCTTCCTGAATCCCGACCTCTCCGACCGAGCCGCGCGCAGTGTCGTGGTCGGGCTGGTGACGCTCGTCTTCCTCGGTGGAGCGTGGATGCTCGCCCGTCGAGGACTCCAGTTCTCCGCCGAAGCCGTCGGCGCCCTCGGGCTCGTCTTCGTCGCGATCGACGTCTACTCCTTTGCGCAGATCGGCGACACGTCCGCAGCCACCTGGATGCTGGCCGCGCTCGCAACCGCGGTCGCCAGCGCAGTGATGCTCGCCGCAGGCAGGCTGTCAAAGATCGGGGTCTCGAGAATCAGAGTGTGGCCGTGGGCAGCACTGATCGGCGTCGCCGTCGTGCCCGCGATGCTCGGCTACGCCGCGGGTGCGGTCTATGTCTCAGCCCTGGGACACATCGGCACCGCTCTCCTGGCCGCCGTGCTCGTCAGAGTGTGGCCGCCCGTAGCGCAGCGCTCGCTCACCGCGATTCAGGTGGCTGCGGTGCTGAGCGCTGTGCCCCTCGCGGTGCTGGGATCCTTCTGGTTCTCCGGCACGGTCACGATCATGCTCGGCATCAGCCTGGTGCTCGCGCTCATCGCCGCGCACGCGCTCTTCGCCACGCACGAGCTGTTGAGGCACTGGTGGAGCCTCGTCGCCGGGGCCTCGGCGACCACGGCATTCGTGCTCGCGGTCACTTCGCCCGTGGCTCACGCGGCAGCAGAGTGGATGCCGGCAGCGCTCCCGACGGCCGCGGCATTCGCGTTCGCCCTCATCGCGGTGTCGCCGTTGCCGCGCACGGTCGCTCGCTCCACTCTCGCGATCGGTGGCGTCATCGTGGTTGCGCTGATCGGACTCCTGCCCCTGACCTATGCCGCAGTCGCAGCCGTCGACACCCTGACCGACGTGGTGCGGGGGACCGGACCCCTCCTGTCAGGGGAGCCAGGAGAATGGGCCCCGGTGCTCGGAATGGTCGGGGTCGCCGCCGGAATCGCCCTGTTCGGCGGACTGGCACGAGACCGAGACGTCCAAACCCAGGAACACCAAAACCAAGACCGCCAGACCCAAACCCAACACCAGACCCTCCGCCCCTTCGCCGCAACCACCGACGTCATCGCGATCGGTGCGGCGGCGCTGGCAATCCTCACTCTGGCCTGCAGCAACCTCCTTCCGCTCCCTGCACGCCTGATCATCGTGCTCGCCTCCGCAGCAGCCGCGGCTATCGCGCTGAGAGCGATCCCGAGCATCCGCAACACCGCGCTGGTGAATCGCGTGGTGCTGATCATTGGCATCCATACGGCGATCGCGGTCGGAGCGCTCATCTCCTGGCTTGACCCCCAGTCCGCACCACTGTCCGGTCTCGGCGTGATCGCGGCCCTGGCGCTTGCGGCCATGGCACTGCCCGCAGGCATCCGCTTCCTGCATGTCGGCGTCGGGTTCGCCTACGCGCTGGTGTGTCTCGGGCAGGCGCTCGCGCTGACCGAACTCGGCAGCATCGCGGTGCTGTGCCTGGTGGCATCCGCTGGTCTCGTCGGCGCGATCGTCGTGACCTTCTTGCCTCAGGTCAGCTCGCGCAATTGGTACGCCGTGTTGGTCGTGACGGTGGTGCCATTCGCCGCCGGCATCGTGCAGGTGATCTTCGAGCGCAGCGGCTGGACAGCACTCTCGACCGCCCTCATGTTTGCGCTCGCCCTGTCGCTTTTGCTCACCCGTCGCCCCGGACTCAACATCGTCCTGCGCACGCTCGCGGCCGGGATGCTGGTGCCCACCGTCGCCGTCGTCGTCGTGTGCCTGGGCGCCCAAGTGCTCGCGATCAGCGCCTCGCCGGTCACCCTGCCGGTCATCGCGGCGATCGTCGCGCTCGTGCTTCCGAGCACCACACTCATCAGAGATTCCCTGCGTCGAAATGGCCTACCAGCGGATGCCTCGGCCGCCGTCCGCGTGGCAATCGAAGCATCCGCACTGCTCACCGGAATGATCGCCACCGCGCTCGCGCTCGCACGAGAGGCAGCCGGGCTCGGAACGACTTTCCTGGTGCTGGTGATCCTCGGTATCGGAGCGGCCGCCAGCGCTGTATTCACCCGTCGTCGCTACGGCTGGTGGGTGACGGGAGCCGCGTTCACCGGTGCGCTCTGGTGCGTGTGGACCATGAACGGCGTCGACCTGCTCGAGGCCTATCTGCTTCCGCCCGCGTTGGCCGCGGCGCTCATCGCGGCGATCCTCGCCGCGCGTGGCGTGGAGGTGCGCGGCCTCTACGCCGCCGGACTCGGCGTCGCCATACTGCCCAGCATCGCGCTGCTCGCGCTCATCGAACCGGATGCCCGCACCGCAGCGGACGTGCCCTGGCGGGCCTTCGCGCTCCTGGCCGCCGGTGCTTTGCTCCTCGGAATCGGCGCCTTGCTCGCCCGCCTCGGGCGTCAGCTGCGCCGAGCACGATTGCGGATGCTCGTACCAGCGACGCTCGCGGCGGCGGGTCTCGCTGCGATCGCAGGCCCGATGCAGGGCATCCGGATGGGCATCGGCGCCGACCTCACCTTCCTACGCGGATCGACGCTGTTCCTCGCGTGCTTCGGGGTATCGGCGCTCGCTGCGCTCATTCTCGTCTTCGCTGGCCGTGGCATCCGATTGGCGGCGCGTGCGAAGTCGCGCCTGCGTACCTCGCGCTGGATATTCGCGCCCGCAGTACTCGCGCTCGCCGCCGGAACCTGGTGCGCGATCGAACGCGACTGGGGATCGATCTGGATGATGTGGATGCTCATGATCGGCATCCTCGCCGTCATGCTCACGGCCGCCGTCCGGGCAGAGCGCACGACGCTGCCGCCGGTGTGGTTCCTGTTCGGCGTCGCGTTCGTCACCGCGGTGGTCGCGTGGAGTCCGCGCGATCTGCGGGTGGAGTGGTTTTCGTTGCCGCTCGGCGCCTTCCTCTTGCTCGGCGGAATCGCCGGGATGCGTGGAATCGGCGGGATGCGGCGGCACGAGGGGGAGTCCGGCGGCATGCTCGGGAACTGGCCCGCCGGTCGCACCGGCTCCTGGATGCTGCTCGCGCCGGGCATCATCACGATGATGAGTGCGTCGATCGTGGCGACGTTCACCGATCCGCTGACGTGGCGGGCGATCCTGGTGATGGTGCTCGCGCTCGCAGCGATCATGGTCGGTGCTGGCCGCCGCTTGGCTGCTCCCTTCATTATCGGGATGCTCGTGCTGCCGATCGAGAACGTCTTCGTCTTCTCGGTGCAGATCGGCCGTGGGATCGAGTCGATGCCGTGGTGGATCACGCTCGCCGTCATCGGCGCGGTGCTGCTCATCATCGCCGTGACCTACGAGCGGCGCAGCGAGGATGCCTCGACCGTGGCCGCCCGCATCCGCGACCTCCGCTGAGCCTCGCCTCGCCCCCGCTCGCCCCGCCCACCCGATCCCGCCGCGAGAATGGCCCTGCTGCACGAGACAGGTGTTCCCGCGGCCTTTCTCATGCGGCAAACCCATTCTCACGGCCGCATCCCACCCTCGAGCACCTCGATCGACTCACCTGGGCCGATCGACGCACCATCTCCCGCACGCCGCGACACCGACAGCATGAGCCACCACCGTAGGGATGGTGCCTCACGCGCTTCGTGTCGCCGCGCGCGCAGGATGTTGTCTCACCCCGGATGCCGGGCCACCTATGCACCGAGTACCTCGCTTGCCAGCCGCCTGGGGGACTGAATCTGCCCTGAAGCAAGCGAAAGGCCCTAGATCCAGTCGTCCGGCTGGGTTTCTAAGGCCTTCTTCCCGATCCGTCGCAACGGGAGGCACTATCAATATAACTCGCCGACTTCGACCCGGCACCAGCTCCGAGCCCGCTCGAGCTCGGCCAACCCGCGGCCCCAGCCTCGAGAATGGCCCAGCTGCATGAGACGGGTGTTCCCGCGGCCCGTCTCGTGCGGCAAACCGATTCTCGCGGCTGCATCCAGCCCGCGAGCACCTCGTTCGACGCACTCGGGCCTGATCGAGACAACATCTCCCGCACGCCGCAACAGCCGCGGCGTGAGCCACCACCGAAGACATGGTGCTTCACGCGCTTCGTGTCGCCGCGCGCGCAGGATGTTGCCTCACCCCGGATGCCGCGACCATCCACGCGCCGCCACCCCCGCCCGCCGCGCCCCCACCCACCCGACCCACCATTTGACCGCTACACCACGCCGCATTACACTTGATCAGGTGTGTGCACGTCTTGGCGTGCCTGCACACGGGCTCCGGTCCATATCGGTCCGCCCCCACGGCATACCCACCACACCAAAAGCTAAGCGATTCCGCGCGGCCGGTGGGTCATGAGGTGAAACCCATCACGCTGTCACCGTGCAGCACTATGAGGAGAGAACGTGCCAACTATTCAGCAGTTGGTTCGCAAGGGACGCTCGCCCAAGGTCACTAAGACCAAGGCGCCCGCCCTGAAGTCGAACCCGCAGCAGGCCGGGGTATGCACCCGCGTCTACACCACCACCCCGAAGAAGCCGAACTCGGCGATGCGCAAGGTCGCTCGTGTGAAGCTTCGTAACGGCGCTGAAGTTACGGCGTACATCCCCGGTGAGGGACACAACCTGCAGGAGCACTCTTTGGTGCTCGTCCGCGGCGGTCGTGTCAAGGACCTCCCCGGTGTGCGTTACAAGATCGTCCGTGGCGCCCTGGACACCCAGGCAGTCAAGAACCGTAAGCAGGCTCGTAGCCTCTACGGCGCGAAGAAGGGTTAAGACCAATGCCTCGTAAGGGTCCCGCCCAGAAACGCCCCGTCGTCAACGATCCCGTATACGGCGCTCCGATCGTCACCTCGCTTGTCAACAAGATCCTTGTTGATGGCAAGAAGTCGCTCGCAGAGTCGATCGTCTACGGCGCCCTCCGCGGCGTCGAGGCGAAGAACAGCCAGGACGCTGTCGCAACCCTCAAGAAGGCGCTCGACAACGTGCGCCCCACCCTTGAGGTTCGTAGCCGCCGCGTTGGTGGCTCGACCTACCAGGTGCCGATCGAAGTCAAGCCGCACCGTGCGAACACTCTCGCGCTGCGCTGGCTCGTCAGCTACGCCAAGGGTCGTCGCGAGAAGACCATGACCGAGCGTCTCCAGAACGAAATTCTGGATGCCTCGAACGGCCTGGGCGCTGCTGTCAAGCGCCGTGAGGACACTCACAAGATGGCCGAGTCGAACCGCGCGTTCGCTCACTACCGCTGGTAAACAGCCTTTGCCCGTTCCCGGTCGCGTGCCGGGGACGGGCACCCAAACTTTCGCAGTTGTACGGCTAGATAGAAAAGGACACTCCAGTGGCACAAGACGTGCTCACCGACCTGAGCAAGGTCCGCAACATCGGCATCATGGCGCACATCGATGCTGGCAAGACCACCACCACCGAGCGCATCCTGTTCTACACGGGCGTCAACCACAAGCTTGGCGAGACACACGACGGTGGCGCAACGACTGACTGGATGGAGCAGGAGAAGGAACGCGGCATCACGATCACGTCTGCCGCCGTGACCTGCTTCTGGGACAACAACCAGATCAACATCATTGACACCCCCGGCCACGTGGACTTCACCGTTGAGGTGGAGCGTTCGCTCCGCGTGCTCGACGGTGCTGTCGCTGTGTTCGACGGCAAGGAGGGCGTTGAGCCCCAGTCCGAGACCGTCTGGCGCCAGGCTGACAAGTACAACGTTCCGCGTATCTGCTTCGTCAACAAGATGGACAAGCTCGGCGCTGACTTCTACTACACCGTCGACACGATCATCAACCGTCTTGGTGCGAAGCCGCTCGTGCTTCAGCTGCCGATCGGTGCTGAGAGCGACTTCATCGGTGTCGTCGACCTCGTCGAGATGCGTGCGCTTGTCTGGGCAGGTGACTCCAAGGGTGACGTGACCATGGGCGCTTCCTACGAGGTTCAGGAGATTCCTGAGAACCTCAAGGAGAAGGCCGCCGAGTACCGTCAGCTTCTGCTGGAGACGGTCGCCGAGACTGACGACGCGCTGCTGGAGAAGTTCTTCGGTGGCGAAGACCTCACGGTCGCCGAGGTCAAGGGTGCGATCCGCAAGATGGTCGTCAACTCTGAGATCTACCCGGTCCTGTGTGGTTCCGCGTTCAAGAACCGCGGCGTGCAGCCGATGCTGGATGCTGTTGTCGACTACCTGCCGAACCCCCTCGACGTC
This sequence comes from Microbacterium sp. A84, assembly GCF_051842815.1. NCBI lineage: Bacteria > Bacillati > Actinomycetota > Actinomycetes > Micrococcales > Microbacteriaceae > Microbacterium > Microbacterium sp. A84. Next base: position 122,158 of record NZ_JBPXMS010000002.1, on the reverse strand, counting down.
GGTGCTATTGAGGCACACGACCCGAAGGACTACGACACGATCATCGAGCGCAACCCCAGCGCGACGGACCCGTTCGCGGCTCTGGCGTTCAAGGTTGCTGTGCACCCGTTCTTCGGTCGCCTCACGTACATTCGCGTGTACTCGGGTCACCTGGATTCTGGTTCTGCGGTCATCAACTCGACCAAGGGCAAGAAGGAGCGCATCGGGAAGGTCTTCCAGATGCACGCCAACAAGGAGAACCCGGTCGCCGGAGTCACCGCGGGCAACATCTACGCTGTGATCGGTCTGAAGGACACCACCACCGGTGACACCCTCACTGACCCGGCATCCCCGGTCGTCCTCGAGTCGATGACGTTCCCGGAGCCTGTCATCGAGGTTGCGATCGAGCCGAAGACGAAGGCCGACCAGGAGAAGCTGGGTGTCGCCATCCAGAAGCTCGCTGAGGAGGACCCGACCTTCCGCACGGAGCTCAACCCCGAGACTGGTCAGACGACCATCAAGGGCATGGGCGAGCTGCACCTCGACATCCTCGTGGATCGTATGAAGCGCGAGTTCAACGTCGAGGCGAACGTCGGCAAGCCCCAGGTGGCTTACCGCGAGACGATCAAGAAGACCGTAGAGAAGCACGACTACACCCACAAGAAGCAGACGGGTGGATCGGGTCAGTTCGCAAAGATCCAGTTCAACATCGAGCCGCTCGATTTGGATGCTGAGAAGACTTACGAGTTCGTGAACGCCGTCACCGGTGGTCGCATTCCGCGTGAGTACATTGGTTCCATCGATGCTGGTTTCCAGGATGCTATGAACGTCGGCGTTCTCGCCGGCTTCCCGATCGTGGGCGTCAAGGCGACCCTCGTTGACGGTGCTGCTCACGACGTCGACTCCTCGGAGATGGCGTTCAAGATCGCTGGTTCCATGGGCTTCAAGGAAGCTCTCCGTCGCGCCAACCCTGTGCTCCTTGAGCCGTTGATGGCCGTCGAAGTGCGTACTCCTGAGGAGTACATGGGCGATGTCATCGGCGACCTGAACTCACGTCGTGGCTCGATCCAGTCGATGGAAGATGCTGCTGGCGTCAAGGTCGTTCGCGCGTCGGTTCCGCTGTCCGAGATGTTCGGCTACATCGGTGACCTGCGCTCGAAGACTTCGGGTCGTGCTGTTTACTCGATGGAATTCGACTCCTACGCTGAGGTCCCCAGGGCTGTGGCGGACGAGATCGTCCAGAAGATCAAGGGCGAATAACCCTTTCGATCCGGATGCCTCGTGAGGGGCATCCGGATCACACTCACAACTTCACATGCAATCTCTCTACTAAACTGAGAATCAAACCCCGTAGGGAACCGGTCACAAACCAGTGCCCGGCAATCTCTACACGAACGTCCTGAGGAGGACCCAGTGGCCAAGGCCAAGTTCGAGCGGACCAAGCCGCACGTCAACATCGGAACCATCGGTCACGTTGACCACGGCAAGACGACGCTGTCCGCAGCCATCTCCAAGGTGCTCGCTGACAAGTACCCGTCGGCCACCAACGTGCAGCGTGACTTCGCTACCATCGACTCGGCGCCGGAAGAGCGCCAGCGTGGTATCACGATCAACATCTCGCACATTGAGTACGAGACCCCCAAGCGCCACTACGCGCACGTTGACGCTCCCGGCCACGCCGACTACGTCAAGAACATGATCACCGGTGCCGCTCAGATGGATGGCGCAATCCTCGTGGTTGCCGCTACCGACGGCCCGATGGCTCAGACCCGTGAGCACGTTCTGCTCGCCAAGCAGGTCGGCGTGCCGTACCTGATGGTCGCGCTGAACAAGAGCGACATGGTTGACGACGAAGAGATCCTTGAGCTCGTCGAGCTCGAGGTTCGCGAGTTGCTCTCCAGCCAGGGCTTCGACGGCGACAACGCACCTGTCATTCAGGTCTCGGCGCTCAAGGCGCTCGAGGGTGAAGAGAAGTGGGTCGAGCGTATCGTCGAGCTCATGCAGGCTGTCGATGACAGCGTGCCGGACCCCGAGCGTGACCGCGACAAGCCGTTCCTTATGCCTGTTGAGGACGTCTTCACGATCACCGGTCGTGGAACGGTCGTCACCGGCCGCGCCGAGCGTGGAACCCTCAAGATCAACTCTGAGGTCGAGATCGTCGGCATCCGCCCGACGCAGAAGACCACGGTCACTGGTATCGAGATGTTCCACAAGCAGCTCGACGAGGCATGGGCCGGCGAGAACTGTGGTCTGCTGCTTCGCGGTCTGAAGCGTGAAGACGTTGAGCGCGGCCAGGTCGTCGTTCAGCCGGGTACGGTTACGCCGCACACCGACTTCGAGGGCACCGCGTACATCCTTTCCAAGGAAGAGGGCGGGCGTCACAACCCGTTCTACACGAACTACCGCCCGCAGTTCTACTTCCGCACCACCGACGTCACCGGCGTCATCACGCTGCCTGAGGGCACCGAGATGGTCATGCCTGGTGACACCACTGACATGACGGTCGCGCTGATCCAGCCGATCGCTATGGAAGACGGCCTCGGCTTCGCCATCCGTGAGGGTGGACGCACCGTGGGCGCTGGTACGGTCACGAAGATCATCAAGTAAGTACTCTTACTTCTCAAACGGGTCGGGCCTTCGGGTCCGGCCCGTTTGTCGTTGGCGGATGGTGGATGCCGGATGCTGCGGAGCCGCGCAGCGCGTTTGCCGGCTCGAGAATGGGGTGCGAATCATGACCCCTGCGATCAATCCGCAGCCCCTGATCCGTGTCGTAGGTGGCTTGTAGGATCTGCGTGTGACACCTCGAAACTTTGGAAGAGACGCCAATCGCGCATCGCGTCGTGCTGCAGCCGAAGAGGCCGCTGCAGTCGAGGCCCAGCGGTGGACGATCCCAGATGGGCTCCCCGTTGATGAAACCGTCGATCGATGGCTTGATGACGCCGAAGCGAGGTGCACAAACACTGGCCGCCAGCGACTGAATCAGGTCGTCTCCAGCGAGTTGTGATCCGGGCGATCCGCTCCCAAGCTGACATAGAAGACACCTTCGGCGCATCAGTTGACGAAATCTTCGATAATTTGGTCATAAATGAAGGGAAGTGGCGTGATGGCCGCTGACACCGACACTCTCATCCGTACCCGTTACGCGCGCGACCTGATGAAGTCCGTCGTGCGCAATAATCTGCACTCAGTACTCACGGTGAAGGCAGCTGACGGAACCTCACCTATCGTTGTTGCTTTGGGGCACGAGAAGGTCGATGTTGTATTCGCGCGTGTACAGAGCGCGGGAGGTTCAGCGAACCTGTTTGTCGTCGACTCAGACGAGAAGCTTCACATCATCGAGATGGTCGCTAAGCATCAAGCGCCCGCTGAGTCGGATATTGAGCTGGAGAAGTCGACCGATGTCTCCGACGTGCACAACAACATCACGATGGACTTTCTTGTGATGTTCATGCGCCAACAGTCGGCGAAGACCGGCATACTGCGCGTTCGGTTCTCAGGCATAGATCTGGAGGCGACCGCGGGCGCTGAATTGGACCTGGCCGCAGCCTGAGACGTGCTTTCGGCGCGATCGGAGGCATCCGGGTCGGGCCTTCGGGTCCGGCCCGTTTGTCGTTGGCAGATGGTGGATGCCGGATGCCGCAGCAGACGGGAAGATCGCATCGCTCAACAGTGACTCACTCGACACAGTGAGCTGAGGCCGAGTAACGTGCCGATTGGGCCCAACGCCCCACTACCGAGTGACCGAAGCGCCGTCGATCAGGCCGCGTGTCACGGCGATGTCGAACGCCTCCTGGCGCGATCCTGCTCCGAGCTTTCGATAGATGCTCTTCAGATGATGTTTTACGGTGTTCGGTGAGATGAAGAGCGAGCGCGCGGTCTTCTCGGTCGTCTTCTCTGCGGCGATCTTCATGAGCACGCGCAGCTCCGTTTCGCTGAGCTCCTCGTTCGGCCCAACAGATGCGAACAGATCGGGCACGCGGAGTAGCGCGGCGATCGCCGGGTCTGCGGTGTCGATCCGCGCGTTGGCGATGAGCAGTTCCAGGTCGGAGCGTGGGATCTTGGCGAGTGGCGTCGCCAACTGCAGTTCGACGAGCGACGAGAACGCATGGCGGGTCGTTTCTTCAGACTTTCGCTGCAGCCCCAACCGTAGCTCGGCCACGGCAGTGATGAGCATTGCCTCGAGCCGCATCCGGTGCGCTCCGTGGCGGTGTTCTCGCGTGTGCTGCAGCGTCCGCGCTGCGCTCATCAACGCGGCTTTCGAGTTCCCGGCGAGCAAAGACACTCGCGCCCGTGCCAGCTCGAGCTCGGGATGGTTCAGATCGGCGCCGTGCAGAATTGTACGGGCGCGCCGAACGTCGCCCTGATACAGCGCCAGGGTGGCGCGCATCGCCGTGAGGGATGCCCGCATGGCCGCGATCGGCTCTGGCCGTGTCTCGTGGCGAGAGATCGCAGCATCCAACGCTGACTCCGCCGTGCGCGCGCAGTGCGAATATAGGAGTGCGCGAGCCTCAGCCAGGGCGATGAACGGCCACGTTTCGGCAGCCCGTTCGTGGTGGCGGAGCGCCGTGATCTCTCTCAGCGCGGCATCTGAGTCGAAGGCGTCGATGGCAACCCACGCACGCGCGATTCTCAGGTTGATACGCCCGAAGTGGTCATCCCAATCGGCCAGCGCATCGAAGGATTCCGCTTCGGCGATCCTGATCCGCGCCGACGCGACGTCGCCGCTAATCGCTGTCGCCAGCGCTTGCCCGTTCAACCCGCGCACGGCGTCGAGCGGCAGCCCCTTGGCCTGCGCATCCGTCGCACACAGCACGTAGTGGCGCTCGGCGTTCGCGTAGTCCCCAGCGAACAACCGCGTCAATGCCAAAACAGCGTGGATCATCGGAAGCGAATTGCGTGCATCCGGGATAGCAGGCGTTGCAGGGTTCGCGAGTTGAGCAGAGACGATGTCGGCCATCCGGACGGCGTCGTCGCTTTGGCCCATGAGACGGTACAGCCCGGTCAGCACAGCAGATTCAGTGAAGGGCAACGCGCTCTCGTCGCTCACTCTTGAGTGGACAGCGGTATTGAGCAGATCGAACCAACCGTCGAGCCAGGCAAGCGGAACAGCCGGGTTGGAGTGGGCGTGGATCCACAGCGCGCTGAGCAGAATCGGATAGGCCGCGAGCTGGACGGCCGGAATGTCTCGTAGCACCGCAGCCGTGCGTGCGGCGTGCACGCTGGTCAGGATCGGATAGTTCCTGGTCAGGACCGCGTTGGCCGCGTCCAGATCTCCCAGGACGCAGAGGATGCTGAGTGCCTGATCGGGACGGCCTGGCTCGACGTAGCTCGAATATTGACGGCGAATCTCTGCGAGCTGTTCGTCGTCGAGCTCTTCTTCTGCCGTCCTCTTCAGAGCTTCGCGCATGTAGGGATGGTGTGCGAAGACTGTGCCCTGCGGAGTCGGCCGCTTGGTCGTCACGCCGAGTGATTTTAACTGTCGGATGGCGGCCGCCGTGCGTGTGCGGGGGAGCGATCCGATTGACGCGGCGAAAGACAGCGAGAACTCTGCGCACACAGACGTGACAAGCAGCAGGTGTCGCGCATCTTCGTTGAGGCGGGCGAGCAGCGTTCCTATGTAATCCGAGACGAAGCGGGCGTGCCCATCCCGCACGCTCCGCACGAGGGCGGGAGAGTGCCCGTTGCCGTGAGTGAGTGCGAGAGCGCGCGTGGCCAACGGCCACCCGCCGGTCTGCTCGAAGATTGAGGATGCTGTCGCCACAGGCTCGGATCCACGGTGCAATTCCAACAGTTCGTGCGTCTCATTCAGTGTGAACGCGAATGAGGTGGCATCCACCACTGTCATGGGGATACGGGCGGCGGTCTGCGTCGAGTCCAGAGGACTGCGGGCCCTGGATGCGAGGACGAACGTCACCGACGAGGTTGATTCCAACAGGGTGATGACGTCGTCATCGATCGCGGCCTCGTCGATCAGATGAAAGTCGTCGATCACCACGATGATGCGGTTCGCGAGGGATGAGAACAGACGAACGAGCGTGCTGCGCATGCCGAACTGCGCGAGCACAGTCGTGTCGAATCGCGCGAAATGCGAGTCGCCGGCCGCCACACGCGACTCCTGCACCGTGGTGATCACGCGCGTCCAGAAATGGATGCGACCATGGTCGTCATCGTGCATCGACACCCATATCGTGGGCGGAGCATCCCACGCAGTCGACCGGGCCCATTGGGCAAGCGTCGTCGTCTTGCCCGTGCCTGCAGGACCGTGCACGAGTACGAGCCTCGGTGCGGGCTCTGGCGAGAGAATCGGCGCGCGAAATCTCTCGCGAACGAGAGTCGCACCCTCAAGCACCGGGGCGAAATACACTTTTGGCCTGTGCCTGTCAGCAGCTGACAAGCTCCCGGCCGGGCGGTTGGCCACGATCTCCATTTTCAACAGCGTATCGGGTCGCCTCCACCAAGTCGTAATCATCATCGTGAAACGTGCAGAGCGGGTAGTTGAGTGGGTGGTTCCCGGGGTGAACTCCTGTCATGACCGAGCACAGTCGATAGCGTCGATTTTGAGCACCCGATTCCGGGCGCTCAACGTCTTGTTTGAGGGGGAGCTGTGCGCGCATCCATGGAGGGCCGTCCGATTCGAAACCGGGGTCGAGAGAGGCCTTCGGGTCCATTCGTCGCGGCGAGGTCAGGTCGAGGGTTGATCCGGTCGGCTCGCGCCGTTGCGGCGGTCGTGGCGTCCGCCACGCTTGTGTTGACGGGATTTGTGTCTCCGGCCATGGCCGCGCCGCAGTCGGTGCATGAGATCACCGCAAACTGGGCAGGTGACCCGGTGCCGACGGAGGCACCCTTCGGTCAGCCGGTGACAGCGGAGTTCCATGTGAACACCAATGACAACGGCGACCCGTACACGAACGAACCGGTCGAGAACGTGCGCGCCACTCTCACCGTAGGCAACGGGGCGTTCACGAGCATCCCGCAGGTGTGTAAGACCACTGGCGTGACGCCCATCTCCGAGATCTCGACGGATGGCACGGCCCTGCTCTGCAACCTCGGAACGATCACCGAGGGCACCGCATCGGTCATCCAGGCCCCAGTGCGTGCGACCTCTACTGAAGGCGGCGACCTGACCGTCGTCGGCACTGCCACCTCCGACTCGGCGGTTGCCGAGGCCGGCCCCGCTGACCCAGGCCCCCTGCCCATCACCTACAGCCACGGCATGGACTTGTCGCTTGTTCAGGCTCCCGCAAGCCAGGGCAACCTGCACGAGAGCCGACTCGGCGGTGAGCGTCCGTTCCTCCAGATGAACTACTCGCTCATCCTCGACGCCGGCAGTCGTCCGGGGCCGGAAAGCTACGCGTTCCCCGTGAGCATCAGCGCAAACGTCGCCGGGGCGACCACCGGGCTTGCCTGGGAAGACTGCGTGCCGATCGGCGACACATCGAAGTCGACAGGTCAGCCGTACTCCGACCCGACAAAGCCGGATCGTACGAACTTCGCCACCTGTGCTGTGAGCGGCACTGGCGCGAACTACACCGTTTCGCTCTCGGGTCTTGAGTACACGCTGGTCAACGCCCCGGTCAACGACAGCTTCGACCAGCCGCTCCCCGGCAACGGGGTTTACATCGCATCGGGGACCGTGCAGTTCAGCATCCCCGCAGCTGTGACCGAGATCACCACCTACACGTTCACCTCGACGCCGGGCGCATTCGTGTTCGAAGACGGTGTGTCGCAGGCCGACGGGAATGCGGCCAACAACGTCTCGAGTGGCACGCTTCCGCCTCCTGGCGGCTTCAGCAACATCTGGGATGGCTCTCCCACCCACTCGCGCACAAAGTGGGACGACAACCTCTGGGTGAGCCCAGGCACCAGTGCCGACTTGTCGATGCCGCAGACTGGCATCGACACCCAGGACGACTATGACGAGGCACTTGCCAACGGCACCTTGATGCGAGTACCCCTTTACCACCAAGCGACCAGCAAGGTGTGGACTGGCTACCAAGGCGCGGGTGGCGCGCAGATGGCTGGCGTGTGCACGCTGAGCCAGAACCCCGCCTTCGTCATGGACGGCTTCGAAGGCGGTGGCTGGAATAACCTTGTTTCCGGGGGTTCCGGTTACGAGAACTACGAGACGGCGCGGTTCTTCTACACGACGCAGGTATTGGACACCAAGACTGAGACGTGTGGTGAAGAGGCTCCGAGCGCGAAGTGGATCGAAGTTGTACCGCCAGCCGGTGATTCGCTGACCGACCCTCGCATTGCCAGCGACATCTTGATGGATCTCCCGGCTGGAGCGACTGGCGTCAAGATGACCTGGAACCCCGCCATCGATCGTGCTGATCAGTCGTTCGTCCGTGCCTTCGGACACATCGACCCGGCCGCACCGACGTCCGGTGAGGGTTGGACGATCGGGGCATTCAACGCACCGTACGACCTTCCCGAGAGGTGGCCCGGTTACCCGACGGAGAACAACTGGATCAACCTCAGCACAGTCGGAGGTGGAACCGTCATTCCGGGCAGTACATACGGCCCCAATACGAACGCATCGCGAGACGCTTTCCGTCTTCAGGGGGCTCAGGGACTGATCGAGAAGGTCGTCTCCGACACCACCGCGCAGCCGGGCGTGCCGGTCACCTATACGCTCCGCGCTCAGGCGCAGAACATCATCACGAGCCCGCCGCCGGCGACCTTCGACGTGGTCGACACCCTCCCGGATGGGATGGTGTACGTGCCGGACTCGGGCGAACCCGTCCCGACGAGTGTGAGCCCTGATGGGCGCACCATCACGTGGACGTTCACAGATGTCACCCCGAACGTGTTCCAGGAGATCAGTTACCAGGGTCAGCGTCCTGCCGACAGCGTCATTGCTCCCGGTACCCGTCTGACCAACGTTGCCGTGATCAACGTGGTCGGCGATAACCGTCCGGCGAACACGGCAGGCCGCACAGCAAGGGCCACAGTTACCGTGCCGAGTGCATCAGCCACGATGTTCGGCAAGTCCACTGAGGCAAATGTGCTCTCGTTCGAGGGTGACAGCTCCGCGTGGGTGCTGACGATCAACTCGCAGGATCCGGTCGTGAACGAGTTCACCGACACGATCGACATCCTTCCCGCGGTCGGCGACGGTCGCGGTACAAACATCGACGGCACATACGCCATCACCGGTGTCGATGCGCCTGCTGGCTCGACGGTGTACTACACCGATGCGCCATTCGCTTCGGTGTCCGGCGACCCGCGTGATCCGTCCAACGGCGGCACGCCTGGCTCGGTCGCAGGAAACACGGTGGACTGGTCGACAACGGCGATCGCGAACCCGACCGCTATCCGTGTGATCGCACCTGAACTCGTTCCGGGTGCGATGCAGACGATTCGTATCGAGTTCACGACGCCCGCCGGAAGCAGCTGTGAAGCTCCTGCCGCGGGTGACAACAAGCCGGGCCAGATCATGGTCAACTCGGCCAGCTCTTACGCGGGGCACACTGCCCTTCCGATGCTCTCATCGGCAGTGACCGAGATCGGCAGCTGCTATGCCGCGAACCTAAAGAAATACGTACAGGATTCTGCGGGTGTGTGGCACGATGCGAACACGATCGCCGATGCCCCGACGTTCAAGGTCGGCGACACCATCCGGTACCGGATCGTCGTCGAGAACATCGGCCAGGGCACGCTGACCAACGTCGTTGTTTCTGACGACCTGCAGCCCGCGCTTGGTTCGTTCACGATCGACTCTCTCGCCCGTGGCGAGAGTGAAACGCATGAGTTCGAGATCATCGCGGATGCCACGATGGACGAGAACATGGTCAACACAGCCTGTGCTGATGCGGATGCTCCGCCGGCACCGGAGCTGCCAGCCACGATCAACTGCGACCCGGCAGTGGTCACGCTCGATGGTGACCCGACGCACGTGAAGTCGCTGCTGTCAGCAACACCGATCGGAAGCGGTCAGTGGGAGCTCGTCTACGGCATTGATGTGACGAACACGTCGACGTACTCGACGGTCTACAACCTCGATGACACGCTGCGCTTCACCGACCAGGCTGAGATTACTTCAGCGACGGTGACTGCATCCCCGGCAGATGTAACGCTTGCGGTCCCTGCTTGGGATGGCGAAAGTAATGTCACGATCGCCACGAACGCGGCTCTGCTTGCCGCCGACGACGCAGGGTATGCGCCGCACCATTACGAGGTGACCGTGGTCGCCGATGTGCCTTTGCAGTTGGAAGGCGCAGGTTCTGGAGCGGATGACCCGACACAGTGTGGGGCGGCGGATGGTGATGACACTGACCGTGCGTTCAACAACACCTCTCAGCTGACTGACCGTGCGGGTGGGATTGAGGATGACCAGGCGTGCGCGCCGATCCCATCGATCGACATCAACAAGGTCGTGTCGGCAGGTCCGACCCCGAACGAGGATGGCACCTGGACGGTGACGTATGACGTCGTTGCGACGAACACGGGTGCCGAAGCGGGCGTCTATGACATCTCTGACCAGATGACGACTGACGGTGACCTCGAGGTCATCTCCGGTTCCGTCGTGAGCGCGCCGGATGGCATCACGCCGTCCGCAACGTGGACGGGTCTTGGTGCCGAGGGTGCTGAGGAGAACGTCATTGCCACGGAGGTGACTCTGCCTGCTGGTGGTGTTCACACCTACCAGGTCGAGGTTGTTATCGGTCTCGCTGAGGGCACTGAAGGAGCGCCGGTGATCACCGAGTGCTCTGCGGAGCCGGGTGAGAACGGTGGCCTGTCGAACACCGCTGAGCTCGAGCACAACGACCTCACCGACGACGCATCCGCCTGCATCACGGTGGGTATCGTCACGGTCGATAAATCGATCTCTGCAGGTCCGACCCCGAATGGGGACGGCACCTGGACGGTCGTCTATGACATCGTCGCGACCCACGTGGGCGCGGCTGCCGCGGATTACGACGTGACCGACCGCCTGCACTTCGGTGAAGGCATCGAGATCGTCGACGCCGCTGTCACCACTTCACCCGATGGTGTGACCACCAACGGTGATTGGACGGGCCTGGGCGCTGAGGACTCCGATTCGGAGAACCTTGTCGCTAAGGGTGTCACTCTCTCTGAGGGTGGATCGCACCTGTACCAGGTTGAGGTCACTGTCCAGATGGACGAGGCCACCATGGATCCGACTGAGCTCGTATGTGCTCCGGCCGGTTCGGGCGAGTCTGGTGGTCTGGGTAACTCGACCACGCTGACCAGTAACGGCATCGTCGGTCAGGATGACGTCTGCGCGACACTTCCGTTCATCGAGTTGGACAAGCAGGTCGTCGAGGGCAGCCCGATCGCCAACGGCGACGGCACGTGGACGATCGCTTATGACGTCACCGCCACGAACAACGGACAGGTTGTGGGCGACTACGACCTCAGTGACCGGCTCCGCTATGGCGCCGGGATCGAGGTGCAGTCCGCGGCTGTTGTCTCTGGTCCGGAAGGTATCGAGACCAACGCTGAGTGGACTGGTCAGGGCGCTAAGGGTGCAGATGAGAACGTCATCGTCACCGGGATCGCTCTCGACGCCGGTGAGGTTCACACCTACCGTGTCGAGGTCATCGCCTCGATGGACCGTGCAGTGGTCACCCCTGGTGACCTGATCTGCCCGGCTCCGGGATCAGACGCTGACGGCGGGTTCTCGAACACGGCCGGTCTCGTCCACAACGGTGAAGACAAGGATGCTGATGCGTGTGTGTCTGCTCCGCTGATCGAGATCACCAAGTCGCTCTCGGGCGCGGTGACACCGGTCGATGGTGAAGACGGCGTGTATGACGCGACCTATGAGATCACTGTCACCAACAGTGGCGCAGGCGCCGGGGTCTATAACCTCGACGACCAGCTCGCACCCGGTGACGGCGTGTCCGTGGTCGGCATCCAGGGAGTCACTTCTGACGCTGTGGAGCCGGTCGCAATCAACGGTGGCTTCAACGGCATCGACGATCTGCGGATCGTCACAGATCAGAGCATCGCGAGTGGTGCGGATGCACCGGTCGTGCACACCTACACGGTGACCGTGCGGTATGCGGCTGACCTGGCGGGTATCGAGGTTCCTGCTGGCGATGTGTGCACCACGCCGGAGGGCGCGCCGCTTCCTGGCACGCTGAACAACACCGCCACGGTCGGCTGGAACGGTCTGGAGGGCACGGACAACGAGTGCGTGATTCCGGGCAAGCCCACGCTCGACAAGGCGATCGTCTCGGCGACGCCGATCGGAAACGGCCAGTGGGAGGTCGTTTACGACCTCACCGTTGGCAACACCGGCACCGAGGCGACCACCTACGATCTCGACGATGAACTGCTGTTCGCGAAGCAGATCACGGTGGACACCATCACGGCAACCGGTCCTGATGGGATTGCGATCAACGATGGATTCGACGGTGATGGCGACCAGCGCATCGCGACGGACGTGGCCATCATCGGTCTGGATGACGACGGCTACACGCCGCACGTCTACACCGTGACCGTGGTTGCGAATGTGCCGTTGCAGTTCGACGGTTCCGACATGGGCGACGACGGCACCGGATCACCGGCCTGCACGGTTCCTGGCGGTAGCAACCTCATCGAGCAGGGCCTGAACAACGCAGCGACCCTGACCGACGAGGCCGGCGGAACGATCGTCGACACCGATTGCGCGCCAGTGCCGTCGATCGACATCGTGAAGGCCATGGATGGTGCGCCGATCAAGGGTGCGAACGGGGGCTGGACTGTCAACTACACGATCACCGTGCAGAACGACGGCGCAGCGACCGGCGCGTACACCGTGACCGACGAGCTCCGCTACGGTGCCGGCATCGAAGTACTCGATGCGACCGTGGTCTCCGCACCCGAGGGCGTCACGCCCGCGGCAACGTGGACCGGGTTGGGAGAAACCGGCACGGAAGATAACGTCATCGCGACGGATGTGGCCCTGGCCGCAGGCTCTACCCACACCTACCAGGTGAAGGTAGAGGCCAAACTCGACACGGACAAGGCAGACAGCACCACGCTGAAGTGCCCGGCACCGGGTTCGAATGATCGCGGAGGGTTCGCCAACACGGCGGGCGTTGACCACAACGACCTGACGGATGAGGCAACCGCCTGCGACGTTCCGGAGTGGCCGAAGGACGTTCCTCCGCCGCTCGCAGCCACCGGTGGCACCATCGCCCTCGGAACCATCGGTGTAGCCCTGCTGCTCCTGATGGCTGGTGGACTGCTGCTTTACATGCGCCGCCGCAAGGCTGCGGAAGCAGTAGCAGAGTAACCCCACCTCATCGTCCTGCTTGCCGCTACCTCCCCTTGCGGCAAGCAGGACGATGTTGTTTTGGAGGACGGGCCGACCGACGTGGTTTCTTCCGATTAACTCGAGAAATTCAGATGCAGCCAGGTCCCTGGCCTAGGAGAGAAGCGCCCATGCGATCACGTCAGAAGTACTCCGATCAGAGATCCAGGCCTTCCTGGGTCAGGAAGATGGGTTCCCTGCTCGCCACGGGTGCCTTGATCGCCTCAGGGCTGACATTCGCCACGATGACGTTGACCGCCGCACCAGCAGACGCCGCTGAGCTCCCACTGCCCGCGGTGTGCACAGCGGAGGAGACCCGGGCGACCGAGCGTTACTGGTTCTTCGGTCAGAACGGCGTCATTGACTTCGGTGTCACCGGCAACTCCGCCCAGGCGTCCCGTGGGTCGCAGACGACTCTCGAAGGTTCAACGGTTGTTACCGATACCTCCGGAACCCTGCAGTTCTGGAGTAACGGCCAGAACGTGTTCGACCGCAACAGCAACCCGATGCCGAACGGCACAGGCCTGCTCGGCAACAGTTCGGCAACGCAGGCGGTCGCGGCCTTCCCCGCACTCGGCCAGCCCGGAAAGTACTTCATCGTCACGACCAGCACCGATGTCGGTATTGCACCCAACGGGAACCTGACTTACTCGATGGTGGACATGGCCCTCAACGGTGGGTTGGGCGACGTCACAGACGTGAAGAATGTCTCGCTGGGCGCCCCAAGCACAGCGTCGGAGGCGGTTACGGCTGTTCCGAATGCGGACGGCACCGGCTTTTGGGTTCTGACGCACACGAACAATTCGCCGAACATCCTGGCGTATGCGTTCGACGCGAACGGGCCAGCGACGGGCACACCAGTGACGAATGTTATGCCGTCTACAAACTTCAACGGCTATGGATCGTTGGCGTTCAGCGCAGATTACTCGCAGGTAGTCGCACTGTCCTCGGGCTTCGCCCCGGGAGCGAATGGTACCCAACCAGCCGTGGTCCGGCTGCTGCAGTTCAATGCAGAGACCGGTCAGCTGTCCGAGCGATTCGAATGGAACCTGCCGATGGGGGTCGGATCCGGCGGCATGGGTTACAACGCGGAGTTCTCGCCTGATGGCCGTTACGTCTACGCGACGAAGATCTTCGGCGGTGCGCAGCTCTATCGCTACGACCTTGAAGGCGCAACAACCGGTGCCGAGGTGAAGGCGACCGAGGAGAACATCGGCACAATCGGAGTCAATGGTGGTCAGATTCGCCGTGCCCCTGATGGACGAATGTACGTTGCGAACCGTGCCGTCAACGCACTCGGCGTCGTGAACAATCCGAACGATGCTGATCCGGGCTTCGTCGCAAGCGGTTTCCCGCTGCCAGCGGGAGTGACCAGCCAGTTCGGTCTTCCGCAGATGGTGACAGGATGTCAGCTGACCGTTCCTGCCCTCGAGATCGAGAAGGTCTCGAACATGACCGAGGGCTCGCGTCCCGGTGACGTTGTCGAGTACACGGTGACCGCGATGAACACGGGCACGGGCGATTACACGGACGAGGTTCCGGCAGTGGTCTTCGATGACCTTGCCGGGGTGTTGGATGACGCGGAGTACAACGGTGACGCCGTGGCGATGGCATCCGATGATTCGGCTGTGCCCGTTCCTGCGTTCCTGGCCCCGTCGTTCGTGTCGTGGTCGGGTCCGCTCGCTGCTGGCGAGTCGGTCACGATCACGTATACGGTGACGCTTGCCGGTGGTGGTGACGGCGTTGTGCGCAACGTTGCATGGCAGCCGTTGACCCCACCAACGCCCGGTGAGCCGCCGACAGAGATCCCGACGTGTGACCCCGCAACCGCAGAAGGCACCGACCCGGTGACGGGCGAGCCCTGCGCGACGGCTGAGGGTCTTCTGCCGAAGCTGACGGTCGACAAGACGTCTGATGTGACGGACCTTCCTGCCGATGGTGGAGAGGTGACGTACACGGTGACGATCACGAACGAGGGTCCTGGTGTGTACACCGAGGATGCTCCCGCGGCGGCGTCCGATGACCTGTCTGAGGTGCTGGACGACGCCGTGTTCGGTGAGATCATCGCACCTGCGGATGGTGCGGTCTTCGATGAGAACGCACAGGAGCTCACCTGGTCTGGTCCGTTGGGTGTCGGGGAGTCGGCGACGATCACCTACACGGTCACCTATGACTCGACCACCGGGGACAACGTCCTCTACAACGTCGCTTGCGTTCCCGCAGACGACGCAGCCACCCTCGGTGCGGACTGTGCTGACGTGCAGATCCCGGCGGCTGCACCGCAGCAGAGTAAATCTGTGGTTCCGGCTTCGGGCACCACGGTCATGGCCGGTCAGGATGTCACGTACACACTGACATTCGGGAACACGGGCCGGGCGGACGCGACGGTAGACACATTCGATGATCTGTCGAACGTGTTGGATGACGCGACGCTGGTCAGCGGCCCGACGGTGTCGGACTCAGCACTTGTGGCAGTACTCGAGGGTGACCAGCTGCTGGTGACCGGTTCGGTGCCTGCGGGAGAGACCTACACGGTCACGTACACGGTGAACGTCAACGCGTTCGCTGAACAGGGTGACCACGTGCTGGGCAACGTGCTGGGTGGTGACCTGTGTGCGCCGAACGACCAGACCTGCCGCACCGAGAATCCGGTCAGGCACCTGTCGTTGACCAAGACTGCAGACCTGACCGAAGGTGTGAAAACGGGCGACGTCGTCACCTACACGGTGGCCGTTATGAATGACGGGACAGGCGACTACACCGCGGATGCTCCGGCGACCGTGGTCGACGACCTGTCTGGAGTCATCGATGATGCGACGTTCGACGAGTCGACGGCGTCAACGACATCCGGTGCGCTCACGTACGAGGAGCCGACCCTGACCTGGAGCGGTGCGCTTGCCGCGGGCGAATCTGCCTCCATCACCTATTCGGTGACGGTGACCAACCAGGGGGATCACAACCTGGTGAACACGGCGACGCCGGTGTGCGTGGATCTCGAGATCTGCGACCCGGCCGTGACCGTGGGCGTGCCGTTACCGCATGTCGTGCCGTCGAAGACATCTGACCCGGCTGACGGTTCGGATGTGAAGTCCGGCGACGTGGTGACGTACACCCTGTCGTGGGCGAACGATGGTCAGGCAGCGGGTCCGGTGGACTCGACGGACGACCTGTCGAACGTGCTCGACGACGCGGATATCACTGCAGAGCCGGTTTCATCGGCACCAGAAAAGGTGACTGCCACTCGAACGGACACGCAGCTTCGCGTGGTCGGCGACATCGAGCCCGGTGAGACGGTGAGCGTGACCTACCAGGTGACGGTCAAGCCGAACGGCGAGCACGGTGACAACAACTTGGTCAACGTGTTGACGCAGGATGCTCCCGAGCTGTGCGAGGACGGCGAGCTGTGTGCGCCGCCGACCACTGATCACCCGGTGGGCGACCTGGATGACTGGAAGACGGTGGATCCGGCATCCGGAACCACGGTTCAGCCGGGCACGGTGTTGACCTACACGCTCCACTTCGAGAACACGGGGGAGGCGCCGGTTGATGTCGCTCGCGATGACGACATGAATGCGGTGTTGGATGACGCAGACCTCACGGGTGCGCCGACCTCATCGGATGCTGCGTTGTCAGTATCCGAGGTGGCTGACGGTCGCTTCGCGGTGACAGGTTCGCTCGAATCGGGTCAGGAAGTCACGGTCACCTACGCGGTGACGGTGAAGGCGGACGGTCAGCGTGGCGACGACCGGTTGAGCAACTTCATGCTCGACTCCGGCGAGACGCCGCCCACCGAAGGCGCGTGCGTTCCGGCCGTTGGGGATAAGCCGGATTGCACGTACAACTACGTGTCAAACGTCGTTGTCGTGAAGTCCAGTGATCCTGAGTCGGGAACGAATGTGAAGGCCGGTCAGTCCGTCACCTACACACTGTCGTTCACCAACGTTGGCTCGGATTCGGCGGCTGCCGACGTGCCGGTCGATTACATCGACTACATGAGCGACGTGCTGGATGACGCGAACCTCACGGACGGGCCGACGTCTTCGGATGCCGCGCTTTCCGCCGAGGTCGTCGATGACACGATCCACGTGACGGGGGCACTGGGATCGGGGCAGACCGTTCAGATCAACTACACGGTGCAGGTCAAGACGTATGACCAGCAGGGCAACCATGCCCTCGGTAACGTCGTGGCCCGCAACGGCGACACCCCGACGTGTGTGCCGGACAGCCCGTTGTGCACCCTGCACGACGTGACCCCGCCCACGCCCGTGACTCCACCCACACCGGTGGATCCGCCCACGCCGGTGGATCCGCCCGCTCCGGTGGATCCGCCCGCTCCGGTGGATCCGCCCACGCCGGTGGATCCGCCCACGCCGGTGGATCCGCCTGCACCGGTGACTCCGCCTGCACCGGTGACTCCGCCGACGCCGGTGGGGACCGGCTTGGCGATCACCGGTGCAGATGTGGCACCCGCGGCGCTGTTGGCGGCGTTGCTCGTGAGTGTCGGCGGCTTGACGCTGCTGATCGCTAGGCGCCGGAACCGTCAGAGGATCTGACACCTTGCCCCCATTGCGGCCCGTCGACCTGCTCCCTCCCCCTCAGCAGTCGGCGGGCCGCCGTGGTGTGGGGGCAGTTTCGGTCGGCAAAGTGCCCGTTTTCCCAGCCACTCCCAGGTACGCTGGCAACCCGCCGATCCCTGAGCCTGTCTAAGGGCGCGACGCCCCGAAGGAGCACCCATTGAGTGAAATCCACGTCGGCCCACCGCCGCCGCGCAGCTATGCACGTCTGTGGGTCTCGACAGTCCTGCTCGCGTTCTACGCCGCGTTCGTTCTGCTGGTCACAATGTGGCCGAACCCGAAGCAGCTGGAGTTCGGGAGCATCTCCTCGCGTCTGCTGCAGGTGCTGCACAACTTCGGAGTGCCGGAGTCGTTCGGATACGACAAGCTCGAGTTCACGGCGAACATTGGCATGTTCGTGCCCCTCGGTTTCTTGTTGGGGCTCGCGTTGGCGCGCAAGGCGTGGTGGGTGGCGATCTTCTTGCTTCCCGCGTTCTCTGGCGCGATCGAGTTCACGCAGGGGCTTGCCCTGGATGAGCGTGTCTCGACGTTCTACGACGTGTTGTCGAACACGATCGGTGGCTACCTTGGTCTGCTGCTCGCGATGATCATGCGGGCCATGATCTATGCCCGTGACCGCACCAAGATCGAGCGTGAGTTGTGGGAGCGCCGAGCGGCTGCTGCGCAGCTTCAGCGTGCCCGTGCCGAGCAGTATCAGCAGTCTTATGCGCCGGCCGAGCCCGACCCGGTGACCCGGGTGCTGGATGCTGATTTCTGGGCATCCGATGAGGCGCCGACCCTGCGACTGAACCTCTGACGACCTTCGATGCCCAATGACCGGTGCAGAATCGCCGGTTGTCCCGGAAGTTCGATAAGATTCGCGTAAGCGTCAACGCTGACGCCCTTGCATCCGTCCATAAACGGTGCTCATTGACCGAAAGAGCCGACATGACTCGACGCCTTCACAACAGCAGTCCGCACAGCACGCTTCGCGCGCGCCTTGCGTCGCTTGTGGGCGTCTTCGCTATAGCGTTCAGCAGCTTGATCGTGGCCGCGCCCGCACAGGCATCCGTCGTGGTCGACAGTGTTGCGCAGCTCACGACGCAGTGCTCTTCGGATGCTTTCCAGGTCAATGGCGGCGGAGTGATCACCCTGGGCGCAGATGAGTCGGTGACTGCTTATCTTCGCGTTGATGGTAAAGCTCCCGCGAACGTCGAAACGATCACGGCCGATGAAAACGGCTTGCTCGTGAACCGCGCCGGGACAACTGCGGTCATCGAAGACGCGGAGACGCATCTCGTCGAGTGGGTCGTCAATGATGTCGTGCACTCCAACGGCCAGTTCTCGTACGCCGACAACTGCGCCGATGCGCCAGCGTCTGTTGCGGGCGCGGTGACGTTCAGCGACGCGGTGTGCCCCGCCGAAGGGGATGCCACGGCCACGGCGACCGTGCGGTTCAGCGCTGACGCGCCGAGCGACGCGACCGCCGAGCTGACCGTGATCAACGGCGACACCCAAGGAACGTACTCCGCTGACATCGATGAGAACCGCCAAGCGGTAATCGAGTTCACGATCCCGCGTGAAGGAAAGACGGTTGTGACCGTCGTCGAACGTCACACCCCAGAACTGACGATTCCCGTCGGGGAGAAGGCCTACGAGTTTGCGGTCGACTGCGCGGAAGTAACTCCGACTCCCACGCCGACTCCGACAGAGACGCCCACGCCGACGCCGACTCCGACCGTGGAGCCGACGCCTACGCCGACTCCGACCGCGGAGCCGACCGAGGCGCCGGTCCCGGCGGAGCCGTCCGCACCGCCCGCTCCTGCGCCGAGCCCTGCTCCCGCGCCGGTTGTGGAACCGCCTGCGCCCGCACCGGTTGTGCCTGCAGCTAGCCTCTCGAGCACGTCGGTTCCTGCCGGTGGCAGCGTGACGGTCAACGCGAGCGGGTTCGCGTCGAACGAGTCGCTGGAGATCTGGCTGCACTCGGATCCGTGGAAGCTGACGAACGCCACCGCAGATGCAACCGGAGCACTTTTGCTGCCGGTCGGCATCGCCGGCGGCACGCAGATCGGTGAACACCAGATCGAGGTGCGTGGCGCAACCAGCGGGTCCGTGTTCGTCGACATCACAGTGACTGACGACCTGGCCATCACCGGTATCGACTCTGCGTTTGCATCTGGCGTTGCGACCAGTGGTCTCGTGCTGGTACTTGGCGGTCTCGCGGTCGTGTTGCTGGCTCGCCGGGCTCGCATCCAGTCAGCGGCGTAAGACGCCGACCCACGGGCCTGCGGTGTGGCTGGCTGTAGCCGGTCGTTCACGAGAAATTCGATCGCCCGACAGTGGGCGGCCTGCGGTTCGACGCGTTGCTTGGCGACGCTTGGCGCATGCGCGTTGAATGGCTCGGGCGAAGCGGAGAGAACGACACACCTTGCACGGGGCTGGCGTGAAGCTCTCGGTGATCGGGTGCGGCTATCTGGGCGCCGTGCATGCCGTCGCTATGGCTTCAATCGGCCACGAAGTGGTCGGTATCGATGTTGACGAGCGGAAGGTGCAGTCGCTCTCGCAAGGAATCGCACCGTTCTTCGAACCGCGTTTGCAGGAGTTGCTCACAGCCGGACTTGCGTCGGGACTGCTCCGCTTCTCCTCGGACATTGCGGAAGCACGGGGGAGCGCTGTCCACTTCGTGTGCGTGGGAACGCCGCAGCAGGCAGACGGTGATCGAGCAGACCTGACGTTCGTGCACGCCGCATTTGACGCGCTGTTGCCGTACCTATCGAGCGGCGACGTCGTAGCGGGCAAGTCCACCGTCCCGGTCGGAACCGCGAGTCAACTGGCCCCGCAGGTCGAACAGGCCGGCGCCGTGCTCGCATGGAATCCAGAGTTTCTGCGTGAAGGATGGGCGGTCCAAGACGCGGTGGATCCCGATCGGCTGGTTGTCGGGGTTCCCGACAACGCCGCAGGTATGCACGCGGCGGCGCGGCTTCGTGCGGCTTACTATCCATCCGTCGAGAAGGGGACACCGTTCATCGTCACGGATTACGCCACCGCGGAGCTCGTGAAGGTATCGGCGAACGCGTTCCTCGCGACGAAGATCTCATTCATTAACGCGATGGCAGAGATCGCTGAGGTGACTGGCGCAGACGTCACGACCCTCGCCGACGCGATCGGCCACGACGTGAGAATCGGGCGCCGCTTTCTCGGAGCCGGCATCGGGTTCGGCGGCGGCTGTCTCCCGAAAGATATCCGGGCTTTCGCTGCAAGGGCTGAGGAGCTGGGCAGAGGAGAGTCGGTTGCGTTCTTGCGTGAGGTGGATGCCATTAATCTCCGTCGCCGGGCACGCGCCGTCGATCTGGTCGTAGATGCACTCGATGGCGCAGTCCTCGGCAAGCGGGTGGCGGTCTTGGGGGCCGCATTCAAGCCGTACTCGGATGATGTTCGGGACTCGCCTGCGCTTGAGGTCGCAGTGCGGTTGAAGGGACTCGGAGCCGACGTGGTTGTCACGGATCCGGCAGCAATCGATAACGCACGGCGGATGCACCCCCAACTCGCGTACGAAGCTGATCGTGACGCAACATTGGCCGGGGCGGATGCTGTTGTTCTAGTCACCGAGTGGGATGAGTACCGTCGGGAGCTCGATCCCGTACATGCTGGCACCCTGGTGTCGAACCGCAAGATCATCGACGGACGCAACTGCTTGGATCCTGCCGTTTGGCGAAGCGCAGGCTGGACGTACCGAGGGATGGGGCAGGCATGATCGCCGGGACATCGGGACGGGACAGGTACACCCGGTGCGGGACGGAGGGACCCACACCGGGTGTGTCCTTAGCCCCGAAGTAGTACGAGCTTCTGCTGCAACATTTCCGCGACGGCGTACCGCACTCCCTCGCGCCCTTGGCCAGAGTTCTTCACTCCGCCGTACGGCATCTGGTCGGAGCGGAAGTGCGGTGGGATGTTGATGAGCGCGGCACCCGACTCGACCTGCTTCGCGAACGCCAAGCCTGCGCGCATCGAGTCAGTGTAGATCGAGGCGTTGAGCCCGTAGTCGACACTGTTGACCTGATCGATGGCCTCTTCGATCGAGTCGACGGGTACGACAACGACGACGGGTCCGAACGCCTCTTCGTGGAGCAGTTTTGCGTTACCGGCTTCCATAAGCAGAGCCGTCGGAGCGAACACCTTGGTCGACGAGGCGGTACCCCCGGTGAGGATCCGTGCGCCATCGGCTGCGGCTTCCTGAACCCACTGCTGAATACGGGTGACGTTTTCGTCGGACACCAGTGGTCCCACAAGAGTCGCAGCGTCTGTAGGGTCACCACTTTTGACAGCTGCGACTTCGATCGCGAGCGCCGCAGAGAAATCATCCACCACATCGCGGTGAACGAAGACTCGCTGGAGTGAGATGCACGCTTGACCACTGTTCAACATCGAGGCCTGGGCAGCCGATGCAGCAGCCGCCTGCAGGTCGGCGTCTCGGTCCACGACGAGGGCGGTGTTGCTCCCGAGCTCGAGCACGTGGTGCTTGCGCGGCGACGCAGCCTTCAGCTTCCAGCCGACGGCCGATGAACCGGTGAAGTTGATCGTCGCAATGCCGGGGTGCTCCAGCCAGACCGGAACGACCTCTTCCGCTGGGCCAGTGACCAGATTCAAGTATCCCGCGGGGAGCCCAGCCTCAATGAGGAGGCGGGTGAAGAGCCCGGCAACCAGGCGACCCTTGTCGCTCGGCTTGAGTACCACAGGACAGCCTGCAGCCAGCGCGGGGCCGACCTTGTGAGCGACCAGGTTGATCGGGAAGTTGAATGGTGTGATCGCGGCCACCGCTCCGAGAGGAACCGGAAGAGTGAAGGAGATAATCCCGGCAGCGGATTGGGTGCCTTCGAGGTTCATCGCCTCGGCCGGCAGTCGCATCGCTTCCTGGCTGCTGAGCGACAGCACGCTGATGGCGCGGTCCACCTCGCCCCTAGCCGACGAGATCGGCTTACCCATCTCCGCGGTGATCAGCTGGGCGGCCTCTTCGCGTCGCTCCTCCAGGAGCTTTGCGGCGTTAGCCAGCACCGTGACGCGAGCATCGACGGGGAAGCCCCGACGCAAAGCTGCAACCGCCGCATTGGCTGCCTGCGTCGCGTGCGCCGCCGTCGCGAGGTCGACCTGGCCGATCGATTCACCACTCCACCGGTGGACGATGGGCTCCGAGGATTCGGCTTCAATCCACTGGCCGTCGATGTATAGATGTTGTGCCGCGGTGTTCATGCGAGATCCTTCACTGCGTTGGTCATTGCCGACGTGAACTGAGCGGTGGATGCGGTTCCACCGAGGTCGCGTGTCGTCACTCCCGACGACACGGTATCGGTGATGGCACGCAGGATCCGCTCGCCCGCCGCGGAGAAGCCGAGATGATCGAGCATCATGGCGCCCGCCCAGATCGCGCCGATCGGGTTGGCAACACCCTTGCCCGCGATATCCGGTGCCGAACCGTGGACCGGCTCGAAGAGAGACGGGTGAATCCGCTCGGGGTTGAGGTTTGCGGACGGTGCAATACCGATGGAACCAGTGACCGCCGCGGCAAGGTCGGAAAGGATGTCCCCGAAAAGGTTCGAGGCCACGAGTACGTCAATGCCAGCTGGGTCGAGCACCATACGTGCAGCCAACGCATCGATCAACACGGAGTCGATCGAAACGTCGGGATAGTTGGCAGTGACGGTATCTGTCACAACCTCGTCCCAGAACGGCATTGTGTGGATGATGCCGTTGGACTTCGTGGCGGAGACGAGCACCTTGCTCCTGGCCTGCGCCAATTCTGCGGCGAACTGAGTGATCCGCTTCACGCCCTGACGGGTGAACACCGATTCCTGCACGGCGAGCTCGCGGTCAGTCCCCCTAAACAGGCGGCCGCCAATTTCGGAGTATTCGCCTTCATTGTTCTCGCGGACGATCAACATGTCGACCTGCTCGCCGTCACGCAGACGGTTGCGGACGCCCTCGAAAGAGCGGACCGGACGCAGATTCACGTACTGTTCGAACGCACGCCGGATGGGGATAAGTAGCCCCCACAGCGTGACAGTGTCGTCAATGTCTTCAGCGCCGACAGCGCCGAGGAAGATCGCGTCGTGGTTGCCGAGTGTCTCGAGACCGTCCTCCGGCATCATCGAGCCGGTTTGCCGGTAACGGTCTGATCCCCAGTCGAGGTCGTTCCATTCGAGCTGGACACCTTCGGGGGCGAGTGCCGCGTCAATCACAGTGATCGCGGCGGGGATGACCTCTTTTCCAATTCCGTCCCCGGCGATGACAGCGATCTTAGACTTCTTCTGAATGCTCAACTGGGCTCCTTCACCCTGAAATTGGGACGACGGTGACGTCGATTCCCGCATCGACGAGCATGCGATGCTGCTCGTCGCTAATAGATTCGTCGACGACGGCCTCATCGACGACATCGAGTCCGGTTGCGCGCACCATTGCCGGTAGGCCGAACTTGCTGGCATCGGACACGAGGACCACATGGGAGGACGCATCGAGCAGTGCCCGCTTGGTCTCCGCGTCATACTCGTTTCCGCAGTAGATGCCCCGTTCGTCGAGCCCGCTGGCGGCGAGGAAGAGCGTGCCGATTCGCAGGTTTCGGATCATCTGCACCGTTTGCGGTCCCGAGAAAGACTTGGAGCGCACGTGCAGAGCGCCCCCTGTGCCGATCACAGTTACGTTCTCTCGTTCGCTGAGCTCATTGATTACGATCAGCGAGTGCGATACGACGGACACCGGTCGCTTTGGCTGAAAAAGCTCTGCCACGGCGGCGCATGT
Source organism: Microbacterium sp. A84 (assembly GCF_051842815.1). Classification (NCBI taxonomy): domain Bacteria; kingdom Bacillati; phylum Actinomycetota; class Actinomycetes; order Micrococcales; family Microbacteriaceae; genus Microbacterium; species Microbacterium sp. A84. Next base: position 97,570 of record NZ_JBPXMS010000002.1, on the reverse strand, counting down.
CGTGCCCGCATCGAACGCGACAACTTCGGAATCCAACGCACGAGTGACCGCCTCACGGGCGATCGCTCGCTTGGCTGCCGATGATGCGCGTGCGCGCATCGAGTAGTCGCGTCCGCTCCCGACCGGACTCGCGGGTAGCGCCGCGACGCCACCGTGGACGTTCCGCAACATTCCGGCCTCGACCAGCCGATTTGCGTCGCGGCGGATCGTCATCTCGGAAACTCCGAACACATCCGAGAGCTCTGTGGTGGTGAGGAATCCCGCGTCGAGGACCATTTCCAGCATCCCTTGACGCCGCGCCGTTGCTCCGGTGCGTGGTGCTGCCTCGTGTTCTGACATGCGTCAACTCCTTCGGTGCTCAGCGACCAGACGCCCCAGGTTGCGAAGTCGTTCTACCGAGACCGTAGCCAACTCTTCGTCTGCACGGCCACTGGCAATTGCATCTGCCCAGATTGCCCGGCCAGCGAGGAAGCCGTCGGCGCCACCTCGGACGGCACCTTCAACGGCGGCCGAGAACTCGTCGGAACGTACCCCGTTGGACAGGACTACCCAAGGGACATCGATGAGAGCGGTGAGTTTGGCGCTCTCGGACTCGACCTGGGAGAGGTCGCCGGCGGTGTAGCCAGGCACCTGTGCCTTGTAAATGGACGGGCCGAGATCGCACAGGGCCTTCCCCGCGGCGAGGATCGCTTCGTGACGGTGTGCCTCATCGCGCCATTCGCCATCGCGAGGCGGGCGAACGATCGCCTCCAGCAGGCTGGAGACGTTGCTGTTGCGGGCAAGGTCGATGAACTCGGTCGAGAGGCGAATGGCCGCATCGTTCGAGCCGTCTGCCTCCCACAGGACAAGAAGCTTGATAGCGGAAGCACCCGTCGATGCGATCACGTCGGGTGTGATCGAAGGGTCAAGGGCGGTCGCTTCGAGCTCTCCACCGACAGGTTGGATCAGCACGTCGGCGGACAGGATGAGGCGCCCCGGAGCGACAGTATTCAGCCGCGCGATTGCGTCATCACCGAAGCCGCGATCAATGAGGATTGCGCTCGCGTTCTGCGCCAGGGCGTTGACGGCAGTGACCTTGAAGGCGCTCAGGTCGGCGTCAGAGATCGTGTCCGCAGCGCCCGGCGCGCTCGCCAGCATATTTCGCAGTGACTCGCGCTGGTCGATGGCGAGCATCACGAAGCCACCTTTGTCTGTGGTCAGCGGCGACATTGCCTGAGTAAGAGTCATTGGTTCTCCTTGTTGAGAGTGGCAGTAGCGAGTTCCTGATGAGATCGGATCTCGGATCGGGTGGGGATGGCACTTTGTCCATCAATGGCGCGGCACGAAAGCGCCGCACAGGTATTTGCGAAACGGAGCGCGTCGGACGGAACCTGCCCGTCGAGCAGAGCAGCAAGCAAAGCACCGTGGAAGACATCGCCAGCACCGAGCGTGCTGACGATATTCGCCTTTGTCGCGGGTGCGTGGACGGGCTCGGTCTCCGGGGCAAACCACCACGAACCGGCCGAGCCGTCCGTCGCGACGACGAGCTCAGCTCCTTCGCGCAACGCTGCCAACGCGGATTCCTTGGGTGTCGCGCCGTAGCGCGAAGTCAGCGCCGCGACCGTCGGCGTGTATAGCCAGGTGCGAGACAGATCAAGCGTCGGGATCGGATTTCCGGCATCGATACTCAGTCGGGGGCGCCGCGTTGAGTCGTCTGATAGTAGAGGGTCGATCAACCCGAAGCCGACCTGATCCACGTGAATGACGGGTGCCGCATCCAGCGGAAACTGATCCGGGAGTCCGTTCGGCTGTTGGGTGATGATCGTGCGGTGGCCGCTGACCTGGTTGGCGAGGATGATCGACTGCGAGGTTGTCATCGCCTCGTGGCGCGTCACGTAGCGGATATCGACCCCCGCAGTCTGGAGCGCATCGAGAACGAAGTCACCGGCCGAATCTCGCCCCACGGCGGCGCTGACGGCCACGCGGTATCCGAGCTTCGCCAACGTGACGGCTGCGGTCGCGGCGGGGCCACCCGTGGCGCTGACCATCGCTTCGGCGAACATGCGCTCGTCATCGACGGGAACATGATCGACGGTCGCGATCAGATCGAAGTTGATCGCCCCTACACATAGGACGTCGAAGTCTGCCACGGTGCCTCCTTCAGGATCAGGACGGGATCATTCGAACACATTTCACCCGGAGAATGCAACTATACGAACATTCCAGGAGATAAATGTTTGCATTCGAACATTCAGTGTGTAAGCTCTCGCACATGGCCCTTCCCGTTGGGGTCACTCAAGCACACGCAAAGGAGCGCGCAATGCACCTGAGTCGGAAACTTTCCGCATCACTTCTCGCCGGTTCGCTAGTAGCAACATTGGCTCTTACTGGTTGCTCTGCCGCCAGTGAAGAGATTGATCCTGACCAGCCCGTCACTCTGTCGTTCTTGAACTGGCAGTGGGGCGAAGGTACCCGTGGTGAGAACCTGTGGGCCGCCGTCGAGGGGTATTCCGATAAGCACGAAAATGTCACGCTTGAACAGCGTCAGACTCCGTATGGCCAGTACATGGACAAGCTCGCCACCGAGTTCGGTGCCGGAAATGCTCCGGATGTAGTGATCGTGCTCGAGAGTCAGTTCGCCGTCCTGGCGGATGCTGGGCTCCTCGAGCCACTCGATGACATCGAGTCGAATCTGACCGGTCTGAACAACACCAACGATGCCGGCGTCTACTACGACGATCGCTATGGCTTCAGCTGGGAGCGTCCCAACTACGCACTGTCCTGGAACACCACCCTGCTGGAAGAGGCGGGTGTCGAGCCCCCGACGAACTTCGATGAGTTTTACGAAGCAGTCGTCGCGGTGACCGAGAAGACCGGCAAGTACGGATTCGCGGGTCGCCACCAGAGTGCAGACATCGACGGATGGACCTTTGAGTTTTCTAACTGGCTCTACGGTGCCGGTGGGGCAATCGCCAAGGATGGCGAGTTCCAGGCGGACGCCCCGGAGAACATCCTCGCGGTCGAACGGTTCAAGAAGATCTACGACTCGGGTGCGATGCCCATCGGGGACGACGCCTCTACCTTCCGCTCGAAGTTCGGTGAAGGGCAGGTTGCGTTCATCATGGACAACGCCGGAACCCTGACGTCGCAGACGCAGAGCGGTGCAGCCATCTCTGGCGAGCTCGTTGACGCTTCCGCGTTGCCATTCGAGTTCCCCGGCTCGCACATGCAGCTGATCATCGCGGTGAACGCGAAGAGCCCGAATAAGGCAGTGGCAAAGGACTTCGTCCAGTGGGTGATGTCCGCCGAGGGCCAGGAAGCGATCCGACCCGATCACGCCGCCAGCACCATCGGAACGGACGTTGCCAGCCCAGAGGAATTCCTCTCGGTCAACCCGTGGGCGGATGCTTTCATCGAAGCAGCCAAAACATCGGAGCCGTCTGTGGTCGAAGGCTACGAAGTGGACAGCCGCGCGATCTGGCGCGTGTTCCTGAGTGGTGTCGAACGGGTCCTGATCGAGGATGCCGACCCTGCCGCTACCCTCGCCGAGGTCCAAGACGACCTAGTCAAGGAATTCTCGAAGTAATCCGATGCTTGGGGGAGAGCGCTCAAACGCTCTCCCCCAAACTCTCCCGTGAACGCGGTCAGAAGGAAGTGGCACGATGACGATGACCGAGACGGTCCCCGCGACCACCGTCGCGATGCCGGCCGCTGTTGAACAGGGCGGTCGCAAACGAACGAAGCTATTGCGAAAGCTCTTCCCCTATCTATTGATAGGTCCTGCGCTTCTTTATCTGTGCGTGGTCATGATCTACCCGCTCATTCAGGGCATCCTGCTGTCTTTCACCGACACCAAGCTGATCAACCCGACCGGCGGTCGCCCTGTTGAACTCGCCAACTACGAATTCCTCTTCCAGAACGATCGGTTCTGGAACTCGGTGCTCGCGACGCTCATCTACACGGCCGCGACCGTCGTCTTCGCGGTCGGCCTCGGCGTTATCACGGCGCTCCTGTTGAATCGGGCGTTCATCGGCCGGACGCTGGTGCGTGGTCTGCTCACAGTGCCGTGGGCGGTTCCCACGGTGGCCGCTGCATTGATTTTTGCCTGGATGATGAACCGCGAGAATGGCGTACTCAACGACGTCACCGGGGTACTGGGTCTGGGGGAGCATGGCTGGCTCACAGACCCCAAACTCGGAATGATCTCGGTGATCATTGCCACGGTCTGGAAGATCTCTCCGCTCGTGATGCTCATCGTTCTCGCTTCTCTCCAGTCCATCCCCGGCGAGCTGTACGAGGCAGCTTCTCTGGACGGGGCGAACGCCCGTCAACAGCTTGTGAACATCACGCTTCCGTCGATCGCCCCCACAATTCGCATGATGGCGTTGCTGATGACGGTCTGGTCGATCCGGCGATTCGAGATCATCTACCTCCTCACCGGCGGCGGACCACAGGACACCACGACGACGATGGTCGTCAACGTGTTCCTCACCGCTTTCCATGACCAGCAGCTCGGCCGGGCAGCAGCCATCGGCGTCGTCGGACTCGTTCTGTCGCTGATCATCACCTCTGTCTACTTCATCGCCGAGCGTCGGCTAGATCGAAAGGATTCCCTATGATCGGCAAAGAACGACGTGGCTCTCGGGCGCTCCGTCTTGCTTTCGTCGGGATCCTTGTAATCTGCGCAGGGTTCCCGATCTATTGGATGCTCAACACAGGACTGAGCGAGAACTCTGAGCTCTACGGCGAAGGGCAGAGCTGGTTTCCGCATCTGGAGCGCATCGGAAACCTGGGGGACTTCCTTGAAGGGATTCCGATCCTCAAGTGGCTGATGAACTCGTCGATCATCGCATTCGGGATCACCTTGCTCAGCCTCGTCTTTTCGGTGTTCGCCGCGTACGCGCTGAGTCGATTCCGATTCCGTGGCAAAGGTGTGGCGGGTTTCCTTCTCTTCGTGACGCAGATGATGCCGGAAGCGCTGCTGATCGTGCCGCTATACGCACTTTTCACCAGCCTCGGCCTATTGAACAATCTGTTCGGCCTGGTGCTCGCGCACACCGCGTTCGTCATGCCAGTGGCCACGTTCATCCTCAAGGCTGCGATCGATAAGGTTCCCTACGAGATCGAAGAGTCCGCGCGCGTCGATGGCGCGAAGCGCATGGGAGTGATCAGCCTCGTGGTCTTCCCCCTGATCCTGCCGAGTGTCGCCGCGGCAGCCGTAATGTCGTTCTTCGACGGGTGGAACGAGTTTCTGTTCGCGAACACGTTCATCTCGGATCCGTCACTCTGGCCCGCGTCAGTGGGGCTGGCCTCCTTCATCGGGCAGTTCGTCACGCCGATCAATGGAGTGATGCTGTCTGCGCTGGCGTTCTCCATCCCGGCGATCGTCTTCTTCCTCCTTATGCAGCGTCAGATCGTTGCTGGCCTGTCCGCCGGATCTGTGAAGGGCTAAATATGTCGTCGCTCACTCTGGATAACGTTGTTGTCCGATACGGCAATACCACCGTCATCCCGTCGCTGTCGCTGAGTACCGACGACGCCGAGTTTCTCGTTCTGCTCGGCCCATCTGGATGCGGCAAGTCCACGCTGTTGCGCACGATCGCCGGACTCATCACCTCGGCAGAGGGAAGAGTCCTGTTCGACGGTGTTGACATGACCGATGCGGATCCACGCGAGCGCAACGTGGCTTTCGTGTTCCAGTCGTACGCGCTGTACCCGAACCTCACTGTGGGCGAGAACATTGCCTTCCCCCTCATCGTCGGGGATCTCAAGCCGTGGGAGTACATCCCGGGCATTAGCAAGCTGGCGATCCGACGGCGATCTCGGTCGCCAGAGGTGGCGGAGAAGGTTCACGAGGTGAGCGCTCTGCTAGGGCTTGATGATCTGATGCTTCGGCGTCCGGCGGGTCTTTCCGGCGGACAGCGGCAGCGCGTGGCTCTTGCCCGTTCGCTTGTGCGTGACCCTTCGATTTTCCTTCTGGATGAGCCGTTGTCGAACTTGGACGCCAAGCTGCGAACCAAGCTACGCGTCGACATTGCCTCTCTGCAGCGAGAGCTGCAGAAGACGTTCGTCTATGTCACGCATGATCAGGTCGAAGCCATGACTATGGCGACGAAGATCGCGGTGATGGATCGGGGCGTTGTGCAGCAGTTCGGCACGCCCTCCGAGATCTATGACCACCCGACTAATCTCTTTGTCGCCAGTTTCGTCGGAACCCCGACCATTAATCTGCTCACACGCGACGACGAGATCGACGCTCTTGGCATCGCGCTGGACGCATCGGCACGAACGGTAGGTCTGCGGCCCGAGAACCTACGTCTGGGCGATCGGGGCCTTGCAGTGACCGTGGAAGCCGTAGAGGATCTGGGCGCCGACGTCGGGGTTACTCTGACGACGGCATCGGGCACGATACTGCGTGCTCTCAGCCCTCAGCCGTGCTCGATTCGCCCTGGCGATCCGATGCGGGTGGCGACTGATCCCGAGAAGGCGCATCGCTTCGGTGCCGATGGGGTTCGACTCCAGGAGCGGAGTCCAGCTTCGGCGGATCTGTCAGGTCATCAGCCGGAGGTTGTCTGAGGACGGGCAGGGGCTGCTGAAGGTTCGGTTGAGTCCATGACCGCATGATTCCCGGGCCGGGGTTGTGCTGGAAGGATGGCAATCGTGCCGAAGATCTATTTCGATGAGTTCACTCGAGATGCTGCGGCGATGGTTGCGCAGCTCACGACGCAGTGCTCTTCGGATGCTTTCCAGGTCAATGGCGGCGGAGTGATCACCCTGGGCGCAGATGAGTCGGTGACTGCTTATCTTCGCGTTGATGGTGAAGCTCCCGCGAACGTCGAAACGATCACGGCCGATGAAAACGGCTTGCTCGTGAACCGCGCCGGGACAACTGCGGTCATCGAAGACGCTGAGACGCATCTCGTCGAGTGGGTCGTCAATGATGTCGTGCATTCCAACGGCCAGTTCTCGTACGCCGAGAACTGCGCCGATGCGCCAGCGTCTGTTGCGGGTGCGGTGACGTTCAGCGACGCGGTGCGCGCAGCCGAAGGGGATGCCACTGCCACGGCAACAGTGCGGTTCGGTGCTGACGCGCCGAGCGCCACACCCCAGAACTGACGATTCCCGTCGGTGAGAAGACCTACGAGTTTGCGGTCGACTGCGCGGAAGTAACTCCGACCCCCACGCCAACTCCGACTGAGAAGCTGACCCTGGCGCCCACGCCGGTTCCTACGGTGGAGCCGGCGCCCACGCCGACCGTGACGTCGGTCCCGTCTGAGGCTCCAGAGCCGTCTGCGCCTCCTGTTCCTGCAGCACGGCCCCCGAGCCGGCTGAGACTCCTGCGCCCGCACCGGTTCCGCCGACATTGAACTTGTCGAGCACGTCGGTTCCTGCCGGCGACAGCGTGACAGTCAACGCGAGCGGCTTCACACCTGGAGAGCCGCTGGAGATCTGGCTGCACTCGACGCCGTGGAAGCTGACTAACGCCATTGCAGACGCCAACGGAGTGCTTTCGCTGTCGGTGGGGATCGCGGGCGGCACGCAGATCGGTGAGCACCAGATCGAGGTGCGTGGTGCCACCAGTGGTTCCGTTTTCGTCGACATTACAGTGACCGACGATCTGGCCATCACCGGTATCGACTCGGCGTTCGCATCGGGCGTCGCCACTACCGGCCTCGTGCTGGTGCTCGGCGGTCTCACGGTCGTGCTGCTAGCCCGTCGGGCACAATTCGAGGCGCGGGCGTAAGCAATCCGGTCGTATGTCTCGCGCCTCAAGGCGACGTGAGATGGCCGGCCGGGCGGCGTTCGCCGTACGAGAGATGCACATTTGCGTTCCCGTAGGATCGTAAAGCCGACGAACTCGTCCCGAAAGGACCCTCGTACTTCTATGTCGCCGAAGCTTCGAATCTCACGCAAGACGCTCATCATTGGCATCTCAGCCCTTGTGATCCTTGGAGGGACCGGGGTCGCAGCGGCGGTCATTGCGAACCAGAACTCCGCGGGTGCCAAGCCGGAAGCCTCGCCGTCGTCGACTCCCACTCCTACGCCCACTCCGACACCTGTTCCGACGCCGGCGACCATCGAGCCGGCCGCGATTTCACAGGGCGCGGTGGCGAATTGGTCGTTGGCATCCCGTGCTTCCCTTGCGGGCGTACTGCCGCGTGTCGGGGATGCGGCTGAGGGTGAGATCTCGATCTCGATCGATGCTCCGGTCGTCGCTGAAGCGGCGACCGCGCTGGCGTCGACCATTGCCGTAACCCCGGCCACCGAGTACACGCTGACCGCAATGGTGCGTGTGCCATCAGAAGATCTGGTCGAGGTTCCGGCCGAGGTACGCGTCGGAACCACGACCCTGCCAATGCCCGAGCTCAACGCTGACTGGCAGGAAATCACCACTACGTATACGACTGGTGCTGCGGAGAGCTCTGTTGATCTCAGTGTCGTCGTCACGGAGCCTGTGCGCGGCCTCGCCGTCGACAGCGTCAGTCTCGTCGACGAGGATGGGGCCGACGTCATCCTAAACGGATCGTTCGAGGCTGTCGATGCGCCATTCGGTATCCGAAATGATTCGCTCATCCTCCAGCAGAGGACCGCAACACTAGCTGTCAAGCTGGCGGCAGGCGACGCGATGTGGAGCGCTAAGGCAGCGGACGGCTCCGAAGTGGCGGCCGGCATCGTGTCGATTACCGATCAACTCTCCCCGGTGCGTCTCGAGGGCCTCGGTCAGGGGTACTACCAGGTCACGGTCACCGACGCGACCGGCGGCAACATCACTGCTCCCGTCGGCATCATCGACATGCCGACGTTCTACGTTCCGACGGACACGAGGTTTGGCACGCACGTCCATGCGGCGAAAGAGCTTGCTCGGGATGCCACGCCATCCGCTGCTGCACTCGGTCTCGGTATCATCCGCCTCGGAGATAACTGGCAGGTCACCGAACCGGCACCGGGGGAGTTCCACTGGAATGAACCCTTCGCACAGGCTATGGGCGAGGCCACGGTTAACGGCATGGACAAGATGATCGTGGTGGGCCGCACGAACAAGGCCTACGACGGTGGCATGCCGCCTTCGAGCGGTGGAGCGCTTGAGGCCTACAGTCGCTACTCAGCGGCACTCGTGGAGCACTACGATCTGCAGGCGATCGAGGTTTACAACGAGTGGAACATCCCGTCGTTCAACAAGGGCTGCCGAACGGGTGGTTGTTACGAGCCCGTTCTGCGTGCAGGCTACGAAGGCGCCAAGTCCGTGGACCCGAATATTCCGGTCATCGGCGGAGTGACCGGCAACTTTGATCGAGGCTTCTTCCAGCAGCTCTGGAATGCGGGCGGCATCAACTCGCTGGATGCCATCAGCTTCCATCCCTACCAGACGATGGCATACGCAGAACATCTGGCAGGGCTGGTCGATGAGGCTCGCGCTGATATGAGCGGCCATGGTGCAGAGAAGCCTGTCTGGATCACTGAACTCGGATGGAGCTCAAAAACCGGGGACGTCTCGCTCGAAGAGCAGGGAGAGATGCTCGTTCGGTCTGAGATTACTGCGCTCGCCGACGGCGTTGAGCGCTACTTCTGGTACGACTTGGTCAACGATAAGACCGACCGCGCGGATCACGAAGGCAACTTTGGCCTCTTCACTCAGCGCGTCGACGGTCTCGCTGCGTACCCGCCCAAGCCGTCCGGGTACACGCAGGCCCTGCTAATCGCCAAGCTCGCGGGCGCCACGTACACTGAACCGGACGAAACCCCCGGAGTGTACTCGCACATGTTCAGTGGTGCTGGGTCCGAGGAGCTCCATTTCGCTTGGTCGACCGCGGGCGATGCGACTGCCGAGTACTCGGCGTCCGGGACGATCACCGCGACGAACACGCGCGGTGAGGTCGCCACGTATGAGCCAGTCGACGGGATCGTGTCGGTGCCGGTTTCGAGTACACCTGTAATCATCGCAGGGGAATTCAAAGCGGGAACATCACCAGAGCCGAGCCCATCGGAGACACCTGAGGATGAGGATAAGTAATGCCAAGTTCTTTGTGCGGGTAGGGTGGGGCGACGTGATATCGCATTTCGCCGCTACCCTGTTTGGATGAAGGAGTTTCATCAGTGAACGTTGCCGCGTCAGCCGACAGCCTAGCCATCCGGCATGGCCGATATCTGTCAACATCCCGCTTCGTCCCATTGGATGGTCTGCGCGCAGTTGCGATCATGTTGGTGTTTCTTGCTCATCTGTCGTATTCCGAGGTCTGGGCGAAGGTGTCTGGCGGCGCGGGCGTTACAGTTTTTTTCGTGATCTCCGGCTTCATTATCACGACGTTACTTCTCCGCGAAGACGATCGGAACGGGCGGGTCAGCCTGAAAGCGTTCTACATCCGGCGCGTTTTCCGCATCTACCCGCTCTATCTCACGGTCTTTGCGGCATACTTTCTGATGATCGTCGTCCTTGGAATTGCATCAGCAAGAGAGCAGCTCTTTCTAAACGCGGCGCCGTGGTATTTGTTTGGTTTTCCCGAGATCGTGCAGCTGACGAATGTTGACGGACAGGCGCCGTTCTCCCAAGCGTGGTCGATTGGGATCGAAGAAAAGTTCTACCTCGTTTGGCCGCTCGTCGGATTCGTACTTCTGCGCAAAAGGCTTATGCCATCCCTGCTGTTCCTGTTCGCCTTCGGGGTTATGTTCACCCTCATCGGTTTCGGCTATCCCGTTTCGAAGGTGCTACAGCCGTACGTTCAAATCATCTTCGGCGTACTTTTGGCATTCGCGCTGCACCACAGGGCATCGTTCGTCTGGATCAGCCGGATCTTCGGGCGCGCGTGGGTTGCAAATCTGCTCGCGCTGGCGACAGTAGCGTGTTTGCTCCTGCGTACTATCAGCCTCGGTCACCCGTTCTATGTGCCGTACGGCTTTCTGATCACTGTCACGCTCGCCGCAATCCTGACGGCACCAGAATCAGGAGTATCGCGGCTGTTATCTGTCCGCCCGTTGCTCTTCCTCGGCATGATCAGCTACTCGTTCTATCTCACCCACGGGTTCGTCTTGAACGCACTCGAGGCGGTCCTGCCCACGCGCCTCTTGAATTGGTTGGACCTGCCAGTTGGGTTCCCTCTTGCCGTGCTGGTCGCCTGGGTAAGTTATCGATTGGTTGAGAAGCCGTCCATCAAACGTGGGCACGCACTCGCTGCGAGGGTCGCGGTGCCTGCTGTGCTGCGCGCTGGCAGTTAAACGCGATGTACTGAAGCGCCCTTGAGGACTTTCAACGAGCGCCGCCATCTCCTCGATCACCTTGTCAGTGATCTTCGAGATCGTCACCTTCGACACGGGTGGGGGCTATGCCGACCATTCCGTGCTGTCACCCCGGGCAGTGTCAGATCGTGTACTTGGCGGGCGATCTGAGTGGATGGAAGCCTAACCCGGTAACGCACGTCCTCTCGAGGGACGGTACCCGTCAGATCACGTTTGTCAGCTTGGCTCGCAGGATTGATCCAAGCAGTTCCGCAAAGTGCTTCGTAGTGTGGATATTATCCAGCTTCACTGGAACGTTGCCGACAAATCCGGGGCATGCGCCATCTACGCAGTACCAATCTTCGGTGCGCACGTACGTTGCACCGGTAGCGCGAGCCACCGCACGATCGGCTTCCGCGACCTGATGGTACGCAAGCTCCAATCCGGCGGTGCACGCAGACGGGGTGCTCCCTGGTTTCGCGCAATCCGAGAGCACAGGGCCCTTTGGTGGCGATTGAACCAGAACGACGACGCCGGCGTACTTCTGCACTTCTTGGACGAGCTTGAAAGTTGCGAGCGCCCACTCGGCGGCCCCGCCCTTGTCTGGCGGTGCCTTCGATGAAATCTTCTGTACGTGAGAGTAGACGTTCTGGATGAAGACGACGTCCGGTTTCGTCTCGGCCACCACATCGAGTGCGGCCGACTGGTGGGCAGCGCAACTATCTGCCCGTTCTTGCGTATCGAAGTGCATAACGAGCTCAATCTGTGGGCACGACTGCATGGTGGTTCCACGTACGTTCCACGCATCCCCCAGGGCAGAGCGCACCGTAGGAATCAGTGTGATCGCTGTGGAATCACCCATGACGAGAGCCGTACGGCCTGCACCCTCATTCGGGAACCAGCAGGTATCTAGATTGCTGAGATCCGACGGTGAACACCCCGTCCGTTCGTCAACTCGCCCCAATTCCGCGACGTCGCCGGGAGAAACTACAAGCGTCGGCCAATCGTCGGCGGCAAGCGCTGAGCTGAGCAGCTTGGTGAGCTCCTCCTGGGTCTGTGGGGTGATAGGCACCATGCTTGCCGACGGGGAAGCATCGGCCGCCGCTGCGGGGCGGAGAACTATAACGGACGTCGTCGCCACGAGAGTCATTACAACGACGGTCGCGGCGATCGTGTACAGGTTTGACTTACGATCGGAACCTTTCTCCAACCAGTGGGAATGACGGATCGGATCTTCGATCAGGTGATAGGTCGCAACCGACAGGACGAGCGTAACTGCGAGGACGGCGAGGAGGAATCGTCGCTCATGGTGCTCGAAGTATGGGCCGATGAAGACGATGACTGGAAGGTGCCACAGGTACAGCGAGTACGAAATATCACCGACGTAGCTGCTGGCTCGATTCGACAGTGGCCAGACTGACGCTTCGCTCTCCGCGCCTGTACCGGCTCCGATGATGAGCGCTGTTGCAGCTACCGCGACGAGCGCACCTGGTACCGGCATCCCGTCCGTCTCGGTGACGGCCATGAGCGAGTAGGCGAGGCCAACGATCCCCACCCAAGCCAAGTAAGGGCGGAGAGCTTCTGGGATGCGCGCGAGCTGTGTTGCGGCGAGAGCAAGGAGAGCGCCAACGCCGAGTTCCCATGCGCGGGTGAGCGTCGAAAAATACGCCCACATCGGGACCGTGTCCACCTGATGTGCCGCCCAGACGAGAGAGCCGACTGTGATCAGCGCTAGCATGACGCCGAGAGCCAGCTTCAAGGCCCGTCGTTGGTAGAGGGCAAACGCGACGACAGCGATGATGAGCGGCCAGATGACGTAGAACTGCTCTTCCACGCCAAGCGACCAATAATGCTGAAGCGGTGACGTGGTTCCATCGTCAGCCCAGTAGTCGGTGCCTGTGATGGCGAACCGCCAGTTACTGACGAAGAATGTTGCCGCGAGGGCGTCGCCAGCGATCTGGCGCGCGCGTTCCCCGCCGATTAGCAGGTAGCTCAAGGCAACGGTTACGGCGAGGATAAGCGTAGCGGCAGGCAGGATGCGCTTCACTCGTCGCTTGTAGAAGGTGATGAACGAGATCCGCCCGGTGCGGTCGACCTCCCGCAACAGCAACGCGGTGATGATGAAGCCCGAGATCACGAAGAAAACATCGACACCAAGGAACCCGCCTGAAGGTTCCCCGACCGCATGGTTCAGGATGACGGCGATGACAGCAACGGCGCGCAGGCCTTGAATATCGCGACGGAACGAGGTGCGTTTCGTGTGCTTGGTCACGGTCGCATGGGGATGTGCTGACACCCCAATACACTATGCGACTCCTGCGACTTGCACGCAACTGAAGCGCTCCAGATTTGATGTCGCATTCTTTTGAGTGGAAAGAATGTATGTCAGGCCAAAGAAGATTGATCCTGATTTCCGTGAACGGGCGGTGCGACTGGTATGAGAGCACCAGGCGGAGTACCCTCACTCCCGACCGCGTCAGCGGCCGTTGCCCTTCAGGTTGAAGGCGAGATGAGTTTCTGCGCCGGGTGTTGTAAGCCGATATCGACGTCGGCACCCGGGACAGTGTGACCCCGGTCGAGCACGCCGAGATCAAACGAATCAAAGCGGAGAACAACCGGCTCCGCGAGGACGTTTCGATCTCGAAAGTAGCGATGAGGTTCTTCGCGGGCGAACTCGACCCCGCAACCATTGAAGCCGGGCTTCAGCGACACGATGAGAGCCGAAGGGCGCGCGGTTGAATCGATCTGCCTGATCCTGCGCGAGCAGGGCTACCAGATCGCCACGCGCACTTACCGGGCGCGGCGCGGCGGCGCGGCATCACCACGCGTACGATCAGCGACGCGCGGGTCACCGACGCGGTCCGTAACGTCGCGTGGATGAGCGCCGTAGACGCGACAGGAAGAAAGCGCCGCAAGTTGTCGTCGGAAAGGTTGTATGGGTGACCACGGTCAAGGACAGCAAGACCGTGCAGATTCGCACCGACACCTAACCCGACCGCACGCGCCCCCGTATCTGACCTCACGGTCGGGTGCGGGGCCTTCTGTTGATGTATGCAGCAGATCAGTCCAACACGTCGGACAGATCGTCGCGGAGCACCGGGGCAAGCACAGCGGCATACTGTTTTGTTGTGTGGGTGCTGTCGCTCTTCAGCGGGATATTTCCTGCAAAGCTGGGGCAAGCCCCGTCCACGCAGAACCAGTCTTCGGTATTGACATAGCGAATCCCAGTGGCCCGCGCGACAGCGCGCTCCGCATCGCCGACAAGTCGGTAGTCCGTGTCGGGCTTCGATACACAGGCCGCAGGCGCACTTCCGGGCGCAGCACACTCAGAGAGCACAGCGCTCAGCGGGGGAGACTGAACCACAACTACCGTGGTCGCGTGCTTCTCGAGTTCTGTGATCAGATCGGCGAGAGCCAGTCCCCATTCGACCGTTCCGCCATCTTCGGGTGCAACCTTCGATGAGACCCAGTTGACCTGCGTGTACACGTTTCGCACGAAGACGATGTCCGGCTTCATGGACGCTACAAGTTCTAGGGCTGCAGCCTGGTGCGGGATGCAGATATCCGCGAGATCCTCGGTACGGAAGTTCATGTGCAGTGGAAGCTGAGGGCAACCCGCCATCGTCGTTCCGCGCACATTCCATCCTTCACCGAGCGCAGCGCGGACTGTCGGGAGCAGGTTGATCGCCGTCGAATCACCCATGACAAGGGCCGTTCGGCCCGCGCCGTCATTCGGGAACCAGCAAGAGTCAGGATCGGACAGATCTGTCCGATCGCAGCCCTGCCAACGTTCATCGGATTGCCCGTCCTCAGCAACGTCACCAGGCGCAGGCGAAAGGGCAGGCCATTCGTCCGCGGCGAGAGCTAAACGCAAGTGTTCGGTGAGCTCCTCCTGGCTCTGCGGTGCGATCGTCGCCGCGGCAGGCGCGCTTGCAACGGTGATATCCGGGCGGAGGGCGAGGACGGACGTAGTTGCAATGAGGCCGATCACGACGGCGCTCGTGGCGATCGTGTAGAGGTGTGACCTGCGACCTGTATTGGTCTCCAACCAGCGGGAACGGCGGATCGGATCTTCGACCAAGTGATAGCTGGCCACGGATAGCACTGCGGTGATCGCTAGCACGGTGAGTAAGAACCGCCGCTCGCGATGGGCGAAGTAGGGGCCGATAAACACGATCACCGGAAGGTGCCAGAGGTACAACGAGTAAGAGATGTCTCCGATGTAGCTGCTGCCCCTGTTGGATAGCGGCCACACAGCGGCTTCGCTGACTGCGCCGGTGCCAGCACCGATGATGAGCACAGTCGCGGCCACCGCAAGAACCGCACCAGGGACAGGCATCCCGTCTGCTTCGGTTACGGTCAGCAGTGAATATGCGAGCGCCGCGATCCCGGACCACGCCAGGTAGGGCCGCACGCGCTCGGGTATCCGCGTCAGTGAATTGGCAGAGACAGCAAGAAGGGCGCCCGCCCCAAGCTCCCAGGCGCGGGTGAGTGTAGAGAAATACGCCCACATCGGTGCCGTGTCAGTCTCATGTGCTGCCCATGCCAGGGAGCCGATAACGATGAGCGTGAGGATGACGCCGAGAACAGGTTTCAGCGCACGCCGCTGGTGGAGGATCAGCGCGACCACACCGATGAGGATTGGCCACACAACATAGAACTGTTCCTCGACTCCGAGGGACCAGTAGTGCTGCAGCGGGGATGTCGTTCCGTCATCTGCCCAGTAGTCCGCACCAGTCGCTGCGAATCTCCAGTTGCTGACGAAGAACGTTGCGGCGAGTGCATCGCCTGCGATCTGTCGAGCACGCTCTCCTCCGTGAATCACGACGGACAGGGCAACGGTGACCGCAAGAACGAGAGTCGCTGCGGGCAGGATGCGCTTGACGCGACGCTTGTAGAACTGAACGAACGAGATGCGCCCAGTTCGATCTACTTCTCGCAGTAGCAGCGCAGTGATGATGAACCCCGAGATCACGAAGAAGATATCGACACCGAGGAATCCGCCAGACGGTTTCCCGACGGCGTGATTCAAGATGACGGCGATGACAGCCACCGCGCGAAGGCCTTGGATATCACGACGGAAGGCAGTCTTCTTCGCGCCTTCTTGGGAAGCAGCCATTGGAGGGGAGGTCACTTGATCAGATTAGAGGAAACGTCCACGTCCGATGAGCTCGAGGCTGCAACGCATGAATGTCGCGTGCTCAGGATGTCGAGGTCTTCGGGTGCCGGGGTGCATCGTCGTAATGCTTCTCAAGATCTGCATCGGAAGCGGCCAGATGACCCAAGGCACATCTCGACCGTGGGAACGGGATGAGTTCTGCCACCACCCCAGCATCGTTCGGTGCGGGCTCAGCCGCCGTGGAGACCAGACCCATCGGACGGTCGCGGCAGCAGTTACATTGACGATTCGAAGCGCCCGCACTCCGTACACCCCGGCAAGGCTATCCGATCGGCGTTCACCAGCTGTGGCAACATTCGGATGCAGGGTCACAGGGTGAAAGCCCGTGGTCAACGCCTTCGAGGCCGAATCAACTAACCAAGCCAGGCTAGATTCACCGCTAATTTTACAAAGCCGGCCGCATCTATCCACGGAATTCTGCTCGTCTACACCGTCCGGGCCTGGAGTCTTCGATCTGCCGTTGATCGATTGGTCGGCCAGGAGCCTGTCAAGCGTCTCAGCCGATCCTCTGAGTCGTCGTTAGTTCCGGTCGCTCTTTTGCTCGATGCGCGCTCGATGCCAGTTACGGACGTCCCATTCCGACGTACTCGAACCCGCCAGCCCGCCAGGTTGCGGGATCGAGGCAGTTTCGCCCGTCGATCACTTTCGTCTGGGCCATCAGAGAGGCAGCATGTGAAGGAGTGAGCCCGTGGCGGTACTCATCCCATTCCGTGACGATGATCGCAAGTTCCGCATCGCGCAGAGCCTCGTCAATATTCGTCGTATACGTCAACTGAGGTTGTTGACGCTTTGCATTTGGCGTGGCTGCGGGGTCGGTGACGACCACTTCAGCTCCCAGACCGTGCAAGCGCACAGCGATGTCAAGGCCGGGAGAATCGCGCACATCATCACTATGAGGCTTAAACGCTGCGCCAAGTACAGCGATGCGCTTCTTGAAGAGGACACCGCCCAAGGCGGCAGTAGCCAGGTGCACGACACGATCGCGACGGCGAAGGTTGATCTGATCGACCTCGCGCAGGAAGGAGACCGATTCCCTGCGTCCCAACTCCTCCGCACGTGCTGCGAGCGCCCTGATGTCCTTTGGCAAACACCCACCACCGAACCCGATGCCGGCACCGAGAAAACGGCGGCCGATCCGATTATCGTGTCCGAGCGCGTCGGCAAGCGTGGTGACGTCGGCTCCCGTCACCTCTGCGATCTCCGCCATGGCATTGATGAACGAGATCTTCGTTGCGAGGAACGCGTTGGCTGCAACCTTTACGAGTTCTGATGTCGCATAGTCAGTGACAATGAACGGAGTCGACGCCTTGGCAGCTGTGTGATACAAATTCTGAAGCGTCTCCGCAGCAGCTGACCCACCGTCAGAATCAGGGACGCCGACTACAATCCGATCAGGCGAGAGGGTGTCTTGGACAGCCCAGCCTTCGCGGAGGAACTCAGGGTTCCACACGAGGGTTGCCCCTGTGGCCGTGATGCGCTCAGCGAGTTTCGCCGCTGTACCAACAGGCACCGTCGACTTGCCGACTACTAGATGACCGGCTGACAGCAGCGGCAGCAAGCTGTCGACCGCCGAGTTGACGTAGGTGAGGTCCGCCGCATTGCTTTCGCTCTGCTGCGGCGTTCCGACTGCGATGAAGTGAATGGTTGCGTCACCCGCGTCCGCGAAGTCGCTTGAGAAGCGAAGGCGCCCGGAATCAAGGCCAGAAACCAGCAACTCTCCAAGGCCGGGTTCAAAGAAAGGTGCGTCGCCTCGGGCAAGGGTGGCGATCTTCCCCGCATCGACGTCGATACCAACCACATCGTGGCCGATCGAGGCCATTGCTGCCGCATGGACGGCGCCCAAGTAGCCGCAGCCGATCACCGATAGTCGCATGTGTACTCCGAAGTGCTTGATAACGCGAAACGTCTCCGCGCCCAACCCAGCCTAGAGGACTTGAGTGAAACAGCTATGATCCAGACGGCTCGACGAAGATGAAACCGCAGAATACTCGGTCGTGCCGAGGGGCCTACTCGTCTTCGATAGCCTCGAGGATCGGATCCATCAACGTAGGCGCCAGACTTTCCACGTCCGTACCGGTCACGTGGTGACGATCTCGGTAGACGACTACATCGCCGATCACCATCGGACAGCTGTCAGCAGTGCAGTAGAGATCGGTCCCTAACAGTCCTTCATCGCTATGTCGTTGCGAATCGCAGACACGGCCGGGGTCAGTGTGGACCCCTGTTCGTTCACGCAACCATCATCAAGCAAGAAGTTCGCACCCACGCACTGAGCGGTAGCGTCAAACGGGACTGAATCTCGGGGCGGGCTCCTTGTTGGAAGTCCGACATCAGCTTCATGCTTTGTCTTCTACGGGAACAACCGTTCGCCGCAGGTTCCAAGGTCGCCAGATCCAGAAGTCACTAGTCCAGAAACGCCAGGAAACCACATCAAGCGGTGCCGTGGCGAGTCCGCGGCTGAAGCTCACGGGGTCCATGGTCGGACTCTTCGACGCACGGCGGGGGGTGCTGATTATACCTGCCACAAAGCCGAAGCACACCATAAACAGCGGCAACATAAACTCGGAGAACAGCCCCCAGCCGGTGACGGCAGTGAGGAGCAGGCCAGGAACGGCGCCGAGCAAAGCAATTGCGTATCCGTCGGCAGGATACGTTCGATTCCGCGCCGTCCGCGCCGTCCGTGCCTTCCGCGCCGTCCACGATCGCACAATCACAACGACGATGGGCACGAAGAACAAGACGGTGAGAATCAAACCGAGCTCGGCTGTCATCAGCAAGAAGGAATTATGGACAGGAAGATCCGGTTTGGTGTATTTATCGAAGAGCGAGACGACAGCGATGTAGGAGTTCGGTCCGATTCCGAACCAGGGCTCTCTGGAGATTTGCTCCAGCGCTGCGGGGATCAGCTGCGGACGTGACCCACCGAACGGGTCAAAACGTGACCGTTGGAGCACGACAAGCAGAACGGGGATCGCAGCGACGACCAACGCCCCGATAATGACGAGCCGAGTACGGAGGCGAACTCGCATCCCAAACAGGAACCAAACGAAGAGAAGCACGCCGGTCGCAGCGATGTTGGCTCGTCCGTACGTGAGGCCGATTGTGATCATCGCGAGGCCAATAGTGGACCATGAGAGCACGCGGATACTCTTCGTGGCGGACCGGGTCAGTGGCAACGCAAGGACGAGGACAAAGAAGAGGGCCTTGGCGAGGGTGCCGGGGTGTCCGAGTGTGCCGTTGACTCGTGTGATGATCTCGCCACCAGAGATGAGAGTGCCAACGTCTCGGACCCCGAGAAGCTGGAGAGCGCTCTTGCCGGCCTGGGCGAGTGCGATCACGAACAACGTCAGAGCGAATCCCTGCTGAATGCGTTCGCTTTCCTTGAATGCGCGCGCGAAGGCAAAACTACCTGCCCAAGCGATGAAGCCGATGACGTAAAGAAGAACGCCTGAGAAGCGTGCCACGTCTTGCTCCCAGCTCACGAGCAGGAGTACCACTGCGAGAGACGTGAACAGCATGAATGAGATCGGCATGCTTCCTCGAAGGCGAGAAAAACCGACCACAAGAATCAGTAGCACGGCGAAGACCGAGTAAGTGTGTAACGAGAGACCAGCGCTTGCCATCCCGGAGTGATCATCGTCGCCCGCGATGAAAGTGACGATCTCGCGCGGGACCACTGCGCAGGAGAAGATCAAGCCAGCAAATACTGCAGTCTTCGGCGTGAACGCGATCGACACGGCAGCGAAAGCGAGCGCACCGATTGCGAACAGAGTTACGTTATCCATATTCATTTCCTCCGGTGCGTTACATCGATCGCATCGCGATACACCTGTTCATACTGCCTCGCCACGGTATCCCAATTGCGACCGTCCATAGCCGGCTCAGTTGTGCGCTGACTAGCTTCAGCATCACGGATCGCTGCGGCAAGTTGCTCGGCGTCGAGGTCGTCAGAGAACGTGTATATCCACCCATCTCCAACTTCTTCGCTTAACTCCGTTCCGGCTGCGGATGCAGGAACGAGCACTGGCACTCCCAGAGAGAGAGCAGCAAGGGCAACGCCGGAATTGTACAGCCCCTTGTACGGTAGAACGACTAGTGAGGCAGCCGTGATTTCTCTCACGAGCTCATCATCTTCGACATAACCGAAGCGAAAGCTGATTCGATCGTCGGAGTCGGCCGCGCTCTTGAGGGACTGCTGTGTTTCACTATCGGCCTTTCCTACGACGCGCAGGCTCGCATGTGCATCGTGGGTTGGAATTTCATGGAAAGCCGTGACCAAATTGTCGACGTTCTTGTACGGCCTTATCAGGCCGAAGAAGAGGACTCGTCCGGGAATCTGTGGAGACCGTGTGTACGAAGTGAATCGTTCCCGATAGTGCCCGTGCAGAATGGTCGCAGTGTTGGTGGCAGCAACTGAAACTGGCTGCCGGTTGATCAAGATCGCGGTAGTTGTGTTGCGCTCGAGCATGCGCATTGCAGCGTTGACAAGCTTGCTGGGCTGTTCGTGTGGCTCCAGGTTATGCAGAGTGCGGACGATGGGCCTACGCAGCAGTCGGGCCCGTGCTATGAGTCCCCACAGCAGTGCGGCCTTCACTGAACGTATCAACGGCCGTCTCGAAGTCATGAGAGCTTCAGGCCAGTGCACGTGGAGTACGTCCCAGCGCTTTAGTAGAGCATTCTGCCAACTGAAGTAAACGAATTCGACATCATCGCTCGCGTGTGTCACGACTTGGTCGATGTAGCGGGTCGTGGTGTCGGGAGCATTGGTGGATTGAAGTACCGTCACCCGAGGATGGAGAGATGAATTGTGGTCGGTCATGAGAATCCTTTTCGGACAGCATGCAGGACGAGTCGCACGTCACTGCGGAACGAGCGGAAGGCGAGAATCAGTAGTGCGCTGGTGCCGAGTAGGGTGCCTAGAGCAAGAAGTGCCCCGGGTACGCCGTCAAGCCCGGACAGGCGCCTCACGAACTCACTGAGCGCTGCCGCGAAGCCATAGAGCAGTAAGATACGAAGCCCGTTGGTAAAGATTGCGAGGCCCGGAGCGTTCGACCGATGGGAGACCCAGATCACTCCGAGGGGCCACATCACTGCGGTCGCGATCGTGTATCCCCAAGCGACCCCGGGAACACCTCCGACTGCGGCGCCGAGAACGATTGCCCCGATAATGATTGGCCGTGTGGTCAGCGACCATGCGAGCAGACGACCTGATAGCCCGAGCGCCAGGAAGCACCAGTAGGTCGCATATCCCGCGGCTTGGAAACAGCCCGCAATGGCGAGGACGCGGAAGATCTCAGTGACACCTGACCACTGGTCGCCGAGGATTACGGTTACGAACGGGTCAGCTCCGAGCCAGGCGGCTGCGAACACGATCATGATCAGATGCAACAGCATCGTCTGCCCTGTCAGCAGATAGCGACGGAAACCTGGAGCGTCATCTTGCAATCGTGATAGAACAGGCATCGCGACTCTGGTGGCAGGCGCATTTAGTTGATTCAGTGGCAACATCAAGAATTGGAATGCCTTGTTGTAGATACCGAGCTGAGCCGGACCGAAGAATGCTCCGACGATCACAGAATCGATGTTGCGGCTGGCGTAAGTGACTACCTGCGAGACGAAAATGTTCGCACCGAAGGCAACGAGGGATCGAATCTCGGTGTTGCGTCGGTAACGAGTTGGGCGCCACTTCGCGACGTATATCGATCCGAGCAAGGTCGCCAAGGCTGTGATGATCTGCTGCGCGACCAGCGCCCAGTACCCGCCACCAGCAAGCGCAAGGAAGATCGCAATAATGAGGCCGGTGAATGGGGCCACTGTCTCAGTGACGGCCAGGGCAGACAATCGTAAATCGCGGGTTGCTTTAGCGCGAAACTGCGTTGTGACCCCGTTGATGAGGAAGGTGACGCTGAGCGCGAGCACGATGGGCACGAGTCGGGGTTCCCCGTACAGCGCAGCGATCAAAGGAGACGTCGCCGCGACTACGAGGGTGGCAACCGCCCCGATCCCCGTGTTAATGAAGAACAGATTGCTCTGTTGCTGATTGCTCAGGGTTTTTGCCTGAATCGCCGCGAACGAGAGACCAAAATCACGGAGCAGTTCAGCGACGCCGATGATCGCCACGACCATTGTCAGGTATCCGTAATCCGTGGGCGACAGTAGCCGGGCGAGGATCACGATCCCGGCTAGTTGTATGAGAAGTCGCGCTGCTTGGGCGCCGATCGTGAAGGTCGCCCCACGAGACGCCTGTCTTCCGATACTCACGTTGAGATCATCCGCCACTGGAGCTACTTCGTCCAGAGATGGCGGGGGAACGCCTCGAGCAGGTGTCTCGGGTCAAACTGAGGGCCGTCTTGACCGCCCATTTCGCGTGCCTCTTCGACCGAAGAGGCAAACTCGGCTGGGCTTCGTCCCGTTCCGAGCATGTAATCGTCGTACTTGAACTTGGGTTCATGCAAAGAGCGGATGAAACGTGCGGGGATGCCAAGCGACTCTGCAACAATCACACCGTGCAACGACGACCCGCACACAAAATCGCTGTTGGCGATGCGTTGCAACACAGCCGTCACCGATGAACGAGGGTTCAGGACATCTTGGTTGCGTGGAGACGCCGCGAAGTCGTGGAAGTTCGGCACGACCGTGAGTTTGCGTTGTTCGCCAGCGCCCGACAGCTTCTCTCTTCCGAACAGCGCGCCGAGCAGAAGCGCGGGGTCACCATATACCTCAGGCACGGTAGCTCCGCGTTCGGTGGCCCAAGCGCGGGTCAGCGGACCACGCACCGCCGTGAACGCTACATCCTCGAAGCGAACCTCATGGTCAATTGATTTGCCGTTGACGCCAGTGCCCCAGACAGCGTCGCCGGGCCGTGCAAGGCCGAGAATCGATCCAACGGCAAGGACTCGTTGTGCCGCGTGTCCAACCGGATTTGCAAGCCCCTCCTGGGAGAGGATCTCATTAATGATCAGGGGGCCGAGAAGATCTCCAAAGTTGTTGATCCGCGGGCCTACAGCACCCAGGCGATTGAGGGGGCCGCTTGCCCGAAACCGGCGGGGGTTCCAATGAACAATCTCGATCCCACGGTTCCGCGTCATTTCGTTACCTTTCGGAGGACAAAGATGGGGTTGATCAATGCGCCGTGCGCAAGCGAACCGAGGGCGGATAGATAACGTTTCTTCGAGAAACTGACTCGTGCCGCACGGATCTTTCCTGCAGCGCGTAGTTGCTTCTCCGTGAGCAGGTCGGCTTTGATCCCCAAAGCTTCTGCATAAAAGCCGCGGATTCGCTCCTTGTCGCGAAGCGCAGCTTCGGCAGCTGTGCTCGATTTGCCGTCATACATGCGATATCTCATTGAGGGCATCTCGTGCATCAGGACGTCGCCGACACGCGCAAGCCGGATGATCAGCTCGTAGTCTTCCGCATAACGCGTGTTCAACGGTGTGGGTGCCTTCGCGGCTGCATCTACTAGTGCAATGCGTCGCACAACTGCCGCGGCGGGCGGCCACGGGCCGAAACCCGTGCGGATCAGAGTTTCAGGCGTCACTGATTCGAAATGGCGGGGACGAATGCCTAGTTCTCCGGCAGCGGTGAATCCTTCGATCCGCCCGGCGCAGACAACAGCGCTCTGGTCATCGTTCAGCATTTCGATCGAGTGGTGCACACCAGCAGCGATGAGTTCGTCATCCGCGTCGAGGAACGTCACAAGCGGCGCGGAAGTCTGAAGGAGCCCATTGGCTCTTGCGGCAGATGCGCCTTGATTGGTTTGGCTGATCACCGTTGCGCCGTCTTCTCGGGCGGCCTGCGCGGTGTTATCCGTGGAACCATCGTCGACGACTGTCACGCTTGCGTCGGCAATTTTGAAGGCACTGCGCACGGCTGCCCCGATGGTGTCCTCAGAATTGAACGCCGCGATGATGATGTCGATCTTTGTCATACTGCGACCACCTGCTCCGTACCGAGATAAGCCCCGACGAGGCGATCGTGAGTTGGGATGGCTCGCAGTGACTCGACGACCGAGGCTGCGCCGTCGATAACCTCCTGGCGGGCGTGTGCATTCTCGAAGAATGCGGTGACCTTCGTGGCCAAGGCCTCGGCGGGTCCGACAACGCTGTGATAGCCGAGGGAGCGCAACGATGGTTCATCGCGACAGATCACGGGCAACCCTTCGGCTAGGGCTTCGACAAGAGACATGGGCGACGCTTCCCACGCTGCAGTGTGTATGTATAAGTCAGCGTTGCGCAGAGCCTCCGAGATCTGCATCTTGGTCTGCCAACCAGTGACGACCACGCCCGCATCTTCGAGATGGGTGCGCAGGCCTGGATCGCCGTCACCGATCCAGATGAAGTTGGTGGCGGGCGCACTCCTCGCGACAGTGGCGAAGAATTCTGGGTCTTTCTGGGGAGCGATACGCCCGACAGTGATGACCGTGCGACCGCGGGGCCTGGATGGCTCGAATTGCTCGATTGATCCGAGATTTGACACGCTAGTCACCTTCGAAAGCGGAACGAATCGAGCTGCTTCGTCCGCTTCATGTGGGCTTACGGCCACGACGGTGTCGGTAAACATTCCCATTGCCCGCTCGACAGCCCGGTACATGAATTTATGCGCGGCGCTGATATCTGTGCGCTGGAATGCGAAGCAGTGCGGGGAGTACACCACGCGGGGTGCCCCTGCGATTGGGCGCAGGACACCGGCCAGACTGGAATGGAAGTGCACCGCTACTGGCTGACGGTCGCGCACGATCTTGCGCAACTGCGTGGCGAAGTTAAGGAAGGAGCCGGTGTGCGCGATGCTCTCTGCCTCTGCTGGAACGGAGGTCTGCTCGCCCGCGCGGACTCTGCCATAGATTACATGTTTGAGATCGGGAGTCTGCTCGATGAAATGTGCGATCGCTGACTGGACGCCGCCGCCGAAGGCCTCCGTGACATGGACGATTATGGGTTTCGAGTCGACGTTCATCGTTCCCCTGAGATGACGGCTCGAACGTCGCGTTCAATGCGTTGTTCAGCGGCGGTGATCTGTTCCCGTTGCGCTCTGATTGACTCCCAGTACTTCTGTGGGTCGCGTTCGATACGTTCCATGAGCTCTGCGATCTGCGGGAGGGTTGCGTCTCGAGCGGAGATCGCATACTCAGGGATGCCGAGATCAGCAAAAGCGCTGTAGCCCTTTCGCTCGTAGCTGAGGTGGATCGTGGGGTAACCGGCAATCAGTGATGACAGGGACCCGTGTAGTCGAGTGCTGACGACGATACGCGGGGTTTTCTCGCCGAGGACGCTAGCGAGAGGCGGCGCTTCGGCCTTGGCATATTCCGCGGTGAGGGGGGCGTCATTGTTCGCGCTACCCGTCGCTTGGACTGCCCAATCGAACTGATCAGAGTCACGGACCTCAGCGAGAAGGTCGTAGTACCGTCGGGGGTCGCCTAGATTGCGCGCGATGAACACCGGTCGCCCCAGCGCGCCAATCGGAGTGGCGTCGACGTTCCGAGCCCATTCCAGAATCGCCATATCAGGCACCCGCTCCACGTTCGACAGCTCTGCCAGGTCGCTCGCGGTGCGGTCGTCACGAACATAGACCCGACGCACACGTCCTAGGAGTTTGCGAGTTCTTGCACCGTAGAGGCGCCCGTACGGTCCAATGCTCTGTGGAAAATAGACGCTCTTGTCGCCATGACGTGCGGCGAGCTTCACTTGTCCGTGGTGCGCCCCCCAGCTCTTGAGCGATTCAACCGTGCTACCGCCGCGTAGATACGCGCCGCCAACTGCAACGATCAGATCTGCATCACGAGCGACCTTGCGCACCTCGTTTGTCGGCCCAAGTACACCCGTCAGCGCCATTGAGATGCGTCGAAGTGCGCGCGGGAACTTCAGTGGCGAACGCCATTGCATAAAACGAGGATCATCGAAACCATCGGCGTCTGAAGCAACTACCTGATACGTGAACTCGGGTGAAACGCGGCGGACCAGGTCGATCGCCAGATCGACGAGAAGCCCATCGCCGGAGTTTGAAGGGCTGTATGCGTGGAGTATGAGCACATGAGGTGGTCGGTTAGCCGGCGAGATACTTGGCAAGATATCGCCTTTCATCTGTGTGTCTTTGGAATGAGACAAGGGCGGCTCGGTGAGCCTCCTGCCGCGCGGGTAGCGAGCGGCTGAACTCAGCGATGCGAGCGCCGAACTCACTCGGGTCGGCAAAAATGAGCAGTGGCCCCTGGGTGGCCAGATCGCGGAAAACTTCCAGGTCTGAAGCGAATACTGGCCTTCCGCGTGCCCAGGATTCCCAGATCGTCATCGGGTTGAGTTCCCAGCGACTCGGCATGAACAGCGCATCTGCCCAATCCAGTTCAGCTGGGAGCGTATCTGTGTGCCCGATGTACTCGACACGGTGTGGTTGCGGAGTCGAACTAGCAAGAGATTCGGCACTCGCGCGGAGCTCACCATCGCCTGCGATTCGAAGGTGAATTGGCACGGAACTCGCCTGCAGAAGGACCCGGATGCGATCGAGGCCCTTCTGTTCGGTCAGACGTCCAGCGAAAAGAAGGCGGACTGCGTCGAGTCTGCCGTCGCGTGGGGGCAGCAAATCGTCTGATCTAGCGTCACTTACGTTTGCCTCAAACCGGATCGCGTCGCGACCGGCGAATCTGTGTTCGGCGATTTCCTCTACGGCGCGGTGGCTCGGTGCGGTCACGAGCCCTGCGTAGTTCACTGAACGTCGGACCAAGATGTCTTCCAGTTTCCCAATCAGCGCTTTGCTGTCCTCTGACGGCAGCTGATGAAACGTGGCTGCGAAGCGCTTGGTTCGCAATATGCGAGTAGAACCGATGCCGAGCACCATATGACTCGCTCGCATGAGCGAGTAGATGCTTTCTGCGGCTTGGAGGTAAGGCGCAAGCTTTCGCCGTGCGTCCACGATGCCGAGCGGAGTACGTGCTGCGTCCAGGTAGATGGTCTCGGCGACGTCGTCATGGAGCGACTCAGAGTTCTGATTGCCGCGGAAAAGGACGACGAGCCGGACTCTGTCACGCGGTAAACCGCGCAGGACACCCTGAAGTGCCTTTTGTCCGCCCCCGCCCTGAAGCCATGGTGCAACGACAAGGATGCTGGGCTCCAAGTCGGTAACTCCTTCAGTCGCGTTGGGGGATGCGATATGTGGGTGGCCAAGTAATCCCCCCGGTCCTGGCCAAGATCAGTATTTCACATGCTGCCTGAGTCGTTTGCTGGGACTGCCTTGGGCTGGCTGGGAGGAAGACGGGCGGCGTGAATCAGTCGCGATCTAGCGAACGGTCCGATCAGCGATCGCTCAGGGCCGTTGCCGATAGACTTCCACGGTGCCACACGTGTCCCGAAAAGAGGCGCGCGCCGCTGCTGAGCAGCATACGGTTGCCGAAGCCCAGAGTCGCCAGGAGCGTCGCCGCAAGCGCGCTCGCACCACCTGGCTTATTGTCGCCATCGCGGCCATCATGCTGCTCCTCGCGGCCTGTTGGGTGGGGTTCCGAGCCATTACGGTGAAGAACGGCCTCGAGAAGAGCCAGCAGTTGATCAGCGACGTCCAGAACGGTGGTGATGTCGACGCGGCGCTCGCCGGTATCTCTGAGCACGCAGCCAGTGCCGGAGCTGCGGCATCCGACCCGGTGTGGGCGGTCCTGGAATGGATTCCCGTCGCCGGCGACAATCTGAAGGGCGTTCGCCTCGCAGCGCAGTCGCTCGACCTACTTGTCAACGACGTCGCGTTGCCCGTGGTTAACACGAGCGAGCAAGGGCAGTCGCTGCTCTCACAGCTCATGATCGTCGCCCAGGCGCAGTCCGAGCAGATCGGGCAGCTCGCAGACGATCTGTCCGCGGTCCGCGAGTCGCCGTTCCTTATCGGTCAGGTGCGCAGCGGCGTGGAACTGGTCGACGACGTTGTCGGGGCCGCGGCGCCGGCACTGGAGATGCTTCCGACTCTGCTCGGCGCTGACGGAGCACGAAACTATCTGCTGGTGTTCCAGAACAACGCAGAGACCCTCGCGCTCGGCGGCAGTGCAGCCGCGCAGACGCTGGTGAACGTCGACAACGGCAACATCTCGATGGGAACGCAGGGCAACAGCGGCAGTTACAAGAACGGCAGTGCCATCGACGTCGAGGTCCCGCAGAGTGCGACCGACCTGTACACGAGCTACCTGGTCGATCACATCAACACCAGCATGAGCCGCCCTGACTTCCCGACCGCTGCACAGATCATGCGCGCCTGGTGGCAGCGCGATATCGCGCCCGACCAGATCGACGGCGTCATCTCCATCGACCCGCTCGCGCTGTCACGCATCCTGGTGGCCACCGGCCCGATCGAGTTGCCGACAGGCGACGTGCTCACGTCGGACAATGCGATTTCGTTGTTGCTGAATGACATCTACAAGCGCTGGGATGCCTATAAGTACCCCGACCTCGTCGACGGCTTCTTCGCGGCGGCGGCGGGCGCAGTCTTCGACAAGGTCGCGACCGGCAGCTTCAACATCAAAGACATGGCGTGGGCGATCAATGAGAGCGCCTCGCGGGGGAGTATCCTCGTCTGGAGCGACGACGAAGCGGTCACCGAGGCGATTGCGGGCTCGCGCGTCAGCGGCATCCTGCCGACGGACAACGGCGAAGCCACCACCATCGGTGTGTACTTCAACAACAGCAACGGCTCGAAGATCGATTACTACACGGAGACGGCCGTGTCTGCAGGCGCGGTCTGTGAAGCAAACAACGCCACGTTCAGCGTGGATGCGTCGATCTCGCTGCCGATCTCTCAGCAGGAGGCAGATGGACTGCCACGCTATGTGCAGAGCATGACGTACGGCACGACCTTCCGTGACTGGGTCTTCGTATACGGCCCCCCAGGCACCACACTGGCGGACGCGACAGTCAACGGTGAGAAGGCTTCCGTCATGCACCGTGACATCGACGATCTCGGTCGCCCGGTTGTCGCGTTCGAGGCGTGGTTCAACCCCGGTCAGCAGGTGAGTGTGAACGCGACGTTCACTGGGCAGGGCGAATTCGGCCCGCTCGCAGTGCAGACGAATCCGATGATTCGTGGTGCTGCTCCGGTCGTCACTGACGGCTGCGCCAACTG
Organism: Microbacterium sp. A84; assembly: GCF_051842815.1. Classification (NCBI taxonomy): domain Bacteria; kingdom Bacillati; phylum Actinomycetota; class Actinomycetes; order Micrococcales; family Microbacteriaceae; genus Microbacterium; species Microbacterium sp. A84. The sequence continues at coordinate 68,121 of NZ_JBPXMS010000002.1, read as the reverse complement.
AATCGGGCAGGCGTGCCCATCTGTGAGTAGAGACCGAGTGAGTTAGAATAACTCCGGTTCTGTGTCGACGCTGGGGAAAGCCCAGCGCGACCAGAAGCGATCGGACGAGGGGGTGATCTGCATAGTCGTAGATACTGTGCAGACGCACGCAGCGGGGGCTGAACAGGTGGACAATTCGGCAGGGATGCCAGCCGTTCGACCACGACGCGGCGTGTGGCCGCGACGCTATGCGAGTCGGCTCTTCTACAGTGACCTCCTCGTGCTGGTTATCACCCTGGTCGGGGGATGGCTGCTCGTGAGCCCCGGAATCTACTCCGCAGTCACCTGGTCAGGTGGGCCCAGGCTCTCCTACGGTGCGGCGCTGGTGATCATCGGCGTGATCTGGTTGCTCGGCCTCGACGCGACAGACAGCCGCGATCGACACATGGTCGGTCAGGGCATCCTCGAATACCGCCGCATCGCCGACGCGACGGTCGCCGTCTTCGCGATCACCGTCGCTCTCGCGTTCTTCTTGGGGATGAATCTCTCCCGTGTACTCGTCGCCGTGATCTTTCCGGTCGGGCTACTGCTTCTCGTCCTCTCGCGCTGGCTCTGGCGTCAGTGGCTGCGGGGTAAGCAGAGGAAGGGACTCTATCTGCATCGGGCAGTGCTCATTGGTGAGCCCTCGAAGGTCAAGCATGTCGCCAAGCAGATCAGACGCACCTCGGGCAGCGGCTACACGATCGTCGGTGTCATCACCAACGGAGTGCCTTCAGAGGGCATTCCTGATCTGAACGTTCTCGGCGACATTGCCCATGCCGAGACAGCCCTGGATGACGCGAACATCGATGCGCTCATCATCGTCGGCTCCGACGACCTTGACCCCGACACGATGCGTCGCCTCGGCTACGCGGTCTCTGATCGCGATATCCAGCTGATCATGGCCCCGGCGCTCACCGACATCGCCGGCCCACGTCTGCACAACACCCCGGTTGCGGGGCTGCCTCTCGTACACGTCGACTTCCCTCGCATGGAAGGCGCCAAGCGCTTCCTCAAGCGCACCTTCGACATCGTCGGCTCCTCGCTTTTGCTGCTGCTGCTGTCGCCGGCGTTCCTCGCCACAGCGATCGCAATTCGCGTTGACGGACCGGGCAAGATCTTCTACCACCAGGAGCGCATCGGCCGGGGTGGTCGTCCCTTCGGGATGCGCAAGTTCCGCTCGATGGTGGCTAACGCCGACGACCAGCTCGCCAGCCTGCTCGACCTGCAGGGCAACAGCGACACACCGCTGTTCAAGGTGAACGACGACCCCCGCATCACCAAGGTCGGACGCTTTCTGCGCAAGCACTCCGTTGACGAGCTGCCTCAGCTCATCAACGTGCTCCGCGGTGAGATGAGCCTGGTCGGGCCGCGCCCGCAGCGTGACTCCGAAGTGGCGCTCTATGACGACATCGCTTACCGGCGTTTGCTCGTGAAGCCTGGCATGAGTGGGCTCTGGCAGGTGAGTGGCCGCTCCTCCCTGTCGTGGGAGGAGACGATTCGTCTGGACCTGTACTACGTCGAGAACTGGTCGCTCACGCAAGACATCATCATTCTGTTCCGCACCGTGCGCGCGGTCGTCGCGCCGGGAGCGTCCGCGCACTGACTCCTATAGCGACCGGTAGCCGAGGCGCTTCTTTGCTTGAGCGACCAGCTCATCTGCGAGGGTGTCGCTGAGTAGCGCGCTGAAGCTCACCCGAGAAGGGAACGACGCTACTTGCTCTGCGCGCCGGAACAGTGTCACGAGCGGCTCATCATTGATGGATGAGCGGTGGTAGAGCCCGTCAAGATCATCCCCGTGGCGCTCGTCGATCGCGCGAGCCCACGCCTGGGTCGTGTGCTTGTCGTCCATCATCATCGACGCAGCCGCGCCATTGAGCACCGGCCAGTTTGTGGTGAGATCCAGTAGCACCAGCGGCCGCGACGGGATCCACGCGACAACCGTCGCACCACCCACCGAGCGGTCAATGACGCGGGTCGTTTGATACACCTCGCCGAGAGCAGCGTGTGGCGTCGTTGCGGCGTACAGCACTCCGATGTCGGCATGCATGTCAGCCGGCGGCGGGTGCGGGTCGAAGCGCATGCCTGGAACAGGTCCGTATCGACGCAGCTCGTTCCAGGCAAGAGCATGAGAGCCTTCTGTGCGGAACACTCGCCACAGTGCACTCTGGAAGCTGCGCCGGTGCGCTGTCTCAAAAACGAATGCGGCTGGGGGAGTAGCGGGAACCTTCACGATTGCAAGAAGCTGTCCAGCACGCCGACCACCATCTTGATGTCGCCACCTTTCAGGAGCCACTCAATGGGGGTTACAGCAACTGAGCTTGAACCGCTATCCATGCGGAGGTCCTCTTGTGGTGTGGACATGAAGCCTTCCACCGATGCGGGGTGCATACCCTCGGGGATCGCCTCAACGATGGCGGCAAGACCCGGCAGTACCGGCTGCGTGGAGTTGCCGGTGAACTGCCACAGCGGGTAGCGGCGCTTACCTCCGGTCAGGAAGGCATATAGCAGTCCTTTGGATTGGCGGTGCCGCACGCGCGAATCGTCGATGCCGAGCATTTGCGCGACCTCGGTGGCACTGCTGGTATCCAGTAGCGAAGCCAACTGGGCCTCGCGTTCTTCGCGTGCAAGGCCGCCGCCGGCGACGTGGGTCTCTGTGTCGACGAACTCCGCGGAGGTGAACGCCCCCGACGTGATCAGGAAGTTGACCTGTTCCTGTGAGAGTGCACCGCCGCGAGGCTGACGCTTCGTCAATAGTTCAGCAGACTCATTGATGAGCATTGCCACGTCGTTATCGCGACCGCGAGCTCGGGCGGCCGTCACGAGTGCTTTGACGCTCCGAAGAATATGCACATCGTAGACGTCCGCGTCCCCGACAGTGTTGATGGTCATACTGACTCCTTCAGTGGAACCCTAAGGGCTCCGCGCACTTGACATCTTAGTTCAGATAATGCGTGCGCTCAAGGCGTGATTCGGAGGCTTATGCAGCGTGACTCTTCCGCTCCGGCGGAGAGAGAGGCAGAATAAAGATGCCGGCAGAAGCCGCCGGTGCTACGACCACTTGTGAGGGGACCCGACATGGGAATCGAAGACATCGTCAACAAGGGCAAGGACCTGTTCGAGCAGAACAAGGACAAGATCGAAGAGGTCGTCAAGAGCGAGCAGGCCGAGGACGTCAGCGACAAGGTTCTCGACGGTGTCGCCGACTTCGCCAAGAAGATCGCTCCGGGAGCCGCCGACAAGATCGACGAGATTCGCGACGGTGCCGACAAGGCCGTCGGCAACGAGTAATAGTTTCGCGAAAGGCGGCACACCTTCGGGTGTGCCGCCTTTTTTGTGCCTGGCCCATGTGATCAATTCGGTAGGTCGCGCCCGCGGAGAAATTTATGAAAGGATTAAACGATCGTTTCTTAACGATCCGTCTGGCTGTGCGGATGTGATTTCGCGTTGCGTTCTGCGCGCCGGATGAAACATACAAAGGGGCAAGGCGTGAGCTTGAAGGCGATGTACGGGTCTAAATGGCGCAAGCTCGGAGCAGGGATCGCCGCAATCGCGGTCGTCACCACAGGTCTGGTACTGCCAGCAGCAGCGCACGCCGCTGATCCGACAGCGTTGCTTGACATTCGCAAGGCGGCCAGCACCTCCGAGGTCTTGCCCGGTGACACCTTCGACTACACGATCGATGTGTCGTGCTCGAGCATCACCGACCTCGGCTGCATCAACGCGCAGCTCACCGACCCCGTCCCCGCCGAGTTCGAGATCCTCGACGTCACGGTTGAGAATGCTCCGCACGGTGCGCCTGTAATCGACGGGCAGAACGTCACAGTCCCGTTCAACGAAGACCTGGGCGGGGGAGTGCTGGGCCTGAAGGACAACACCACCGCCACGGTCACCATCTCGGTCCGCGTGCGCGCAGACCTTCCCTACGAGCTCAGCGGCGTCGAGATCCCCAACACCGCGACCGTATCGGCCGACAACGCCGCGCCGAAGCCCGCCACCGCGCCGGTCGTCCCCACGATTCCGCTTGAGCTGAGCACCACGGCAGAGAAGTCGTTCGCCCCTGACCTCGCGCAGGCGGCTCCCGGAACCGAAACCACGCTCACCCTGATCGGCACGAACACGTCGAACGCCGGTGTGGATGCCCTCACCCTGACCGACCCGGTCGATCCGAGCGCCGCCGGCAGCCCCTTCGATTACCTGGCCATCACGGCCGTCGCAGAGGTCGTCTGGCCTGACGGTGCCGAGAACGTCGTGCTCGAGCACTGGGACGGAAGCACCTGGATCGAATCGGGAACCGCGACTCGCCCCGGCGCTCCTAACGCCCCGCCGAGCAGCGCAACGGGCATCCGCGTGACCTTCACCGGCGCCGATGGCGCCACGATCCCCACCGGCGCATCCGGCGGCATCATCCTCACACTCGAGCAGCGTGACAGCGTCGTCGATCTCACCTCCAGCCTCACCGTGTCGAACACGCTGCAGAGCCAGGTCGCCCTCGGCGACCAGACCGCCACAGGCACCGCTGACGCCACGTATCGCATTGTCACCGAACCCATCACTGTCGCAGCCGCGAAATCGTTCACCCCAGATGTCGTGTTCGCAGGCGGTGCTACCTCGGTCAGCCTGACCGGCACGAACTCGGGCGAGACTTCGCTCGACACGCTCACGATTCGCGAACCCGCTGAGGGCGAATTCGATGCGCGACTCTCATTCGCAGGCTTCACGTCCGCCGTAGTCTTCCCCTCTGGTGCGGAAACCGGCGAACTCACCTTCGTGTACCTCGACGTCACCGGCCTCGAGCGGTCCGTCGTCACGCCGCTGGTCGACGGCGGAGCATTCCCCGAGCTTCCGGCTGACTTCGCCACCTTGCGGCACTTCGAGGTCGCATTCGCAAGCACCGCAGACGGTCCGATCGTCTCGGGCGCAGAGTCTTCCATCACTTTCGACGCGAATGTCGCCGAGGGACTCGACGCGGGCACCGTCATCGACAACGTCGTGCGCGTGGGCGGCACATCCGGCACGCAGACCGCACAGGATGACGCTCCCGCCGCTCTCACGATCGATGAGCGCAGCCTCGATGTCGAGACACAAAAACGCATCAGCCCCGGAACGATCTGGGGTTACGCGGGTGAGGTCGCGACACTTCAGCTTCCGACGACCCTGCTGCCCTCATCCACGACGAACGCGCACAGCATCATCGTGAATGACCCTGCCCTTGCCGAAGACGGCACCCCCGCGGCATCCGACTGGTGGGATCACTTCCGACCGACCGCCGTGACCAAGACCGACGTACCGGACGGCGCGACGCTGACCGTGCGCTATTTCGACACCACGAGCGGCGCATGGGTGACGCTCCCCGGCGCCGACGGCATCGCAGGACCGACGTCGTTCTCGATTGACATCCCCGTCGACATTCGGGACGCGATCGGTGGCCTCCAGTTCGAGTTCATCAACGAAGACCCCGGCTTCTCTCCCGGCGCCATCGTGCAGCCGAACATCACGACGCAGCTGAAGGAGAGCCTGCCTCCGAAGCCCGAGGGCGCAGACATCTCCGTGCAGAACTGTTCCGGTGCCTCCGCCACCGCACCCGGCGCCACCGCTGGGTCGGCGACCGTAGACCCGTGCCCGGCGATCGAGATCCTCGCACCGACCCCGGGGGAGTCCGACCTTCTCGAGAAGGAATGGATCTCTCCCGCCGACGGCCTGGTGACCGCGCGCTCCGGAGAGCACGCCACCTCGCGACTGCACTGGTCGACCGGTGGCCGTGGAGGCCTCGAGCAGATGGTCATCGCCGACACCGCAACGAACGGCGGTGACATCGACGCAGGCCCCGCGGCATCCGTCGAGGACACCACCTTCCAGGCGTTCAACCTGGTGAAGGTCAAAGCGATCACGCCGACGCTTGACCCGCTCATCGCCTACGACCGCATCACCGCGGTGCAACTGTGGAACGGCACCTCCTGGGTCGGTCTTGCGAACGCGGCCGTTCCCTACAACGGCGCACTGCCTGAGATCTCGTTGACCGCAGCCGAGCAGCAGTCCGCTCTCGGCATCCGTCTGGTTGTCGAGGAGTACACCGACGCGCGCGCGAACGCGACGGCGCCGGATGCCCCGTCTGCCGGCAGCGGCGTCGCCCGCTCGTTCGAGAACAACCGCGCCATTGACCTCGAATGGCAGATCCGCGACGCCAAGCGCGTGCCGACCGACGGCTCCGAGCCGGTACTCGGCAGTGAGACCTACAACACCGGCGATCAGGGCGATGTGAACAACACCGCCAGCGCGACCGGGTTCGCCGGCGGCGCCGAGCAGACGCGCGACGTCGATTCCGACATCATCTCGATCCTCGACCGCCCGCTGAACGTCACGGTCACGAAGGGCTGGACAGGCGGGCCGCTCGGCGTTCCGCCTGAGGGCACACCCACGGACGGGTATCCGACCAGCCGGGTGACGGTCACGGCGAAGAACACGACGGTCGCGAAGGTCGACACGCTCAGCATCACCGATCCTGCTCCTGGCAGCGCGACCGACCCGTTCGACACCTTCGATCTGAAGGACATTCGCTCGATCTCCGTTCCCGCGGGCGCCGTGGCATCCGAATCGGTCGTCATCCTGAGCCGTGACGGTGGATCCTCCACCACACACACCATCGCGCAGGCGACGGAACTGACGGCGGCCGACCTCGCCGACGTGACCGGCATCCAGATCGAGCACAACGGGCGCATCATCTCGACCGGCGCCTCCACGCTCGTCATGGATCTGCGTCTGCGCGCGACGCACCGCAGCGACGACAGCCCGGTCACACTCGTGGACTCGCCCATCGCGAACGAAACCGAAGCCAAGGTCGTCGACCCGGGCGGCGTCAATGGCGTGCACGAGGTGACCGCCCTCGACGAGGCGCAGATCCCGCTCGCCAACCTGAACATCGATGTCGTCACGACGAAGCTGTTCAGCCCCGACACGCAGTTCGAGATCTACCTCCCGGAAGAGGACGCATACGCGACCGAGCCGTGGGACCCGATCAGGATGAACCTCACCGCGCAGCCGAGCGGCTCTGCCCGCACCGCCGTGATGACGGTCACCGACGAGACGCCGACCTTCTGGAACACGTACCGATTCGTCGGGTTCCCGTCCGTCTTCGCCCTGAAAGCGCCGATCGAGCAGGTGCGCGTCGACGCCCTTGTCGGCGGCACGTTCGAGGTGGCAGCCGACGGCTCGCTCGCCCTGAACGGCGCAAGCTGGCAAGAAGGCGCGTTCGGCGCGGCCCCGGCACTGCCGGCCGGCGTCGACGCAGATGACGTCCGCGGTCTGCGGTTCACGTTCCAGCGCGCCGACGGCTCGCAGTGGGAGAACCCGGCGAACCCGCTGCAGTCGATCCCGATCGACGTCAAGCGTCGGGCATACCAGGTGATCGACCCCTCCATGCCCGTCCCGTCGAGTGCGGCCGTGAACGCGGCGGCGCCTGGCGAAGAAGGCGACGAAGGCGGTGTGTTCACGAACACCGTGCAGGCGCACGTCATCAGCGCCGTCAACGGCGCGGGAGCAACCCCTCTGACGGCTGATCACGATGCCACCGCCCAGGCGTTCTACGTCGCCGGTGGTATCGAGGTCGTCACACGCAAGACTCCGGTCGGATCGCAGGCACCGGGCAGGGTGATCCCGTTCAAACTGACCGTGACGAACTCGGCCTCTGCGGATTCCGGGCTCGAGAAGTCGATCCTCAACCCTGTGATCGTCGACACGCTCCCACTGAATGCGGACGGTGAGCCGTGGCTGATCTTCGACGAGGAGAGCACGGAACCGCACTACGCGTATGCGTACACCCAGACGGCAACACCTTCGGGGGAGAACACCCGGATGCCGATCGATCCGGCGCTGATCACCCTCGAAGAGGTGACCAACGCATCCGGCGAGATCATAGAAATGCGTTTCAGCTTCCCTGATGGCACCGTGATGATGCCGGCCGAGACGTACGTCATCACCATCAACATGATGTTCCGCCCCGGCATCACCGCGGGCACTCAGGTGACCAATGGATTCGGCATCAGCTCAGACGAACCCTTCGAAGCCTGCAACGGTGTCGAGGGTGAAGTCGACGTCTGCGGCACCGACACGACCGTCTACCCGACGGCGACCGGCGCACTGCGCGGACAGAAGTTCGTCAAGTCCGACGACACTGAACTCGGTGTGAACGACGTCACCAACGCGGCGAATGTCTGCGAGCCCGCGCTCGACGACTTCTACGCGGGCAACTGTGTTCCGGTCACGAAGCCTCTCGGCACCGAGACCTGGCGCGAGCGTGTCACGAACACCGGAACGCTCGAGATGGACAAGGTCGTCACGATCGACCGCCTGCCGACGCCCGGCGACCGCGGCGCGTACGTTGCGCTGCCGCGCGGTAGCGAGTGGCAGCCGATGTGGGTCGGCGCTCTGACGCCGGTGACGGATGCCGGATACCGCACGCCCGAGTCGATCGAGTACTACTATTCCTCGGCAGACAACCCGTGCACGGCGGATCTCACGCCCGGTGCGGCGTGCCCGACCGACGCGTGGCTTGCGCTGACCGACGACGTGGATCCGACGCAGGTCAAGCACATCAAGACGGTGTTCGGCTTCGAGGGGAACCACTTCCTGCCGGGCGACGTGCTGGGTTACACATTCCAGACGCGGACGCCGGCGGTTTCACCGGTGGCCAACAAAGACACGGTCGCCTGGAACACGATCGCCATTGGCGCGCAGACGGTGAACGCGGACGGCGACCGGATCGGCGACCTGTTGCCGACCGAGGGTCGACGCGTGGGAGTCGCACTGGCGACCGGACCTGTCTGGGTCGAGAAGACCACGAACGGTGAGGGTGTCTCGTTCGCGCCGGAAGTATTCCAAGTGCAGCTGCAGTGCGTCGTCGGCACCGGCACGGACTTCGAGACAGTGCTCGACCCGATCGTGGCGACTGTGTCTGCTGACCAGATCACCGACCTGGAGCGGCAGCTTCCCTGGGGTGCGGAGTGCACGCTCGCAGATGTCGCTGGCGCGAACGGTGAGACGTCATCCGAGTCTGGTGACGCCGTCACGATCGGCCGCAACGGCGAGGTCGTTCCGGTTGCGACCGTGGCCAACACGTACTTGCTGTCGAACCTCGAAGTCTCGAAGACCGTTGTCGGCGCAACCGATCAGGACGGTGAGCTGATCGCGTACGGCGCATTCGACTTCAACGTGGTGTGCACGTTCGTCGGCGCGCAGGTCTGGGCCGAAGGCTTCACTGCCTCCCCGATGCAGTTCGAGCTTTCTGCCGGTGAGGACCGCGTTCTCGCGGGACTGCCGTCGGGAGCCGAATGCCTCGTCACCGAGACCAACGCTCAGGGCGCCGTCACGACCAGCGTTGTCGTCGGCGCGGATGGTGAACCCATCGATGCCGGTGCGGAAGCCGGAGTCACGACTTCGGCGGATGCCGAAGCAACGGTGTCGTTCACGAACACGTTCGAGCTCGGTGCGATCGCACTGACCAAGCAGGTCGACGGTGACGCCGCCGAGCTGTTCCCCGACACGACCACGTTCGAATTCGCGGTGCTCTGCGTCTACGGAGGCGTGACGGTCTACGAGACCACTGTCACGCTGACCAAGGCGGATGCCACTGGCGGAAAGATCATCACGATCGATACGCTCCCGGCCGGCGCAGAGTGCGCCGTGACCGAGACGGACGCCGGTGGTGCCAGCTCGACCGTCATCACTCCTGACACCACTGACGCCCCGGTCGCGGTCGGCACGATCGCTGAGCCGGTGCTGTTCACCGCGGCGAACACGTTCGGAACCGGCACGCTGCACGTCACCAAGGAAATCCTCGGTGAAGGTGCATCGCTGTGGGGCACGGGTCAGTTCGAAGTCACGCTTGTGTGCACATTGAACGGCGCGGATGTCATTGTGTCGGACGGCGCCACTCGCACCTTCTCGGCCGCGGACGGGCTCGAAGCCGACTACAGCTTGCTGCCGATCGGCGCCGAGTGCACGCTGACCGAGTCGAACGACGGTGGGGCTACGACCTCGCAGATTGTGGATGTGGATGGTGCTCCGCTCGTCGGCGCATTCGTCATCACCGACACCGCTGAGCCGCTGCAGCTGCGCGTGCAGAACACCTTCGATATCGGCTCCATCGAGTTCTCGAAGGAGATCACCGGTGACGCCGCAGGCTATGCACCGGACGAGTTCGGATTCGACGTGATCTGCACCGTCAACGGTGCCCAGATCGACCTCGGTGCGAACGCGATTGTGGAGCTGCACTCCGAGAACGGTTACACGCAGCGCATCGACGGCCTCCTGCTCGGCGCCACCTGTGATGTCACAGAGCAGGGCGAGCTCGGTGAGTTCGGTGAGACCACCCGCTATGGCACTCCGACGACCCTCGTGGTCGCGATGGAGAACTCCCAGGGCGCGATTCCTGAGGAACAGATCGCGGTCATCGAGAACGAGTACGACTACTCGGGTCTGTCGGTCACGAAGACCATCGACACCGACGCCAGCGAGGGAGAGTTCGGCCCGTTCGACTTCACCCTCGTGTGCACCTCGGCGCTCGGTGCCCCTGTCACGTTCGACGGCGGCGTAACCGAACTGTCATTCACTCTGGAAGGCGGCGAGACCTTCACCGCTCCCGAGAACACGATCCCGGCACGCGCCACCTGCGTGATCTCCGAGGTCGACAGTGCGGATGCTGATGGCACCGTCATCGTCGGAGACAACGTCACCGACAACGGCGACGGCACCGCATCGGTGCTCGTGGGCACGACGACTTCATCCGTCGAGTTCACGAACGGCTTCGACAGTGGACTGCTGACCGTGAACAAGGTCATCGACGGAGAGGGCGCAGCGCTCTTCGGCGCCGGTCCCTTCGACTTCACGGCCGTCTGCACCTACCGCGGTCAGACGCTGCTGGACACCGAGTTCATGCTCGACCCGAACGCGCAGCGCACGTTCGGTGTCTTCCCGACCGGCACCAGCTGCATCGTCGAAGAGACCGCGACCGGCGGCGCCACCAGCACTGCCATCGACCCGACCGACGGGGTGGTCGTGATCAGCGCCGACGTGGATGCCACGAACGCTGTCACCGCGACGAACACGTTCGCGTTGACCTCCATTCAGGTCAACAAGACCGTGACGGGTGCAGCAGCAGGATACGCGGCCGACGAGTTCCTCGTCGACGTGGTCTGCACCGTGCGCGGCATCGATGTTCCCCTCGGAGCGGACGCGGTCGTTTCGCTCAACACGGCGAACGGCTTCTCGTACCGCGTCGACGGCATCCCCACCGGCGCATCCTGTGCGGTGACGGAGCAGGGCGAGGTCGGCGAATTCGGTGAGACCGGACGCACCGGCACCCCGGCGGACATCGCCGTGGACACGGTAGTGGATGCCACCGAGGACGTGCCTGCAGCGCAGACCGCAGAGCTCGTGAATGATTACGCCTTCTCCGGTCTGTCGATCACGAAGCGGGTGGATGCCACGGCCGATGCCACGTACGGCCCGTTCGACTTCACCCTTTCCTGCACGAGTGCCACCGGCATCCCGGTGACCTTCGACGGGGGAGTCACGGAGCTCGGTTTCACTCTCTCGGGTGATGAGAGCTTCACGGCACCGGAAAACACCATCCCGGCACGTGCCGACTGCCTCGTCACTGAGGTGGGCAGCACCGCGGATGGTGTGGTGGTCGTGGGTGACAACGTCACCGACAACGGCGACGGCAGTGCCCTGATCCACGTCGGTGTCGAGGCTGCGGCCATCGAGTTCACCAACAGCTTCGATGCGGGTGTGCTCGTCGTGCAGAAGGTCGTCGATGGTGCAGGCGCGAACCTCTACGGCACTGGTGCGTTCACCTTCACCGCGGTGTGCACCTACGAGGGTCAGACGCTGCTGGACGACTCGTTCGAACTCGCAGGTGGCGACCAGCGCTCGTTCGGTCCGTACCCGACGAACACCTCCTGCATCGTTGAGGAGACGGATGCCGGTAACGCCACCACCGCGACCCTCGACCCGAGCGACGGCATCGTCGCACTGGGTGCGGGTGCGGCAGCGACGGTTACCGCGACCAACACGTTCGAGGTCTCCTCGATCACCGTGACTAAGAAGGTCACCGGCGATCTGGACGCCGAGGGCGCGCGGGGCGTGTTCACTGTCGAGTTGCAGTGCACCGTGGGCGGCGCTTCGATCGAGATCCCGGGTGGGGAGCAGCGCATGCTGCGCGTCGAGGGCGGCTACGAGGTCACCTTCAGTGATCTGCCGACCGGCGCAGACTGCATCATCGTCGAGACGGAGACCGGCGGTGCCCTGCGCACCTCGATCATCGTTGCCGGCGCTGACACGGTCGACGGGACATCTGCTGATGTCACCGCGGTCGGCCACGTGCAGGTCGAGATCACGAACGAGTTCGTGAAGGATCTGCCGAAGACCGGTCTCTCGATCCCGCCGCTGCTGTGGGCGGCCATCCCGCTGACACTGTTCGCGGGGATCGCGTTGCTGCTGATCGGAACGCGACGCCGTCGCGAAGAGGTCTAATCGACTGAGCGAGTAAAGGGCGGGTGCGAGTTTCTCGCATCCGCCCTTTCCTCTCCCATAAGCGCTGTCGCTTCCCATAGGATGGTCGGAGCCGCCTGGGGATCTTGCGGCCGAGTTCGTCGAAGGGGTTCGGCGAACTGCACTGCACGGCTGGGGTCGTGCTGAGTACTGGGGAAACGATTTGGGGATCATCGTGCGTTGTGCGCCGTCTCGGCGCCCGTACTTTGTCGCGCCTGCGCGGCGAGCGATCCACCAAGCCTTCGACGAGGATTCTGGCGTCCCTTCGCGCCCGAATCCTCGTGTTCGGCGCGCCCCCTCGCGCTGAACACATTCCCCAAGGTGGGGCGAGGCATGGGGATGCTTCGCTCCACCGCCCACCCCTTGTCGCGACAGGAATCGAAGCGCGACACGCCCGGGTTTGCGTAAGTGAAATCAGGCATGGCAGAATAGACAGGTTCCACATTCCGCTGGTGCACTATGTGCGCTCGACGGATCACCATCATGGCAGTGCATAGGCGGCGTCCTCTCCTCGGAGAAGGATGCAGGGTTCTAGGCCGCGGGTGGCAGAACAGCTACCACCTCCTCACGGAGGTGCTGTCGTGCGTTGAAAGACGTGCGAAAGGCGTGAACAGCGCCGTCATGCGTCCAATGCCCCTGAGTCACCCGGCCCAGGTTGGTAAGACGCTTTATAGAGAGTGAACAGACAATGGCGGGACAGAAAATCCGCATTCGCCTGAAGTCGTATGACCATGAGGTCATCGACTCGTCGGCACGCAAGATCGTCGACACCGTGACCCGTGCGGGCGCGACTGTCGTCGGACCAGTGCCGCTGCCGACCGAGAAGAACGTCGTGTGCGTTATTCGGTCGCCCCACAAGTACAAGGACAGCCGCGAGCACTTCGAGATGCGCACCCACAAGCGTCTGATCGACATCGTCGACCCGACGCCCAAGGCTGTCGACTCGCTGATGCGTCTCGACCTTCCTGCTGACGTCAACATCGAGATCAAGCTCTAAGGATCGACATGGCTGACATCAACGCAAAGATTTCCAAGGGACTGCTGGGCACCAAGCTCGGCATGACCCAGGTGTGGAACGCGGATGGCAAGATCATCCCCGTCACCGTCATCGAGCTGGCACCCAACGTGGTCACTCAGATCCGTACCCCCGAGAAGGACGGCTACAACGCTGTTCAGATCGCGGCTGGTCAGATCGACCCCCGCAAGGTGAACAAGCCGCTCTCCGCTCACTTCGAGGCTGCCGGCGTTACGCCGCGCCGCCACCTCACCGAGATCCGCACGTCGGATGCTGCTGAGTACTCGCTTGGTCAGGAGCTCACAGTTGACGGTGTGTTCGAAGCAGGCCAGCTGGTCGACGTAGTCGGCACCAGCAAGGGCAAGGGCTTCGCCGGTGTCATGAAGCGTCACAACTTCAAGGGCGCCCCGGCATCGCACGGTGCACACCGCAACCACCGTAAGCCCGGCTCCATCGGCGCATCGTCGACTCCGAGCCGCGTCTTCAAGGGCATGCGCATGGCTGGCCGTATGGGTGGCGAGCGCGTGACCGTCCTCAACCTGACGGTGCACGCCATCGACGCCGAGAAGGGACTCATGCTCGTCAAGGGCGCCGTCCCCGGTGCTCGTGGCCGCCTCGTCTACGTCCGCAACGCAGTGAAGGGTGCCTGAACATGGCTGACTCGACTCTCGCGCTCGACGTTGTCTCGATCGATGGCAAGAAGGCTGGCTCCATCGAGCTGCCCGCCTCGATCTTCGACGTCAAGACGAACATCCCGCTGATCCACCAGGTCGTCGTCGCGCAGCTCGCGGCGGCTCGCCAGGGAACCCACTCGACCAAGCGTCGCGGTGAGGTCTCCGGTGCAGGCCGCAAGCCCTTCAAGCAGAAGGGCACGGGTAACGCCCGTCAGGGTTCTATCCGCGCGCCGCACATGACCGGTGGTGGCATTGTCCACGGCCCGAAGCCTCGCGACTACTCGCAGCGCACACCCAAGAAGATGATCGCCGCAGCCCTCCGGGGTTCGCTCAGCGACCGCTTCCGCGGTGACCGCCTGCACGTCATCGAGTCGTTCGGCATCGACGGCGCACCTTCGACCAAGAACGCCGCGAAGTTCCTCGCGACCGTTGTTACGTCCAAGCGCGTCCTCATCGTGATCGCACGCGATGACAACACGACGGTCAAGAGCATTCGCAACCTTGACCACGTGCACGTCATCACGTACGACCAGCTCAACGCGTACGACGTTCTCGTCTCTGACGACATCGTCTTCATCCAGGCCGCACTCGAGGGCTTCATCGCCTCGAAGACCGGTACAACCGAGGAGGTCTCGGCATGACCGAGCAGGCAAGCGCCCTCCAGCCGGCGTTCAACAAGGACCCCCGCGACATCATCCTGAAGCCGGTCGTCTCTGAGAAGAGCTACTCGCTGATCGACGAAGGCAAGTACACCTTCCTCGTCGACCCGCGTGCTACGAAGACCGAGATCAAGCTCGCCATCGAGAAGATCTTCGGCGTCAAGGTTGCGGGTGTCAACACGATCAACCGCGTCGGCAAGACCCGTCGCACCCGCTTCGGCACGGGAAAGCGCAAGGACACCAAGCGCGCCATCGTGACCCTGAAGACGGGCACAATCGACATCTTCACGGCAATCGGCTGATCCGGGGGATAAGGACAATAATGGCTATTCGCAAGTACAAGCCCACGACCCCCGGTCGCCGTGGCTCGTCAGTGGCTGACTTCGCTGAGATCACACGATCGACGCCTGAGAAGTCGCTGCTGCGCCCACTGTCAAAGACCGGTGGCCGTAACAACCAGGGCCGCATCACGACCCGTCACATCGGTGGTGGCCACAAGCGCCAGTACCGTGTCATTGACTTCAAGCGCAATGACAAGGACGGCGTCAACGCCAAGGTCGCTCACATCGAGTACGACCCCAACCGCACCGCACGCATCGCACTGCTGCACTACTTCGACGGCGAGAAGCGATACATCATCGCGCCGAACAAGCTGAACCAGGGCGATGTCATCGAGTCGGGTGCTGGCGCTGACATCAAGCCCGGCAACAACCTGCCTCTGAAGAACATCCCGACCGGAACGGTGATCCACGCGATCGAACTCCGTCCCGGTGGCGGTGCCAAGATGGCTCGTTCTGCTGGTGCATCCGTTCGTCTCGTTGCCAAGGAAGGCATCTACGCGCAGCTTCGTCTGCCGTCTGGTGAAATCCGCAACGTCGACGCACGCTGCCGCGCAACGATCGGCGAGGTCGGCAACGCCGAGCAGTCGAACATCAACTGGGGCAAGGCTGGCCGTAACCGCTGGAAGGGCATCCGCCCGACCGTCCGTGGTGTCGCCATGAACCCGGTTGATCACCCGCACGGTGGTGGTGAGGGTAAGACCTCCGGTGGACGTCACCCTGTTTCCCCTTGGGGTCAGGCAGAGGGTCGTACCCGTCACGCCAACAAGGAAAGCGACAAGTACATCGTTCGTCGTCGCACCGCGTCTAAGAAGCGTAAGTAGGAGTAGAGAAGATGCCACGGAGTCTCAAGAAGGGCCCCTTCGTCGACGAGCACCTGCTTCGCAAGGTTGTCGTGCAGAACGAAGCTGGTTCCAAGAACGTCATCAAGACCTGGTCACGTCGGTCCATGATCATCCCGGCCATGCTGGGTCACACGATCGCGGTCCACGACGGTCGCAAGCACATCCCCGTGTTTGTCACCGAGACCATGGTCGGTCACAAACTGGGCGAGTTCTCGCCCACCCGCACCTTCCGCGGCCATGAGAAGGACGACAAGAAGGGCCGTCGCCGCTAACGCGGGGACGATAGAGGAGAGAGAAATGGTGGAGTCCATCGCACGCGTGCGACACATCCGCGTGACCCCTCAGAAGGCTCGTCGTGTCGTCGCGCTCATCAAGGGAAAGCAGGCCGAAGAGGCCCTCGCAATCCTGAAGTTCGCAGCGCAGAGCGCCAGCGAGCCGATCTACAAGCTTGTCGCGTCGGCCATGGCCAACGCACAGGTGAAGGCAGATCGTGACGGCGAGTACCTCGACGCGGCCGACCTGTACGTGGCTAACGCTTACGTAGACGAGGGTGCAACGCTCAAGCGTTTCCGCCCCCGTGCACAGGGTCGCGCTTTCCAGATCAAGAAGCGCACGAGCCACATCACGGTCGTGCTCTCGACCCCGGAGGTTGCTACGGCAACCGAGGGCGACAGCAAGAAGAAGGCGAGCAAGTAATGGGACAGAAGGTAAACCCGTACGGCTTCCGCCTCGGAATCACTACGGATCACGTGTCACGTTGGTTCTCAGATTCGACGAAGAAGGGCCAGCGCTACTCTGACTACGTCGCAGAAGACATCAAGATTCGTCTTCTGCTGCAGAAGCAGCTTGACCGCGCCGGCGTTTCGAACATCGAGATCGAGCGCACCCGTGACCGCGTCCGCGTCGACATTCACACCGCCCGTCCGGGCATCGTGATCGGTCGTCGTGGCGCCGAAGCAGAGCGCATCCGTACTGACCTCGAGAAGCTCTCAGGTAAGCAGATCCAGCTGAACATCCTCGAGGTCAAGAACCCCGAGGCTGACGCTCAGCTCGTCGCACAGGGCATCGCCGAGCAGCTTTCTGCTCGTGTGGCGTTCCGTCGTGCGATGCGCAAGGGCCTCCAGGGCGCACAGCGCGCTGGAGTCAAGGGCATCCGTATCCAGGTCTCCGGCCGCCTCGGCGGCGCCGAGATGAGCCGTTCGGAGTTCTACCGCGAAGGCCGTGTGCCGCTGCACACGCTTCGTGCGAACATCGACTACGGCTTCTACGAGGCAAAGACCACCTTCGGCCGCATCGGCGTGAAGGTCTGGATCTACAAGGGTGACCTCACCGCTAAGGAGCTTGCTCGCGAGCAGGCTAACGCACCGAAGTCCCGTGGCCGCGATGACCGTGGCGGCGACCGCCGTCGCGCTCCGCGCAACGAGGCTCCTGTTGCAGAAGGAGCGTCGGCATAATGCTCATCCCCCGTAAGGTCAAGTTCCGCAAGCAGCATCACCCGGGTCGTTCCGGTCAGGCTACTGGTGGCACGAAGGTCTCCTTCGGAGAGTTCGGCATCCAGGCACTGACTCCGGCTTATGTGACCAACCGTCAGATCGAGGCAGCTCGTATCGCGGTTACCCGTCACATGAAGCGCGGTGGAAAGGTGTGGATCAACATCTACCCGGACCGTCCGCTCACGAAGAAGCCTGCTGAAACCCGCATGGGTTCCGGTAAGGGTTCGCCCGAGTGGTGGGTCTCGAACGTCAAGCCGGGCCGCGTCCTCTTCGAGGTCGCCGGTGTCTCCGAGGAAATCGCTCGCGAGGCTCTGACCCGAGCAATTCACAAACTGCCGCTCAAGGCACGAATCATCAAGCGCGAGGAGGGCGACGCGTAATGGCGATCGGAACCAAAGAGCTCGCTCCTACGGAGCTAGACACGTATGAAGACCAGCGCCTCGTTGAGGAGCTGCGCAAGGCCAAGGAGGAGCTTTTCAACCTCCGTTTCCAGTCGGCCACCGGCCAGCTGGAAAGCCACGGCCGCATTCGCGCCGTCAAGCGCGACATCGCACGCCTGTACACCGTGATCCGCGAACGTGAGCTGGGCATCCGTGCGACGCCTGCTCCGGTCGAGGCCCCGGCCAAGAAGGCGTCCAAGTCGAAGGCGAAGAAGACCGAGGATGCCTCGGCTGACGCTGAAGGGAAGGCTGAGTAATGGCCACCAAGAAGGAAGCGGAAGCTCCCGTCTCGCACGATGTGCGCGATGAGAACGCTCGCGGTTACCGCAAGACGCAGCGTGGCTACGTCACCAGCGACAAGATGGACAAGACCATCGTCGTTGAGGTCGAAGACCGCGTAAAGCACCCCCTGTACGGCAAGGTCATCCGCCGCACAGAGAAGCGCAAGGTGCACGACGAGACCAACTCGGCGGGCATTGGCGACCTCGTTGTCATCACCGAGACTCGTCCGCTCAGCGCCACGAAGCGCTGGCGTCTGGTCGAAATCGTCGAGAAGGCCAAGTAAGCCTCCCGGCTTACTTAAGGAGCAATAGTGATTCAGCAAGAATCCCGCGTCAAGGTCGCCGACAACACCGGTGCGAAGGAACTCCTCACGATCCGCGTTCTCGGTGGCTCACGCCGCCGTTACGCAGGTCTGGGTGACACCATCGTGGCCACGGTCAAGGACGCGATCCCCGGCGGAAACGTGAAGAAGGGCGACGTCGTCAAGGCGGTCATCGTCCGTACCAAGAAGGAAGTTCGTCGTGCGGACGGCTCCTACATCAAGTTCGACGAGAACGCTGCCGTCCTTCTGAAGACTGACGGGGAGCCTCGCGGCACCCGCATCTTCGGACCGGTCTGCCGCGAACTTCGTGACAAGAAGTTCATGAAGATCGTCTCGCTGGCGCCGGAGGTTATTTAATTATGGCGAACATCAAGAAGGGTGACCTGGTTCAGGTCATCACTGGCCGTAAGCAGGCCAAGGGCGGAGACCGGGGCAAGCAGGGCAAGGTCCTCGAGATCTTCTCTGACCGCAACCGCGTCATCGTCGAAGGCGTGAACTACGTCACCAAGCACAGCCGCGTCGGCCAGACGCAGCGCGGCACCAAGACGGGTGGCATCGAGACGATCGAAGCCCCCATCCACATCTCGAATGTCGCACTTGTCGACCCTTCGACCAAGAAGCCGACTCGCGTCGGTCACCGGGTCGAGGAGCAGACCAAGGACGGCGTCAAGCGCACCGTCCGCGTGCGTTACGCGAAGACGTCAGGTAAGGACCTCTGATGAGCACCGACACTGCCGCGCCGGCTGGCAAGATCCAGCCGCGCTTGAAGCAGAAGTACCGGGCCGAAATCCTGCAGAAGATGCAGGAAGAATTCGGCTACACCAACGTGATGCAGATCCCCCGGCTGGTCAAGGTCGTCGTCAACACCGGTGTCGGTGAAGCGGCTCGCGACAGCAAGGTGATCGACGGCGCGGTTGAGGATCTCACGAAGATCACCGGCCAGAAGCCGATCGTTACGAAGGCCCGCAAGTCCATCGCGCAGTTCAAGCTGCGTGAAGGTCAGCCCATCGGTGCGCACGTCACCCTCCGTGGAGATCGTGCGTGGGAGTTCATCGACCGCCTTGTCTCGCTCGCACTGCCCCGTATCCGCGACTTCCGCGGTCTTTCGGGCACGCAGTTCGACGGTCACGGTAACTACACCTTCGGTATCCAGGAGCAGAGCGTGTTCCACGAGATCGATCAGGACAAGATCGACCGCGTTCGCGGCTTCGACATCACCGTCGTCACCACGGCCAAGACGGATGACGAGGGTCGTGCACTTCTGCGTCACCTCGGCTTCCCGTTCAAGCCCGAAGACGCCAAGGCGTGACACTGTGGACCCCCGCCCGTCGGGCGGGGGTCCCGTGTGCGCTTACAATTGAAGATTGCATCTCATAGAAGGTCGTCTGTCGTGTAACGGCAGCCGAAACCTCGTGAACAAAGGAAAATAAATATGACAATGACAGACCCGGTCGCAGATATGCTGACCCGTCTGCGCAACGCGAACTCGGCACACCACGATTCCGTGTCCCTGCCGTCGAGCAAGCTCAAGACGCACATCGCTCAGATCCTCGAGCAGCAGGGTTTCATCGCCGGCTACGAGGTCACCGACGCTCGCGTCGGTGAGACGCTGACCATCACGCTGAAGTACGGCCCCACCCGCGAGCGTTCGATCGTGGGCATCAAGCGCGTATCGAAGCCCGGACTGCGCGTTTACGCAAAGTCCACGGAGCTCCCCACGGTCCTTGGCGGCCTTGGCGTGGCCATCCTGTCCACTTCCTCCGGACTCCTCACGGACCGTCAGGCTTCGCAGAAGGGCGTAGGCGGAGAAGTTCTCGCCTACGTGTGGTAATTCGAAATGTCGCGTATTGGACGACTTCCCATCGAGATTCCTGCGGGCGTGACCATTGCGGTCAACGGCCGTGCAGTCGCGGTGAAGGGCCCCAAGGGTGAGCTCACCCTGAACCTGGCCAGCCCCATCGAGGTCGCGGTCGAGGACAACCAGGTGGTTGTTTCCCGTCCCGACGACGAGCGTGAGTCACGGTCGCTTCACGGCCTGACCCGCACGCTCATCAACAACAACATCATCGGCGTGACCCAGGGTTACACCAAGGGCCTTGAGGTCGTTGGTACCGGTTACCGCGTGCAGCAGAAGGGCGGCTCGGTTGAGTTCGCGCTTGGCTTCTCGCACCCGGTTGTCGTTGCGCCGCCCGCCGGCATCACTTTCGCGGTCGAGGGCAACAACAAGCTCGTCGTGAGTGGTATCGACAAGCAGGCTGTCGGTGAGGCAGCTGCCAACATCCGCAAGATTCGTAAGCCTGAGCCGTACAAGGGCAAGGGTGTGCGTTACGCCGGCGAGATCGTGCGTCGCAAGGCCGGAAAGAGTGGTAAGTAACCATGGCTGTCAAAACAAAATCTGACGCCCGCGCGCGTCGTCACGCCCGCCTTCGCAAGAAGGTCGTCGGCACTGAGGCGCGTCCGCGTCTGGTCGTCAACCGTTCGGCCCGCCACGTCTTCGTCCAGCTGGTCGACGACAGCAAGGGTCTCACCGTTGCATCGGCATCCACACTCGAGACCGAGCTGCGCTCGTTCGACGGTGACAAGACCGCTAAGGCCCGCAAGGTTGGCGAGCTTCTCGCAGACCGTGCGAAGGCTGCCGGATTCTCAGAGGTCGTCTTCGACCGCGGTGGCAACCGTTATGCAGGTCGCGTTGCGGCCATCGCAGACGGCGCCCGCGAAGGAGGGCTCGCACTGTGAGTGACAACAAGGAGAAAGAAGTGACCGAAACGGCTACTGCCGCTCCCGAAACGGCTGCTGCTGAGGTTGCCGCTGTCGTCTCCGAGACGGCTGCCGGCACGACCCAGGCAGAGCCCGCGCGCGAAAACCGCCGCGGCGGTGGCCGTGGCGATGGACGCAACCAGGGTGGACGCGACCGCAACTCGCGCGACCGTGGCGAGAACCAGTTCATGGAGCGCGTTGTCACCATCAACCGCGTCTCGAAGGTCGTGAAGGGTGGTCGTCGCTTCAGCTTCACCGCTCTCGTGGTCGTCGGTGACGGCAACGGTCTGGTTGGCGTTGGCTACGGCAAGGCTCGTGAGGTGCCCCTGGCTATCGCCAAGGGTGTCGAAGAGGCCAAGCGGAACTTCTTCCGCGTGCCCCGCGTCGCCACCACGATCCCGCACCCCGTGCAGGGTGAGGCCGCTGCTGGCGTCGTTCTGCTGCGTCCGGCTGCTGCCGGTACCGGTGTTATCGCCGGTGGTCCGGTTCGCGCCGTACTCGAGTGCGCTGGCATCCACGATGTCCTCTCGAAGTCGCTGGGCTCGTCGAACACGATCAACATCGTGCACGCGACCGTTGCGGCGCTCAAGAGCCTCGAAGAGCCTCGTGCAGTCGCGGCTCGCCGCGGCCTGCCGTACGACGCCGTTGTTCCGGACATCATCCTCCGTAACGAGGCAAAGGCCGCAGCTGCGGCTGCTGCGAAGGTAGGTGCCTGATGGCCGCGCGTCTGAAGGTCACCCAGATCAAGTCCAAGGTGAGCGAGAAGCAGAACCAGCGTGACACGCTGCGCAGCCTCGGTCTGAAGCGGATCGGCGACAGCACCGTCCGCCCCGACGACGCGCAGGTGCGCGGCTACGTCAAGACCGTCGCACACCTCGTCCAGGTTGAGGAGATCGACTAATGGCTGAGAAGAACGACACCGTCGAGGCTGAAAAGGCCCCGAAGAAGGTTGCCGCTCCCAAGGCTGCTGCCGCGAAGAAGGCTCCGGCTAAGGCCGCTGACAAGGCTCCGGCCAAGGCAGCTGCGAAGAAGCCGGCCGCCAAGAAGGCTGCTCCGAAGGCGGATGCTCCGGCATCCCGTCCCGGTGTGCTCAAGGTCCACCACCTGCGTCCGACCCCCGGCGCCAACACTGCGAAGACTCGTGTCGGTCGCGGTGAAGGTTCCAAGGGTAAGACTGCTGGTCGCGGTACCAAGGGTACGAGGGCACGCAACACAGTTCGCGTCGGCTTTGAGGGTGGGCAGATGCCTCTGCACATGCGCACCCCGAAGCTGCGCGGGTTCAAGAACCCGTTCCGCGTCGAGTACCAGGTTGTGAACCTGGAAAAGCTCGCGGAACTGTACCCCTCGGGCGGCGACGTCACCATTGTCGACTTGGTCGCCAAGGGTGCTGTTCGCAAGAACGAGAAGGTCAAGGTTCTCGGAAACGGCGACATCGCCGTGAAGCTCACCGTCACGGTTGACAAGGTCTCTGGCTCTGCCGAGCAGAAGATCGTGGCTGCGGGCGGATCCGTCAAGTAACCACGTCAGAGAGGGGTCGGAGATTCTCCGGCCCCTCTCTGCGTTACGCTGGTCTTTCGGCCGCCCATTGCGGGTTGGCAACCCTTTTCAGGAGGAACGCCCTTGTTTAGCGCTATCGCGCGGATCTTCCGCACACCCGACCTGCGTCGGAAGATCGGTTTTACACTGGCGATCATCGCCATTTACCGGCTTGGTTCGCATGTCCCGTCTCCGTTCGTGCATTTTCCGAACGTCGAGGAGTGTCTGCGCGTCAGCGCGGGTACCGACGGACTACTGAGTCTGGTCAACCTGTTCTCAGGTGGAGCCCTGCTTCAGCTCTCGATCTTCGCGCTGGGCGTCATGCCCTACATCACCGCGACGATCATCACCCAGCTGCTGCGCGTGGTCATCCCGCACTTTGAGGCGCTGCACAAGGAGGGCCAGGCCGGTCAGGGCAAGCTCACCCAGTACACGCGGTACCTCACCATCGCTCTCGCGCTGCTGCAGTCGACGACGCTCGTCACCGTGGCACGCAGCGGTCAACTCTTCGGCACCACAGATGTCGCGGCCTGCCAGCAGCTGCTGACCAATGACGTCTGGTGGGCGCAGCTGCTCATCATCATGACGATGACAGCCGGCACCGGCCTGATCATGTGGTTCGCCGAGCTCGTCACCGAGCGTGGCATCGGCAACGGCATGTCGCTGCTGATCTTCACGTCCATCGCTGCGACGTTCCCGTCGGCAATGTGGGCCATCTTCGAGTCGAACGGCTTCGAAGTGTTCCTCTTGGTCCTCGCGGTCGGCATCGTCGTCACTGGGCTCGTGGTCTTCGTTGAGCAATCGCAGCGACGTGTCCCCGTGCAGTACGCCAAGCGCATGGTTGGCAGGCGCACCTACGGTGGCACGAACACCTACATCCCGATCAAGGTGAACATGGCGGGTGTGATCCCGATCATCTTCGCGTCGTCGCTGCTGTACATCCCGATGCTCATCGCGCAGTTCAACACTCCGCAGGACGGCTCAACGCCGGCCGCATGGGTCGTCTGGGTCTCGCAGAACCTCACCACCGGTGACCAGCCGCTCTACATGGCGATCTACTTCCTGCTGATCGTCGGCTTCACCTACTTCTACGTCGCGATCACGTTCAACCCTGTTGAGGTCGCCGACAACATGAAGAAGTACGGCGGGTTCATCCCCGGTATCCGTGCCGGGCGTCCGACGGCCGAGTACCTCGATTTCGTCATCACCCGCATCACGTTCCCAGGGTCCATCTACCTGGGTCTGGTTGCGCTCATCCCGCTCATCGCTCTCGCGACTGTCGGAGCGAACCAGAACTTCCCGTTCGGTGGCGCCTCAATCCTCATCATCGTCGGTGTGGGTCTTGAGACCGTCAAGCAGATCGACGCACAGCTTCAGCAACGTCACTACGAAGGGCTTCTCCGTTGACAGCATCCGCACGACTTCTCATCGTTGGCCCGCAGGGCTCCGGCAAAGGCACGCAGGGCGTGCGCATTGCTTCGGCCTTCGGCATCCCGGTGGTTTCCACCGGTGACATCTTCCGCGCGAACATCAAGGGCGGCACGGAACTGGGCCGCCAGGTCACCGAGATCCTCGATCGCGGCGACCTCGTGCCGGACGAGCTGACGAGTGAGATCGTGCGCGACCGGCTGTCGCAGGACGATGCGGCGAAGGGCTTCCTGCTCGACGGGTACCCGCGTAACGCTGTCCAGGTCGGACACCTCGACGAGTTCCTCACCGCTCGCGGTGAGGCTCTGGATGCAGTCATCCTGCTGGATGTTCCGCGTGCGGAGAGCATGACGCGTCTGACGCTGCGTGCCGAGGAGCAGGGCCGCTCGGACGACACCGAGGAAGCCATCGCGCACCGCCTCGACATCTACGAGAACGAGACCGCACCGATCCTCGCTGTGTACCGTGAGCGTGGCATCGTCGATGCCGTCAACGGTGTGGGCTCGCTCGACGAGATCACCGTGCGCATCTCCGCGGCGCTGGGCGCCCGCGGACTGCACGCTGCGCTCTGACATGTTCCGCCGCTCTATCTACAAGACGCCAGCGCAGCTGCGGTCGATGGTCGAACCCGGCCTCATCACCGCTGCATCGTTGGATGCTGCTGCCGCTGTCATTCGGGCTGGAGTGACCACCGCCGAGGTGGATGCTGCGGCATTCGCCGCTGTGGTTGCTCGCGGCGCGGAGTCGAACTTCAAGCTCGTGCGTGGATACCACCACACCACCTGCATCTCCGTAAACGACGAGGTTGTCCACGGCATCCCCGGCTCCCGCGTGCTGGAGGCCGGGGACATTGTCTCGGTCGACAGTGGTGCGCAGTTCCAGGGGTGGAACGGCGACAGCGCTCGGACATTTATTGTGCCTGGTTCTGACTCTGTCGATTCTGTGGTTCTCGCGCGGCGCGAGGAGCTTTCGCGAGTGACCGAGGGTTCGATGTGGGCGGGAATTGCCGCCATGGCATCCGTTGGTTATATCGGCGATATCGGCGCAGCGATCCAGGAGTACATCGAAGCGCAGGGCCCCTCTGAGGTTTCTGGGCAGCACTACGGCATCCTGCGTGAGTACGTCGGCCACGGCATCGGACGCAAGATGCACGAGGCCCCCAGCGTCTTCAACTACCGCACTCCCGACCCGGGCGCCGCAGTCAAGGCAGGTCTGGTGCTCGCGATCGAGCCGATGGTCACCGCCGGGGGAGAAGAGACCCTGGTCGAGGACGACGACTGGACCGTTTCGACGGTCGACGGCACCGACGGCTCGCACTGGGAGCACAGCGTCGCCCGCCACGAGGGTGGCATCTGGGTTCTCACTGCGCCGGATGGCGGCGCCGCCGGCCTCGCCCCCTTCGGCGTGACCCCCGTCCCCCTGGCTTAGGCCCGCCCCGGTCGGCCTAGCCCCTTCGGACTAGGCCCTTCGGCCTGGGCCCTCCGGACCCTTCGGCCTAACTCCTCCGGCCCCTTCGGTCTAACTCCTCCGGCCCGCCCGGCCCCTCTGAGTTCCGGCATCCGCTCGCGCGACACCTTCGTCGTGAGACAACATGCCCGGTGCCCGGCATCCGCTCGCGCGACATGTTCGTCGTGAGACACCATGCTGGGCTTGGTGTCTCACGCTGAGCATGTCGCGGACGCGTGAGCGGTGACTCAGGGGCGGGATGTTGGAGGCGGAACAGCGCGCGGATTGATTGAGAGCGTCTTGAGCATTCGCATCTGAGGGGGCGCGATGCGGCGGACCTTCGCCGCGAGCAGTGCCTCCACCAGCGGCTTCACCTTTCGCGCGCCGGCGAACTCCCATCTGGCGAATGGATGCCCGTTGCGCCGGAGCCGATCCTCTCGTCGTTTCTCATCGGCGAGTAACACTGCAGCCTTCTTGGGATCCTTCAGCTGATATTTCTCCCACCCGTCGGCCTCGCCGATCGCGCCATTTGAGGGGAAGAAGAAATCGGTACGATCGAGCTCGCCCTCATAGTGGAACTTCCGCTGCAGTTCGGGCTGCTCGAACCCGCTCCACTCGATCACGGCGCGACTCACACTCTCGGACGGCGACTCCGACAGGCCATCTGCACGAGCCCACACCCAACGCAGCAGCGACCGTCCCCGCCGATTCTCCTGAGTCTCGGATTCCGCGCGCAACTGGTCGAGAGTGAGCAGCCCTCCCTGCACCGGGGAGATCGCACTGTCCGCGATGGTCAACGCATGCGCGGGCGGAAGCACACGGCATAGATCGATCACGGTATCCAGGAAGCTGGTGGTGAGAACCCCGCCGATCCGACCGACCTCCCTCTGCTCGATGCTGGTGTGCACGAAGACGTCGCCGAACTTCCGAGATCTCGAGCGGTGAGGATCATAGACATGGATGTACTCCGTCTGTCCGAAATGCGGCAAGCCGTGCGGGACTGCCGCAGACTCCAGGCAGAGGGCGGCGTCGGGATGAAGCCGAGCGAAGGCATGGACGCGAACGGAATACTTCGTCCACGGCAGGAGCTTCTCGTACGCCGCGCGGTTGACGTAGATGCCTCGACGCAGGCGACGCCAGACCGTCGGCGTCAGTACGATATGGAGCATCCGCGCCTCGGCGGTGGTGACGAGAGCGAGAGGCGAGACGACGACGGCGCGATCTTTGAGGAGCAGAGGCATTCCAGCATCCTTGCGCAGCGACACCCGCGATTACGCGTTCGGTGGATAGCATCCGTTTTGGCGTACCTGTGCAGAACAAGTCGGGGGCCGGAGGAAGGTGGACACCACCCGCAGCCGCCCGCGAGGCACCACCCGCCGCCCGCGACACGTTCGGCCGATGGCGACACGCTCAGCGTGAGCCACCATCGCCAGCGTGATGTCTCACGCAGAAGATGGTCGGGCACGCGAAAGTGGATGCCTCATACCTCGGGGCGGCGTGCTCACAACGGGCGCATAGAAAAAACCGGCAGGATTGATCAAGTACGGGTGCGCACAGCACCCCTCATACTCCCGGACTCGCGCGCGACGTGAGCCTCGATAGATCGGAATGAAATGGCTGCTGCTGCCAAGAGCAACACCAACTGGTTCGCCGTCGGAATCTCGATTGCGGTTGTTGTCGTCCTCGTCGTTCTCGGCGGCCTGGTCGTGTTCCTGAACAACCAGGCCAGTGCTCCCGGTACCGCGCCGGAGAGCAGCGCACTGGTCAATGACGAGACTGGGGCGATCAGCTTCGGTGAGGGCGAGACCGAGGTCGACGTCTTCGTCGATTTCATCTGCCCCATCTGCGGCGACTTCGAGGACATGCACGGCGGCGCACTGCAGGAGGCCGCAGCGGCTGACGAGATCACGCTGAACATTCACCCGATCTCTATCCTGAACCGCTACTCGACGACGCAGGAGTACTCCTCCCTCGCTGCTGGCGCCATGTACTGTGTCGCTTCCGAGGCTCCGGACTCCGCGCTGAACTTCTTCAACTCGCTGTTCGAGAACCAGCCGGCGGAGAACACTGCGGGCCTCAGCGTCGAAGAGC
Source organism: Microbacterium sp. A84 (assembly GCF_051842815.1). NCBI lineage: Bacteria > Bacillati > Actinomycetota > Actinomycetes > Micrococcales > Microbacteriaceae > Microbacterium > Microbacterium sp. A84. The sequence goes on along the minus strand of NZ_JBPXMS010000002.1, from coordinate 40,228 downwards.
TCACCGCCATGGCGGAGGAGGTTGGTGCGGGATCCGCGGCCGACTGCATCGCCGACGGCACCTACATGAAGTACTCCGAATCGCAGGCCGATGCGCACGAGATCCAGGGCACCCCGACGCTCGAGATCGATGGCACGCGCGTCGAGAACGCGTTCACGGGCCCGGAAATCACGGCACTGATCGCAGGGCTGAAGGGCTGACACTTCGGCTGATACTTCAGCTCCAGAAAGCGGGTCGTTCCTTCGGGAGCGGCCCGCTTTCGCGCTCAAGTTGCCGGATGGCATCCGGGCGGATAAGATAGAGCGTTGGTGCCTCTGTGCCCGGTTTCGGCGTGTCCGTCCGGTGCGGCACCGCAATCATCTATCCACCGCAGATCGACCGGTCTGCAAAAGCGTCAGCGAGGCTATGGCTAAGAAAGACGGTGTCATCGAGATCGAGGGCGTGATCTCGGAGGCTTTGCCCAACGCGATGTTCCGCGTTGAGCTCAGCAACGGGCACAAAGTCCTGGCAACGATCTCCGGCAAGATGCGGCAGAACTACATCCGCATCATCCCCGAAGACCGCGTGGTCGTGGAGCTCAGCCCCTACGACCTGACTCGCGGCCGTATCGTCTACCGCTACCGCTGATCGGTCGAGAAGTAACGATCGTCTTCGTCCATTGACTTGTTCAGCGGGCGAAGAAGACACGAAGACAGCGAACAGGAAACATCATGAAGGTCAAGCCCAGCGTCAAGGCCATGTGCGATCACTGCAAGGTGATCCGTCGTCACGGCCGCGTCATGGTGATCTGCAAGAGCAACCCGCGCCACAAGCAGCGCCAGGGCTGAACCCCCGGCGTCAGGGCCATTCTTCAGGTCTGACTCACAACTCAATACGCAACTAGGCAGGATCAAGAACCCACGTACGTGGGGGACACCTCGGGACTGAGGCCCGGGTCCACATCCTGCTCCACACCTCTACTCATCCAGGAGAAACCGCATGGCACGTCTTGCCGGCGTTGACATCCCGCGCGATAAGCGCGTGGTGATCGCCCTTACCTACATTTACGGCGTTGGCCGTACCCGCTCTGTCGAGATCCTCAAGGCGGCCGAGATCGACGAGTCGATCCGCGTCAAGGACCTCAGCGACGAGCAGCTGATCATCCTTCGTGACTACATCGAAGGCAACTACAAGGTGGAGGGTGACCTGCGCCGCGAGGTTGCAGCCGACATCCGCCGCAAGGTTGAGATTGGCTCCTACCAGGGCATCCGCCACCGTCGCGGCCTGCCCGTGCACGGTCAGCGCACCAAGACCAACGCACGTACCCGCAAGGGCCCGAAGCGCACCGTCGCCGGCAAGAAGAAGGCCCGCTAAGTAGCGGCCAGGAAATAGGAGAAGAATTTCATGGCTGCACCTAAGGCCGCCGCGCGCAAGCCGCGCCGCAAGGAAAAGAAGAACATCGCATTGGGCCAGGCCCACATTAAGTCGACGTTCAACAACACGATCGTCTCGATCACCGACCCGTCTGGCGCTGTCATCAGCTGGGCATCCTCCGGTGGCGTGGGCTTCAAGGGCTCGCGCAAGTCGACCCCGTACGCCGCTGGTATGGCTGCCGAGTCGGCCGCCCGCCAGGCTCAGGAGCACGGTGTCAAGAAGGTTGACGTCTTCGTGAAGGGTCCGGGCTCCGGCCGCGAGACCGCGATCCGCTCACTCACGGCCGCTGGCCTCGAGGTGGGTTCGATTCAGGACGTCACTCCGCAGGCGCACAACGGATGCCGCCCGCCGAAGCGCCGTCGCGTCTGATCTGGCTGCTGCGAGGGATGCTTCGGCATCCCTCGCTCCGCCCGTTACCGGGCACCTGACTTCCAAAACTCAAAACCTCACCCACCACATGTCATATAGCGGATATGTGATCGAAAGGAACACAGAGTGCTTATTGCACAGCGTCCCACACTGACCGAGGAAAAGATCGCCGAGGACCGCAGCCGGTTCATCATCGAGCCGCTCGAGCCCGGTTTCGGTTACACGATCGGTAACTCGCTGCGTCGTAGCCTGCTCTCGTCGATTCCCGGCGCTGCTGTCACCAGCATCCGCCTCGACGGTGTGCTGCACGAATTCAGCACCATCCCCGGTGTGAAGGAGGATGTCACTGAGATCATCCTTAACATCAAGAAGCTTGTCGTCTCGAGCGAGCGCGACGAGCCCATCACCGCTTACCTGCGTAAGACCGGTGCGGGCGAAGTGACCGCCGCTGACATTTCGGCTCCGGCCGGTGTCGAGGTGCACAACCCCGAGCTCGTCATCGCAACGCTCAACGACACCGCCAAGTTCGAGCTCGAGCTCACCATCGAGCGTGGACGTGGCTACGTGTCTGCGACCCAGAACCGTAACGAGTACGCCGAGGCCGGTCAGATTCCTGTCGACTCGATCTACTCGCCGGTCCTCAAGGTCAGCTACCGCGTCGAGGCAACTCGTGCCGGTGAGCGTACCGACTTCGACAAGCTCATTCTCGACGTCGAGACGAAGAACAACATCGCCCCGCGCGATGCTGTCGCTTCGGCTGCGAAGACCCTGATCGAGCTGTTCGGCCTCGCACACGAGCTGAACGTCGAAGCAGAGGGCATCGAGATCGGCCCGGCACCTGTGGAGCCTGTGCTCTCCAGTGAGCTGTCCATGCCGATCGAGGACCTCGACCTGTCGGTTCGTTCCTACAACTGCCTGAAGCGCGAGGGCATCAACTCGGTGTCTGAGCTCGTGGCACTGTCGGAGACGCAGCTCATGAACATCCGTAACTTCGGCCAGAAGTCGGTCGACGAGGTGCGCGACAAGCTCATCTCGCTCGGTCTGTCGCTCAAGGATTCGGTGCCCGGTTTTGATGGCGCCCACTTCTACAGCGGCAACGAAGACGAGTCCTTCTGACCTCCCCGAAATTCTGACCAGGAGTTAGATCAATATGCCTAAGCCCACTAAGGGTCCCCGCCTCGGAGGCGGCCCCGCACACGAGCGTCTGATGCTTGCCAACCTGGCAGCATCGCTCTTCACCCACAAGTCGATCAAGACGACGGAGACCAAGGCCAAGCGCCTGCGTCCCTACGCCGAGCGACTGGTTACCTTCGCCAAGCGCGGAGACCTGCACGCGCGTCGTCGCGTTCTGGCCGTCATCGGTGACAAGAGTGTCGTGCACACTCTGTTCACTGAGATTGCCCCGCTGGTCGCCGAGCGTGAGGGTGGCTACACCCGCATCACGAAGGTCGGCTTCCGTAAGGGCGACAACGCCCCGATGGCAGTGATCGAGCTCGTTCTCGAGCCCGTCACGCCGAAGGTCAAGAAGTCTGCCAAGGCTGCTCCGGCCGCCGAGAAGGCTGCCCCGGCTACCGAGGCTGCCGATGTCGAGTCGCAGGAGGAGGGTGCAGCTGTTGAGGCTGCCGCCCCCGCTGCACTCGTCGACGGCGACTTCGGTGCGGATTCCGCTGCTCCCAACGAGGACGGCTCCGCACCCGAGGGCTTCGACATCAAGGGCAACAAGGACTCGATGAAGTTCCACCGTCCCGATGGCCAGTGGTACGACGCGACCGTTGCTGAGGTCTGGTTCCGCACCGCTGAAGCCGCTGAAGCCGCAGGCTTCGTCGAGGCCGGCAAGTAATACCGCTTAAAAGAAGGCCCGCCATCCCGATTTAGGGAGGGCGGGCCTTCTTCGTGCGCTAGAGTTGGTCCGTAGATGGGACACTGTCCCAAACTACGGGACACATACTTTTCCATCACCCTCACACTGGAGTCCAAAGGTGAACTCAAAATCTGCAACTGTGACACCGCAGCAGCGCAACACCGTCTTCGCGAGCGTTTTCGGGTCGGTGATCGAGTGGTACGACTTCTTCCTCTACGCCACCATGGCCGCGCTCGTCTTCAACTCGCAGTTCTTCCCGGAGTTCGACCCGCTGATGGGTACTCTCGTGGCGTTCGGTACGTTCGCAGCCGGCTTCATCACCCGCCCCATCGGCGGTCTCATCTTCGGCCACTTCGGTGACCGTATCGGCCGCAAGAAGATCCTGGTCATCACGATGCTCATCATGGGCATCTCGACATTCCTGATGGGCTGCCTGCCTACCTACGAGCAGATCGGCGTCGCGGCGCCCATCCTGCTCCTGATCCTCCGGATGCTGCAGGGCATCGGTCTCGGCGGAGAGTGGGGCGGCGCTGCCATCCTCACCTTCGAGCACGCGCCACGCGGCAAGCGCGGCCTGTTCTCCTCCTGGCCGCAGACCGGCGTGCCCTTGGGTCTGCTGCTGTCGACCGTCGCGGTCAACCTCGCCTCGATGCCCGGCGATGACGCTCTGCTGGCATGGACCTGGCGCATCCCGTTCCTCGCCAGCATCCTGCTCGTCGTCGTTGGCCTCATCGTGCGTCTGCAGGTCAGCGAGCCGAAGGCATTCACTGACATGGTCAAGACCGGTGAGCGCGTCAAGGTTCCTGTATTCGAGGTCATCCGCCACTACCCGAAGCAGATCCTCATCGGCATCGGCGCGCGTTTCAGCGAGAGCATCACCTTCAACGTCTACAACGCGTTCATCCTCACCTACACGACCACGGTGCTCGGCCTGTCCAGTACTTACGCGCTCAATGGTCTGCTCGTCTCCAGCGTGATCGGATTCTTCGTGATCCCCTTCGCCGGGAAGCTCTCCGACAAGTACGGTCGCCGTCCGGTCTTCGCTGCCGGTGCGGCCGTGGCCTTCGTCACCGCCTTCCCCGTGTTCGCACTGATCGACAGCGGTGTGGAGCAGCTCATTTGGCTCGCGATCATGCTGGGCTGGGCGCTCGGCGCCTGCACGATGTTCGGTGCAGAGGCCGCGTTCTTCGCAGAGCTCTTCCCCGCTCGCATCCGCTACACGGGCATGTCGCTCGTCTACCAGCTCGGCGTGCTGCCCTCCGGTGCGATCGCGCCGATCATCGCGATCTGGCTGGTGTCGATCTCCGGATCCTCGTGGCCGGTCGCCGTCTACATCATGGTCGCCGCGGCCATCGCCCTGGTGTCGTTGTACTTCGCCAAAGAGACCGCCCACGATGACGTCGATGCCGACCTGCGCGAGCGCGCTGAGCGCGCTGAGCGTGCCGAGCGGCAGACCGAAACCGTTTCGCAATGACGAACGACTCAGAACCGGAAGAGAAGATCATGACCAGCCCCGCACCCACTGCCCCGAACGTCGTCCTCGTCCTCGTCGACGACATGGGATTCTCTGACATCGGATGCTTCGGCGGAGAAGTCCAGACGCCGAACATCGACGCTCTCGCCGGTGGGGGAGCGACGCTCACCCAGTTCTACAACACCGCGCGGTGCAGCCCGTCGCGCGCGTCGCTGCTGACCGGACTGCACCCGCATCAGACCGGCATCGGCATCCTGAACTACGACGACTCACCCGAGGGTTATGCGGGCAACCTCAACAAGGACTGCCTGACCATCGCCGAGGCACTCAAGCCCGCCGGGTACCGCAGCTACATCTCCGGCAAGTGGCACATGGCCGGCAGCATCCATCACCCCACGGATGCCTGGCCTACGCGCCGCGGATTCGACGAGTTCTTCGGCACGCTGGAGGGGGCGGGCAGCTTCTTCCAGCCGCGCACGCTGACCCGCGGTGAGGAGAACGTCGAGGCCGAGACCGAGGCGGAAGACTTCTACTACACCGACGCGATCAGCGATAACGCCGTTACGTTCCTGCAGGATCACCACCGCGATCACGAGGACGACCCGTTCTTCCTCTACGTCGCATACACCGCACCGCACTGGCCGCTGCATGCCCTCGAAGAGGACATCGCCAAGTACGCCGGACGCTTCGACGCCGGCTGGGACACGCTGCGCGCCGAGCGGCTGGCTCGCCTCGTGGCATCCGGCATCATCGACGGCCAGTGGGCACTCACCGAACGTGACGCACGCATCCCGGCATGGGACGACGTCACCGACAAGGAGTGGGAAGCCATGCGCATGGCGGTATATGCCGCACAGATCGATCGCATGGACCAGGGCGTCGGCCGGGTCGTCGACGAGCTCAAGCGTCAGGGCACGTTCGATGACACCCTCGTCATCTTCCTCTCCGACAACGGCGGATGCGCAGAGGAGATGCCGTTGGAGACGGCGAAGGAGTTCGTCACGACGTACGTCACCTTCGACGCCATCACCCGTGACGGCCGAGAGGTGCGCCCCGGCAATGACCCGAGCATCTTCCCCGGAGGCGAGGACACCTATGCGACTTACGGACGGGCCTGGGCGAACCTGTCCAACACGCCGTTCCGGGAGTACAAGCACTGGATCCACGAGGGCGGGATCTCCACTCCGCTGATCGTCAGCTGGCCGAACTCGATCGATGCGGGCGTCATGCGCACGCAGCCGCACCAGCTGACCGACGTCATGTCGACCGTGCTGGAGGCAGCCGGCGTTGAATACCCGGACACCTACACGGACCGCACGCCGCTGCCGCTGGAAGGTACGAGCATGCTGTCCACGCTGCGCGACGACGCGAAGGACGAGCAGCGCTTCCTGTACTGGGAGCACGAGGGCAACTGCGGTGTGCGCCGCGGCAAGTGGAAACTGGTGAAGAAGTACAGCCAGCAGTGGGAACTGTACGACATGGTCGCAGACCGCACCGAGCTGCACGATGTTGCGGCGGACCATCCCCGGCTGGTTGAGACGCTGTCCGCGGCATACGACGACTGGGCGATTCGCTGCGGCGTGATTCCCCGCGAACGTGTGCTCGCGCTGTATGAAGCGCGCGGCAAGGGCCTGCCGTCCGAATGAGCGGTGCTGAGGGCGGTAGTCTGACGTGATGGAGGGAACTCAGGACAACGCCATTTCCAAGGCGATCCAGATTCTCTCCGCCCTCCGCGCGAGTGGTGACGGGGCGAGCGCGCGAGAGCTCGCCCCCACCACCGGCTTCGCTCGCAGTACGGTGCAGCGCATCCTCGCGACGCTCTCCGCGAGCGGGATGGTGATCCAGGATCCCGCGACGCAGAGATACCGGATCGGCCCGCAGGCGCTGGTGATCGGCCTCGGCTACAACGGCGGCAACGTGCTCGTGAATGAGGCGCGGCCGTACATGTTCACGCTGCGTGACGAGAGTCTCGAGACGGTCGGGTTGTCCGTTGCCGTCGGGAACGCCCGCGTGTTCCTCGAAGAAGTGCAGAGCAACGCGCAGATCCGATTCGCTTCCGAGATGGGCCGGCTGTACCCCCTCTGGTCGGGTGCCAACGGTCGCGTACTCATGAGCGGTCTTACGGATGCCGAAATCGATCGCGTGCTCGCCGATCACGAGCACGATGCGACTTTGCACGAATCGTTGACACCGGATGAGATCAGAACGCGTATCTCCGAAGTGCGAGCGCACACCTTCGCCATGGCATCCAATGAGACGATCGCGAACGTGAGTTCGGTCGCGGTTGGAGTGCGTGACGGATCGGGGCAGACCGTGGCGGCATTGTCGGTGTCGGGGCCTGCCGATCGGTTCACCTCCGCGCGCATGGACGAAGTGGTGCCACGACTGCAAGACGCCGCATCGGCGATCAGCGCGCGACTGGGCGCGAGACGAGGAACGAAGTGACAGACTCCGCCACTGCGAGGATCCGCGGCCCGCGGGCCTACGTGACCTTCGTTCTCATCGGTCTCATCGCAGGCCTGCTCTCTGGACTCTTCGGTGTCGGCGGCGGAACGGTCATCGTGCCCCTGCTCGTCCTGCTGCTCAGCTTTGACCAGCGCATCTCCGCCGGAACCTCGCTCGCGGCGATCGTTCCGACCGCGAGCGTCGGCGTGATCTCGTATGCCGTCTCCGGAGCGGTGGCGTGGATCCCCGCGATCATCCTCGCCGCCGGCGCGGTGATCGGCGCGCAGATCGGTACGCGACTGCTGCCGAAGATCTCACAGAGCGCGCTGCGCTGGGGTTTCGTCGGCTTCCTCGTCATCGTGATCGTCACACTGTTCCTCGTGGTGCCTTCACGCACGGCAGAGCTTGAACTCGGATGGCTGAACGGCACGGGCCTGGCACTGGTCGGCGTCGGCACCGGCATCATTGCCGGGCTCATCGGCGTCGGCGGCGGAGTCATCATCGTCCCGGTGCTGATGCTCGTCTTCGGTACCAGCGACCTCGAAGCCAAGGGCACGTCGCTGATGATGATGATTCCGACGGCGATCTCCGGCACGATCGGAAACCTCCGCCATCGCAACGTCGATCTGCTCGCCGCCGGCATCATCGGCCTCTCGGCCTGCACAATGACCGCGCTCGGAGCGTGGCTGGCCACGCTCATCGACCCATTCCTCGGCAACATGCTGTTCGCCGCATATCTCGTCGTGATCGCCGTGCAGATGGCTATCAAGGCGCTGCGGTCGCACAAACGCCGAGGGTGAGGCATCCGGTCGGTAGACTCGACGGGTGCCTGTGAACTCCGAATTGGTCGGCCGGGAATTCCCGCCGACGCCGCCATACCTGGTCGGCCGAGAGAAGGTGCGCGAGTTCGCGCGTGCCGTCTTCGCCGATGCTCCGCTGCATGTCGATGTGGATGCTGCCCGTGCTCTGGGCTACGCCGATGTCGTGGCGCCGCCGACGTTCGCGATGGTCATCCAAGACCTCACGCTGCAGCAGTTGCTCGGCGAGCCGGACTCCGGCATCGTGCTGGCCCGCACCATCCACGCCGAGCAGCGCTTCGCGTATACCCGCCCCATCGTCGCGGGCGATGAGCTCACCGCGCGGCTCAAGGTCACCAGCATCCGCATGATGGCAGGCAACGCGATGATCAACAGCGAAGCCGAGATCACGGATGCTTCGGGCAGCCACGTCGTCACCGCGACGAGCGTGCTGCTGGTCGGCTCAGACGAGGAGGATGCAGCATGACCGGTTTCTCTGACCTCTCCGCCCTGTCAGTCGGCGACGTGATCGCCGAGCGCACCATCCACCTCACCCGCGAATCGCTGGTCCGCTATGCGGGAGCTTCCGGCGACTTCAACCCGATCCATTACCGTGATGATGTCGCGGCATCCGTCGGCCTTCCCGGCGTTCTCGCGCACGGCATGCTCACGATGGGAATCGCCTCGTCGGTCGTCGTATCGGCGCTCGGTGACGTCGCGAAGATCACCGACTACGGCGTGCGCTTCACGCGGCCCGTCCTGGTCGACCCCGAGACCGGAGCGGATGTATCCGTGCTGGCGAAGGTCGGCGCGGTCGACGAGACCACTGTGCGCATCGACCTCACCGTGAAGCACACGGACGCGACCGTGCTCGTCAAGGCGCAGCTGCGCGCCGCGCTCTGAGTGCGCATGACTGAGATCACCCCGATCCCGCTCGCGCAACTGACGACGCTGCGCACCGGCGCCGCCCCCGAGCGGATGCTGGATGCCACGACCACACCGGAGCTCATCGACGCACTGCGCGAGACGTGGGCTCGAGGAGACGAGTGGTTCGTGCTCGGCGGCGGATCGAACCTGTTTGTCGGCGACGAGCCGTTCGAAGGCGCAGTCATCCGCGTGCTGACCTCGGGAATCTCGCTGATCCCGTCACCGCACCCGGGGCGCATGCGCGTGCGGGTGCAAGCTGGCCACAACTGGGATGACCTGGTCGCATACACGGTCGAGCACGGGCTTGCCGGCATCGAGGCGATGAGCGGTATTCCCGGAACGGTCGGCGCTGCCCCGGTGCAGAACGTCGGCGCGTACGGTCAGGAGATCCAGGAGACGCTGGTCGAAGTCGAGTTGATCGACGAGTCCACCGGCGAGGTCTCCACGGTTCCGGCATCCGAACTCGGACTCGGTTTCCGCACCTCCGTGCTCAAGCATCACTATGACGGTGTGCCGCTGCGTCGCGGCGTCATCCTGTCGGTCACCCTTGATCTCGCCGAGGTCGGCGAAGCCGGACGCGTGGTGCGTGGCGAGCAGCTACGCCGTGCGTTGGCTCTCACCGGCGAGGATGCTGTGCCGATGAGCTGGGTGCGTGAGCAGATCCTCCGCATCCGAGCATCCAAGGGCATGCTGCTGGACCCGTCGGATCACGACACCCACAGCGCTGGCTCGTTCTTCCAGAACCTGATCGTGCCGGAATCGGTGGCGCTGCAGCTGCCGCCGGAGTGCCCGCGGTGGCAGGTCGCGCCCGACCTCGACACGGTGACGGTCATTCCGCTTGCGACATATGACGGCTACGTGCCGCAGACGCCCACCGTGCGGCCGGAGGTCAAGGTCAGCGCGGGGTGGCTCATCGAGCATGCCGGAATCTCAAAGGGATTCAAGCTGCCGCGATCGCGTGCCGGAATTTCGACCAAACACGCCCTGGCCCTCACGAACAGGGGAGGGGCGACCGCGACTGAGCTGGCCGAGCTCGCCCGGTACATCCAGGCGCGTGTGCACTCCGAATTCGGCTTGTTGCTGCAGCCGGAGCCGGTGTTGGTGGGCGTCGGGCTGTAGGCGGGCTCTGATTCGGCTCTGATTCACCCGCCCGAAATCAGGACCTTGTCCTCAGCGCAGGAGGAATCTCAGCATCCGTCCTGATCTGGGGACGTCCTCCTGTTTTCGGACGGTGCGCTGGAGTACACTCGCTCGCATGTCTGGACTCGTCCCATACCTGTTCTTCCCTGGCAACGCCGCTGAGGCGCTGACCTTCTACAGCGGTGTCTTCGGCGGTGAGCTGACGCTGTTCACGTACGAGCAGTTCAGCCGCACCGACGGGCCGGGCGATGCGATCGCGCACGGCATGGTTTCCGGCGCGGTCGAGCTTTTCGGCGCGGATGCCGGACCGAATCAGGATGCCGTGCACATCGTCGGTGCGACCTTCTCGCTGCTCGGCACGGCCGAGCCGGACGTGTTGCGGGAATGGTTCGATGCGCTCGCTGTCGGGGGTCGCATCGTCGATCCGCTGCAAAAGCGCCCATGGGGCGACTTCGACGGCCAGGTCACTGACCGCTATGGCATCCGCTGGCTGATCGGGTACCAGGAACCCGCCGACTGAGCGCGCGCCCAGCGTGCCGAAATCAGGACGTTGCCCCCAGATCAGGACGGATGCTGAGATTCCTCCTGCCCTGGGGACAGGTTCCTGATTTCGGGCGGGCGGGCGGGCGGGCGGGCGGGCGGGCAGGCGGGTGGGGCAGGCTGCGCGCGCCGACCTAGCCGAACAGGCGCTGCAGCCGCTGCACGCCCTCGAGCAGCTGGTCATCGCCCAGCGCGTACGACAGGCGCAGGTAGCCGGAGGGGCCGAAGGCCTCGCCAGGAACCACTGCGACCTCGGCCTCGTCCAGGATGAAGTCCGCGAGCTCAAGCGACGTCGTCGGAGTGAAGCCGCCCCCTGCTCGAGTGGGCCAGGTGCGGCCGAGCAGGCCCTGCACATCGGGGTACACATAGAAGGCGCCGAGCGGGTTCGGTACCCGCACGCCGTCGATCTTCGACAATTCGGACACGATCAGGCGGCGACGACGGTCGAAGGCCTCGCGGAACTGCTCCGACTCGGTCTGCGGTCCGGTGAGGGCGGCGATCGCCCCGTACTGCGCGACGTTGTTCACGTTGCTCGACAGGTGCGACTGCAGGTTGCCGGCGACCTTGATGGCGTCGGCGGGGCCGACCATCCAGCCCACGCGCCAGCCGGTCATGGCATAGGTCTTGGCGACACCGTTGACGAGGATCGTCTGGCCCGCGAGTGCCGGAACGGCCTCGACGATCGAGGTTGCCTTGACGCCCTCGTAGGTCAGGTTCTGGTAGATCTCATCCGAGATGACCCAGATTCCGTGCTCGAGCGCCCATTCGCCGATGGCCTTGGTCTCCTCGAGCGTGTACACCGAGCCGGTCGGGTTGGAGGGTGAGACGAAGACCAGGGTCGTCGTGCGCGCGGTGCGCGCGGCCTCGAGCTGTTCGACGGTGACCTTGTAGTCCTGGTCTGCGTCGGCGAACACCTCGACCGGGACGCCGTCGGCAAGAGCGATCGCTTCCGGATAAGTGGTCCAATATGGCGCGGGCAGCAGCACCTCGTCGCCGGGATTCAGCACAGTCTGGAACGCCTGGTACACGGCCTGCTTGCCACCGTTGGTCACGATGATCTGGCTCGGTGACACCTCAAGACCCGAGTCACGGAGCGTCTTCGTCGCAATCGCCTCGCGCAGCGCCGGGAGTCCGGCCGCCGGCGTGTAGCGGTAGTTGGCGGGGTTGGCGAGAGCCTCGGCCGCGGCATCCACGACGAACTGCGGGGTCGCGAAATCGGGCTCACCAGCGGCATACGAGATGACGGGTTTGCCCGCGGCCTTCAGCGCCTTGGCCTTGGCGTCGACCTTGAGGGTCGCCGATTCGGCAATGGCGGACAACTTGCGAGAGAGAGGAGCGCGTTCGGTCACGCCTCAAATGCTACTCGGCTGCGTCACGCTCCGTAACTCGACGGCAAAGTCACGCTTCGTAACTCGACGGCAATGTCACGCTTCGTAACTCGATGGCAACGCGCAGTAGTCCGCGAAGCGCCGCGTCGGGTTCGCGGGATCCGTGACATCCACCAGATCGGATGCCGCGGCGTGCGGCGGCTCGTCGCCGGCGAGCTGCCACAGCGTGAAGTGCCACATTCCGCGGGCGCTCTTGCTGAGTAGTTCTGCGGGACCTGACACCACCAGTACGGCATCCGTTGCCGCAGCCGCCCGAAAAGGCGCGATGACCGCGTCACGCAGTTCGCCCTCATCGCCATCGGCGCTGTGCGCACGTTCGACTGTTTCCCCGGCATCCGTCAGCGCGATCGCGAGGGAATCGGCGACCTGACGGGAGCGCTCGGCATCTACCCCGGCGACGGCCAGCAGCCGGCGGCCCTTCTTGTAGTGCTGCAGGAACTGCTCGGCGATGTCATCCCAGACTCCGGTCATGCCCACAGCGTACGCCCGGTCAGTCGAAGGCACAGCGCGCAGACTCTAGTCGTGGCACTCAGTCTCAGATATGATGACTCGGAGTGTCTAACCTTCGGGAGTGAATGATGTCTGCTGCAGTTCCTTACACGCCGCCCGTCGCGGACTACGCCTTCCTCTACGGTGAGGTCTTCGGCCGCGATATCGTCGCCACGGCATCCGACGGAGCGCTCAGCGCCGAAGATGCCGCCGAGATCCTCGCCGGCGCTGGTGAGTTCGCAGCCGAAGTGCTCGCGCCTCTCGATCGTGTGGGCGACGAGGTCGGCGCGCGACTCATCGACGGGCAGGTCCACCTTCCCGAGGGCTTCGCCGACGCGTACCAGGCGCTGGTCGAAGCGGGCTGGGTGAGCGCGACCGCTCCGGAATCCGCCGGTGGCGACGGCTTGCCCGAGTCCGTTGCCGCGGGACTCGGTGAGATCTGGAACGCCTCGAATGCGGCGTTCGCGCTGTGCTGGATGCTCGGATCCGGCGCCATCCACGCGCTCGATGCCGCGGCATCCGATGAGCTGCGCGAGACGTACCTGACCAAACTTGTCAGTGGTGAGTGGACCGGCACGATGAACCTCACGGAGCCGGAGGCCGGCACCGATCTCGGCGCGATCCGCACGATGGCGACTCCGCGCGAGGACGGCACGTACGCGATTCGCGGTCAGAAGATCTTCATCACCTGGGGTGACCACGACGTCGCGGAGAACATCGTGCATCTCGTGCTCGCCCGCACTCCGGATGCTCCGGACGGGGCCAAGGGGCTGTCGCTGTTTGTCGCGCCGCGCCTGCTGGTCGGCGCCGACGGATCGCTGGGGCAGCGCAACCAGATTGAAACTGTCGCGATCGAGCACAAGCTTGGCATCCACGCCAGCCCCACCTGCGTGCTCTCTTATGAGGACGCGACCGGATACCTCGTCGGCGAGCTGCACGGTGGCCTCGCCGGCATGTTCGTCATGATGAATTCCGCCCGCGTCGGCATGGGCCATCAGTCCACCGGCATCTCGGACCGCGCCTACCAGGGTGCCGCTTCGTATGCAGCCGGACGCCTGCAGGGACGCGTTCTTGACCACCCCGCAGGCGCGTCGATCGCGGAGCATCCCGATGTGCGTCGCATCCTGCGCTCCATGTCGAGCCAGGTCTTTGCGATGCGTGCGCTGTCGGTGTACGTCGGCGACCTGTTCGACCGCGCGTCCGCCGACGCAGAGGCGCTGCGGATGGCGGAGCTTTTCGTCCCGATCCTCAAAGGCTGGGCGAGCGAAGAGGCGCTGCGCGTCACGAGTGACGGCATCCAGGTCTATGGCGGCATGGGCTTCATTGAAGAGACCGGCGCAGCCCAGCACTACCGAGACGCCCGCATCGTGCCGATCTATGAGGGAACGACGGCGATTCAGTCGAACGACCTCATCGGACGCAAGGTGCTGCGCGATCGGGGCGCGACCGTCGCCGAGCTGTTCACGCAGATCGAGCAGACCGTCGCAGTGCTCGGGGCCGTCGACTCGGACGTCGCCGCGGACGTCGCCGCGCGCATGGCGGACCGGCTGACCCGCGCGATTGCCGCTGCGCGCAGTGCGACCGACAGCATCCTCGGCTTCGCTGATTCGGCACGTGACGCCTATGCCGTCAGCGTTCCTTATCTCATGCTGCTCGGTACGCTCGCCGGCGGCTGGATGCACGCGCTCGCCGTGGTCGCGGTGTCCGCACATGCCGCGCCGGCAGAGGCGGATGCCGCGCGTCTGACTGACGCCGACTTCTACACCGCCCACCACCTGCCCCGCGTGCAAGCACTGTCCGAGACGGTGTCAGCCGGCGAGATCGCCTGAGCCACTCCTCTTCCAGCCACGAGAAAGGTCCTGCCGCATGAAACACATGCGGGCAGGACCTTTCTCATGCAAGAAAGCAATTCTCGCGGCTAGTCGGCCTCAACCAAGAACTTCGAGTACGCCGACAGGGTCAGGAAGGCCGGGAACTCTTTACCCAGCGACACCTCGCGGAACACCTCGGCCGCATCGTCGAAGCGGTCGCCCGCGGAACGGGTGGCCTGGGCCAGCACCTCGCCGATCAGGCGTTCGATGTACTCGGCTGTGATGCGGGTGCCATCCTCGGTGGAGCGATCCTGGTGGATCCACTGCCACACCTGCGAACGCGAGATCTCGGCGGTCGCGGCATCCTCCATCAGGTTGTCGATGGCCACCGCGCCGAGCCCACGCAGCCAGGCTTCGATGTAGCGAATCGCGACCGACACGTTGCCGCGTACGCCGGCCGCGGTGATCGGGCGTCCGATGCGCAGATCGAGCAGGTCGCTTGCGCTCACGTTCACGTCGTCGCGCTGACGGTCGATCTGGTTGGGTCGGTCGCCCAGCACCGCGTCGAACTCTGCCTGAGCCGTGGGGATCAGGTCGGGGTGCGCCACCCAGGTGCCGTCGAATCCGTCTCCGGCCTCGCGCTTCTTGTCTGCGGAGACCTTCTCGATCGCGGCCGCCGTCACCTCTGGATCGCGGCGGCTCGGGATGAACGCGCTCATGCCGCCGATCGCGAAAGCGCCGCGCTTGTGGCACGTCTTGACGAGCAACTCGGTGTACGACCGCATGAACGGGACGGTCATCGTGATCTCGCTGCGGTCCGGCAGCACGAAGCGTGCGCCGCGGCCGCGGTAGTTCTTGATGATCGAGAAGATGTAGTCCCAGCGTCCGGCGTTGAGTCCTGCGCAGTGATCGCGCAGCTCGTACAGGATCTCGTCCATCTCGAACGCGGCAGGCAGCGTCTCGATGAGGACGGTCGCGCGGATCGTGCCGTGTTCGATGCCGATGTAGTCCTCGGAGAAGGTGAACACGTCGTCCCACAGCTTCGCCTCTTCGCTCGATTCGAGCTTGGCGATGTAGAAGTAGGGGCCACGACCGTTCTCGATGAGGGCCTGGGCGTTGTGGAAGAAGTAGAGCCCGAAGTCCACCAGCGATGCGGATGCCGCCATGCTGCGGCCCGTGCGATCGACGAAGGTCAGGTGCTTCTCGACGAGGTGCCACCCGCGCGGACGCATCACGATCGTCGGGGTCTGCTCTGCAGTGACCTCGTAGCGCTTTCCCTCGGGGGAGGTGAAGCTGAGCTCGCCGCGGATGGCGTCGCGCAGTGACAGCTGGCCGCCGATCACGTTCTGCCAGGTGGGGCTCGTGGCATCCTCTTGGTCGGCGAGCCAGACCTTCGCACCGGAGTTCAGCGCGTTGATGGTCATCTTCGGGTCGGTCGGTCCGGTGATCTCGACGCGGCGGTCTTCGAGGCCGGGACCGGCGCCGGCAACGCGCCAGTCGGCGTCGTCGCGGATGTGCCGGGTGTCGTCGCGGAAGCTCGGATCGTGGCCGCTGCCGATCTCGAAGCGGCGACGCATGCGGTCGGCGAGCCGGTCGTGGCGGCGTGAGGCGAAGCGGTGGTGCAACTCGGTGAGGAACGCGATCGCCTCGGGAGTGAGGATCTCATCGAACCGTTCGCGCACAGGCCCGGTGACGTGAAGGGCCGGCCCCTGCTGGATTGTCTGGGTGGGTGCGGTGGTAGGTGTTGATGTGTTCACGATGAGGTCCTTTCTTGAGGTGCGTCTCGGAAGAGGCGGGTGCGGCTGGAGCGGAGCCGCGTGGTGTGCTGCGTGGCTTGACACCTACTCTGCGTGAAGTTCTGGCATCCAACCGAACATTCTTGGGGTGAAGAAGCGCTGAACTTCTGTTTTTGTGACAGAATCGGCCGAATGAGCACCACTGACGTTGCAGAAGACACCGACGCTCTCACAATCGGACGGCGCATCCGCCAGCTCCGCACGGCCCGAGGGATGACGCTCGAAGACCTGGCGACTGCCGTCGATCGCGCACCCAGCCAGCTGTCGATGATCGAGACCGGCAAGCGCGAGCCGAAGCTCACGCAGCTGCAGGCCATCGCGAAGGCGCTCGGTACCGGCATCGATGCGCTGCTGGAGGGCGAGCCGCTCGATGAGCGCAGCGCCGTCGAGATCGCACTGGAGCGTGCCATGAAGGGGCAGACTTTTCAGGCGCTCGGCATCGACCCGTTCCGCATCGCGAAGAGTGTGCCGACGGATGCTCTGAAAGCTCTTCTCGCGCTGCACGGTGAGATCGACCGGCTGAAAGACGAGCGGGCTGCGACGCCGGAGGAAGCCCGTCGCGCAAACGTCGAATTGCGACACCTCATGCGCCGGCAGGACAATCACTTCGCAGATCTCGAGGCGAAGGCGGCCGAGATTCTCGCGGCGGTCGGGCATCCTGGTGGTCCGCTGACTCAGCGCACGGCATCCGAGATCGCCGCCTATCTGGGATTCACGCTGCACTACGCGCCAGACCTGCCGCAGACCACGCGCAGCGTCGCCGATCTCGCGAATGGCCGGCTGTATCTGTCGAGTCGCGTGCCGGCCAAGGGGGATGCGCGAACCGCCGTGCTGCAGGCACTTTCTTCTCGGATGCTCGGGCACGCCGAGCCGCGCAGCTATGCCGAGTTCCTGCGCCAGCGGGTGGAGACGAACTACCTGACCGGCGCGCTGCTCATTCCTGAGGCGCACATCGTGCCGGCGCTGAAGGCCGCGAAGGAGCGGCGGGCGATCTCGATCGAAGACCTGCGCGATGCGTACTCGGTGTCATACGAGACCGCGGCGCACCGGTTCACGAACCTCGCGACCCGGCATCTGGATATTCCGGTGCACTTTCTCAAGGTGCATGAGTCGGGAACGATCACCAAGGCGTACGAGAACGATGACGTGAACTTTCCGACCGACCGGCTCGGCTCGATCGAGGGGCAGATGTGTTGCCGCCGGTGGACGAGTCGCGTCGTGTTCGATGAGGATGACCGATTCAATCCGTACTACCAGTACACCGACACCGGCAATGGCACCTATTGGTGCACGGCCAGGGTGGAGTCCTCGAGCGAGGGGCTGCACTCGGTGAGCGTCGGCGTGCGCTTCGACGACACGAAATGGTTCGTCGGGCGCGACACGACGAACCGTGGCGTGTCGAAGCACTCGGTGGAGACGTGCTGCCGTCGCGCGCCCGCCGGCCTGGAGGAGCGCTGGCGCGAGCACTCCTGGCCGAACGTGAAGACTCCGCGCACGCTGCTCGCGACCCTGCCGACCGGCGCGTTCCCCGGGGTGGACACGACGGATGTGTACGAATTCCTGGAGGCGCACGCGCCGCGGTGAGGCTGGCCCTGCCGGATGGCGCTCCGCGCGCCGAGAATGGATTTGCCGCACGAGGCTGGCGCTGCGCGGGCCATTCTCATGCGGGAAAGCCATTCTCGACGGCTGGGGCCGAGCCCGCGCGGCCGGGGCCGACCCCGACCCCGGCTCCGGACCCCCGCCCCGCGTTAGGTCACGCGGCCGGGATCCAGGATGCGGCGGTGGCGGCGCAGCGCCGTGATGATCAATGCCATGCCGACAGCAGCATGGACTCCGCCGATCACGAGCCAGGAGAGCGCAGCATCCACCTGTGGAAGCCCGATCACCGCGGCCGCATAGCCGAGATGAAAGCCACCGTGCACGCCGATGGCTGCCCAGAGCGACTGCGTCCACAGCAGCATCCCCATCGCCAGCAGTGAGAATCCGAAGGGGAGTGCGAGATAGAGCACGTACTCGAGCGGAGACTGCTGCCCGCCGTTGGAAATGAGGTGGATGACGGTGAACACGAGTGTCGTCACGGCGATCGCCAGCACGGGGCGGGCGCGCAGTGCTGACAGCAGCCACCCGCGAAATAGCAGTTCCTCCGGGATCGCCTGCAACAGGAATGCCTGACACAGCAGCGCGACGATGCTGAACCAGACCGGTGCCGTGGACCCGAGATCGGCCTCGGTGAGGTTGGGGCCGGTTGACGGCAGCACAGCGACCGCCGCGAATACCAGGCCGCCCGACACAACGATCGACAGCGTCAACCAGAGGGCCGACCACCTGGTCCACACCCAGCCGGCATCGCGCAGGCGTCGGCCTTCGACGAACCGCATCCAGAGCCAGACGGCCATGACGACGAAAGCGAGCATTGCCCCCTGCAGGAGGATGAACACGATCAGCGACGTGAGGTCAGCGCCGTTCATCAACTCGGATCCACCCGGCACGAGCATTAGCAACGCAGAAAGCGCGCCAACGAGCAGGTTGCCGCCCATCAGGATCGCGACGGCGATGACGGCGCGTATTGCGATGCCCAGCGGGCCGAGGCCCAAACGAGACCGCGAGGCAGAGGCAGTGCCATCGGCAGAGGCAGGCGAATGAGGCTGTTTGGTATGCATACTTCGCAGATTATGTTCGCGAGCACGAGAGATCGGCACGCCAGAGTAATCGGATGCGGTGACCGCAGTCACTGTGTCAGGTGGAGAGACATGACCCGAGTCACGTCTCTCGTGGCGGGATGATGAATACGCTGGAGGCATGCCCGATTCTTCTTCTCGTCGTGCCGCGTTGATGGACTGGGCGGCCATCGTCGGGCTGGCCGGTCCCGTTCTCGTGTTGTTGTCGTCGTTCTTCGAACGCCCCGCCGCGATCACATGGGCGTTGTGTGCAGCGCTCGCATTCAGCATCGCGGCGTGGATGGTGTGGCGATGGATGCCGCGATTCGCTCGCACAGCCGCTGTCGTGTTTGCCTTCGGAGCATCCGCCGTCATCTTCTTCGGTGATGGACCGCTCACATTCGGTGCCGCGTGGGTGGCGTGCCTCGTCCTCGCGCGAGTGTTCCGCGCTGCCGTGACGGTGGCGTACGCGGTGCTGCTCTGCCTGATGGCGGCAGGCATCCACCTCATCGCCGGAAACGGGTGGGAGATTGCAGCGATGGAATCGGTGAGCACCGCAGTTCTCGCCGGGTTTGGTGCTGCGTTCGCACTGCTGATGAAGGATGCTGATCGCGTCGATGCCGAGCGGGCGCAGCTGAGTGAAATCCAGAGTGACACGCTGGCGCAGCTTTCTGAAGCCAACGGCGAGTTGCAGCGCCGGCTCGGTTCCGAACAGGATCTTGTGCTCGCCGAGGAGCGCGCACGCGTCGCGCGTGAATTGCACGACGAACTGGGGCATCGCCTCACTGTCATCGGCCTGTCCCTGGATTACGTCGAGCGGATGCGGGGCAGAGACGCACAACGTGCTGACGCGGAGCTCGTCCGGGCGCGCTCCACCGTGAGCGATGCGCTCGCGGCCATGCGCAAGGTCGTGCGGGCGATGCATCCGGTGGAACTGGGATCCCTGCGCGGTGCGGCGGCATTCCTCGCGGTCGCGGAGGCATTCCGATCGACGGGACTCGATGTCAGAGTCGACGTCGACGGCGGCGAGGAACTCTCCCACGAGCACTCGTTGCTGATCCTGCGGTTTGTGCAGGAAGGTCTGACCAACGTCGTGCGTCATGCCGACGCGACCCGGGTCAATATGTGCATCCGCACCGGTAACCAGGGGGTTCGCGCAGTGATCGAGGATGTCGGCGGCGCAGGTGGCGTGTCGATCGTGGAGGGGTTCGGGCTGCGGTCGCTGCGCGCTCGTGCGGAGTCGGTCGGTGGGTCGCTCGTGGGCGAAGCGGTGCCGCGAGGCTTTCGGCTGGAGATCGTGCTTCCACTCGACGCGCGGGTGGCGGCATGAGCGATATTCGGGTACTGATCGTCGATGATCAGGAGCTGCTGCGCCGGGGACTGCGCATGCTGTTGGAGACGGAAGACGGCATCGAAGTCGTCGGAGAGGCGGATCACGGGGCGCATGCGCTCGCCCTCATTCCGCAGGCGAAACCGGACGTCGTTCTGGCGGATGCGCGGATGCCGGTGCTGGATGGACTGGGGCTGGTCGAGCGCTGCCGGCGTGAGCATCCGACGCTTCCCGTGTTGGTGCTCACCACGTTCGATGACGCGCTTCTCGTGCGGTCATTGCTCGACGCGGGAGCAGCCGGCTTCCTGCTGAAGGACATCTCCACGGACGCGCTCAGCGAAGCCATCCGACAGGTCACGGCGGGCGGGCTCGTCATCGATCCGAGAATCGCGCGGCAGGCCGTCACCGCCGTGGCGCAGATTTCGGAAGCGCCCACACTGTCGGATGCGGAGACCGCCGTGGCCGAGCTGGTCGCAGACGGTTTCACGAACGCAGAGATCGCTGCGCGGCTGATGCTCGCGCACGGGACGGTGAAGAACACGGTGTCTGCGCTGCTGCGCAAGTTCGCAGTGCGCGACCGCACGGCCCTCGCTCTGCGCCTCATTCGTTAGGCCGGCCGCCCTCGAGATTGGCGCTTCCACATGAGACGGATGCTCGGCTGCCACCGCTGTGCGTGAACCACCATCTAGGGCATGGTGTCTCACGTAGCGGATGTCGCGGGATGGCCGGGATGATGCCTAGCGGTAACCTGACGCCATGATGGCGACGGATACCGAGCGGGACAAGACCTGGCTCGGGATGCGCATGTCGGATCGGGTGCTGCTCGTGGCATCCGTCCTGATCGGCGCATTGTCGCTGGTGCTGGCGGCGCAATCCCCGGACAGCGGCGCATGGTTCTGGATGACGATGTTCGCCCCGGCGATCTTCGCCGTATGGTGTGCGCTCGCGGCAATCTGGCGGCTGCGTGAGGAGCGCAACCCTGTGGCGATCATGGTGTTCAGCGCGCTCATCGCTCCCGCCTTCGTCGCCGTGCCGCTTGGGGTCGTTGCAATGTTCCTCCGGCCGACGCGCGCCGTCGGGATCTGGGAGGACGGCACGCTCCTCGCATCCATCGGCGTCGTCACCGGCGGATGGGGATACGGGATGCTCGTCGCGCTGGTGGTCTGGATCGTGATCGTGATGCCGGGGACCTGGTTCGTGTCCCGGGGAATGCATTCCCGGTAGCCTGGCTGCGGATTGGGGAGGGGCATATGACGGAACTGAGCGACGACGCAGTTGACGATGCGCGTCTGTGGCGTGGCGAAATCCGGTCGCTGGTCAGCGGGGCGAACCTGGTGGTGCTGATCGCGGCGATCGCTCTGGGAGTCTGGGGCGTCTTCGATTCGATGACGGATGCTGATGGCGACCGCGTGTGGGGGACTTCAGTGGTCGTCGCACCGGGCATCTATGCGGGATGGTGCATGCTCGAGGCTTCGTGGCGCAGCGGCGATATGACCTCGCTGCTGCTGAGGCTCGTCTCTGCGTGCTTGATCGCTCCGCTGATCGCGCTCATCCCCATCGCCGTCGTCCAGGCGATCGCCGTGGCATTCCCCGGCGTGCGCGACACGATCGCGCAGGCAGCCGCGCAGAACAACGGCTTCCACTATTTCTGGGATGAGGGTGTGGTCAGCCAGCTGTATCTGGTGCCCATCGCTGGCTATGCGATCGGGGCCGGCATCGGCTTGGGCGTCGCACTGATCATCACGCTTCCCATCCTCTCGATCCGCAGCCCAGGTGTGGTGAGCGCCGGCTCGCACATCGAAAAGGTCGACGGGGCCAGGCGCAGCTCGACCACAGCCTTCGTCTTCGTCGGACTCGGCATCACAGTGCTCGGCATCGCACTGTGGGCCTTCGGCGAAGGTGGCAGCATCCTCGAATTTCCGGAGGACTTCGGGCGCCTGATGAACACGCTTTCACACGGGTACTTCCACTGGGATCAGGCGATGTGGCTGATCGGGGCGGTCCTCGTCGTCGCCGGCGTGCTGGCGATGGGCTGGGGCTGCGTGCGGGTGCTCACGGCGAGGGTCCGCGAGAATGGGCCTACAGCATGAGGCGGCGCAGGGGAGTCCTGCGACGTACGCCGCCGCGAGAATGGCTTTGCAGCATGAGACAAGGGTTGTGAAGGTCCGTCTCATACGGGAAACGCATTCTCGTGGCTTAGTGGCTGGCTGCGCGTAGCAGCGCCCACAGTTCCGCTCGGGCCGGGAAGGTGCTCAGGTCCATCTCTAGCAGCTTCGATGCCTGCGCTACGCGCGAGCGGAGCGTATGGCGATGGATGCCGAGAGCCGACGCGGCGGATTCGAACCGGGCGTCGTGCTCCAGCCAGACCCGCAGCGACTGTTCGAGATCCGCATCGCCCGAGCGCAGCGGTGCGAGCCGTGACTCGGCGATCAGGCGCGCATCATCGGTGGTGAGGGCAGACAGGATGCCGGATGCCGCCGTCTCGGCGAAGCGAATTGCCCCACCCGCACCACTCGCAACCGCACCACTCACGCCGGCACCACTCCCACCCGCGCCACCCGCAACCGCACCTCGACGCAGCGCACTGAGCGCTTGCGCATGCGCGCGGGAGAACGCCGAGTACGAGGTCGCTTCCGAGACCCCGATGCGGATGCCGAAGCGTTCCGCGGCTTCGTCGAGCAGCACAGCATCCGCCTCTGGCAGGCAGATCACCATGCCGTTCGTAGAGCCCGACCCCTCATCCGACACCGCGAGGAACGACCGCGATCCGCGCTCTGCGCGCCGTCGCTCCCACCATTCCTCGAGCGCTTCGGGGAGGGCATCTACTGCCACCGCCACGATGACCTGCCCGGTCGGCAGCGACGACAGCACGCGCTGGGCCAGCGTCTCATCGTCGAGCAAGAGGGACTGAAGCAGCTGTGCGTGCAGGCGGCGACGTTCGCTGACGAGCCGATCGGTCTGCTCGAGGGCCAGCCCCGCCATCGCGATGACCGACGTGACAACGGCGCGCGCCTCGGCATCCAGCGAAGCCGCGGCGATCGCGATGACGCCACGCAGTCCTCGCCGCCGGCCGAGCGTGAACAGCTGCATCGTCTGCTCGTCGACCACGATCGAGCGACCGGTCTCTGCTCCTCGTGTCAGCACTTCCGCGACGTGCCCTGCAACGACCTCTCGCGTCGTGGCGGAGACCCCGCCCGGCGGATGCTCGATTGTGAGTGTGCCGGATGCATCGAACATCGCCACCCACGCGTCGAGCCGGCGACCGAGTTCGCTGATGATCGCGGCCAGCCCGTGCCGGCGAAGGGCCGCCACGGCCAGTGCCCGCTGTGTGTCCAGCGCCCAGCTCCGTCGGGCATATGCCTGCGCAGCAATCGCCTCGGCATGCGCACGGGCAACGGCGATGAACGGTGTGCGGTACGGCACCTCGAACAGCGGCAGCCCCGCCTCGTCGCACGCGGCGACCAGGTCGGACGGAAGCTCAGGATGCTGAACCCCCGTGCCGAACCCGAGGCCGACAACACCCCGCGCAGTCAACTGCGCGACATACGCAGATGCCGTGACCGATCCGTCGAGCTGGCTTCCGGTCGTCAGCAGCGCCAAATCGTCGGCGAGGAAGGGCGTCGGATCGGCGAGGTCGGTGGAGTGCACCCAGCGCAGCGGGCGCTCCAGAGCATCCGGAGGTCCCGAGACCAATCGCAACCCAAGCTCTGGATTGCGCAGCAGTCCGCGCAGCGTCGGCTGATCCATCGGCCTCCTCATCGAGCTGTTATACGAACCGGTTAAGTCGTATCAAAGATTGTACGAGCAGGCGAATGCTTTCCGCACGTCACAGGCATACGCTCACGAGCATGACCCTCATCGATGTCACCCCTCTCGGCGGACCCGCCCTCGCCCAGGAGCGACGCCTCATCACGGCGCTGCCCGGCCCCCGCTCGTCAGAGATCCTCGCGCGTAAGGCTGAAGCAGTGCCCACGGGCGTCGCACACACCGTGCCGATCGCCGCCGTTGCCGCGGGCGGGGGAGTAGTGGTGGATGCCGACGGCAACTCCCTCATCGACCTGGGCAGTGGCATCGCCGTCACGACGATCGGCAACGCGCATCCGAAGGTTGCAGCGGCGATCGCCGCCCAGGCCGCGCGCTTCACGCACACGTGTTTCATGATCTCCCCGTATGAGGAGTACATCGCCGTCGCCGAGGCACTCAACCGCCTCACACCCGGAAGCTTCGCGAAGAAGACCGCGCTGTTCAACTCCGGCGCCGAGGCAGTCGAGAACGCCGTCAAGATCGCCCGTAAGCACACCGGACGCCCCGCCATCATCGCCTTCGAGCACGGCTACCACGGCCGCACCAACCTGACGATGGCGCTCACGGCGAAGGCTATGCCGTACAAGAGCGGCTTCGGCCCGTTCGCCCCCGAGGTCTACCGTGCGCCCCTGTCGTACCCGTTCCGCGACGGACTCTCCGGTGCTGAGGCCGCCGCCCGCGCGATCGCCGTGATCGAGAAGCAGGTGGGCGCCGACAGCACTGCTGCCGTACTGATCGAGCCGATCCAGGGGGAGGGCGGCTTCATCGTCCCCGCAGACGGATTCCTGAACGCCATCGTCGAATGGTGCCGCGCGAACGGCGTCGTCTTCATCGCCGACGAGGTGCAGACCGGCTTCGCCCGCACCGGCACGATGTTCGCCAGCGAGCAGTTCGGCATCGAACCAGACCTCATCGCCACCGCGAAGGGCATCGCGGGTGGACTCCCGCTCGCCGC
This sequence comes from Microbacterium sp. A84, assembly GCF_051842815.1. Lineage (NCBI taxonomy): Bacteria > Bacillati > Actinomycetota > Actinomycetes > Micrococcales > Microbacteriaceae > Microbacterium > Microbacterium sp. A84. The sequence continues at coordinate 15,032 of NZ_JBPXMS010000002.1, read as the reverse complement.
CGTCACCGGGCGTGCCGAGATCATGGATGCCACCCACGCCGGCGGACTCGGCGGCACCTACGGCGGCAACCCGATCGCGTGCGCTGCTGCCCTTGCCGCGATCGACGTCTTCGAAAACGACGGGATGCTACAACGCGCACAGCAGATCGGCACACTGCTGCACCTGCGACTGAACGCCCTCCAGGTTACGGACCCCCGAATCGGCGACGTCCGCGGACGCGGGGCAATGACGGCGATCGAGTTCGTCGATCCCGCCACGAATGCCCCGGATGCCGCACTCACCGCCGCTATCGCGAAGGCGTGCATTGCCGAGGGCGTGATCGTCCTCACCTGCGGGACCTTCGGCAACGTCATCCGCTTCCTTCCCCCACTGTCCATCGGCGATGACCTGCTGAACGAGGGCCTTGACGTCGTCGCCGCCGTGCTCGCCGCACACTGAAGACACACCGCCCCACCCGAGGAGTGATCATGAGTACCATCGCACCGAATGAGCACGCTTTGCTCGACAGCATCCCGACCGGCCTCTTCATCGGCGGAGAGTGGGTCGAAGCCGAAGGTGGTCGCACCTTCGACGTGCACGACCCGGCGACCAATGCCGTGATTCGCTCGATCGCCGATGCGACCCCTGCCGACGGCATCCGCGCCCTTGACGCAGCGGTCGCCGCTCAAGAGGCGTGGGCGCAAACCCCGGCGCGGGAGCGCAGCAACATCCTGCGTCGCGCCTTCGATCTTGTGCAGGCCCACAAGGAAGACCTCGCCCTGCTGATGACGCTCGAGATGGGCAAGCCGCTCGCCGAGGCGCGCGGAGAAGTTGTCTACGGTGGCGAGTTCCTGCGCTGGTTCAGTGAAGAGGCCGTGCGCATCTCGGGCCGCTACGGCAGCAACCCGGAGGGCACGGGGCAGATGATCGTCTCGCAGCGTCCGGTCGGGCCGTCGTTCTTCATCACGCCGTGGAACTTTCCCTTCGCGATGGCGACGCGCAAGATCGCACCCGCGCTCGCCGCCGGCTGCACCGTCGTGATCAAGCCGCCGGCGCTCACGCCGCTGACGACGATCTTCTTCACCAAGCTGCTCCAAGAGGCGGGGCTCCCCAAGGGCGTCGTCAATGTCGTGCAGACCTCGACGTCGTCGAAGGTGTCGGCGCCGATCATCGCCGACCCGCGGCTGCGCAAGCTCTCATTCACCGGATCGACCGAGGTCGGGCGCAAATTGATCGCGCAGGCGGCCGAGGGCGTGCTGCGCGTCTCGATGGAGCTCGGCGGCAACGCGCCGTTCGTTGTCTTTGAGGACGCCGATCTCGACAAGGCAGTCGACGGCGCCATGGCGGCGAAGTTCCGCAATATCGGCCAGGCCTGCACGGCCGCGAACCGCTTCATCGTGCACGCATCGGTCGCCGCGGAGTTTGCGGATCGGGTCTCCGAACGGGTCAAGGCGATGACGATCGGACGCGGCACTGAGGACGGTGTCACGATCGGTCCGCTGATCGATGCGGATGCTGTGGCCAAGGCATCCGCTCTTGTGGATGACGCTGTCAAGCGGGGTGCCCGCCTGCTTGCCGGCGGATATGCCATCGAGGGAGAAGGCACCTTCTTCCAGCCGACCGTGATCACCGATGTCGTCGCGGGCAGTGACATCCTGCGCGAGGAGATTTTCGGCCCGGTGCTGGCGATCGCCACCTTCGAGACCGAAGAGGAAGGTGTGCGCCTGGCGAATGACACCGAGTATGGCCTGGTCTCGTACGTCTTCACCGAGGATCTCGCCCGCGGTCACCGCATGATCGACGCGCTCGAGACCGGCATGATGGGCCTCAACGTCGGGGTCGTCTCGAACGCGGCCGCGCCCTTCGGCGGGGTCAAGCAATCGGGCATCGGCCGCGAGGGCGGTGCCGAGGGCATCCACGAGTACCTGTCCACGAAGTACACGCTCATCCCGAACAGCTGAGGGAGAACGCCATGACCGAATACGCCGTTGTGAATCCGGCGACGGGGGAGACCCTCGCCACGTATGACACCTTCTCGGATGCTCAGATTGAGGATGCTGTCGCGCGCGCGCATGCGGCAGCATCCGTCTGGGGTGCCAGGTCGCCCGCAGAGCGCGCCGTCGTGATTCGTCGGATCTCCGCGCTGCACCGCGAACGCAGCGCGGAGCTCTCCGCAATCATCGTGCGCGAGATGGGCAAGCCCATTGCCGCGGCCGAGGGCGAGGTCGACTTCGCCGCCGACATCATCGAGTACTACGCCGACAACATCGAGCAGATCACTGCCGATCAGCCGCTGCAGATCCTCGGCGATGGCACGGCGGTGATCCGCCGCTCGCCGCTGGGCGCGCTGCTGGGCATCATGCCGTGGAACTTCCCGGCCTACCAGGTCGCACGCTTTGCGGCACCGAACCTCGCGCTCGGCAACACGATCATCCTCAAGCATGCGCCGCAGTGCCCGGAGTCGTCGGCCGCGCTCGAGGCGATCTATCGGGATGCCGGTCTCCCCGACGGTGCCTACATCAACGTCTACGCGAGCAACGAGCAGGCGGCGACGATCATCGCTGACCCGCGCGTGCGAGGAGTGTCGGTCACCGGATCCGAGCGCGCCGGCGCCGCCGTCGCCGAGGTCGCCGGACGCCACCTGAAGAAGGTCGCGCTCGAACTCGGCGGGTCAGACCCGTTCATCCTGCTTTCCACAGACGATCTGGATGCCGTGGTGCAAGCCGCCGTGGATGCGCGCCTCGACAACAACGGACAGTCCTGCAACGGTGCCAAGCGCTTCATCATCATCGACGGGCTATATGACGCCTTCGTGGAAAAGTTCGTCGCCGCGCTCGCCGCAGTGCGCCCCTCGGACCCGATGGAGGAAGACACCGTGCTCGGTCCGCTGTCGTCGCTTGCCGCGGCCGAACGGTTGCAGTCGCAGATCGGTCGTGCGCTCGTGCAGGGAGCGACGTTGCTCACCGGCGGCACCCGCAGGGGTGCGTTCTTCGACCCGACCGTGATCGCAGATGTCACGCCCGAGATGGACGTGTATCGCGAGGAGCTGTTCGGCCCCGCGGGCGTCGTATATCGCGCGGCAGATGAGGACGCGGCCGTCGCGATCGCGAACGACACGCCCTTCGGGCTCGGCTCCTACGTCTTCACGACCGACGCCGCACAGGCCGAGCGCGTGGCAGATCGCATCGAGGCGGGCATGGTCTACGTCAACCTCGTGCTCGCCGACAGCCCGGAACTGCCCTTCGGCGGCGTGAAGCGCAGCGGCACCTCGCGTGAGCTGGGGATGCTGGCCGCCGACGAGTTCGTCAACAAGAAGCTCATCCGCACGGCGTGAGCTCCTGAAACCTGAAACCTGAAACCTGAAACCTGCACACTTGCAGGGCGATCGAACGGATGCAGGGCCAAAACGCGGCGTGTCGCCCTGCATCCGTGCATCCGCCCTGCAAGTGTGCGGCGCGCGAGAACCCCGCCCACCGCGCTACCTTGGATGCATGAAGCCCGAACGCGTCTCCCGCACGCAGTCCGTCGTGGACGGCTTGCTCGATGCGATCATCGCCGGGCGCCTCGTGGCGGGTGAAACGCTGCCCGCCGAAGCAGACCTCGCCACCCTGCTCGGGGTCTCGCGGCTGACGCTCCGCGAAGGCGTGCGGCTGCTACAGGCACAGGGCGTCATTGTGCCAGTGCCCGGCAGTCGGCACCGGGTAGCTCCGGTGGATGAATGGACAGGGCTCGAAGCCGTCGTCCGGTATTCGCGCAGCGGGGGAGCACGTCGGCGCTCCTCGCTCGACCTCATCGACATGCGCGTGATGTTCGAGACAGGCGCAGCCGAGCTCGCCGCGCCCAAGTGCACTCCCGCCCACCTCGCACAGTTGACGACCCACCTGGAGAAGATGCGCTCGGCGCACGCGCACGGCGATGTCCCCGGATTCGTTGACGCCGACCTCGCCTTTCACGACGTGATCTTCGCGGCCGCAGACAACCGCATCCTTGTGGCATCCGTTCGTCCGCTAACCGCGATGCTGGAGGACTCGCGCAGCGAGACCAGTTCGGTGCGCGATATCCGCGAGCACGCGATCGTCGAGCACGCCGCCGTGTTGGACGCCATGCGCACCGGTTCTGCGGATGCTGCGCGCGAGGCGATGGTCAGCCACATGCGCCAGACCAGGGCTGACCTGCTGCACTACGTACTCGGCGAGTAGAAGGCGAACCGCCGAAGTGTCAGGCGAACAGCCAGGCGCGCCCGGTTGCCAGGGAACAGATTTAGGCGTAACCTCGTTATCTGATATCGGATAGCCCCGCCGAATCCGGCCAAATCCGGCCAAATCTCGTCGAATCCCGCCGAATCCCGCCGAATCATCAGAATCATCTCTGAACGAAGGAGTTCCTGTGCACGTCGATGCGCTTCTCGCCTCGCTGCCGGCACCTGTCGAAATCGACGCCGCCGAGGTGCGCGCTTCTCTTGATCCGCGCGGAGTGCTCGTCGTCCTGGACGATGACCCCACCGGCACGCAGTCGGTCGCGAATCTCCCGGTGCTCACCCGCTGGGAACACGAGGACCTCGCCGGCGCATTCGCCACGAGCGCTCCCGCCGTCTACGTGCTCACCAACACTCGCTCCCTTGATGAGGAGACTGCCGCACAGCGCAACCGCGAGGTCGTCGCCGTCGCGCTGGCCGCGGCATCCGAAGCGGGGCGAAACGTGACCTTCGTTTCGCGGGGTGACTCGACGCTGCGCGGTCACTTCCCGCTCGAGACCGACGTCCTCTCGGCAGAGATCGTCGCCCACGGCGGCGCCGCCCCCGAGCTCACGCTGATCGTCCCCGCCTTCCCCGACGCCGGTCGCATCACGGTCGACTCCGTGCACTACTGGGTAGTGGACGGTGAGGCGACGCCGGTAGGGGAGACCCCGTTCGCAAAGGATGCGACCTTCGGTTTCGCATCGTCCAACCTGCGTGATTGGGTCGAGGAGAAGACCGGAGGGCGCATACCGGCAGATCAGGTCGCCGCCCTCACGATCGACATCATCCGTGCCGGCGTCGACGCCGTGGCATCCTTTCTGCGAAACGTGCCGTCCGGCTCCGTCATCGCGGTCGATGTCGTGGAGGAATCCGACATGCGTGTCGTCGCCCTCGCGCTGCACCGGATGCAGGATCGCGCAGTGCTGCTGCGCGTGGGCCCGCCGTACGTGCGTGCCCACATCGGCCAGGACATCGCCGAGCCAGTGCGAGCTGAGGACATCCCGTTCGCCTACGACCGCGGCGGACTCGTCGTGGTCGGCAGCCACGTGCCGCTCACCACCCAGCAGCTCGATGAGCTGCGCCGGCAGCGCCCGGACACGGCGACGATCGAACTCGACGTGCGCAGCCTCATCGACGACCGTCGTGAGGCACATCTCGATGCACAGGCGGATGCCGTCGCGGCAGCCCTCGCGAACGGATCGGTCATCGTGCACACCACGCGCGAACTCGTGACCGGCGCCGATGGTGATGAGAGCCTCGAGATCGCCCGCAAGGTCTCCAGCGGTGTCGTCGAACTGGTCCGCCGCGTGCTGGCGATCGCGCCGCCGCGGTTCGTGATCGCCAAGGGCGGTATCACTTCGAGTGATGTCGCCAGTGAGGCGCTCGAGATCCGCCGTGCCACCGTGCTCGGCCCGATGCTCCCCGGTCTCGTCTCGCTCTGGCAGCCCCAGACCGGACCTGCCGTCGGCATCCCGTACATCGTCTTTGCCGGCAACGTCGGCGATCCTGACTCGTTGGCCCGCGTCGTCGCGACGCTCGCCGACGCCAAGTGAGAATCGCCAAGTGAGAATCGCGAACTGAGAATCGCGAACCGAAGAATTGAAAGGAACTGAAATGACCTCTACTGTCGCCGTTATCGGCCTCGGAGCCATGGGCCTGCCGATGGCAACCCGCCTCGCCGAGCGCTTTGAGGTGCGCGGTTTCGACATCGCAGCCGAGCGCATCACTCTCGCCGCTGAGAAGGGCGTGAAGCCGGCGTCATCTGCAGCCGAAGCCGTGGCAGACGCCCAGGCAGTGCTCGTCGCCGTGCGCAACGGGTCGCAGCTGAATGATCTGCTCTTCGGCGAGACAGCACTCGCTTCGCACCTTGCGGAGGGTGCAGTGGTCATCCTCACCAGCACCGTCGGCACCGACGGCATCGGCGAGATCGCCGATCGCCTCGCCGAGCATGGCGCCGAGCTGGTGGATGCTCCGCTTTCCGGCGGTCCCGTACGCGCTGGTGAAGGCGACCTGCTGATCGTGGTCGGCGCGACCCCGGCAGCCCTCGCGGTTGCACGCCCGGTGCTCGACCAGCTCGCCTCGACGCTGTCGATCGTGGGCGAGAAGCCGGGCGACGGCCAGGCGCTGAAGACCGTCAACCAGCTGCTGTGCGGTGTGCACATCGCCGCCGCAGCCGAGGCGCTTGCCCTCGCAGATGCTCTCGGCCTTGACCGTGAGAAGACCCTCGAGGCGCTCACCGCGGGTGCGGCGAACTCGTTCATGCTCGGCAACCGTGGCCCGCGCTCCCTGCAGGCCTACGACGAAGAAGGTGCCGAGGTGCTCAGCCGCCTGGACATCTTCGTCAAGGACATGGGCATCGTCGGAAACGCGGCACGCGCCGCGCACCTGTCGACTCCTGTCGCAAACGCCGCCGAGCAGCTGTTCCTGCTCGGTGAGGCCCAGGGCCTCGGCGCATACGATGACTCCGCTGTGATCCGCGTGATCGCCCCCAACCGTCTTTCCTGAACCAACCCGACCCTGGCGCGACCGCGCCACAGACAAACTCGGCGCACTCACGCCGGATTAACTGAAAGAAGAGACCCAGTGACGCTCCCTCTTCCCGCGCTGATCGCGATCGGAATCGCAGGCCTTGCCCTGCTGCTCCTGCTGATCATCCGCTTCAAGATGCAGGCCTTCTACGCCCTGATCCTCGTCTCGATCGTGGTCGGCCTCGCAGCCGGTCTGCCGATGACGACGATCGCCGCGACGGAAAGCGACCCCGAACAGCTCGGCATCATCCAGGCGATCATCGCCGGTGTTGGCGGAACGCTCGGCTCTGTCGCCGTGCTCGTCGCTCTCGGTTCGATGCTCGGCAAGATCATCGAACTCTCCGGCGGCGCAGACTCGCTCGCCGGCAAGTTCACGAAGTGGCTGGGCCCGAAGCGGGTCGGTGTTGCGCTCGTCGCAGCCGCCGCCATCCTGGCGATCCCGGTGTTCTTCGATGCCGGATTCATCATCCTCGTGCCGATCATCTTCGCCTTCTCGAAGGTTGCGGGGCTCAACCCGATCAAGTTCGGCCTCCCCGTGGCCGGCATCATGCTCGCCGTGCACGTGGCTGTGCCGCCGCACCCCGGCATTGTGGGAGGCGCAACGATCCTCGGCGCCGACGTCGGCTGGGTCACGATCTTCTCGCTGCTGATCTCAATCCCGCTCGCCGTGCTGGCGTTCTGGGCTGGCAAGTTCCTCAACCGTCGCGAGTTCGCGATGATCGAGGCGACGAAGGAGATGTTCGACAACTTCGGTACCGAGAAGACCTCCGTCAACGCCGGTCTCCGCGACGGTGAGAAGGCGCCGAGTGCCTACACCGTGCTCGCGCTCATTCTGCTGCCGCTCGTGCTGATCATGCTCGGTACTGCCGTCGCCCCGGTGTTCGAGTCGGGCACCTTCTGGAACAGCTTCCTGTCGATGATCGGTCAGCCGATCTTCGCGCTCATGGTTGCCATCGCCGCCGCGATGTTCTTCCTCGGTGTTCGTCGTGGCTGGTCCACGGCAAAGCTCGGCGAGGTCATGGAGTCGGCGCTGCCCGCAGCTGCCGTCATCATCCTGATCACGGGTGCCGGTGGAGCCTTCGGCAAGATCCTCACCGAGACTGGGATCGGCGGCGCTGTTGCGCAGCTGCTCGCCGGTAGTGGGATGCCGCTGCTGCTCGCCGCGTTCCTCATCTCGCTCATCATGCGCGCAGCTCAGGGCTCGGCGACCGTGGCCATCACGACCACCGCGGGCCTGCTGCTGCCGTCTGTTGCGGTGCTCGGCCTTGACACGATCCACGTCGCGCTCGTCGCGATCGCCATCGGTTACGGCGCGCTGGGTCTCAGCCACGTGAACGACTCCGGCTTCTGGGTGGTCACCCGGTACCTCGGACTGTCGGTCAAGGACGGCCTGCGCACCTGGACGCCGCTGACGACCGTGCTCGGCATCGCCGGGTTCGTGATCACCTGGATCCTGTACGCAGCGATCCCGATGAGCTGACACCACCCCGACCCGAGAGGCCCCGGCATCCGCCCCAGACGGATGTCGGGGTCTCTCGCTCTTTTTCAGGGTCGAGTCCGCGGGTTGTCGCTGAGACGACCCGTGCCGATGTGGTCGAGGGTAGCCTCGAGGCATGGTCACCGTTGCCGAGAACATCGTCCATACTCTTCGCGCCAACAACATCGATCGGGTCTACGGTCTCCCCGGTGATTCCCTGAACGGGTTCACCGACGCTCTCCGTAAGGACGGCACCATCCGATGGCTGCATGTGCGGCACGAGGAATCAGCCGCGTTCGCGGCGGCAGCGGATGCGGCGATCACCGGCGACCTCGCCGTCGTCGCCGGCTCCTGCGGCCCCGGAAACCTGCACCTGATCAACGGCCTGTTCGACGCCAATCGCTCCCGCGTTCCTGTGCTGGCGATCGCCGCGCACATCCCGACGCAGGAGATCGGCACCGGCTACTTCCAGGAGACTCACCCGCAGGAGCTGTTCCGCGAGTGCAGCGTGTACGTCGAGTTCGTGTCCGACCCCATTCAGATGCCGCGCATCCTGGAGATCGCGATGCGCGCAGCCATCGAGCAGCGCGGCGTCGCCGTGATCGTGATCCCCGGCGAAGTCGCCCTCGCCGAGGTGCCGGTCGATCGCGCATCGGTGATCCGGCGCACTCAACCCGTGGTCGTGCCCAGTGGCGCGGAACTGGACGAAGCCGCGCAGTTGCTGAATGCGGCGAAGAAGATCACGATCCTCGCCGGTGCGGGCGTCGAAGGCGCGCACGACGAAGTGCTCGCTTTGGCAGACCGGCTCGGCGCGCCGATCGTGCATTCTCTCCGCGGCAAGGAGTTCATCGAGCACGACAACCCCTTTGACGTCGGGATGACTGGGCTTTTGGGCTTCGCCTCCGGCTATCGCGCGATGGAGGCCGCGGACACCGTGCTGCTGCTGGGCACCGACTTCCCCTATGCGCAGTTCTATCCCGATCACGCCACCACCATCCAGGTTGATATCCGCGGATCGCAGCTCGGCAGGCGGCATCCGCTCGATCTCGGCCTCGTTGGAGATGTGAAGGCGACCGCAGCGGCCCTGCTCCCGCGTCTCGCGGAGAAGAGCGATCGCGCACATCTCGATGACGCAGTGGCGCACTACCGGAAGACGCGCACCAAGCTCGATGAGCTGGCTGTGCCTTCCAGGGGGAAGAACCCGATCCATCCGCAGTATCTCGCGCGCCTGCTCGACGAAGCAGCGAGCGATGACGCGATCTTCACTGCGGATGTCGGCTCGCCGACGGTATGGGCCGCGCGCTATCTCACCATGAATGGTCGGCGCCGACTGATCGGCTCCTTCGTACACGGATCGATGGCGAACGCGCTCATGCACGGGATCGGCGCGCAGACGGCGCAGCCGGACCGTCAGGTGGTCGCATTGGCCGGGGATGGCGGCCTGTCGATGATGCTGGGCGAGCTCATCACACTGACGCAGAACAAGCTGCCGGTGAAGACGATCGTGGTGAATAACTCCTCGCTCAACTTCGTCGAGCTCGAGATGAAGGCGGCCGGGTTCGTCACCTACGCGACAGACCTCGATAACCCCAACTTCGCGGCGGTGGCCGAGGCGCTCGGCATCTTCGCCAGGAGAGTGGAGCGCAGTGAGGATCTGCCGGATGCCGTGCGCGAGGTGCTCGCCCACGATGGCCCGGCGCTACTCGACGTCGTCACCGAACGGCAGGAGCTCTCGATGCCGCCAGCGATCACGGCCGAGCAGGTCAAGGGCTTCGCCCTGTTCGCCATTCGCACGGTGATGTCCGGCCGTGGCGATGAGCTTGTCGATCTTGCCAAAGCCAACTGGCGCCAGCTGTTCTGACCCGCGGCGCCCCGTGTGAAGCCTGCTTTGTTCGCCGGGGCGCGCGGCATGCCCTACACTGGAGGAGCAGTTATCTGCATTTTTTTCCTGTGCCTTTGGGTGCGGGGCTGATGCAGATCCAGGGGCCCCAGGTCTCTAGGGCGGTAGCTCAATTGGCAGAGCAGCGGTCTCCAAAACCGCAGGTTGCAGGTTCGATTCCTGTCCGCCCTGCGCGTCAGCGCAAAGCTGACACACGAAAGGTACATTCAGGATGGATCAGGACGACCCGCGCGGCGATATCGTCGCGTCAGGCGGTGCCGCAGGCGTGAAGAGGCTTGGCTTCTTCGGCCGGCTCGCGCTGTTCTTCCGTCAGGTCATGGGCGAGCTGCGCAAGGTCGTCACACCCACACGCAAGGAACTGTTCAAGTTCACCCTGGTCGTGTTGGTGTTCGTGGCTATCATGATGGCCATGGTCTACGGCCTCGACGCCGCCTTCTCGTGGCTGACAGCTCAGGTCTTCGGAGTGCCGCAGTAAGCGTCTCTCCCGCGGGTTACACCGCAATGAATGGAAAGAAATAACGTGTCTGAACGATATTCCGACGACGCCGACATGGCGACCGCCGCGGAGCAGTCCAGCGAGGACGACGAAGCTCAGGAAGGCAACATGCTTGCCGCCGAGGAGCAGTCGTCTGCGCCGGCCGAGCAGGTCGCGCTGCACATCGAAGGCGACGCGGATGACGCGGACGAAGAAGGCACGGAAGACATCGACATCGACGACCCGGAGGCTGACGCGATCGTGAACGACGCTCTCAACCTGGACGAGGCTGCAGAAACTGAAGCTGCCGCTGAGGTCCTCAACGACGCAGTGGCAGAAGAAACTGCTGACCTCGAGGCTGCAGCCGCACATGAAGTGGCTCCCTACGACGGCCCAGACGTGAACGGCGATGAGGATGCCGCGACCGACGAGGACGCCGACGACGAGGACGAAGAAGAAGAAGACCCGTATGAGGCCTTCCGTATGGATCTGCGGATGCTCCCGGGCAAGTGGTACGTCATCCACTCCTACGCTGGGTTCGAGCGCAAGGTGAAGGCCAACATCGAGCAGCGCAAGTCGACGCTCGAGGTCGAGGACGACATCTACCAGATCGAGGTCCCGATGGAGGACGTCGTCGAGATCAAGAACGGTCAGCGCAAGATGGTCACGCGCGTCCGGATCCCCGGCTACGTGCTTGTGCGCATGGAACTCACCGAGGACACCTGGTCCGTCGTTCGTCACACTCCTGGCGTCACCGGCTTCGTGGGCAACGCCCACAACCCGACGCCGCTGCGCTTCGAAGAGGCGTTCAACATGCTGAAGGCACTCGTCGAGGTCAAGGACATCCCGACCGCGAAGAACGTGCAGTCCAAGGGTGGCATGGCTATTGCACGCTCGCTCCCGGCTGAGGTCGACTTCGAGGTCGGCGAGACCATCACTATCAAGGAAGGCTCGTTCGCTGGCCTTCCCGGTTCGATCAGCGAGATCAAGCCGGAGAGCGGCAAGCTCACCGTGCTCGTCTCCCTCTTCGAGCGCGAGACCCCGGTTGAACTGTCGTTCGAACAGGTCACAAAGATGCTCTGAGACCGATTACGGTCTCCACGCATAGTCGTCAAAGACGCCCCGCTCGGCTCCAGCCGGCGGGGCGTCTTTGTCGTTGGTCTCAGCGCTTGCTCTGGCCTGCGTGCTTGCTCGCCCAATGCGGGCTCTGGATCAGCCCGATCAGGTTCCCGAACGGGTCGCTCACGGATGCTGACCACCAGCCTTCACCGCGCTGGGTCACCGGGTCGAAGGTGCTGGCGCCGAGCGCGAGCAGGCGGGCGAAGGACGTTTCGACGTCGTCGACGTGCAGATTGACCAATGCACCTCCCGGTTGTGCGAGCGCGGGGCGGAACCGGGCATCCATGAGTGCCAGCTCGTCCTCGTCATCCCCGAAGCGCCACTCTGCATATTGGGCGGGCCCGCCTTCCGGTCGGGTGAAGTACGGCGGCGTTCCCATGACCGTTGAGTACCAGTCGATGGCTGCTGGCATGTCGTCGGCGACGAGATTGAGATTCGCGATTCCGCGGAACATGTGGATCCTCTCCTGTTGGATGGCTTCCTCTATGCTTCTGCGTGAAGTGATCACCTACTGATCACTTTAGAAAAGAGTTCGGAAATCCGCGCAGATCGACTCATTCAGGCTCTGCTGCTGCTCCAGGGTCGACCTCGGATCACGGCCGCGGAGCTCGCCGCTGCGCTCGAGGTCTCGGTTCCCACCGCGCGACGAGACCTTGAGGCACTGTCGGCGTCGGGTGTTCCGGTGTATCCATCTCGGGGAAAGGGTGGCGGCTGGAGCCTGGTCGGAGGATCGCGCACAGACCTCACCGGACTCAACGCATCTGAAGTGACGGCGCTGTTGGCAAGTCTCACCCAGAGCAGTGGATCCTCGCCCGTACGTGAGGCTGCTATGAGCAAGGTGCTGCGCGCGATGCCGCAACCGTTCCGGGAGAGCGCACAGCGGATCGTGTCGGCCACGATGCGGGGTGCCGCGTGGGGGATCGCCGACCTAGCAGAAATTCCGGATGCTGTTGAGGCGCTGCAACGAGCGATCGCAGAAGACCGCCGCATCACCGTCACGTACGCCGGACGTCTCGGCGACAGCACCTCCGAACTCGTGCCGTTGATCATCGGGAGCAGAGGGGAGCGGTGGTACTTGATCGCCGCGCCGACTCTCGATGGCCAGGACACCGCAGACCCCGTGCGGGTGCGTACCTATCGCGTCGATCGTATTCTCGCCGTGGAGGTGCTTCGCGCTCGAGGAGTGGCGCCGGACGAGTTCGACCGGACACAGGTGTGGGCCCAGATGGTGGCTCGGGTGGAGGACAAGCGCGGGGCCGCGCGCGCCGTTGTGCGGGTGGCAACCTCTTCGGCCGCCGCGATGCAGGACAGGTTTGGCACTCTGTGCCGCGTGGTTGATAGCGATGTTGTGATTGATGGCGATGTTGTGATTGATGGCGAGATCAGCGTTGACCGCGCCCCGGGGGATGGAACGATCCGACTCGAAGTGCGCGCGCAGAACATCGGCGCTCTCGCGGAGCAGCTGGCCGGATGGTCGAATGTCGCCGAGGTGATCGAACCGCCCGAGCTCCGCAGCGCACTGCGCGAGCTGGGAGCAGTGATCACCGCCACCTACGCGGACGACAGCGGTGAAAGAGAGCAGCAGTCGGATGAGGTAGACTGACGTGGTTTGTGCGCGCTTTTGCGTGCGCAGAACACACCACAGTCCGGAATCGCCGGATTCGTGGGAGAACACTGCTGGTCCCTGATGCACTCGACATGCTCAGTGTGTCAAAGGTCCAGCATCCGTTCGATGAAAGGAAGAGGAAATGGCACCTAAGAAGAAGGTGACCGGCCTGATCAAGCTTCAGATCAACGCCGGCGCAGCCAACCCAGCACCGCCGATCGGCCCCGCGCTCGGTCAGCACGGCGTGAACATCATGGAGTTCTGCAAGGCGTACAACGCCGCGACCGAGTCGCAGCGCGGCAACGTCGTCCCCGTCGAGATCACTGTCTACGAGGACCGCAGCTTCACGTTCATCCTGAAGACTCCGCCGGCAGCAGAGCTCATCAAGAAGGCGGCAGGCGTCGCCAAGGGCTCGGCTACACCGCACACGGTCAAGGTCGCAAAGATCACCAAGGACCAGGTCCGCCAGATCGCTGAGACCAAGCAGGCTGACCTGAACGCGAACGACATCGAGGCTGCCTCGAAGATCATCGCCGGAACAGCCCGCTCCATGGGCATCACGGTCGAGGGCTAAGGGGAATAATCATGGCAAAGTCCAAGGCTTACAAGGCTGCTGTCGACAAGATCGAGGCAGACCGTTTCTACACTCCGACCGAGGCTGTTGCTCTCGCGAAGGAGACCGGCTCGGCGAAGTTCAACTCGACCGTTGAGGTCGCGCTGAAGCTCGCTGTTGACCCGCGCAAGGCGGACCAGATGGTGCGTGGCACCGTCATCCTCCCGCACGGCACCGGCAAGACCGCTCGCGTCATCGTGTTCGCCACGGGCCCCGCGGCTGAGGCAGCAATTGCCGCAGGTGCAGATGAGGTCGGCGGCGCCGAGCTCATCGAGAAGGTCGCCGCAGGTTGGACCGACTTCGACTCCGCTGTCTCGACCCCTGAGCTCATGGGCCAGGTTGGTCGTCTCGGTAAGGTTCTTGGCCCCCGTGGCCTTATGCCGAACCCGAAGACCGGCACTGTGACTCCGAACACGGCTAAGGCCGTCGAGGAGATCAAGGGCGGCAAGATCGAGTTCCGCGTCGACAAGCACTCCAACGTGCACTTCGTCGTCGGCAAGGCCTCCTTCACCGCTGAGCAGCTGGATGAGAACATCAGCACAGCTCTCGAGGAGATCGTTCGCCTCAAGCCGTCGAGTGCAAAGGGTCGCTACATCCAGAAGGGTGCAGTGTCGACCACGTTCGGCCCCGGCATCCCGCTGGACGTCAACGCCATCTGAGCATGACTCGAGAAGGGCCCCTGCCGTTGCGGCAGGGGCCCTTCTGCGTACCCAGGGGGCGGCGCAGACCGTGCGACACGCCAGGGATACCGGCCCGATTTGCCCCTCTCCCGGATCCCGCGTAAGTTATTACTTGTTCGCCCCACAGGGAAGCGGAAAGGCCGAAAAGCCTTACCCCCCTCAAGCGGAGAAACACCTCGAATCTCTCACTTGAGAGACCTGGTCGCTTGCGACTAGGCTGAGGATCCCACCTCGTGGATGCAGTTATCGGCTGCACATCGGATCTTAGATCCGAAAGCGCCGATTTGACAGCCTCTGCGGGAGGGATATACTAGAGAAGTTGTCCTGAAGCTTTCTAAGCTTCGAACAATTACTCGAATTTGGGTCTGACGGCGTGTCGGTTTGACATGCTGAATGGCTCAGGTAAGATAGAGAAGT
>NZ_JBPXMS010000001.1:2117783-2182923 GCF_051842815.1 Microbacterium sp. A84 | reverse complement strand
GTACGAGTATTCGGCGGGAACAACTTGACCATGAAACGCTCCTTCAAGAAGAACGTTGCTGCCACCATATGACTTCGCCCGCGAAAAATGAGCCACAAGCGCCCGCTCGGAGGCTATTCGAGGCTACTCAGCGCGGGCGAGTTCGCCGATCTTCTCGCCGGCATCGTCCATCACGACAAGAACGTCGCCATCGATCTCGACGGCGCGCACGCCGCGGAGCCAATCGTCGACGCCCTCACAGGCCTTGAGGGTGGATGCGAACTGGGCAAGCTCGATGTGGGCGTCGTCGGCGGTGTAAGTGCTGAAAATTCCATTACACCCGTCGCTACCGCTCACGTCGCCATCCTCGGTGAATTCCAGGTGCGGCTGGCCCGCTGCGTCCTCGCCCCACACTCCGACCAGTTCTGCCACCACGGCTGGATCCGGTTCGGCGGACGAGGTGGGCGCGGAACCCGGCTCTGTGCCTGTCGAGCAAGCGGTGACCAGCAACGTAACGGCGCCGGCCATCGCGGCCAACGTGAGGATTCTGGAGGTTCGAGTGCGCATGGACGTCATCGTAGTCGGCCCCACCTGGAGACGAGCGGGAAGGTTGAGCGAACCGTTATAACCGAGCCAAGAAGTGGGGAGAAGTCCCCATACATGTGACAGAACGGAGATCTACTGTTGGCTTCTGAGAGTTTGCTGGGTAGTCTTGCGGAGGTTTCTGTGTTCGCTCTGCGGGCACGGAGTCCGCGATTTTCTGAGGAACGACGAGCAGTTTGTCGCTTCGGGACCATTATTCGATACAGAGCAAGGACATCGACTTTATGAAGAACAGAGGGATGGTGCGTCGTCCGCTGGCTTTGACCGCGGCCACGACGATTGCCCTTGGGGGGCTTTTCTTCGCGACACCTGCGTATGCCGCAGACGCCGCAGATGAGCCGACCGACCAGACAACCGAGACCACGGCCGTGGAGGATGCTCCTCCCGCCGAGGTCATCGAGGCCGCAGACGACGCGGCGGCCGCAGGCATCGATATCGTTGCTTACGGCGTGAACGCCGCTGGCGATGATGTCGTTATGGTCGTCGCGACCGGCAACGATGACGCGGCCGAGAGCGACGAGGTTAAGGCCTTCACCGAGTCTGCTGACATCGAAGGCGCCAAGGTCGTCACGGTCGATTCTGCTCCGGTGGCATACGCCGCAACCGATGTCGTGGGCGGCCAGGGCTACCTTTCGGTCACCGACGAGGGCGGTCTCTACCACTGCTCGATCGGGTTCAGTGCCTTCTCTCCTGAGGGAGCCCCTGCGCTGATCAGCGCCGGCCACTGTGCCTTCGATAATGGCGCCAAGATCACCACCACCACGCTGTCGATTCCCGGCGAACAGCCTGCTGTTGGCGGCGGCGGCGCGCTGCCGGAGGCCCCGATCCTTCTGGGCGACTTCGGTTTCGCACAGTACGGTGGCCTCAATGGCACCATCGGCGCTGACGGCGATGTCAACTCCACCGATATCTCGGTCATCGACATCAACGAGCTCGGGGAGTTCAACCTTCTTCCCGAGGTGACTGACTGGACGACGGCGACCGACGACCTCGGTTCGCTCGCGGGCAGTACCATCCCAGTCAAGAGCGTCGGTGCACCGGTGCTCGGCGACGTCAGCAAGAGCGGTCGCACCACCGGCTTCACGACCGGCACGATCGACGAATACGACATCATCGAAGGCTGGATGGATATCGCTGGCCACTGGGTTCGCGGATTCCAAAGCGACGTTGAGGCTGCTCCCGGCGACTCCGGTGGCGCGGTCATCCAGGGCACCAAGGCCGTCGGCGTCATCAGCGGTGGAATCCCCGGCGTGTGGACCTGGGCGACGTCCATCGTCTACGGTCTCGAGCACACCGACGGCTACACGGTCGCACTCGACCTGGACGCTCCCAAGGTGACGGCTCCTACCAACGGCTCGACCGTTGACGTCGGCTCGCTCATCGCCGGTACGGCACCTGGTGCCAAGTCCGTCAAGGTTTCCGGCGTTGGCGAGACGTTCAACGCAAACCTTGAGAACGGTGAGTTCACCTTCCTCGCTCCGACGAAGCCTGGTACCTACGAGTACACGCTGACCTCGACCAACGGCTTCAGCAAGTCGGAGACCACCACCTACACGGTGACCACGAAGTTCGCGCCCACCGCGGTGCCGGTCATCACGTCGCCTGCTGACGGTTCCACCGTCACCAGCACGGTCAAGGCAGTCAGCGGAACCGGTCTTTCCGGTGCTGCAGTCGTCGCCACGGTCGATGGCGTCGAGTACGAGACCACGGTTGACGGCGCGGGCAACTGGTCCGTCGCGGTTGAGCTCACCTACGGTGCGCACACCATCAGCGTGGTGCAGACCGCGAACGAGGACACTTCGGATGCTGCCAAGGCCGCCTTCAAGGTCGTCCCGGTTGCCGTCGGCGTGACGTCGATCACCAACGGCAGCACGTTCGCATTCGACAACGGTCCCAAGTCCCTTGCGGGCACGGGCATCAACGGCGCAACCGTCACGGTCAAGCTCAACGGTGCAGAGCCGACGGCTCTTGCTGCCGAGAGCGGCACCTACACGGCTGAGGTCGCGGATGGCGTCTGGAGCGTCAACTTCGAGGCTGCTCTCGAGCCCGGTTCGTACACGGTCTCTGCAACGCAGAGCATCAGCGGTATCGCCTCGGCGCCGGTGAGCCTCGCGTTCTCCGTGCTCGTCGAGCCGGTCCCTGAGCCCGTCACGCCTCCGGCACCTGAGCCCACCACGCCTCCCGCTCCGGGTGGCAGCGGTGGCGCTGGTGACGACGGCAACCTTGCCGCGACTGGTTCTGACCTGATCGTGCCCCTGAGCGCTTCGGCTGGTGCCGTGGTTCTGCTCGCCGGTGGCATCATGCTTCTGACGATGCGTCGTCGCAAGCTGATCGAAGGCTGATAGCTAGTAGCAAAAAAGGCGGGTACCTCTCCGGAGGTGCCCGCCTTTTGCTTTCCGTGGCTGGTGGGTTCCGTCCGAGCCCTGGTGCCGGTCCGAGCCGCGTGTCAGGATGACCACGACTCGGCTCCCCAAGAGCCGGCGTGAATCGGGAGGAAAAGATATGCAGCTGGCCATGGTCGGACTCGGCAGGATGGGCGCGAACATCGTGCGACGGTTGATGCGCGATGGACACGAATGCGTCGTCTATGACGTGAATGCGGATGCCGTGGCCGCGCTGGTCGCGGAGGGTGCCACCGGCGCCGACAGCATCGCCGATCTCGCGGTGAAGCTGGAGCCGACGCGTGTTGTGTGGATGATGGTGCCCGCCTCGCTCACCGGCTCGGTGGCCGAAGAGGTGGCCGCTGTTCTCGACAAGGGCGACATCCTCATCGATGGTGGGAACTCGAACTACCGCGACGACGTCCGTCGGGCGACGGCTTTCCGCGAGCGCGGTATCGAGTACGTCGACATCGGCACCAGCGGCGGAGTGTTCGGCCTGGAGCGCGGCTATTGCCTCATGGTCGGCGGCAGCGACGTCGCGGTCGGGCACATCGAACCCGTGCTGCGCACGATCGCACCAGGGCCCGGAGAGATCGAGCGCACGCCGGGTCGCACCGGTGCTCTCGCACCCGAAGAGCAGGGCTTCCTGCACTGCGGACCCTCCGGCTCAGGACACTTCGTCAAGATGGTCCACAACGGCATCGAGTACGGCATCATGGCCTCGATCGCCGAGGGACTCAATCTGCTCAAGAACGCGGATGCGGGAGTGCGTGAAGCCGAACACTCTGCCGAGATCGCCCCACTCGAGGAGCCGGAGTTCTACCAGTTCCCGATCGACACCGACAAAGTCGCTGAGCTCTGGCGTCGCGGGTCGGTGATCTCATCCTGGTTGCTCGATCTCACCGCTGCCGCGCTGCACGACAATCCCACGCTGGACGGGCTCGCCGGTCGAGTCTCGGACTCCGGAGAGGGCAGGTGGACAGTCAAAGCTGCCATCGACGTCGGGGTGCCAGTTCCGGTGCTCGCGGCATCCCTCTTCGAACGCTTCGCGTCACGCGACGAAGATCAATTCGCGAACCAGGTGCTCTCGGCGATGCGTTTGCAGTTCGGCGGGCATCAGGAACGCCCAGCCGGAGACGTACTCGAGGCCGGTGCACGCAAGGCTGACGCCGGCTGATTCAGCGTCGGGACGATGTGGGTGGGGGCGGCGCCGGCTACGCCGTGACCGTCTCCACCTGTACAGCCATCCGCGTCGCGGCGCTGCGGTACACCGCCGCGATGACCTCGGCGGTGTGCACGGCATCCTGACCCGTCGCCCGCGGAGCGCGACCGGCGGCGATTGCGCCCAGCACATCGCGCCACTGGGCCAGGTGGCCTGCGTGGCCGATCGCGAGCGGGTCGGATCCGCCGCCCGGCGCTGAGCCGCCTGACATCGGTGCTGTCACGTCGAAGGTCCATTCCCGAATAACGTCTCCGTCGAGCTCAAACCTTCCGGTGGTCGTGATGACGCTGAGTCGGGCATTGTGCCCGGGGTGGGCGCCGGTCGTCGTGGCGAGGATGCCCATGGCGCCGGATGCGAAGCGCAGGGTGGCGGTCGTGGCATCCTCGACATCGATCTCGTGCGCGACGGTTGCGGACTGGCCGGTCACTTCGACTACCGGTCCCAGCAACATCAGCGCAAGATCGAGGTTGTGCAGGCCCTGGTTGGCGAGCGAGCCGCCCCCGCCGTCGCGCTTGCTGCGCCAGGGCGCCGCGCGGTAGTACGCATCGTCGCGATACCAGGGCACGAGCACCTCGCCCAGCAGAGGGCGACCCAGCGCGCCACTGGCGAGCAGCTCGGCGAGGGCGATGTTCTGCGGTTCGTAGCGGCGCTGTGCGATGCCGACGAGCGTGCGACCGAGCGCGTCTGCCCTGGCGATCAAGGCCCGCCCCGAGGCGGCGTCGAGCGCGATCGGTTTCTCGACCACGACGTGCTTGCCGCTTTCGATCGCTCGCAGGGCGAGGTCGGCGTGTGTGTCGCTCGGCGTGCAGATCGCGACGATCTGCACGGAGTCGTCGGCGAGAAGCTCGTCGACGGTCCGCCGCATCGTGGTGGGCAGGCCGCAGGCTGCGAGCGCCTCGTGGCGCGCGTGCGCAACGGCACGCACCTCGCCCAGGTTCGGCAGGTCGCCGATCGCTCGGGCGTGGATGCGGCCGATACCTCCGAGCCCGATGATCCCGACGCCCAGCGGCGCGTGTTCTGTGGCGGTGTTGTTCGTCATCTGCTCTCCTTCTCGGCGCAGGGCACGCAGCGATCGGCGAATGGGCGCACGCGCAGGCGCGCGACAGGGATGCGACGGCCACAGCTCGTGCAGACGCCGTAGGTGCCGGCATCCATCCGCGCGATGGCATCGTCGACCTGCTGTAGTTCTGTGCGGGATCCGTCGAGCAGGCCACTCAGCCGGGACCACTCGGCCGACAGCGGCACACCCTCGGGGTCATGTTCGTCGTCATCACTTTGGCTGCTGCGGTCGTGCGTGAGCTCGGCGAGCGTCGCCGTGAGCGCGTCGGTGCGCGCATCCGCTTCGCGCCGCAGCACCTCCAGGAGTGTGCGCAAGTGCTGAGCATCGTCATCCATGACCTCACTCTAGGTGGATGCACTCCCCTGCCTCCCTTGCGAGTGGGCGCGCGTGGCTCTGTTTCGCTCTGTTTCGCGCTAATTCCGAGCCACCAGCGCCCACTCGCCGGGGGCGTGAGCGGTGTGAGGGGTGTGCCTCAGCGGGGAAGGCCCCGGCCAGGAGTGAGGGACTTCCCGCCGGTATTCGCGTCACGACCCGACCTGTGCCCATGAGTGAAGGCAGAGAGATCGGCACCCTGACGTGCGCGCGCCCTGACGTGCGGGATGTCGTTGAAGAACGTGTCCACCTGGTCGCGACGAGAGGCAAGAACGACGTCGGTCCCGGTGCTCGACTCCTCGATGATCACACGCCGACTCTCGCGGAGGCGCTGTGACGCACCGATTCCGAATCCCCGGATGAACCCGCTGCGCGCCCGCCGCTTCTCGCTCTCCGAGTGTCGGCGGTACAGCTCCCGTTGACCCGCCCACCATGCCCTCATCGCGACCATCGCCTGCACCTGCAGACTCGCGGTGAGAATCTTCGCCTGGTGCACATCGGACGTGAAACCGACGAAGTACAGAATCATTCCCCCGCCTGGATGCTCCGCCTGCATCGGGCGGATCGATCCGAGCGCGAACGCGACATTGCCGCCGAGTTCACGGATGTCTCGCGCGTACACACCCGTGAACAGCATCCGTTCCTGGGTGATCTCCTCTCGCGTCTGCCCGATCTGCGCACGCCGCGCGTCGAGGCGGGCCTGTTCGATGCCGTACTTCACCATGAGCCGCTCGGCGTGCTCGGTGAGGGCCTCGGCCTCTTCCGGCGTCGTGCTCTCTGCCTTTGCCAGCAGCTTTGCGATCAGGTCTAACTTGGCTTCGCTCACTGTGTCCTCCTTCATATGCGATGCCTCGTATCCTGCACGGGGCCACCCGCATTGAGGCGCGCGAGTACGCGTTCGGTGGATGATCGCGTGTGAGCGACGCCAGTGGAGAAAGAGTCCGCGCCCGCGCCCGGCGCGCCCGACCTCGCCCACACCACCCGGCGAGCGGCCACTTGTGGCTCACTTTTCGCGAAAAACAGAGCCACGCGCGCCCACTCGCAAGCAGATAGCGAGGAGGGGGAGGAGGGGGAGGAAGGGGCGTGGGGGATCTAGCCGAACAGGAGAGTTAGGACCGTGGAGCCGCCGCCGATGAGGATGAGCGAGACGATCGTCACCCACGCGATGATGCGCATACGACGGTGGCGAGGCTCGCCGAGGCGGCCATAGTCGTCGTCGGTGCGCTGCTCGAGATCACTCATGCTGGCTCGGTGACAGTCGGGCCGAAGGCCGCCGGCAGCGTCGCCCGCGAAGTGGTGCGCAGCTCCTCTGCCGATACCGTGAACAGCCCAGTGACCTCAAGGTCAGACACCGTGTCGGTGACGCCGATACGCAGCACCGGGTAGCCCCGTCCTTCGCACAGGCCCTGGAACTTCACATCGTCGTCACGCGGCACGGTCACGATGACGCGGCCGGTCGATTCCGAGAACAGAGCGGATGCCGCATCCACCCCGTCGCGGTCCATGATCTCGGTCAGCCAAACGCGTGCGCCGACGCCGAAACGCATGACGCCCTCGGCGAGTGCTTGTCCGAGGCCGCCCTCCGACAGATCGTGTGCCGAAGAGATCAGCCATTCGTCGCGCGCGGCGGCGATGAGACCCGCGAGGCGCTTCTCGCCGGCGAGGTCGACCTTCGGCGGCAGGCCACCCAGGTGCTGGTGCACTGTCTCGGCCCACGCCGAACCGGAAAGCTCAGTCGAGGTGGTGCCGAGCAGGTAGATGTTCTGTCCCTCGTCCTGCCACCCGGAAGGGATGCGACGGGAGACGTCGTCAATGATGCCGAGCACGCCGACCAGTGGAGTCGGGTGGATCGGAGTGTCACCGGTCTGGTTGTAGAAGGAGACGTTGCCTCCGGTGACCGGGGTGCCCAGTTCGAAGCATCCATCGGCCAGGCCGTCGACGGTCTGCCCGAACTGCCACATGACCTCGGGGTTCTCGGGGGATCCGAAGTTCAGGCAGTCGGTGATCGCGGTCGGGGTGGCGCCGGTGACAGCGACGTTGCGATACGCCTCGGCAAGGGCCAGCTGCGCGCCCGCGTACGGGTCAAGCTGGCAGTAGCGGCCGTTCGCGTCGACCGAGACCGCGAAACCGAGACCAGATTCCTCGTCGACGCGGATCATGCCGGCGTCGTCGGGGAAAGCCAGAGCCGTGTTGCCGAGCACGTAGTAGTCGTACTGGTTGGTGATCCAGCTGGTGTCAGCGAGGTTCGGGGAGCCGACCAGAGCGAGGAACTGCTCGCGCAAAACCTCCGGCTCAGAACTGCGGGGCAGCAGCTCCGCGGCATCCGCCTGCAGTGCGTCGATCCACGTCGGGTAGGCCACCGGACGGTCGTAGACGGGGCCATCAACCGCGACGGTGGACGGGTCGACGTCAACAATGCGCTCGCCCTGCCAGTCGATGATGAGGCGGCCGTCGCCGGTGACCTCGCCGAGCACGGAGGTCTCGACATCCCACTTCTTCACGACTTCGAGGAAGGCGTCGAGCTTGGAGGGGGCGACGATCGCCATCATGCGCTCCTGCGACTCCGACATGAGGATCTCCTCAGCGGTGAGCGACGGGTCGCGTAGCAGCACGTTGTCGAGGGAGACCTTCATGCCGCTGTTGCCGTTGGCGGCGAGCTCGCTGGTGGCGCAGGAGATGCCAGCAGCACCGAGGTCCTGGATCGCCTCGACGAGCTCGGCCTTGTACAGCTCGAGGCAGCACTCGATGAGCACCTTCTCGGCGAAGGGGTCGCCGACCTGCACGGCGGGCCGCTTGGTGGGGCCGCCGTCGTCGAAGGAATCGGATGCCAGGATGCTGGCGCCGCCGATGCCGTCACCGCCGGTGCGAGCACCGAAGAGCACGACCTTGTTGCCGACGCCGGTGGCGTTCGCGAGCTTGAGGTCTTCGTGGCGGAGCACACCGACCGCGAGTGCGTTGACGAGCGGGTTGGCCTGGTAGACGGAGTCGAAGACCGTCTCGCCGCCGATGTTCGGCAGGCCAAGGCAGTTGCCGTAGAAGGAGATGCCGCTGGTGACACCGTGCACGACGCGGGCGGTGTCGGGATGGTCGATCGCGCCGAAGCGGAGAGCATCCATGACAGCGACCGGGCGCGCGCCCATCGAGATGATGTCGCGAACGATGCCGCCGACGCCGGTGGCCGCGCCCTGGAACGGTTCGATGAAGGAGGGGTGGTTGTGCGACTCTGCCTTGAAGGTGACGGCCCAGCCTTCGCCGACGTCGACGACGCCCGCGTTCTGGCCCATGCCGACCATCAGGCGTTCCTTCATCTCGTCGGAGACCTTCTCGCCGAAGCGCTTCAGGTAGTTCTTCGACGACTTGTAGGAGCAGTGCTCCGACCACATCACGGAGTACATTGCCAGCTCGCCCGACGTGGGACGACGACCGAGGATCTCTTTGATCTGCGCGTACTCATCGGGCTTGAGGCCGAGGGCAGCGTACG
This sequence comes from Microbacterium sp. A84, assembly GCF_051842815.1. Taxonomy (NCBI): domain Bacteria; kingdom Bacillati; phylum Actinomycetota; class Actinomycetes; order Micrococcales; family Microbacteriaceae; genus Microbacterium; species Microbacterium sp. A84. Next base: position 2,173,825 of record NZ_JBPXMS010000001.1, on the reverse strand, counting down.
GCTGTTCCTTCTCCGGAGTCGCTGCGGCGTTCTCTACGGAGTCGGGGACATGCTGACGAGCGGATGCTTCAGGGGTGGGGGTGGTCACGCGCACTCCAAGATCAGGGCCGGCGGGGCGTATCCAGTCTACTTGCTCGGATCATCACGCCCGGCGAACCATCGCGCGGATGCTGATCGCAAGCGCGAGCACGCACCAGGCGAGAAGCACGATGAGATCGCGCCCGTTCATCGGGTAGGTGTCTGACAGCAATCCCGCGCGGATCAGGTCAGCGGCGGGTCGGAATGGCAGCACATCGTGGACGGTCTGGAACCAGGCGGGAAGCCGGTTTGCCGGAAAGGTGACCGGCGAGAACAGCATCACGAAGAACACCAGCACCTGCGTGACGAGTTGCGTGAGTAATGGCGGCAGCGACACGGCGATCGCATAGCCGATTGCGGATGCGGTGAGTGCGGTCAGGACGGATGCCGTCAGAAGAAGTGGCCAGTCGAACGAGTAGCTGAATCCATACCGCAGTTGTGCCACGATCACCGCGACCACGACGCTGGGGAGCATGACGGCGAGCCACACGGTCAGGTCGGCTGCCAGGACCAGCGGACGCGGCACTGGCAGCGCTCGAAGATAGGTGAATGTGCCGCTCGTGCGAGCCTGCGTGACGCCGGTGGCGACCATGACGAGCCCGACGATCATGAGGATGACGGTGGGTGCTCCGGTGGAAAGGAACTGGGCGGACGCGGTGTCGATGTCAGGGATGAGCAGCCCGAACCCGATGATGATTCCGGCGGCAAGCACCGCCTGCACGACGATGATGAACGGGAGCATGCTGCCGGTCTGTGCCATCGTCCACCGCAGCAGGGTCGTATAGCCGACCCAGAGGCCAGTGCGCCGTGGCACCAACGAGGATGCGGGGGTCGACGCAGCGAGGGTCGTCTGTTCAGACATCAGCAGCATCCTTCGTATGTGCGTCGGTATTCGCCGTCGCGGCGAGGTAAGCGTCTTCGAGGGTGGCGGGGGCCAGGGCATAGCCCTCAATGCGCTGGGCCGCTCGGAGAGCGGTGGCCCAGGTGACGGCCGCGGCGGCATCTGCGGCGGAGAGAGTCAGCAGCACCCGGCGTCCGGCACGAACCCTGCGGATGATCGGGAACGGAACTTCGGAAGGTGATTCGGATGGGTCAGTGCCGTTCGGATGCAGGCCGTTTGGATGCAGGGAGAGCTCGAGTTGGAGATCGTGATCGCTGGATCCTCGGAGCTGGCTCGGTGAACCTGTCGCGACGACCCTGCCCCGGTCGAGCACGACGAGTGAGTCGACCACGCGCTCGGCCTCCACAACGTTGTGAGTGACGAGTAGGACGCCAGCGCCCTCGTCGCCGAGGCGCCTGACCGTCTTCCACAGGCGTCGGCGTCGTGCGGCGTCGACGTCGTTGGTCGGCTCGTCAAGGACGATCAGGGGCACCGGTGCGACGGCGGCCATCGCGAATGCGGTGAGCCGGCGCACTCCTCCAGAGATCCCGCCGCCGTCGGGGGTCGCGCGGCGGTCGAGCCATTCGCCGATATCGAGGTCATCGGCCAGGGCGTGTGCGGAGCGCCGTGCCTCAGCGCGAGACATCCCTCTCAGCCGGCCGGCGATCTCGATCGCAGTTCTCGGAGTGAGTCCGTCCAGCGGCGCCTGCGCCTGGGGCTGGAGTGCCACGCATCGCCGTGCGGTGGCCGGGGAGGCGATCGCATCGACGCCCGCGACGTGGATTGCCCCGCCGTGCGGACGCAGCAGGCCAACGATCTGCGAGACGAGGGTGGTTTTGCCGGCGCCGTTGTGCCCGAGAAGCCCGACCACTTCTCCTGCCCGTACCCGCAGCTCGATCCCGTCGTTCGCGATGACCTCTCCGAACCGTCGGGTGAGGTCGTTCACCTCCAGTACCACTTCGGTCATGGTCGCTCACCCTTCATCCGGATACCCTTGGTATCTCACATACCGAGGGTATCCAGATTCGAGCGGTAGATCAACCAGTACAGTGGGGAGATGGCCAATCGCTCAACCCTCCGCACGCCGCGGACGCGCGCCGAACGGCAACGCGAGACCCGTGAAGCGCTCATACTCGCGGCGCTGGACGCGTTCTCTCGCGACGGCTATCACGCGACGAGTCTGGAAGGCATCGCGAACGAGGCCGGATTCTCCAAGGGCGCCGTGTACTCGAACTTCGACGGCAAGTCGGACTTGTTCCTCGCTTTGATGGACTTCAACCTGGAGATGTTGCGCGGTGCGGACTGGGACCCGTTCTCGACGGCGGATGCGGCCGACACGGCTACTGCCGGCGAGGCGGAGCCGAAGACCGCAGGGGGCCTAGAAATCGCGGAGATGGTGCGAGGGTTCGGACTCGCCACCCTCGAGTTCATCGCGACTGCCGCCAGGGACGAGAAGCTCGTCTTCGCGCTGCGCGAACGCATGCAGGTGATGATCGGCGCCTACGAGCGCATCGCTACCGAAGCTCGGCCTGCCGACGAGAATCTCCCACCGGATGACATTGCGCGCCTCATGGCCGCGCTCGATCAGGGGTCGTCCATCCTTGCGCTGAGCGGCATCACACTAGTGGATCCCGCCCTCATTCGTGCCGGCCTGCGGCGGATCCTTGACCCGGCATCCGCCGCTGATGACCCAGCGCCGGAGCGGGACAGCTCTATCTCCTACCCCGGCGTCGCTCAGGTTCAGCGGCTGTTCCAGGAGACCCCCGAGATCTAATGCTCTGCTGCGGGGTGCATGCCGCGGCACATGCCTTCGCTACCTCAGCGCCTCCAGGGCGAACATTGCCACGAGTGGATCCTGCTCGCCTCGGTAACGGCCGCGCATGGACAGCTCGCCGAGCTGATCGAGCACTTGTTGCGCGCGGAATGTCGCGTGGCCGATGTCCTGCTGTGTGAACCGCCAGCCCGTCGACGACTGCCAGCCGCACACCTCGAGCCCGAACGCGACCGAGCGCCAGCGCTCTTCGGCAGGTGTGCCGTCTGCGATTGACAGCAGGAGCAGCACCGCGGCATCTGTCTCGGCGTCGCTGAGTTTGCGGTACAGGCCGCCGGCGATCAGGCGCAACTGCGCGTTCGCGTCGCCCGCCGCCTTCTTCGCCGCAGTGCTCAGCAGCAGTCGCCCCTTCTGTACGCGCACGAGTCCGATGCGCTGGGCGGTTTCGCGCAGGTTAGCCATCGGCGGGGTGAGATCTTCGCGGTTGCCTTTGCCCATCCATTCGTCGAGCCAGCCGAGTTCGGTCATGCCGTCCAGGACGGTTGCCGGCGGCATCCATCCGGCGGATGTCAGATCGAGGCCGCCGGCGCCGACGGCCTTCATCAACCATGCGAACGGCCGGATGATGCGCGCCGCAGTCTCGGCATCGATCTCACCGTGCTCAAGCACGCCGGTGCGATGAAGGTGCTGACGCAGCTCAGAACGGATCGGCGGCGGCAGCACGGATGCGAACTCGGCGATCGGAGATGCTTCGTGCACGTCGCCGGGGTGGCGATGCGCTTCGATCTTCACCAGTCCAGACATGTCGTACGGCTGCATGCCGGATTCGCCCGGGTTGAACAGCAGATTCAGCTCTGTCTGCACTCCGATGAGGTCGAAGGCGCCCGGTCCGCGAGGCGCCCACGGCCCGACGGTCGTCTTGATCCAGTCGGTGATGGATGCATGTTCTGGATGCTGCGGATCAGCCGCGATCGCGAGTTTCTCGGCGTAGCCGTGTAACCCTCCGGAATCTTCGAATGGTCCGCGGTTCGCGCCGTCAACGAGGGCGACCGCAGTCAGGGCAGAGTCGGAAGGGAGCTGTTCGATGATGTCGAGCCGGTGGATCCAGCCGTCGCCGAAGTCGTACTCGTACCAGAGCGGGCCACCGGCCTGCAGGGCATCGCCGACAGTGAAGTCTTTCTCGGAGAGGGTGCCTTCATTGGTGTCTTCGAAGTCGGGGGATTCCCAGCGCCGCGTCTGCTCCGGCATCTGACGCCCAAACGGGTCGGCGTCCGTGAAGGCGTGCAGGTGCGATTCGCGCCACCCCATGATCGTCTGCAGTGCGAGGTGCAGCATCCGCAGTTTGGTGTGTCCTTCGATGTCGAAGGTGCGCCAGATCTCGGGGTCGCTGCCGACGAGTGTCACGCGCAGGCGGTATCGGGTCATGTGTCGAGCGTAGAGGCAGGGTCAGACGTTGATGCCCGACGCTCAGTCGCGCCCGCGCGAGCGGTCGACGATGCGCCAGGAGAGCGGGAGGAGGCCGGCCATCGCAGCGATTTTGATGGCGTCTCCGATGAGGAACGGCAGAACGCCGAGCGTGATGGCGGTGATGAGGTCGACGCCGAGGAATGCCGCGAGCCACGGAACCCCGAAGGCATAGATCGTGAGCGACCCGAGGGAAGCCAGGCCGATAGTCGACCACACCGTGCGGTCGGATCGGCGGCGGGCGAGCGAGCCGACAATGAGCGCGGCGACGACGTAACCGACGATGTAACCGAACGATGAGAACGCCCAGCCGGATGCTCCGTGCGCGAACAGCGGGACGCCGATGAGGCCGAGGGCGAGGTAGAGACCTGCACTCATGGCGCCGCGCAGCGGGCCGAGCGTGGCGCCGGTGAAGAGCACAGCGAACGTCGCCAGCGAGATCGGTACGGGTGTGAACGGCAGCGGGATCACGATGTATCCCGCGACGGTGATGAGGGCGGTGCCGCCGAGCGTCAGGGCGACGTCTCGCGCGCGAGTGCCGGGGATGAGGTCGGCCAAGACCGGGAAGTGGGTGCGGGTTGCGGATACGGACATGGTTCCTCCTGGGCGCTGCTCACCTGAACACTGTTCTGTAGAACAATGTTCAGTACGATAGCAGGATGAACGCACTTCAGGCGGGCGACGCAGGAATTCGCAACGGCAAGCATGATGTCGTCTCGGCTGCGATGCGTGTCCTGTCAGAGCAGGGCCTGCCCGGCCTCTCGATGCGCCGCATCGCCGAAGAAATTCAGGTGCAGGTCAGTGCGTTGTACTGGCACTTTCCGAACAAGCAGGCACTGTTGGCGGCCGTAAGCGAGCAGATAGTCAGCGCGCAAGCGGGTGTAGACGACGCGGATGCTTCCGCTGATCTCGCCGCGATCGCAACCGCCCTGCACGAGCGGCTGCTCGCCCACCGGGACGGCGCCGAGATCGTCTCGAGCTCATTGGCGCTGGGGCTGCTTGAGTTGCCGGGCCGCACCCATCTCATGTCGGCGGCACGTGGGCTGGGCATCGACGAGGCGTCGGCGGAGGTCGCCGCTGACACGCTGGTGCACTTCGTGATCGGGTACACGTTTCACGAGCAGCAGCGCATGCACGCCGCAGTAGTGGGGGCCGCGGATGCCTCGGTCGATCTCGCACCGGCGCACGTGAACGAGCGGCTCGACGCATTCGACGCAGGGCTTCGCATCGTCGTTGCTGGCGTGCGCGCGACAACTGCCGCCAGGTAGCTGCGCCCGGTAGACGCCCGGTAGCGCCGCCCGGTGGCACCTCGCCGGGCGATAGCACCGGCTCGGGCACGCCGCACGGGTGCACGGTGCGGAGCTTATGCGTTCGCGAGTTGTAAGATGCGGCCGCGTGAGACGCCGAGCACTGCTGCGGCATCTGTAACCGACAGCCCCGCAGCGCGGAGGTGGCGAACAACCTCGCGCGCTTGCCTGGCGGCCGCGATGGATGCTGCGGAAGCCGCTTCGGTGGCTGCGCGTGCCGCGGCCACTTCCTCGCCCAGTGTGCCCAGTTCTGGAGTCACAGTGATCGTCCAAGAAGAATGGTCGATGTCGGGCTGGACTGTGTCGAGGTAGTCGCGCACCTGCTCGGATGCGCGGTCGAGTGTGGATACTTGCGTGATGGGTTCATCCCCGTGGTGGAGCTCCCACCCGCCTTCCCAGCGGTCAGCGCGAACACGGTCAGGCGGCGATCGCCACCACCGCCGTGCCGCGCATGGGCGCCGAGCCGATCACGACTCCGCGCCGGCCGGCTGCTCCGGCATCCCGGGCGCCCCAGCACTCCCAGCAACACCTCCAGCACTCCCAGCAAAACCACCGCTACCGACCGTCGACTGCGCAGGAACCCCGTCCCACGCGGTGCGATCGCCCAGGAACGCATTGCCCGCCCACTGGGCTGGTGCCACATTCGTGTTCCACGTCTGCTTGCCGTACGCCACGACGCCCAACCAGGCGGGCGGGATCAGCCAGAGAGCGACGAAGGCGGGCTCCTTGCCCAGTTTCATCCCGATCCGGTATGCGGCTACCCCCGAGCCGGCGAAGAGAGCGAGAGAGAACAGGAAGCCGATGCCGATCCAGCTGAGCAGCACCGCGCCGCCGAAACAGTAGAGCACGAGCCAGGGGCTGAGGTCGCCCAGCTTGAAGAACACCATCAAGTTGTAGACGGGTGCCCAGGCACGCCAGGTGCCTTGCACGCCCGCTTTGGCGAAGACTTTCGATAGGAAGAACGCCGTAACGACGTACACAAGTACGCCGACGACGATCATGCCGACGATCGCTGCCATGTAGGCGGCCAGCAAGCCAGAGTAGATGTCCATCTTTTCCCCTTAGTAGATGTCCGATGTGCGGCCATGCAATCAGTCACCGCTCACAGACCGCTCACGCACACACGAAACGCGCCCGGGGAGTGTGAGCGATCTGTGAGGGCGCGGTGCTGGACTGTGCGGAGAGGTTTCACGCAGCTCAAAGGGGAAGATCATGACGCGCACGCCGATTCGTTTTGCTGGGGGCACGCTCGTTGTCGTCGTCGCGGTGATGTTGACGGGCTGCTTCGCCAATCCGCTGGATGCCTTGGTGGAGAAGGTGACCGAGGAGACAGCGCAGAACACCGCAGAAGGGATTGTCGAGGCGATCACCGGCGGCGAGGCCGGCATTGAGATCGGTGGGCTTCCGGACGACTTCCCCGAGGAAGTCCCCCTCGTCTCCGAGAATGTGCTTCAGAGCGTGACTGTGGCCGAGGGGATGATGGTGATCGTGACCGATCCGCGCAGCATGGACGAGCTCGCCGCGCAGGTGCAAGAGGACTTTGCAGGTTGGGAAGAGGTGGTGCGAAGCGACATGGGTGACATGGTCAGTGCCATGTATAAGAAGGATGAATCGCTGAGCGTCACCGTTCTCGTCATGAAGGCCTCGGAGGGAGAGGAAACGACGGTGGGCTACACCGTCATCACTTCGAACGAGTAGCCCAGTCGGGAGCGGTCGACCACAGTGCCATTGTCGGCACGGTGGCGATCAGCCGATCGGCCGCGTCACTCTGATGCGCGCCGGGCCGGTCGACGGCAATGCCGTCACCAGCTCGCGCGAGCATGAGCCAGGTATCCGCTGCGGTCGAGATCATTCCCAGTGTTTCCGCGTCGCGTGCGATCTCATCGAGTGCGATGAGGTCACCGGATGCTGTCGCCACGGCATGCCGCAGGAAGAACTCCAACAGGCCCCCGCCCGCAACAGTCGTGGCCTCCTCGAGTACCACGATCGCCTCGGCAATGCGCTGAGCCGCACCGGTGCCAGCGCCCGCACCGGCACCCGCGCCGCTCACGCGGACGGCGCAGTGCGCCAGCATCCCTGCTAAGTAGCTGTGCTGCGCCGTCAGCAGCCAACGCGCGCAATCGACGAGCCGACGCGCGGCATCTGTGGTGCGTCCTTCGGATTTCTCCCGCCAGGCCTCAGCCCATGCGCGGAGCATGACGACCTTGGGGTCGTTGTCGGCGGCCGGGGGGATGGCGTCGAATCTCTCCCGGGCCTCCTCCATGCGGCCGGTGGCGTAGCCGATGGCGCCGGTGAGTGCGATGGCGGCCGGGAGCAGTCCGGCGGTGTCGCGCCATTCCAGATGGGTCATAGCCGCTGTCGCGACGGCATACGCGTGCTCCACGTCACCGGAGAGCAATTCGGAGAACGCCAGCGCGTACTCCCACGCTCCCAGCGATTCGGGCGCGTGCACCTCTGCGGCGGCGATCGACTGCCGCAGTCGTCGCCTGGCTTCTTTAACATCGCCGGTGTTGGACAGCGCCATCGTCGCGGTGAGCTCGATGAGGGATGCTCCGCCAGGAACGAGCTCGATGATCTCCGCAGGCAGCTCGTTCAACCGAATGAGTGCGCGCACGGCATCCTCGAGGGGGCCGGTGATGACGCCGGACATCCCCGCGGTGATCAGCCCGAGGGCCGCCACCGCGTCGGTGGTGTCGCCAGGGGCATCCGCCATTTCGCGTGTCTGCCCGGCGATGACTGACCATCGCATCGCGTCTCGCCGGAGGTGACGGATGTCGCTCGGATCCTCGACCGTGCGCAGTGCCTCGGTGATGATGGCCAGCGCCGCCGGGGCGTCATGGTGACGCAGCCCGACGTGCTGGGCGTGGGCGAGGGCTGCCGCCGTGTGTTCGGCGGCCGTCTTCGACATGCGCGTCGCGGTCTCAAAATGTGTTGCGGCCTCGTCTGGCTGGCCGAGTCCGGATGCCGCGACACCGGCGATGCGGTGGGCGGAAGAGTTGTCGGGTTCGAGGTCGAGGACCGCGGTGGCCGCGCGGCGTGCGAGTCGCTCGTCGAAGGCGCCGAGCGCGTGCTCCGCGAGAGCAAGGGTGGCATCCACGTCGACGCGTTCGCCGAGGTCGAGTGCCAGGATCTGGGCGCGCCGTCGTGCGGCAGGGAACGCGGCCGTCTTGTCGCTGCGAAGCACGTTCAGCACTTCTCGCGAGAGGTCCAGCCACAGCGCGTCGGAACATCGGTCTTGAAGGAACTCGCGGTCCAGCGGGTGCGACAGCCGCAGCCAGTCTGGTGCGGCGTATTCCACGACGCCGGTGCGTGCCAGCATCCGTCGATCTGCCGGGGTGAGCGCGAAGATCGGATACTCGCCAGCGATGGCGATCTTCGCCGCGGCCTCGAGGCCGGCGTCATCCAGACCGCTGAATCGTTCTCCGACCAACTGGGTGAGTCGCTTCGTCGACGCGGGATTCGCGTGCAGTTCCCAGCCGTGTTCGGTGCGCACGAGGCGGCCTTCGTCCACTGACGCGGTGAGAATCTCGCGCAGATGCAGCGGGACTCCCCTTGCCATGTCGAAGATCCGCGGACGCGACTCGGGGGTGAGGGAACCGCCGATCGTGTGCAGGACAAGTTGGTCGGCGTCGGACGCTGTCAGCGGGTTGACCGCGATCTCGATGACATCTCCGCTGTCATACAGGGCGCGGATCTCGTCGGGCGCCCCGGCGAGGTCTCTGGTGGTGAGGATCGTCGGCATGCGTGAGTTGCGGATGAGCCGGCTCACGACGAAGAGGGATGCTTCGTCCAGTTGATCTACGTTGTCGACGAGCAGCACGGTTGTTGACCGATGGCGGGTGAAATGATCGACGAGCGCGGCCGGTGACGTCCACTTCTCGGGGAGAGTGCCGGTGAAGATGCCGAGCGGAAGCGTGTTGCTGAGCGGGCTCGCCGTCAGCAGCGACACGGTGTATCGCTGCGCCTCGAATCGTGCGCGGATGGCGCGAAGGAGGTGTGTCTTTCCGATGCCGGCCGGACCGGTCAGGAGCAGCGTGCGCTGATCCTGAAGCAGGGCCGCCAAAGTGTCGGGCTGATTCGAGGTCAGGCTGCGGGCCGTTTCCTCCCGCGCTGGGGCATCCGCTGCCCCGAGGATGGGTGCGGCGGACGGAAGACGAAGAAGTGACTCCGGCGCCTGCTCCTGAAGAATCGCCATGTGCAGTCGGCCGAGTTCGCTGCTCGGTTCCATCCCCAGCTGCTCGGCGAAAATCGTGCGTGCTCGTGAGAAGGCGTCGAGAGCTTCCTTCATTCGACCGTCGAAGTACAGCGCGGTCATCAACTGGCTCCAGTGCCGTTCGGTGAACGGATCCTCTTCGACGAGGGAGTGAAGTTCAGAGATGACGGCGGCGCTTCGCCCGAGAGCGAGGTCGAGATCTATCCGGTCTGACAGGGCGGTGTTCCAGAGCTTGTCCAACCGCGCCGACTCTGCACGCAGGTCGGTGATGTCGAGGAGGCCGGCGAACGCCGGACCCTCCCAGAGGTTGAGTGCGTTGCTGAGATGCTCGGTCGCCTGGACGAGTTCGCCGTCGGAGAGGGCAGCGCCGCCTTGCTGGCAGAGATGCTCGAAGTGCGCGGCATCCGTCTGAATGGCGCCCGGATCGATCCGGTAGCCGCCGTCGATCAGCTCGATTTTGATCGGCACCGCCGACCGCAGTCGGGAGACTCGTGCCTGCAGCGCATGGACGGGGTTTCGGGGAGGAGCGTCGTCCCACAGCTCATCGATCAGTCGCTCTACCGAGATGGCCCGACCGCGAGAGACGACGAGACGCGCGAGGAGTCCGCGTTGCTTGGGGCCCCCGAGCGGATGCTCCAGCCCTCTGGTGCTGGCTTTTACGGCGCCGAGAACGGAGACATCCAGCATGATGCCACGCCCCTTCCCCTGAGCTTGGGGCCACCATAGCAGTGGGGGCGTGGGCCCGGGGGAAGGGTCAGCCCGGCAGAACCGGGGTGATCAGCGGGCTTACTGCACCGACCAGCCGCCATCGGATGCGACGATCGCACCGTTGATGTTCACGGCGTCGTCGCTCAGCAGGAAAGTGATGGATGCCGCGAGCTGCTCCGCCGTCGCCAGCGAGGGAATCGCCTGCTGGAACGGCGCCAGACGCGCTGAGCCCGCTGCCGACATGTTCGGAGGCATCGGGATGCCGGTGGCGACGCCGCCCGGTGCGACAGAGTTCACGCGGATGCCCTTCGGCCCGTACATGAACGCAGCAGACTTCGTGACGCCGATGATGCCGTGCTTGCTCGCGGTGTAGGCGTTGCCGGATGCGTTGCCGCGCAGCCCCGCTTCGCTGGCGACGTTCAGTACTGCTCCTGAGCCTGCCGCCTCCATGAGGGGGAGAACGGCGCGCATGAGCTTGAACGGTGCGGTGAGGTTGATCGCGATGACGCGGTCCCACACGGCATCCGTCGTCTCGCCTGCCGGGGAGAAGTCGTCGTTGATTCCGGCGACGTTCGCGAGGGCGTCGATGCGATCGCCCGCGGCGGCGATGACGGCGTCGATCGCATCCTGTGTGGTGAGGTCGCCGGCGACGGTGGTGATGTCGGCATCCGGAAGCTCTGCCTTGATGGCCCCGAGCTTGTCGGCGGCGATGTCGGATGCAATCACGCGGCCGCCTTCGCGGGCGATGCGGAATGCCGTGGCCTTACCGATTCCGGATGCTGCGCCTGTGACGATCACGGTCTTGCCGGCGAAGCGGCCGGGGGTGGTCTTCTCGACCCAGCCGGTGGGGGCGTCGTCGGTGGGGATCTCGCCGCCGTTGGCCGCGCGGACGAGGTCGTCGATAACCGACTGCGGCATCGCGCCCTGGCTGAGGACGACCATCTGCTGCAGGGGCAGGCCGAGTACGGGGGTGAGCGAGTCGGCGTTCGCGCCGGACTGGGCCAGCATGCGGCGGATCAGCTCGCCGCCGGTCCGATCGTGCAGCCATTCGCCGATGGTGGAGTGTGCGGTCAGTGCCATTGTCTTCTCCTAAACCAAGTTTCGCAACGGAGCGTCTACTTACCTTTCATGGTACTCCTCGATACTCTGAAAAGGTGCCGAGACCTCGCAGTGAAAAAGCCCGCCAGGCGGTGCTGGCGGCGATGCGTCGCGCGCTCGCCGCAGATGGCTATGGGGCGGTGACGATCGAGGGTCTGGCTGCGGAGGCGGAGGTCTCGAAGCAGACGATCTATCGCTGGTGGAAGTCGAAGGCGGCGATCCTCGGCGAGGCGCTGCTGGACGGGTCTCTTCCTGGGGCTGATGTCTCGTTGCCGATGACGGATGATCTGCGGACTGACCTGCGGGCCTGGTTCGCGGCGGCATCTGCGGCGCTGGGTAAGCCCGAGGTTGTCGCGCTCGCGCGGGCGCTGATCGCGGTGACGGCGACGGATCCCGAACTCGGTGATGCGCTCAACCGGCGCTTCGCCGACCCGATCGTGGAATGGATCACTCAGCGCGTCGAGCGTGCGCGCGACGCGGGAGACGTGCGAGCGGATGCCGACGCCGCGGTCATCGCGGATCAGTTCGTCGCGATGGTGTCGTATGCCGCGCTGCTCGGCCGTCCCCTCAGCGAGGAGCGAGTCGACGCGACCGTGGATGTGCTGCTGCGCGGGATCGCGTCCGGGCGCTGAGCCCCGGCTACGCTCGTGGAGTGTCCGCTCTCGCCCTGAAGTACGCCGTGATCGCACTCGCGATCCTTTTGGTGGTCGGCGGAATGTGGTGGGTGGCGAAGCGTCCGAACCGCTCGAAGCGAGTTTCTGGACGACTGCGGATGCCGATCTTCGTCCCGCTCGTCGGCGCGGTGCTGCTGTCGGTCGGAGTCCTCTTGGCGCTGGTCTCGTTCACGTCGCGGTACACGGCTGACCTGCTCCCCATGCGCATCGCGTCGGTGGTGGTTGCGCTCGCCGGAGCGTTCTTCCTGGTGGCGTATCGCAATTGGTATGTCGAGGCCGACGCTGTCGAGGTGCGCTTTCGCACTGTGTTCGGGCGCGAGCGTGCGATCAGGTACGTCGACATCGTTGATTCTCGGATGCGTCAGATCAACGGGCAGCCCCGGCTGCAGGTGCGCTCGTCGTCCGGCGTGAAGCTGAGTCTGAATCCGCGGATCTATCCGGTCGAGGCGCTGTTGGCTGCGGCCGGGGTCGGGCAGAACGCCGGGCGCTGAGTTGGTGCGTGGTTGGGGCGTGGTGGGTGCGCGTACCGAAGGCTGCGCGTGCCGAAGCGGCGGCTCGTGGCGGAGGGGTGCTCGGGCCGAACCAGCGGTTCGGGTGTCGCAGTGAGACCGCCGTCACCTCCCCGTCGCGGCATCCGCCACGGTCCGCCCTTCCGCGAACCGCGCCTGCGCACGCTCGTTCCGCATGCTGACCTCGACATGCCCGGTCGCGTTCGCCAGCCCCATGGGTTTGGTCGACACGTACATGCTCTCGGCGCGTTCGACGAGGAACGTCTCGTGCCAGACGCCGACGGCGCCCGGTGCTCTGCGGGCGGCCTTGTTGAAGGCGGTCCAGGCGGGTCGGTGTTCCTGCGAAGGTGCGGATGCGTAGGCGTAGAGCTTGTCGATCGATGACCAGTACTGCACGGCGAACGGGCCGCCGTCCCCGAACAGCAGTTGGAAGCCGAGTAGGCCGGATTCTTTGTCGATGGACAGCTCGCGCAGCATCCGCGGCATGGCGAAGAATGCCGGCATCCAGAGATCCGGGCGCCACCAGCGATTGATCTGCATTCCGATGTGGAAGACGACGAGCTCGCCCTCGTGGTGGTGGGTCATGCGACCCTTGACGACCTTCGACACAGCATCCTCCTAATTAGATAGCGACACTATCCATAATGGATAGCGTTACTATCGATGTCAAGAGGTGGCGATGAGGATTTCAGAGCTGTCGGCGCAGACGGGCGTTCCGGTGCCGACCATCAAGTACTACCTGCGCGAGCAGTTGCTGCCCGAGGGTGAGCGCAGTGCACCAACGCAGGCCGCGTACGGCGAGACGCACGTGCAGCGGTTGCGGGTCATTCGCGCGCTGATCGAGTCGGGGGTGAGCGTCGCGGAGACGCGTCGGGTGCTGGATGCGCTGAACAACCCGCCGGAGAACCCGCACGAGCTGCTGGGTGCTGCGCATGCGGCGATCACTCCGCCGGTCGATGGGTCGCTCGATCTCACCTCGGCGCAGGATGTCGTCGCGGGTCTCGGGTGGACGCCAGGGATGTGCGACGACGCGGTGCTGCATGATGTCGCCCGCGCGATGCAGGGGCTGGAGCGTGCTGGTTTCGAGGTCCCGCAGGAGACCATGCCGGTCTACCTCAGGAGTATGCGCGACATCGCGGATGCCGAGATCGCCGGGGTCCCGACCGAATCTGCCGAGGCGGCGGTCAGGTACGTCGTACTGGGGTCGGTGTTGGTCGAGCCGCTGTTGCTGGCGCTCAGAAGGGTGGCGCAGCAGGTGGCGTCGGCGGAGCGGTTCGGCGGTGTTGATGAAGGCGGTGTTGATGAAGACGGCATTGATGAAGGCGGCGTTGGTCACTGATCATGCTCGGCGTCGAACCGTTCCCGGGCGAGCGTGACGTCTGCGAGGTGGGTGGATGTCCACAGGAGCAGCGAGTCGACGAGGTCCTGCAGGGTCTGTCCGAAGTCTGAAATCCGGTACTCGACGGCGATCGGCCGCGTATCGATGACCACTCGCGTGACCATCCCGTTGCGTTCCAGCCGGCGCAGAGCCGTCGTCAATGACTTCTGGGAGATGGCGGGGATGACCCGCCGGAGCTCGTTGAAGCGCCGAGGCTGTTCGCAGAGCCGGTCGAGGATCAGCAGTGACCACTTGTCGAGCACCTGGTCCAGGAGTTCACGGTGCTCATCGGAAATCTGGGTGTCGGGGGTCGCGACGGTTTCGTCCATGAAACCTAGTCTCGTTGAAGTGTCCTTCAAGCACTAGGTATAAAAAAGATACTTGATTGCTGAAGATGAAAGCAGGTATCCCATGACTGTCGATCTGATCACCCCGGAGGGCATGTTCCAGCCGGTCCCGTACCACCACGTCTCTGTCAGCTCGGGTCGTCGCCACGTGAGCGTATCCGGCCAGATCGCTCGTGACGAGCACGCGAACAAGCTGTCTCCGGGCGACTTCGCCGGCCAGCTCGCCCACGCGCTGCGTAACACCGCCCGCGGGCTGGCGGGTGCCGGAGCGAGTTTTGCCGACGTCGTCCGACTGCGGGTGTATGTCATTCCCACGGACGAGACGATGTATGCCGACTTCATGCGCGGGCTCGAGAGCGTCGTGGAAGAGCTGGGGATTCCGCAGCCGCTGCCGCCGCTGTCGGTCATCGGGGTGAACTACCTGTTCGAGCCGGATGTGCTCGTCGAGGTGGAGGCCGACGCTGTGCTCGACTGAGCAGCGTCCAGCGTCGCTCGCCCCCACCGATTGGTGGGGGCGTTCGAGAGACCGCCGGAAGTGATCCGACTACGCTGGCCACATGAATCCGGATGCAGCGGCCGAGGGCGATCGCGACCCGGCGGGGAGCCGCAGTGACAAAGACTTTCTGCAGCAGGCAGTGAGGCTGGCGGTCGATAACGTGGCGGAGGGCGGTGGTCCTTTCGGCGCTCTGGTGGTTCGCGACGGCGAGATCATCGGCGTGGGTCAGAACAGGGTCACGCGGGATCACGATCCGAGTGCGCACGCCGAGGTGATGGCGCTTCGCGCGGCAGGGCAGCACATCCGTGACTTCTCGCTAGAGGGCGCGACGCTGTACTCGTCGTGCGAACCGTGCCCGATGTGCCTGGCCGCGTCGCTGTGGGCCCGAGTCGATCGTGTCGTCTACGCCGCCGACCGTCACGATGCCGCCGCTGGCGGATTCGACGACCTCGCGTTCTACCGCCTGTTCGAGACCGAGCGCTCCGAGTGGGCGGTGCCGGTGGAATCGCTGCGGATCAGTGAGGCGGCCGCGCCGTTCGAGCGGTGGTTGAGCACCGAGGCGCGAGCGGAGTACTGAGCCGCCGTTTCGCTAATTTATCGGGGACCTTCTCGGCGAACGGCGGATGCTGCGCCGTTAGGCTTGACGCATGGAGAAGAGCAGCGTGTGGACCATCGTCGGTGTCGTGGTCGCCGTCATCATTGCGTGGACTCTCGTCAGCATTCTGTTCAGCGTGCTGTGGTTCATCGCCAAGCTCGCGGTGGTGGCCGTGGTCGCGGTCGTGGTGTTTTTGGTGATGCGTGGGGTTTTCAGTAAGCAGGAATAGCCGGCAGCCAGCGGATGCGGATGCCTCATTAAGTGACTGTCGCGCGGACGCCGTGGCGACCTGCCGCCCTCGCCAGCTCCTTGTCGAACGTGAGGATGCCGGTAATCGCTCCCTTGAGCCGCACGGCCGTTGCAAGGTGCAAGGCGTCGAGGGAGCGCAGGCCGCTGTGCGTGCTGATCGCTTCCTCGAGGATGCCGTCGCTGAGCGCCACCAGCGCCACTCGGTCGAGTAATTCCTGCGCGGCCTCTGCGCTGATCATTCGGCGGTCAGCGACCGCATGAAAGTTCGACGGCGAGGAGCCTTGAGGATACGAACGGGGTGTCGTCAGCGAACAGTCGCCGGACGGCCTCGTTGCCGTCTTCGTCGATGAGCGCTTTCGCGGCCGCGGAGGTGTGGAGGTAGATCACAGGCGGTCCGCACGCAGGTCGTCGAGGATCTGCTGGCTGGACTTGGAGGCTTTGACTGCGGGCAGTCGGAGCGCGCCTGTTTTTGTCGGGAGCGTGACTTGGCCGCTGGCGACAAGCTCTGCCCATGCGTCCTTCGCTGGTGGTAACAGTTCGGCGATCGGTCGGCCCCGGTCAGTGACTGTGAGCCGTTCGCCCGCGGCGACGCGCGCCAGCACCCGCGCGGTCTGCTGGTTCAGCTCTGTCTTCGTCACGTTGGCCACGTCTCTAGGGTGCGCCCGAACTACTAGAAGTAGTCGTTACTCGAAGTCAACATCTCGTCCGCGGCGACGGGGCCGATGCCCTGCAATACGCTGGTGTCGCAAATCTACGAGTTAGTGATCGCAAACCTACGAGTTGCTCATCGCGAAGCTTTCCTCATATGCCCAACCGCCACTGCCCGCGACTCGAGTTCGAGGCGCCCTGGAAGAGCGCAGTGTCAACAGCCAGCGAGGCGGCGACGACGAGAGAGCGCAATGGATCCTCCAGTGCCCCGTGAATCTGCACGACGTAGTTGTCGGCTTTTGTAAACGACTGCTTGGTTACGCCCGCCCAGTCTTTGGAAACTCGAGCAACCTCGGCCCCTGCGGCATTCTGGATGCCGAAGTCCCAGGCGTCCCAACCGTCCGCATTCATTGATCCGATTGCTTGGCCGCCTGCCTCAAGATCGAAGCGAATCTTTCCGAGTAGCCCGACGGTCTTCTGCACGATCTGACCGATTGGTGAGCCGTCGCCCGCGGCGACGATCATCTTCGACTTGATGAGCTTAGCTGGGCGGGTGAGCCTTAACAGCACTTCGCCGTTCGTGTCGATGACGTGCAACCTTCGCGTTCGATCGTTTTCGGCTCGGACTGCCATTGCCTTCTTCATGAAGTTCTGGCCGACTTCTCGTACTGCGCCGACCTGCTGACCGTGGCGGTTGTATACGGCGTACTCGGCGCTGACTTCGAACAGCTTGGCTTTCTGATTGACCACCAGCACCGGCTCAGAGAGGAGGGTCTCACTGATCGTTTGAGCGTCACCAGCGACGCCATAGTTTTGCATCTGTCGCTGGATCTTCTTGCTTATTGGGTGTGCGGTCGCTGCCGGTGGAGCGATAGCGGGTGGCTCAATCGACTGATGCCCATGCGAGGCGACATTCTGAGTCCAATGGAGGCCATCCCAGTAGCGGTGTTCGTAGCGGCCGGAGGGGTCAGGATACCAATCGGCTGGCGCTTGCGCAGTCATATGCGGAGATTAGCAGGGAGCGAGCAGTCGATCGATTCTCTTCCGTCTTGGAGCAGGGTGAGACTCTCGTCTCGATGCCTGCGCTGGACCTGGGCCGCATGATTGTCGTCGCTCGCGTCGAGCTGCCTGCGCGCTTCAATGTGGAAGGCATGCTGGCGACTCCGACAACCGCGAACGATGTCGACGACGCGGTGGCGCCGAAGCGCAATCCTGCTGGCTCTCAGAGCGTCGAATACTTACCTTCAGCGGAGGGCAGCTGCGAATATTGTGCACTGGTCACATTGAAGAAGCAGACCATAGGTTGCTCGCGAGCCAGAACGAGTTGAAGAAGCTCACGCCTCAGCAGATCTCTGAGCGTCTGCAGTACCTGATTGAAATGAATGCCGCCATGTTTAGGGGGACTCGTGCCAACGACTACTGAGCGCCCGCTTTGAACTCCTGGGGGCCAGGAGTCAGTCGCGACCCGCGCTTTCCGCTGCGTTCAGCCAGTTCAGGCAGTATGCGACGGCCGTGTCCGTTTCTTCATCGCGGGCGGCCCGGAAATGCATGATGTCATTCCGGATGTCATTTATCTTCTTCAGGTTCTCAATGCAGGTGCTTCGATCAAGTCCAAGGCTGAGATTCTTCCAGTGCTTCGGATTCTCTAGCACGCGGATGTACTCGCCGAAGGTCATGTCGCTCGCCCCCGCGAAATCATCGCGCCTCAGGTTCGGGTCGGTGCAGCTTTCAAGATCAGGGACAGGTAGGCGATCCAGGATTACCCGGAGTCGCGTTTCGATCTCTCCGATCCGTATAAAAGGGCCCGTCGAGTTCTTGAACGTGCCGGCGAGATCCGATGCGGTGACGATGCCAACGATGACTCCTGAGGGGTTCTTGTAGTAGATGAACTCACGCTCGATAATGACGGGAATAAGATCCATGAGGTTGTCGGACGAATCGGCGACATGACCGCCGATAGACATCACGTCCCTCGCTTTGACATCGGTACTTCCTGTCGCCCGTGATCTGGCGATTGACCGCCACGTTACGGTTCCGTGCAGATTGCGTGAATGTTTATCCATGACCGGAATCTGTGAGAAATCGGTCATGAGCATGAGTGTTTCGATTCGTTCGAGCGTGTCATCTAGGCCGACGCAGGTGAGCGCGGGGGCATCATCCGCGATCTTCGATATCGGCAACCCCACCTGGTGAACAGTACGTGTGGTTGCCCGTCGGTCGCTCACCGTGACGGTGCCCCAGTAGTCTGCGCGATCGAGTTCTGGTTCGACGACGAGCCCTCGAGTTCGCAGCGCCTCATTGATCCCGGCGTTTACAAATCTTCCTCGCCGAGTGTTGCCATTCAGGGAGAGAAGATGTCTTAGCTCGACCGTTTGGGGCGCATCTATAGTGACGTGGTCGAGCAACTCGGTGAGCGTCTCATAATTTGTTTCTGACACGTGCGTCATCCCCCAGGGCTTGTCATTCCGTTAAAAATCGCCGTCGGCGACCTGAAGACATACGAGGCCGCGAGCGCGCCACATCTCGACGACACTGCGGCGATCATCAACCACGCCGATGACCTTGTAGCGTGGCGCGATGATCGAATCATAGATCTCCCCCTTCACAATATGATCCGGTCGGTTATCTCCGAGCGGACGCAGGAAGAGTGAGTCGAACTCGATGCCGTGAAACGTAAGCCACGACTGAGTCTGCGTTCGAGCTGATTCATCTCTGCCGGAGATGACCACGATCGAATCAACATTCGGATGCATGAGCAACGCCTGTACAAGCTGCACGACTGGCTCGTTGGGGCGATCCCTCGAAACGGCGTGCATGTTGTAGGGGGAGCGGGCGGCGCGCAACGCCAGCGTGCCATCAACGTCAATGATCCAAGCGCGCAGCGTTCTCGACATCGTCGCGGCTCCCTTCACGCCCCGAGCAACAACCCGCTCGGCGCGCCCTTCCATGTCACGACGAGCTCATCCCGAGCCCTCGAGGCCGCCACGTACAGTAGCGACCTGAACCTCTTGTCGAGGTCTGGCTTCTCCTCGTCCGGGACATTCTTATAGGCCCACAACGGCGGGAACGATCCGTCCGACACGTCGAACAGAACGACTCGTGAGAACTCCATGCCCTTCGCGTTGTGCATCGTCATCACTACGGGCTGGCCGCCGGTGATACGGGGCGAGTTCAGCAGCGCGACCGAGACGTCTCGCTGTCCCAGCCCCTGCTGAATCTTCTTGGCGATGGTGTTCGTGGCGGCGAGGATCGCGATCGTCTCAGGTTTGACCCCGGAATCGAGCCAGCCGTGGATGTCGTCTGCGATTGAGTCGAACTGTGCCGCATCTGACTTGAGCATGCGAGTCACCGGCTTCGGGCCGCTTCGAGCGGAGCGGTATCCCTCTGTAGTGACGCTCTCATCCTGCGCGTCCGAATATTCGACACCGGACAGGATCCCCATCGCGTAACGGAGGTTCTCCAGCGTCGTCCGGTAGTTCAACGTCAGACGACGGGAGCGACCCTGGACCGAAATGCCGTACCTCTTCAGAACCGTCGGCTGGCCGTAGATGCGCTGATGGGTGTCATCAGCAATGAAGAGGTCGTTGGGGCCCTCCGCGACGAGCGCACGCAGGAGCAACCACTTTGCTGGGTCGAGGTCTTGTGCCTCATCGATCAGGACGTGATCGGCGAATGTCGTGTCCGACTCGCGGAGCCAAGCCGCGGAAACCGCAGCGATCTCGCCGTACCCGATCGATCCGGCGATCCGATGGTCCTTGCGCATCTGCTCGATGACCGTCCACACGAGTTTGCGGCGTCCTCGATCGAGTGCAACGCCACGACCTGGGCGCCGCACGCTGAAGTACTGCTCTTCAGCCGTGATCCCAACGGGCAGGATCACCTGCGCATACTCGCCTGCGAAGAACGCTTCTGAGCGAAGCGAGACCGGAAGAGCGTCGCCGGCATGCTGGATCGCGGACGCCCAGTCAGGCTCCGCAGGTGTCGCCGTCGTCTCGCGGGTCGATCCCAGAACTTCGAGCGCACGCGCGGCGAACTCGTCACCTGCGCGCAGCCGCACACTCGCCGCGATCTGGTCGACGCCACGGATATGGATGCCGGGCTCACCGAGCTTGTCTGCGAACGTGAGTTTCGGGTCGAGGCGCTCGAGGTCGCGGCGCAAGTTCTCCGCCAGTGCCCTGGTGAAGGTCGTCAGCACGATCCGCGCTTCGGGATTCTCCTGCGCGAGGTGGCGTGCGCGGTGGAGCAGCACGACCGTCTTCCCCGTGCCAGCCCCACCGGTGAGGCGGAAAGATCCCTTACGGTCCTTCTCGACGTGAGTCCGCTGCTCGGGGTGGAGGAACACCCGCCAGGCGCCGAAGTCGCCGTCGTCGATCACTCGACGCAGCGCCTCGTCGTCATTCCCCTCGATGAAGGTGAACTGCATCCGCGCGGCCGGGTGCTTGAGAGCTTCGATAATCGACGCGTCGTCGGCCGCATCCGCATCCGCATGAGGCGTTGCGTGGTTGAGGCCGAGGTCTTCTTTGATCAAGTGCAGCGCGTTCCCGGCTGCCATGGAAATGAGAACATCGGCCTGCCAAGCATCGTCCAGGCCCAGAGCGAACTCGAGCAACGCATCGTCGCCGACCACTTCGAATGCTCGCGCGGTCACGGCGGCATCGAACCCGAATTCATCGACCAGATCGGACTGGAAGAACCCGCGTTCGGTCAGCAGCGAAACATCCGCCAGCTTCGAGACTGCCGGCTCAACGACCTGGGGTGTCGGAACAACAACCTCAACGTCCTCTTCGAGCACCTGCCGGAAACTCGCGAGGCCGTTCACAGGGTTCATGCTCAGTACGGTCGTGCGTGCGCGCTTGATCGCCTCATCATGTTCCCAGGTACCTGCATACACATAGGCCCGTTCGCCCTTGGCAGGTTCGAGCTGGAACAGCACCGCACGCCAGTGGATGTCGACGCGGGCGGTTCTCACCCGCGAGTCGAGGGGCTGCTGCATCGGCTCGACATTGAGACCCTTCGTCTCATCGTTGGCGCCCAGCTTCTGCAGGAAGGTGTAGATCTTCCCCTTGATTACGGGGTCGTGCTTCGGTTCCTTGACGCTCTGCCAGACGATGGTGGGCATGGTCAGTTCCTTCCAGCGCTGGCGAGCGCTTCGACGACAGCGGATGCATCGGGATTGATGACTGTCCACCCTTCGGCGGACAGGTCTTCACGGTCTGCTTCGGTGAGACCCCAGGTCGTCGCGACCCGTTCATCTTTCCAGACGAAGGCGAACGGGATGCCGTCACCGAGTTCGACTCCCATGACGGGAATGGATGCGACGCCGGCGACGGCAAGCTCGTTGATGAGTTCGCGTTCGAGAGCGGTCGCGTGGTCGGCGAGCTCACGCCATTCGATACTGAGCTCCACCAGCGGGAAGTCGACTGTACCGACAGGCGACGTCGCCTTGGAACCGTCGGCGATCTGCGAGAGCGAGACGATCTCGATCCCGCTCAGGTCGTGACGCCAGCCGATCATGTTGGACAGGTGCAGCCACCGACGCCAGGCATCTTTGAACCCCGTGGATTGCAGTGCTGTGTCACGGTCGTCAATGACAAGTGCGAACTCGCTCGCTCCCTGAGCGCCCATTCGTGTGGCGTGCACGAGCGCGCCATCTTCCACCACCCACGCTGAGCCGTTTCCAGGCGTTCCGTGCGTTCCGTTCAGAGCAGCGGCGGCCGCAGCCACGGGGCCGTCCGGAATCTCCACCGGCATACCTGCAGGCTGTCGGGTCATCATCGGGAGTGCCCGAGCCAGCTTGTCGCGCTGACGCGCCTCACCGACCGGATCCTGCATCCACGCCATCAGCATGGTGAGCGGGTCGGCGTACATTTTTGAGAGCTGGACCAGGGGAATCTCGTACTGCTGAGCGGTGGTAGCCGCCCACGCATCGTCCAGCCAGCTCGAATCGACGGTCGAATCCTCCTGCAGGTCGGCCCATGTCACGGCGACAACTCGGTGCCCACCATCGCGGGCCTTCGCCCGCTTCGAGGCGTCATCAGCGAGTCGGTTGTGCTTCGTCGAGGCGTGGAACTCGAGTCCGTCAGTGTAGATCGCGATCGGCGCTGCGCCGCCGCCGTGTTGTTCAAGTACGAAGTCCGGCTGCGTGAACCCCAGCTGCACCTGCGGGCTGAGTTTCCAGATACGCGAGTCTCCCGGGAACGACACCTGCACGATGTTGCCCCAGTCACCTGGCTTCTCCTTCGCCGTGCCGCCCAATTTCGAGACACGTTCGGTGAAGCGCTTGCGGAACAGCTGCTCGATGACCGACTCGTCAAGCACGACGCCGGGGTCTTCCTCGGTGTAAGCGAAAGGTTGTGGCTCACCGGCCTCATCCACGCGAAGTAGTTTCGCCAGCGCCTGCTCAGCGCTCGCGCGGGAGACGGACGACGTCTGCCCGCCCGCATACGGCAAAAGGCACCGGTGGCAAGCGGAGCGCTGTTCTCCGCGGCACGGGCAATCGCGGACGATCTGCCACGCCGTGACGAGCAGATTGTGCATCCGATCGGGATCAGCGAGCTCGGCGAGATACCCAGTGCCACCGGGCACCGCATCGTGGACCAACAGTGCATCGGCAGCGTTCGCGTCGCCCGTCACCGGTTCGACCGTCTGGATGACACGAAGGTGGTCGGGGTCGCCACCCATCACCTCGCGGAGCCCGCGCAGCAGCGCCGCCGAAAGGCTCGGGGTCGCGAGGCTGTCGCCCAGTGTGATCGACATCGGGAGGCGTAGGAATGCTCCCTGTGTCACGAGCGTTCGACTCAGTGCGACCGAGACTGTGTGCTCGACGTTGTCGAGACGCCGCGCGCACCAGGATCGGTGGTCTCGGCGGTCATTGCCACCCGCCTGTGAGTCGACCTTCCCGCACGTGTCGCACACGCGGAAGAGCGGAGCCGTGCGTTCGGCACCCGCGATGAACTTCGTCTCACCACCGGATGCCTGCTTGCCAAGGTTGATCCACCGAATCGTGAGGTCGCGCACGTAGGTCACCCCGAAGCGGGTCTCCTCGTCGAACCATCGCCGAGCGATCCCCGCGGAATCAAGGTCGGCGGCAACCTGCACGGTGAAGCGAGTCCGCCGACGCTCGTCGCTGCGATCGCTGATCGCCGCTTCGTCGCGGCGAGCAAGAGCCGACACGGTCTCTAGTTCGACGACTCGCAGCCGCTGTGCGACGTCGTTCATCCCCTTCGTGCTGCAGCGGGGGCACTCGTTCGACGCAGTCGCCAAGCTGAGAAGGCGGGCATGTCCGCACGCCGCACAGAATGACCAATCCTCCACGGCCTCCCCGCCAGGGCCGAGGTCGATGGCATCCACCGGAATCTCCATGCCCTGCGCGTAGAAGAATGCTCCGGGTGCGAGTTCGTGGATCGCGACAGCGGCGCCGCGCTGATAGCTGAACGTGTCGTCTTGCCACTGATCGGTGTCTGGATCGACCCACGAGACGGCAGCGTCGAGAGTCACCGAGTCATCGAGGAGCGTGTAGTTGGGGAGCAGGCCGAAGCGTTCGAGCGCTCCGACCCAGTAGTCAGTGCGCAGGTCGTGAAGCTGCTTCCCCAGCATGCGATGGGTGATCTGTGCGGCGCGCAGGGCGTCCTTCGCATCGAGTTCCAGACCGAGCTTCTCGGCAGCCTCCAGATCGGGGATGGCGTCGCCGACCTCCTTGCGACGGTGGACCAGCACATCCACCTGCTTGTTCCAGCGCTGCACAGCGTCGCGCACGACCGTGGCGAGCTGAGATGAGCCCTCATCCTCAGCCGGACGAGCGAAGTTGCGCAGCCGTTCCCGGGCTCCGTCCGCGAGTTGCGGGAACGTCGCTAGGAACTCATCGGCTCGATTCTCGTGGTGCGTCTCCGCATCGCCGATGAGGTCCCCGAGGAACGTGCCGTGCTCGCTGGATGCCAGAACATCCTGTGCACTCGTGATGCTGTTATCTGCGGCACCGGCCCGGCGATCGAGCAGTGAAGCGATGAACTGACGCTGCAGAATCTCCTGGGCGTCGAGGAATGTCGCTGGCGGTCGCACTGCACCGTTGATGACCGAGAGTGGGTCGCCCATGCGTGGTAGCTGGTCGCCGCGGCCGGTCACCGCAGCAACCGACAGCGCGTTGCCCGTGAGACGTCCCGCACGGCCGACTCTCTGGAGATAGGACGCGACCGATCGGGGGATGCCTGCGAGGATCACCGTCGACAGGTCGCCGATGTCGATACCCATCTCGAGCGTCGGCGTCGCGACGAGCACGTTCGGGGCGGAAGGGTCAGCCTCGGCCGATTTGAACCCGTTCTCATAGGCCAGGCGGGTGGGGCCATCCAACAGGCTGGTGTGTTCGCGGGCAACGACCCGACGCATCTGACCCGCGTCATAAAGGGTTCGATAATAGTTCTCCTCTGCAGGAGCGGGATGCAGCGTGCCGGGGCAGCGAGCAGAGAAGCAGGGTCCGTCGGAGAGAGAGTCGACCACTTCACGTGTTCCCGTAATCGGGTTCTGACACACATCGCACACCAGCCGCACCGCACCGGACTTGAGGTCCGCGAGGCTGACGGGCGTCACAGTGATCGCTGATGCGGGCAACATGTATGCGACCGCGGTACCAGTACCGATGGGACGAGACCGGAGCAGGCCATCCTTTTCCAGCTCGGCCAACAGCGCGCGAGTGAGGGAAGCGCCGTCCGACGCGGGAACCTGAAGAACCTTCCGCGCCCAGACGGCGAACCAGCTCTGTGATGAGGAGACGACGTCGAGGTGAGTGCGATGGCCGTCGTCGCCGGTCGGAGCCTGCGGCCCAACACGGGGGAATGCCGGGGCCTCGCGCCCGGGTGGAAATGCTGGCATGCCGGAACCGCGGGGGCGACCGCCCCAAACGCGCCATCGACGACCGTCTTCAGAGATGTACTTGCTCAGCCACTCGTGCTCGATCGCGCCGCGTTCCCGCATGCGTTCCAGTACGCCGCGCACCCATCGCACGACGATGGCGGGTGAAGCCTCCGCGGGGTTGAAGCCGTCGAGCAGCCCGTCAGGCTCTGCTTCGGTCAGGATACGGCGTCCGAGCGCCTCCAGCTTCGCGTCCGTGACATCGACCGCGGCGGCGAGACTGCCGGTGAGCTCCAGTGTGCGACCGACCCGCGAGTGGAGTCCGAATTCCAGCTCAACGTCGAACAGCAGCCGCCGTTTCACACGGTTCAGAACAGCCGTGGGCACAGCACGGATCGTCTTAGCCGACCAGAACGGCGAGAACTCCTCGCGATCGACGAGCTCCGGGGCTATGAGGCGATAGCGTGCGTCTCGATCGTCGCCCGCCTTTTGCACGAGCAGGTTGACGATCTCGTCGAGAGAGGCAGGTTGGTCGTCCACAGCCTGGCGAATCGCGTTGCGTAGTGCGAAGACGTGCGCGCGGCTCTGCACGAACCCCGCACGGTGCGCAGCGTCCTGCACACTGTCGGTGAAGACGAGAGCCTTCTTCTCTGCGTGGTCGAGCTGAGCATCGCCGAACAGGGTCGTAATGATGACGCTGAGCATCGTGGCCATGGCAGACCCGAGGAAGCGGATGCCGTCACGACGCTGGCACGCCGGGCACACATCATCGCGGGAGTCATCGTCCACGTCGTCGCCGGTGAGCGCGAGCACGGGGAGCATGTACTCGGCTGACTCGTCGCCGGACGGTTCCGTGGATGAGAGGCGACGCGCCTGCGGGTCGAACCACGCGAGTCCACTGACCTCCTGGCCACCCGCATCGGTATCGGCTTCTGCGGGAGCGTGCAGCAGCGCGCGGAATCGGCTGCGGTTCTCCCGAGATGCGTGATTGCGGCGGATGCCTTCGTCATCGGAGGTGAGCTCGTTGCCGACCGGGGCCAGCTCAATACCCCAGCCACTGCGGCCGCAGTGACGGCAGTAGACGGCGGGGAACAGTGGTGCGTCGTCCTCTCCAACGAGGGCATCGCTCGGTCCGTCGTCGTTCCAGGAGAATCGCACGGCGGACGAAGCGGCGCGATCGACGCGGGTGAGTTCGCGGACCCAGAGGTGTAGATCGATCGAGAGCGCATTGCGGCCCACGCGGGCTCGCACGTGGCTGAGCATCGCGAAGATCCGGGTGAGGAACACCCGGCGCAGCTCGCGGCGTGACTCGAACGTCTCATCGGCGCCGAGGCCGCCAGGTAGAAGCTCGTCGGCGAGATCATCGAGGGAGATTGACTTCGTTGCCGCCTGCACGATCCTGTGCGTGATCGGGTGCTCGGCGACACTTGCGAGCAGATCTGCATCTGGAAGGCCTGCCCAGTCGATCTTCGGGGTGCCTTCGCCATCGGCCGTGTCTTCCGCGTCGACCGCTGGGTAAAGCTCGTCGAGTACTCGAGAGGCTATCTCGGCCGAAGTCGCGTCGTCTGCGATGTCAGCTTCTGCAACAGACCGGGCGAGAGTGTTGTTGGGCGATGTGCTTCTCCCGACCTGGGGAGCGCCGGCAGCCAGCGCGTTCTGGATCCACTGCCGCGTCGACTGGCGGGTCTCCTTCACCACGCTGTCTTCGGTGAACGGGCGACCGAACACGGTCTCGGCGAAGGAGAGCATGCCGGCTGCATCGCCGTCGTCGCCGAGCGTCGCACTCGTCGCGACCGGGGTGACGTCACCGAGCGGAAGCTCTGCGAGCTCTGCCGCCAGAGGTCGATCTGTCGGACGCAGTCGCTTGAGTGCGAGGCCGAGACGGCGCAGCAGCATCGCGACATCGGTGCCCTGGGCGCCGTCGTAGGTGTGGAACTCATCGAGGACGAGGTACTGCAGGCCCTGTGCCATCGCCTCGACGACGCCCTGGTCTGCACCACGCAGCAGGATCTGGTCGAGCATCTTGTAGTTGGTGAGCAGGATATCTGGCGGGTCGTCACGGATCGTCTCACGGTGATTGATGAGACCGTCGGCAGTGACGCGCGTGCGCTGCTTCCCGCTCTGTTCTCCGGTGAACAGCGCGGCACGGATGCCCTTCAATGCGTCGTGGCTGCGGATCATCTCTGCGATACGTCGCGCCTGGTCATTCGCGAGGGCATTCATCGGATAGAGGATGAGTGCCTTCACCCCGGTCTCGCCGGCAGCCTTCGCTCGAAGCACATGGTCGAGGATCGGGTAGAGGAAGGCCTCGGTCTTTCCCGAACCGGTGCCCGTTACGACGAGCGTGGGCAGTGGATGCTCCTTCACCGACCCGTCGGGCTGTTCGCCGAGGTTCGCGCTGCTGAGGCGACGGAACGCCTCGGCCTGGTGTCCGTAGGGTGTGTGACCCTCGTACCAGCCGAGCGTGTCGCGCCAACCATCCTCGGCTGCCCGGAACGGTATGCGGGCTCGCACATAGGGCCCTCGGAAGATGCCGGAATCGGGATCCGTGAGGAATTCCGTGAGGGCGTTCTGCACGTCTTCATCGGACAGCGCGAACGTCGTGGTCAGGTAGTCACGAAGACTCTCACGGATCTGCGCGGCTTCGCGCGACGGCAGCAATTCGCTCACATGGCGAATCTACTAGGTTGCCTTCGCCTCGCTGGCCCAGCGGTGCGACCGAACGAGCATGGCTTCTCGCATCTGGCTGTCATCGACAGCGATGTATCGCTGGGTCGTCGCCACTGACGCATGGCCGAGCACGGTCTGCACAAGTCGTAGGTCATGAGTTTCGTTGTGTAGCTCCGTGGCGCACAGATGACGTAGCTGGTGCATTGTCGTCCCGTTGCCGAGCGCTCGACGGACAAGCGTGCCCACCCAGTGGGGCGAGAGATGCTCGCCGTTGGGTCCGGGGAATAGGTAGCCTACCGGTGCGCGGAGAAGTACGTCTGCCAGCGATTCGGGCAGCGGGAGGACACGCTTGTGCATGCCTTTGCCATGCGCCACGAGTGACCAACCGACGAGATCTCGGACCAGATCGTTCTCGGGGTGCACGCGCGAGACTTCACCTCGGCGCATACCGAGCTCATTCGCCAGACGAAGCATGAGAGCGACTCGGGGCTCGGCGTTCGTGACGGCCGTTCGAACTGTATCGGGTGCTGCAGGGCGTGGACGCGGCTGCTCGGGGCGGATACCGGGAAGCGCGAGCGCGACATCCACGTCAGTGTGTCCCGCCTGCGCACCCCACGCCCAGAAGCGACGGATGGATGATCTCATCGCACGCGCCGTCTCGCGCTTCCAATCGTGTCGCCCGGTCCAGTCCAGAAGCTCCGATGAGGTGAGCGTCCAAGGTGTGGGCGCAAGACTAGAGCGAGCGAGCCGCCTGATGTGCGCGGTGCGCAGCCCGATCGTTTCTGATGACAGGCGCATACCCGTCATCGCGACACTCCACGCATCGATGTCGTGTTGCCAGGTGGTCGGGACGGAGTGGTTTGAGTTCATGGCCATACATTGACGGACATCGGGGCTGGGTGCACGTAGTGATTACCTGAGCCGCCAGTGGAGAACCCGCAAAGCTAAAGTTTCAGGTTCCGTTGGTCTGATTCATCCGGACTCACACTTCACCGATGAGGGTGGAGGGCTCTTGCGCGCCGCAACATATCGGCGTCTGCGTAGGCATTGGTATTTCCATAATGCGCTGAAGCTGTTTGAAGTGTCGGACCATGTCAAATACGGGATTCATGTCTACGGTGGCGCGCGGAAGCCGGAGTTTCTGCAGGCGACGTCGTTGTATCATCCGAGTACCGTGGAAGCATCGTTCAAACATGATGGTTCCGGTGTTGAACCCGGTCTCAAAGATGACGAGGGGCGCTGGGACCTCCGCGCACATTCATCACGAATTCAGCATGTCGACGAGTCGACCTTGGGGACTTGGCACGCTGTGCTCGAAGACGCTGCTGTCCCGATCGAGCAAACCCGCATGGTGTACACGGTCAACCGTGCAACAGCGGCAGTGCTCGACAAACTCGCCGCATCACCGCGCATCGGTTCACTTGGCCTCAAGTTCTCCGCTGGTTGGCACGAGAAAAACGATCGAACCAAGGGCTACTTTGATTCGGAGTGGGGTGTTCCGGAATCGTGGGATTCGGTCATCCTGCAAGGGCCGCATCTCCATGTCGGAAACCCGTTTTACAAGTCACCGAACCCGACGATGCTCCACAACCAGGACTGGACAGCGGTCGATCTTGAAGCGCTGCACCCCAATGCGATACCCGCAACCCAGTACAAGCCCCGCGGCGACCGCGCAATCTACGCGGGAGGATATACACACTGGGAGGACAAGGCTGGCGCAAGTGTTGCGTCGCGGGACCGTTATCGAATCGCGTGGCGAAAGATGGCAGCTAACACTGGTGAACGCACGCTTATTACGGCGCTCATCCCGCCAGGCACTGCGCACATCGATGGCCTCGTAACTGTCGGCAGTGGCGACCGACGAGATCGCCTGACCGTGGCTGTGGCTGCCCACCTTTCGAGCCTTCTCTCCGATTCACTCGTGCGTTCCGCCCCCATGGCGAACATCCGAATCTCTACGATTGAGCGCCTTCCATACTTAGAGTCCGAGCTCACGGCGCCGCTACTGCTTCGGACCCTGCGCCTGAACTGCATGTCAGATGCGTACGGCGAACTGTGGTCTGCAACGTACGATTCGATGTTTTCTGCTGATTCGTGGGCAGGTGGAACTGATCGAGCCGATCGACCTATGCTTGGCGACGTTGCGGCGAATTGGAGCTCAACAGTGCCTCTGCGTCGAGCTGTTGATCGCCGTCAGGCTCAACTGGAAATCGACGTGCTAATAGCGCTCGGCCTGGGAATCAGTGCGGCAGAGCTCACGACGATTTATCGCACGCAATTCCCCGTTCTGTACGGCTACGACCATGACGAGTATTTGTACGATGCCCACGGTCGCCTAGTGCCCACCGAGATCCGGCAGATCTGGAAACGAGCTGGCGAACCAATGGAGAGCGCGCATCTCAATCAAGATCTCCGTACGGTTTATCACGCTGGCTCTGGTGTGGCCTACACCTACCAGCTGCCCTTTATTCACCTTGACCGAGAGACCGACCTTCGTGCGGCATACAACGAGTTCGCACGACACTATGCGAGGTCCGCGTAGGCGCGGCGAAGGTCTTCTTCACGATCCAGGACCCCGAACGGGAGTTCGTACTGGTAGAGCCTTCCGGAGCCTGGATGCACCAGGGAACGCGCGTCAGGAGGAAAACTGTCTCCGTCGACAAGTTCACCGAGCCGCTTCCAGGTTTGCCTCAAGGCCGTCGGAACGATTCGCCCGTTCGCGTCATAGAGATACTCTTCCTGGTCGTAGCCGTACAGGACCGGAAACTGTGTGCGGTAAATCGTTACAAGCTCTTCTATATCGATACCGAGCGAGAGCGCGACGAGAGCATCAACCTCGATCATCGCGTTGCGACGATCCCGCGCTCGACGGAGCGGAACGTCCACGGACCAAGCTGTTTCAGTCACGTCCTCCCAGATGGGGGCGAACGCCGCCGTCAACGCGTTAAGACGAAGGACTCGCTCAATTATGTGCGTCGCGTACCTTGCGTTGCGAGCCAGCGGTAGGCGCTCTAACACACCCTGATAGATACCGCTTTTCGGGGCCGCCCGGACGGCAAAGTCCGCTACCAACGACGACACCGAACCAAGTGCCAGGAGTAGATCCTCCGTGCGTCCACCCGGGAGTCCGAAACTGAACAGCCCGTTCACATGGGCGGTGCCCGGCGGTATCAACGCCGGGATCAACGTGCGCTCTCCTGTGTTTGCGGCCATCGCGCGGTATGTGATCCGGAACTGCTGCCGTACAGATGTCTTACCAGTATCAGCATCCCACTGCCCGTACGCAGCAGCATAAGTCGCGCGGTCGCCGCGGGGCTTGTACTGGGTTGCGGGTATCGCATTGGGGTGCAGCGCTTCAAGATCGACCGCTGTCCAGTCCTGGTTGTGGAGCATCGTCGGGTTCGGTGACTTGTAAAACGGGTTTCCGACATGGAGATGCGGCCCTTGCAGGATGACCGAATCCCACGATTCCGGAACACCCCACTCCGAATCAAAACGTCCCTTCTTGCGATCGATGGACTCGTCCCAACCGCGGGAGAACTGAAGCCCAAGGCTGCCGATGCGCGGCGCGCTAGCCAGCTTCGCCAGAACTGCGGATGTTGCGCGGTTGACCGTGTACACCATGCGGGTTTGCTCGATTGGAACAGCAGGATCCTCGAGCACCGCATGCCAAGTCTTCAGCATCGACTCGTCGACATACTGAATTCGTGATGAATGTGCGCGGAGGTCCCAGCGCCCCTCGTCATCTTTGAGACCGGGTTCAACACCGGAACCATCATGTTTGAACGATGCTTCCACGGTACTCGGATGATACAACGACGTCGCCTGCACGAAGTCCGGGCGGCTTGGTGAACGATACACGTGGACGCCATAGCTGACGAGGTGGTGCACCTCGAACAGGCTGAGTTCATTGATGAATTGCCAATGACGTCGCAGTCGGTGGTAGGTCTCACGTCGGAGCGTGCCGGCCTTCTCATCAGTGAAGTGCGTCTCGGGGTGTATAAGACTGACGGAACCTGAAAGTTTTGCGTGTGCCCAAGTCTGCGACATGAAGCAGCGGTAGAGGTCTGGCTGGAGGCCTGCGAGATATGGGTACATCTGGGCGCTGCCAGCGAATGCGGCAATTGACGAGACATCGGTGGTGCCATCGACGACGAGCTCTCGCACGCCGGGGACCGCGAGTGCGTCAGTCCGGTGGTGTGAGTCCTCGCTCGCGGTCGATTTTGCCTTGAGCTGCCACCAGGGGTCACCCTCGGCAAGTAGAGCGTCCACATCAGAACGAGGACGCACCCACGGTGGGTTTCCGACCTGTAGATCAAAGCCACCCTGTGCGAAGACGCTGGCGTAATCGAGTTCCCAATGAAAGAAGCCGTTCGCATCAGCGATGCGTCCAGTCGCGGCTAGCCACGGGTGTTCGGTGAGCACATCCTCGAGCTTTCCGGCGCTTGCGTAGCTGGCGTCGATGGCTTCGGCGCCGGCCAGGTCATGCCAGTTAGTCGGTAGCCCGAGCATCTGGGCGCCATGTCGTGCCTGCTGAGGCTTCGTCTCGACGTGAACACCCAGTAAGGCACGAATGCCTGCAATCCAGTCATCCAACGACGGAGGCGTGGCTCCTGCTGTCAGCGACTCGGTGAGTGGCCAGAACCACATCGCGCACCAGGCATCCATCACCCGGCGCAGCCGCTGATAGGCGCCGTCGGGATCCTGGAGGAAGCGTTCGACCTCCTCACGCGTCACAGCGCCAGTCGAAGTTACTTCCTCACGCGGGTCATTCCACAGATCGACCTGACGTCGCACCTGTGACTCCGCTATCTCCAACCTGCGCAGCGTGAACTGCCACAGCGTCTCGACACGGTGTGACAGGTTCTGCAGTTCCTTGATCTGCTTTGACGAGGGCTTCTTGCGCATTGATCCCCGCCA
Source organism: Microbacterium sp. A84 (assembly GCF_051842815.1). Taxonomy (NCBI): domain Bacteria; kingdom Bacillati; phylum Actinomycetota; class Actinomycetes; order Micrococcales; family Microbacteriaceae; genus Microbacterium; species Microbacterium sp. A84. Next base: position 2,140,976 of record NZ_JBPXMS010000001.1, on the reverse strand, counting down.
GGTCCGCAAAGCCGCGGTTGCCTCGGGAGCAAGCGCCTTTGCCTCCTTCGCATCGACTGCGGCGCCCCATCCCTCCGCAGGGAGCAGGAAGTGGTGGATCTTGCCGCTCGTGGCGGAGGCGACCCGGCCCTCGCGCATCTCCTCGACGAGCGTCGACACTGAAACATCAACCGGCACGTCCTTCAGCCAGGCTTTGTCTTTGACCTGTTTCTCGGAGTACACCGCGCGACGCGCACCGACGAGGGAGTTTCCGCGGCGGAGCCGGAGCCCGAACCACGGTGCCTGCAAGCCATCGACCATTGTGTCGAGCCACAGTGAGATCTCGGCGAGCTCCACGGCGGTCGCGTTGAGGTCGACGCCGTACACCTGATGCAGGGCGATCGCGGCTTTCGCCTTCTGCAGTTCGCGGGGTCGTTGGTCAGGATCGATGCGCTCGCCGATCTCGTCCTCGCGTCGTCGGAGGTACTCGTCGGCGAGTTGCCGAACAGCCTCGATCGCGAACGCGCCGGAGCCCAATGCTGGCTCACACACCGATAATCCGAGGATCTCTTCGGCTGAAGTCTTGTGACCGTCTTGATCGAGCAGCTCTTCAAGGGCCTGCCCTACGACGAATCTGGTCAGCACCTCAGGGGAGTAATACGACGCCGAGGTCTGGCGCTCGCGGCCGGACAGGCGATACACGAACTCGCCGTTCTGATAGCGACGCTGCACTTTCTGACCGGTGTGCGGATCTTCCGTCATCACGAAGTGTTGTGGCGCGATCCCGTCCGCGCGGTCCACCGGAACCACCCACGAACCCTTGGACGAATCGCCGTCCTTAGCGACCTCGTACAGGTCGGTCTCAGCGAAGAATCCGCTGTACGACATCAGCCCCTCGTAAACGGCACCGAGCTGGTTAATTCCCAGGTCAGCATAAGAAATAAAGCCACGATCAGACCCGCGCTTCGTCCGCTCTTCTCGGGTGAGGAGGAGGAGAGAAAGCACTCGCTGCAGGGCGCCGTCGCCGAGGCCAGTCTCGTCGATCAGGGACACCGCAGTGACGCGAAAGAGGTCAGCGTTGAGCGGGTTGAAGACGAGTCCTTCGTCCATGGCCGACGACGCACCGGCGTCGTGCCTTTCGACAGGCTCAGAGAGCGAGGCGGATGGGCTGGCGTCGTGGCCGGCATCGACCAACTGGAACAGTGTGCGCAGCGACTGGTACAGGTGGCTGCGGCGACGGGACTCTTCGCCGAGCTCGACGAGTACTAGCTCTCGGAGCCGGTCGAGCCCGTACCCGAGCGAGTACTCGGGGGCTCCGACGGGCAGCACCTTCAACTCAGGTGACGCTTCCGCGAAGAGGAGGAACAGGATGCGATACAGGTAGCGCAGCGACTGACGCGCCAGGGTGTTGGCCTCCGCAGCGGGTAGAGGGTCGAGACCCTGAGTTGCGCGTCGACGCACGACTTCGTTGGCGATGATCTCGATGGACTCGCGCACACCCTCGCGCAGATCTTTGGAGACGCCGACCGTGTGCTTCACCGAGTCGTCGAGTGTCTCGGCCCACCAGGTTGTGCCATCCACCCCAGGCAGTACGGATTCTGCAGAGAGGATGGCGACGGCTCGGTCGAACTCGCCGCCGCGCTTCTTCGTTTCGCCCCGATCGAGCGCCAGCTGCACGTCGACTGCGAGGTAGCGACCTTCGGCCCAACGCTCCCGCTCGGCGACGAGCGCCTGCGCACCCGTGAGGACGACCGCGAAGGTGGGTGCGTCGTCGCCGGAGAATATCCACGACAGTGCTTTCGCGACAGATACGATCTGGTCGGATTCGCCCTCCGGCGTGAACGTCTCGAGAAGTGTCGTCGCTGTTTTGGTCAGTAGGTCAGACACGTCGCTGACCGGGCGTGCCAGTATCACTGCGGCGGCAGGCGAGTCCGCAGAGTCTTTCGGTGCGAGAAGGATGACCGGGCCGGACACCTTCCGGGTCCAGCGCGAGTCGGCGTAGCCGAGGGCTCGAAAGAGTGGCTCGAGGATACGTTCCCGGTGCGCCGCGAGATCAACGGCGGACGTATCGTCACCGGACGGCGCGAGGGCGGACAGCGCGGTGACTAGGTCGCCCCGGGCAGCGGAGAGACCGCCGCGGGGAGTGCGCTCACCGGCATCCTCACGCCCGTCCCAATCCTTTCGGCAGGCCGTCACTCGACCCTGGAACGACTGTTTCGTCGAGTCGGTGCTGAAATAGTGCTCGCTAATCCAGTCTTCGCCGACGATGAAGGCATCCGATGCCATGTCAAGCCTCCTCAGGGACGATGACGAGCACGGGGCGTGCGAGAGTTTGAGCGGGCAGCATCGTCCGTGCCGTGCGCTCTTCCTCGCGGACCGCATTCGAGCGGCCTTTCAAATCGGCGCGCTGGGCGAGGTCTCCGGCTGAGTCGACCCACTCGGCGACCCGATTCGACCATTCGTCGACACGGCGACGGGCGGCGGCGGCGGCGGCCTCGGTCGTGAGCAGCAGATGTTCGGTCGCGCGATCGACCGCCGACGGGATCAGCGACTGCAGCGACTCGACGTCGGCGACGGCACCGGGGTTGGTCAGCGTGCCAGTCAGCCCGAGATCGGTCAGTGCCGAGTGCGCGCTCTCGTATGGGCGCACCATCGGCCCGGTCACCCCGACGAAACTCGTCGCAATCACCTGCCCGCGAGCGTTGCTCAGCGTTCCAAGCAGCAACACTGTGGGTGCAGGAACAGATCCGCGCACGACGAACACTTCATTGCGGCCAAGCTTGGCGAGCACGCGGTCGCCTGCCCAGTCGAGCACGGGGTGCAGCGGGCCGAGATAGTGTGTCTCCGGCCAGAGTCCCTTCGTGTTCGATGAGTCATCGCGCGCCTCCTTGAGAGATGCCTGTGCCCGCGTCTCGGTGGTGGCGAGCTTCACGTCATCCAGCACGGATCTCTCGGCGAGGTATGTCTGCGGAAGCACCCTCAGCCGCTGCTTCAGATCGTCGGTCGGGCTGAGTTCCACGAGACCATATCCGGCGTGATCCTTCCACGCGACGCCGCCACCTGCGAGTGAAGCGGCCGGAGTCTCGAACGCCTCCTGCAGCGCTGAGGCGAGGTAGTCGGTGTCGGAGGCGAAGAGGCCAGTGGCGACCTCGTCTTCGATGATCGGCGCCGCATCGATCTGGGTCGTTGACTCGGCGTTTGATCCGGTGAGCAGAGCCAGCCAAGGATCGGCGGCATCCGTGGCGATCCCGTCGACACCGGGAACGACGTCATCGATCGCTGTCCCTTTGACTAGGGCCTGCTCGATCGCCTTCTCCTCGGCGGCGACGCTGTAGGCACCCATCAGAGCGGCTGCGTCACCGAGAGCCCCATGGGCCTCGTCTTCGCGCTCGACTAGGCGCTTGAGCACGCGGACGTCGCCGGAGAATCTGTCGTTCGAGGGGCTCAGGAGAAGCGTGGTGATCTGCGGGGCGTGGCGCTGCCCGTAGCGGTCGATGCGGCCGTTGCGCTGCTCGATGCGAATGAGACTCCACGGAATGTCGAAGTGGACGAGCTCATGGCACTGAGCGTGCAGGTTCACGCCCTCTGAGGCGATGTCACCGGTGACGAGCACTCGGATCGGGGATGACGACTGTTTGAACGACTCGACGACGGCCTGCTGCTCGACATCTGACAGCCCACCGTGGAGAACCGCGACCTGCTCGTCCTTCAGCTTGAGCTTCTCGCGAAGGCTTTCTTCGAGCCAGAGGAGCGTGGGCACGCGTTCGGAGAAGATGACCACGCGCTCGCCGGAGTTCTTGGCGATGCCGATCTTCTTCAAATATTCGACGAGCTTCGTGAGCTTCGCCGATTCCCCGGCCACACTTTCTTCTGCCAGCGACTTCAGGCGCGATAGCGCAGCGAGCTCAGTGTCCTGCGCGGGGGTTCGGGTGGCACCGAGTACACGAATGCGGTTGCGCACGGACTCAAGTAGTGCGGGCGGACTCGACAGGAACGATTTCGCAAGCGTCCAGGGGAACAGGCCTTTGTTTTCACCCGAGTATGGGCTCGAACCCTTCGGGTAAAGCCAAACGTCAGCGAGCTCATCGGCGACGGCATCCTCCGTGGACGACGCGGGTACGAGGAAATGCTGGAGCTCCTCGCGTTCGACCCAGTCATCGCCGACCTCGCGGGCAACTTCGGCGGAATGGCGGTGGCGACGGATGACGAGCCGGTTGAGGGCTTCGGGGCTCACATCGCCGGCCGGTGAGACAGCGGTGGGCTCCAACAGTCGGATGAGTTCGGCGAACGATTCCTTACGACCGTTGTGCGGGGTCGCGGAGGCGAGGATCAGCGCCTCGGTGTTCGGGGCGAGCACTCGGGCGAGGGCGTTATTCTGCGTCGTGCCGGACAGGTTGTGCGACTCGTCGATGACGACGGCATCCCACTGGTGCTTGCGGAGATGGTTGAGGTAGCGCTCCTGCTTGAGGGTGTCAATGGAGATGATGGCGCGCTTGTAGAGGCTGAAGGGGTTGCGGGTCGCCGGCAGTTTCTGGCGCACACGCTGGATGCCGACGGAGTCGAGGCGCACGAACGGCAGCGCGAATCGAGTCCACATCTCGAACTGCATCTGTTCGAGGACGTGCTTCGGCGTGACGATGAGGATGCGCTCGCCGCGTCCTCTCCGGACGAGCTCGGAGAGGATCATCCCGATCTCGATGGTCTTACCGAGGCCGACCGTGTCGGCGAGGAGGATGCGCGGGCGAAGATTCTCGGTGCTGAGCGCCTTGCGGACCGCGCTGCGCTGGTAACCGAGGGTGTCGGTCAGCATCCGTGTTGACACCGACAGGTGGCCCTCGCCGAGGGGAAGCGGGGTGCGTCGCAGCGTCGACTCCAGCCAGAGGCGGGCGCGACGGTAGCCCTGCGAGTCGTCCGCGCGGAGCTTCGCCGCTCGAGGGTCGACAGGGACGATGTCGTCGAGGCCTTCGTAGAAAGCGGCGCGCGTGTCGCGGACGAGTTCGGAGAGGCCGGTGACCTCGACGAGTAGGCCGTCCTGGGTCGGGCTGGCGTTGGTGACGAGCCAGTCTGCGTCGCGGACTGTGACGATCGAGCCGGGGGCGACATTGAGTGGACTGGATGCCGCTTTCTGCTGCTGCAACGTCACGTTGTGGCCTCCGAGGATCTGGACGGGCAAGGAGAAACCGCCCACTCGTCATCGTACCGATACCTGGCGTTCATCGATGCGCGCGAATATATCCGTTCATCGGGCCATAATTATGCCAACAGAAGGCGTTCGAAGTTGAATGTCTGACCCCATCTGTAACGTCACTCGGCTGAGCTCTGTTGCTCGGCGCGGAAGGTTCCGCTGAGCTGAAAGAGGAATGATTATGGGCTGGCCGGAGCTTATGGATCCTGCACTGCAGGGATGCATCACGGAGAGACAATCGAAAGCGCTGCGCGTCTACGAGGAAGACCACGATCTGCTCATCGAGCATGTGCGACAGGAAGACAGCTTCCGGTCGGGTGGATACGGGACGAGGCAGATTCCCGAGCTGCTGCAGAATGCGGTGGACGCCCTCTCCGCGGGAGGCGGTACCGGAATGGTGGAGTTCCGTCTGGCGGACGGGGCGCTGTACTGCGCGAACGAGGGCGCGCCGTTCGAAGCGGCAGGTCTCACCGCGGTCACCTACGCGTTCTTGAGCGCCAAGAGAGGAGAGGAGATCGGCCGATTCGGTTTGGGCTTCAAGTCCGTGCTGGGTGTGAGTGACAATCCTCAGATTTACAGTCGATCGGTGAGCTTCGGGTTCAACGCGCCGGAGACCGTCGAGTTGTTCGCGGGTGTTCCGTCGGCTGGTGGTCGATATCCTCTGCTGCGAGTGCCCAGCCTCGTGGACGTCGATCAGGCGCGTCGGGAGGATGCAAATCTCGCCGAGATGATGGGGTGGGCGACGACAATCATCAAGCTCCCCCTCACGCGCGAAGGCGCGCGGTTGCGCCAGGAGCTCACGGAGTTCAAGCCGGAGTCTCTCCTCTTCTTCAAGAGCCTCGATCAACTCCGCATCACGCTGCAGGACAAACCAGGAACTGCTGCGGTGTCTCGAGACTTCCGTCGCGAGGGCCGACTGGGCGACGGTGAAGTACACATCATTGACCCCGAAGGTACGAAGTCTCGCTGGTTGTTCGCCGAGCGAGCGTACAAGCCGACCATCGACGTTGCTTCTACGCTTACTGCCACGGCATCCCGGCAGTCGATGACAATTTCTTACGCGGTACGTCCGGAAGGACGTGCGAGCACCGGACGGCTGTGGGCCTGGTTCCCTCTTCGTGATGAGACGACCGCGAGTGGGATCTTCAACGCGCCGTGGGAGGTGAACGATGATCGAACTTCCCTTGTGCCTGGTTCCCAGTTGAACAAGGCCATGCTTCAGGTGGGTGCTGAGCTCTTCTTGGATGTGGTTGCTCGGGCAGCGACCCCGGACGACCCGGCCGCCCATCTCGACCTGTTCCCTGCTCGCGGGCGTGAGAGCAAGAGCGGTGCCGATTCGTTCCTCTCCGCATCTATTCCGTTCCGGGCGAAGTCCCGTGCGATGATTCCCGACGTGACCGGGGAGCTGAAGGTGCCCACATACTTCCGGGGAGTGCCGGATCTGGAGAAGAGCCCGCTGAGCTTCGCTGCCGCACAGATATGGCAGGCGCGCGCGCCTCGTCGAACAATGCCACATGCGAAGTGCTTCTCCACTCCGACGCGACGGACACGCCTGCGGACATTGCTCGGCGGAGGCGAGGGGGAGCGGAGCGCGCAAGAGTCAGGCGTTGCTAGCTGGCTCGCAGAGCTGGCCTCTGAGGACGACGCCCAAGGCTCCGTTGCTGCGCTGCAAATCCTTGCTGAGTTGCGTCGTGGAAACGCACAGACTCATGACGCGGCGCTCTCCGCGAAGGTCCTCCCGCTCGAAGGCGGTGGGTGGGCCCGGGCGGACCAGAATAGGACGGTCCTGTTGCCCGTCCCTGGCGCTGCAGTCCCTGACGGGGTTGACCTGGTGCGATCCGATGTCGCTGCCGCTGCCGGTGGGCTCCTGCGTGAGTTCGGCTTCCGCGGCGTCTCCGGCGATGAGGCCGCCTCCGCTCTTGCGGCCTCCGCGACGGACAGGTGGGGCGACAGCGAGTGGGAGCGGCTGTGGAAGGCTTTGAACGCGGCGACTCCTCACCAAGCTGTGCTTGCGATCGAGGGGATGCGAGCCCGAGACGTCCGCATCCTGATGAGAACGGCGGCGGGTGCGTGGCGACGCGCAATCGACCTCATCGCCGACGCCTCCATCGCCCGAAACGTACCTTCTCGGCAGATCGACCCAACGCTCGTGCCGAATCTCCTGCTCCGCAAGGCTGCCGGTGCCATCACCGTTCCTGAGCGCAATCGTGAGCTCTGGCATGATCGCCTCCGCGGCGACTACGTCTCGGCGATCGAGGATGTGGTGCGGCGCTACCTCGCCAAAAATGGGCTGTCGGCGTCGCGGATCGCCATTCCGGATCAGCCCGGCGTGGGACCACTCGACCTATTCGTCGACGACCTGACTGATCAGGATCGGGTCTCCTGGACGCGGGCCATCCTCGCGGGCCTCCAGAACACGGAGTTCGTGCTTGATGTGCCAGTTGGCGGCGGGCGCAAGGCAGAGATCCGTGTTTCCACCATGGAGTGGTGGGCGGTTCGCAATCGTGGACTGGTCCAGACATCAGGCGGACCGCGCCGGCTGGAGGAAACGGTGTCCGCGTCCCTCGGCCGCTTCGCATCATTCCTCCCGGTCGCGGCTGCAGATGTCAGCGCAGGCCTCCCGTTACCCAAGGATCTCGCCTCTGTCCCGACGAGCATGCTCACTGAGTTTCTGGTCGCAGAGGGCTACAAGCTGCCTCGCGCTGATGAGTTCGTGGAACTGATCAGCGAATGTGCACGAAGAGCCGATCTGCCTGTCCCTCATAAGGTGCCAGCAGTCATCAACGGCGCGGTCGTGCTCACACCCCGCGAGGAGGTGGCAGTCGTCGTGGACGGGCGCGGGATTGCCGACCTCGACGAGGCCGGAGTGGCGTACATCCCCGCGTCGGCGCCCGACCCTGCTCTGACTTCGCGCTGGGGGTTGATGTCCGCCGAGGATGCGCTCCACCAGTCGGTGGAGATCGCGGGCGCTGCGGACGCGATCCCCCTGCTCGATATCCATCCGAGCCTGCAGAACCACGCAAAGGTGCCGCTGGGGCGAGTCTCAGTGGTGCGCGCCGATGCTATCCATCGGGTCCTCCAGAGCGTCAAGGGCGTGAAGAAGCGTCGTCTCCGGTCGATCCGGCAGGAACGCACCGTCACGGTGGACGCATCGTTGGAGATCGATGTGGTGCTCGCCGAGGTGTCGAAGGCACTGGACCTGGGACTCACCCCGGATGACGTCCGCGCCGTGCTGCGCGACGATGAGAGCATGCGCCAGAGCGAGCTCATCGCTCGTTCGAGGGCGGCACGGAACCACGAGCAGCGACTACTAATTCTGGTGGACTCAGATGCGCTCCGCGCAGCCCTCCCTGCTGGTCTGATGGAGGCCGTCGAATCGAACACCGGAACCCTGGACGATCGAGGAACTGCTGAGCTGTTCTTGCGTGTGTACGGGCAGGACTCAGTCCGTGAACTGCGCGATGTCCTGAGACGTCGAGGCATCGCAGTCCCGGATCGATGGGATGGGTCGCCCGCAGCGCAGGCGGCAGTGAAGAACCTGGGCTTCGACACGTCGTTTGCGGGCACGCGAGAGCGCCGGGCCTCGGCGGTCAGCCACATCCAAGGTCAGTTGACTCTGAACCCGCTTCACGATTTTCAGCGCGAGGTGGCGGACAAAATCACGACGCTCATCTCCTCGGATGATCCTGCCGAGCAGCGGGGACTCCTCTACTTGCCCACAGGGGCGGGGAAGACACGGGTCACCGTGGAGGCTCTGCTCAGACTGATGAAGTCCGGCGAGGTACAGTCGCCGGTGCTGTGGATCGCCCAGAGCGAGGAGCTGTGCGAGCAGGCGATCCACTCATTCTCTGAGGTCTGGCGGTGGTTGGGGGACGAGCGTGCGCTCGATGTCAGCAGATTCTGGGGAGGCTACGAGCTGGACGAGTCGGACGAGGAACTCCACGTCGTCGTCGCCATCGATGCCACACTCGTGCGTCGGCTGGGTGAACCGCAGTACGAGTGGCTCACCCAGCCCGGGATCGTGGTCATCGACGAGGCCCACACGGCGCTCTCCAAGTCCTACACGGAGATCCTCAAGCATCTCGGGCTGACCTCGACCAGGACGGCGCGACCCCTGCTCGGGCTCACGGCGACCCCGTTCCGCGGTCGAAACGACGAGATCAACCGACTGTTCGCGCAGCGCTTCGGAGAGAACCGACTCGAGTCCCTTGACCCTGAGAATCCGATCGGGCAGCTGAGGTCCTGGAATGTGCTCTCTGAGGTCGACTACCACGTGCTGGACGGGGTCGAAGTCGGCGTCGGGCAGCAGGATGCTGAGTTCCGAAAAATGAAAGAAGTCACGCCAGGCATGCTCGTGGCGATTGGTCAGGATATGCAGCGCACGCTCAACGTCGTAGAGCACATAAAGCAGCAGGACCCGGAATGGCCGATCCTTGTTTTCGCGGCATCCGTCGCATCTGCACATACGATCGCCGCGCTTCTCAGACTGGAGGACGTACGGGCAGACTCGGTCGATGGAGGCATGCGCAGACAACAGCGGCGGCGGGTGGTGGAACAGTTCAAGTCTGGTCAGACCCAAGTGCTGGTGAACTGCGACCTGCTCACTCAGGGGTTCGACGCGCCAATGGTTCGCGCTCTGTACATCGCTCGTCCCACCTTCAGTCCCAATCGATATCTTCAGATGGTGGGTCGCGGATTGCGCGGACCCGCCAACGGAGGCACCGAACGATGCCTGATCGTCAACGTCGAGGACACCTTCGAGCAGTTCGGCGAGGACCTCGCATACAACGAATTCGACTACCTCTGGAGCAAGGCATGAGCGATATCGATAGCGCCGGTGTGGCGGAGAACCGATCCACGATCACTGACGCGCGGGAGGGGAGAAACGCCGTCGTGGCAGAGGTACGGCGGCGCTGGCTTGGGCCGCTCGACGGTGAGCGTGAAGTGTTGCAACGCAACCCCGTCTATGCATATCTGGTGGGGACTCTGTACCCGGTCGAGCAGGGCGCGGCAGCTCCTGTGGAGCTGGATGACGTGGAGGATTCGACTGAGGTCCCATCCGACGACGAGGAGATCGAGTGGGAATCGGCGGCGGGCCAAGACGGCGAGACGGATGACGCAGAGGCGGAAGACCTTGGTGTGAATCTGACGGGTGCTTTCGGCTGGGCGCCAGCATCGTTGGGCGTGTCCTTCCTGCACGGCGGGTCGACGCTGCGAGTCGATCTCTCCGCGGGCGTTTACGAGAACGCGTCGGAGGAGGATTGGGCACGACGACCGGTCGTCGGATATGAGTTCATCGCGGTGGGGGCGAGCGGCAGTATGCCGGTCCTCGAGGGTCGGGCCAAGCTCTCGTGGAGGTCGCGCCGATACGGCGGCCAGTGGTTGACGACCATCGCTCTGTCCAACGCGGCAGATGTCGCCGCAGGTGAGGCGAAGAGGCATCCGGATCTGTGTCTGTTCCAAGTGGAACTCGCGTGTTCGGACGAATCCGGACTTCTGCCGTACCCGCAGGCCGGTGTGCATGTCTCGGATGAGGATCGCGAGCTTGCCTTCCGCTATCGGGGTTCGCCCTCCTTCGCCGTCGGGCACGGAGTCGCCGTCGAGTGGACCCCGTCGACGGCGCCCGTCACGGTCAAGACCACGACCATCCCCGAGACCGAAGTGAGCGCGATTCGTGCCAAGCGTGGCGCGGGGGATGCCGTGCGAATGCGCTGGCTGTCCGACGACGAAGTGCCCGTCCCTGAGCTCCTCGAAGGGTTGTCGACTGTCGCTCATGAGTATGCCGAGTGGATCGCCAGCCAGGAGAGCGAGGCATCCGAACTGGGAGAGGACGCTCGCGAGATCGCTGACCGCATCATCGGTCGGCAGCATCGCGCGCTGTCACGCATCGAAGAGGGGATCCGACTCCTCGGCGAGGACGCCCAGGTGCTGCAGTCCTTCAGGATGGCCAATGTGGCCATGCGGTGGCAGATGCTTCGCCAGCGGAAGGTGATCGGCAAGGAGACGAGGTACGGGCGGAGACTGTTCGAGGATAAGGGCGCGGACGAACCGACATGGCGACCGTTCCAGCTGGGATTCATCCTCAGCGCCCTCGCCTCGACTGTTGACAAGGACCATGATGACCGCGACCTCGTCGACCTCATCTGGTTCCCAACCGGTGGAGGAAAGACCGAGGCTTACCTCGGTCTCGCAGCGATCGAGATGATCCGCCGACGGCTGGCGCGCGGGCATAAGGGTGGAGGAATGGCGGTGCTCACCCGGTACACGATGCGGCTCCTCACGGCGCAGCAGTTCCAGCGCGCGGCGACACTGATCTGCGCTCTCGAGCTCATGCGCGCGGACGATGAGCGACTGGATGAGGCTCCCGACTTCTCAATCGGCCTCTGGTTGGGCAACAGCACCACGCCGGGGACGTACAAGGAGGCGGAGAAGCAACTTCGTGAGGTTCGGCAACAGAGCAGGCCAGACAACCCATTTCAACTGCTCGAGTGCCCGTGGTGCGCGGAGTCGATCATGCCGCCGCGTAAGACCGCGAAGGACCGCAAGTATGGAGTGAAGGCGAGCGCCTACGGGTTCGAGTTCTTCTGCCCCGATGACGACTGCCCCTTCTCGGAGACCCTGCCGGTGCAGGTCGTCGACGAGGGGATCTATGCGAACCCGCCAACGATGCTCGTTGCTACCGTGGACAAGCTGGCGCGCCTGGCCTGGATTTCGGATGGCGCACGCATGTTTGGCATCGACAGTGTCTGCGATGCGCCATCGCTGGTCATCCAGGACGAGCTCCACCTCCTCTCGGGACCCCTCGGAACGATCGTGGGCGTTTACGAGGCTGCCATCGGAGCGCTTCTGCGCTGGAACGGAACTCCGCCGAAGACCGTGGCTTCCACCGCGACGACGCGCGCATCCGTTGAGCAGGTCCGCGGTCTCATGGCCAAGCAGGTGGAAGCTTTCCCTCCTGCAGGTCTCCGCGCGGAAGACAACCATTTTTCGGAACCCGATCCGGAAGCCGCTGGTCGGCTGTACCTGGGCATCATGCCGCAGGCGCACACTCCGTCGTGGTCGATAGGCCAGATCGCGACCGAACTCCTCGACGCCCCCGTCACGGCGGGCCTCGAGGGCGAGGCGAAGGATCGCTACTGGACGCTGGCGGTATATCACAACAGCCTCCGCGAGCTCGGGCGCACCGTGACGATCTTGCGGGACGACGTCCAGAGTAATCTCTCACGTCGAGCCGGGGGAAGCAGGCCAGCCCGCGTCATCGGACCGGATGGCGTGGAGGAACTGAACGGTAACGTGCCGTCGGACGAACTCATCCGACTGCTGCAGAGACTCGAGCGGGGCCCTGATCACTCCGACGTGATCGATGCTCTCGCCACGACGAACATCATGTCGGTCGGAATCGATGTCGAACGCCTCGGCGTGATGCTGGTGAACGGCCATACGAAGACGACGGCCGAGTACATCCAGGCCACGTCGCGCGTCGGTCGCGGGACGACGCCGGGGCTCGTGGTCACGATGTTCCGGTCAGGGAAGCCCCGAGATCGTTCCGTGTTCGAATCGTTTCGTGCATATCACGGCGCGTACTACCGTTTCGTCGAGCCGTCGAGTGTCACTCCGTGGTCGCTGCAGGCACGACGCCGCGCCTTGCGGGCAGCCCTTGTGATTCTCGTCCGGCATGGGGCCGGTTTGCGAGACAACGCGGATGCTGCGCACTTCGATCCTGAATCGGCAGGTGTGAAGAAGGCCGTGGAGCTGTTGAAGCAACACGTCGCCCGAGCTGACCCACGAGAGGCGGATCAGGTCGAGGAGGAGATCGATGGGGCCGTGCTCGATTGGGTGGAGGTGCGTGAGCGGGTGTCCAAGGCAGGCAAGAAGCTCATCTACAAGTCTCGCGACGCTGAGGAGCGGCTGCTGCGGCAGTTCACCGAGCCCGGTGCGGGCTGGCCGGTGATGAACTCCATGCGGAACGTAGACAAGGTCGTAAAGGTGCGATCAAAGGGAGAACGAAATGGTTGAATCAATCATCAAGACCATCCGAGCATCTGAGACCGTAGCTCCCTACGGGCCCGGCGCGATCGTGGACATTCTCGGCCAGTCGTTTATGGTGCCGACCGGTGACAAGTGGCCGTCTCCGAAGGTCCGGGAGCGCGTGAGTGCCGACCGATTGGCGGCTGCGCTCCAAGTACAAGAGCTCTGGGCAGCACCGACAACGCATGAGCCTGAAAAGGGCACGGTTCCGGGGTTGGAGTTCGTGCGGTTCCCCGGCTGGCTCTTCTGCCAGGTCTGCCGCCGCTTGATCCATTGGAGCTCGAAGTTCGAGACGGGTGGGGTTCCCCACTGTTCGGAAGCCGGGTGTGATGGCCGGCTCGTCCCAATGAGGTTCGTCCTGGTCTGCACTGAAAACAGCCACGTGAGCGATGTTCCATGGGCGGACTGGGCGCATCGAGGATCCGAGAACGAGTGCAAGTCAGCGGAGCGATTGAGGTTCCGAACACTGGAAGGCGCCGGCGACGGGCTGAGCAGTTTGGAAGTGTCGTGCGACGCCTGTGGTGCGCGCCGGTCATTGGGAGAGCTGCGGCGTGACGCGCTGGCTAAAGATGGCTTTAGCTGTCGGGGTACTCAACCCTGGGAATACGGGTGGGCAGACTGCGGGAAGCCGTTGGACCCGCAGCAGCGAGGTGCGACAAGCCTTCACTTCAGCGATTCAGTCAGCGCGATTGATATTCCCCCCGTTCAGAGTCGTAGCTCCGAGACGGAGGACGCGATTCGCGCACACAAGATGTTCGATGGTCTCGCCGCCGCTGTCCCGGCATTGCGGGACGGGATGATTGCTCAAATCTCCGCGGATCTCGGCGTCTCCATCACTGAGATCCTGGCGCTTGCGAACGATGATCATGCGCCGGGTGAGCGTCGCGAGATCATGAGCTCTCTCCAAGCGGATGAGTTTGAGGCGTTCGTGGGGGCGGTCACGGGGAAGACCGCTATGCAAGACTTCGTGACACGAGCGGTCAAGCTGCATCCGAAGGGTGTGGATGCCAGCGACGGTGTCGCTGCACGGATCCAGGATGTCGTGCTGGTCGATCGGCTCCGCGATGTCCGTGCGGTGCGCGGATTCCGGCGCTATTCCCCCGATGCAACAGCCGTTCCGGCCGTGCCCACACAGTCGTTCGAGAAGTCGTGGCTTCCAGCGGCCGAAGGCTACGGCGAGGGGATCTTCATCCGTTTCGATCCTGAAGCGGTGAAGGGATGGGCGTCGCAGCCGGCCGTCCAGGCGCTGGCGAACACACTCGTGGAGCACCAGAATCACTCGGTTTTGGGACTCCGGTTGCATCTCGTGTCAGCGGAATACGTACTTCTCCACTCTTTCGCGCATCTGCTCATGCGCGAGCTCGCGTTCAGTAGCGGATATACAGCCTCATCCCTTAAGGAGAGGATCTACTGCGAGTCCGACGGTGACTACGGCATCTTCATTTACACGACTACTTCCGATGTGGAAGGGACTCTTGGAGGCCTGGTCCGACAAGGGGAACCGGACCTGTTGATCCCTACGATGGTGCGCGCTCTGGAGCAGGCGGCGTGGTGTCCTAATGATCCGGTGTGCTCCGAGTCGGAGCCCCAGAGTATCGACGGCCTGAATCTCGCCGCATGCCATGCTTGCAGTCTTGCTCCGGAGACCTCGTGTGAGTCGTCGAATCTGCTGCTTGACCGGACCTTCGTGGTCGGGAGTGAACGAATCACAGGATTCTTCGGGCCGGTGCTCGACGCGATGCTTGGTCAACGCGCCTGAGAGCGTGACCTGACCGTCTCGATGACCTGGGCAGATACGAGGTCCGCGTCCTCGCGGACCTCGTATGCCCAGAACCGGAAGACGCACTTCAGCATTGCTCGCCAGGGAGATCATTCGATGTAGCCGGCGGCGTCTCCATGACTCGCATCATCCATCGGAATAGGATCGGATCAGACCTTGTCGTGAACGACGGGGTGAGACCGCGCAGGAGGCCATTTTGGGGAACTCGATCTCCGTGCTCGACCTCTTCGCCGGCGCCGGCGGATTGAGCCAGGGGATGCATGAGGCATCCTCCCGTTTCGACGTCGTCCGCGCCGTCGAGATGGATCGAGATGCGGCAGCGACCTTCGCGTTAAACCACGGCGAAGACATCGTCTATCAGGGCGACATTGAGGACTGGCTGCGCGAAGAGGAAGTCCCAGAGGTTGACGTCGTCATCGGCGGCCCGCCTTGCCAAGGCTTCTCGACTCTCGGCAAGCAGGATGCCGAAGACTCTCGGAACACTCTCTGGCGTGAATACGCCGAGACCATCATTCGTGCGCAACCGAAGTACTTCGTCCTTGAGAACGTTGCGATGTTCGCCAAATCTCCGCAGTTCCGTGATCTCACGGAGGCGACCACGGCGGACGAGGGGATTCTGAAGGACTACACGTTTGAGTGGGATGTGCTGAACGCTGCCGACTACGGGGCGCCCCAAGCGCGCAAGCGCGCGATCCTCATCGGTCGGCATCGGGACATGCCTGCGATCAGTCTTCCTGAGGCGACCCACGCGAGTGACCAACATGTCACGGTCGGGGACGTGTTCACGGGAATCCCGGTCGGCGTCGACCCTGCGTTGGATGATCGCCGCACAGAGGTGGATGGGCGCTCGCACCGCGGGGCCTGGTCATCGAGAGAGCTGCACATCGGTCGAGACTACGCCGAGCTTTCGCTAAAGCGGTTCAAGGAGATCCCTGCCGGTGGGAATCGGTTCAACCTGCCAGACGAGCTGCTCGCACCTTGCTGGCGCAAGCACAAGTCCGGATCGGGGGACGTCATGGGGCGTCTGCACTGGGACAAGCCTTCAGTGACGATCCGGACGGAATTCTTCAAGCCGGAGAAGGGACGATACTTGCACCCGGTCGCGGACCGTGCGATCACGCACTATGAAGCCGCCATGCTTCAGGGGTTCCCGCTCGACTATCGGTTCGCTGGCTCGCGCACCGCCATCGCCCGACAAATCGGTAATGCAGTCCCGATCCGTCTCGGTGAAGCGATCGGCCGACACCTCGCGGCGGCGCTTTGATGACGATCGCGGCTGACCGGCATTCGTTGAAAGGCTGGGTGCTCGAGGCTCTGCGACAGCTCGGAGGATCCGGTTCGATCGTGCAGGTTTGCCAGCGGGTCTGGCAGATGCACGAAGCTGAGCTGCGAGCGTCCGGCGACCTGTTCTACACGTGGCAGTACGACATCCGCTGGGCGGCCCAGCATCTCAGGAACGAGAAGTATCTGAAGGCCGTCAATGGGGACCGCCGGAGCCAGTGGGAACTCGCTGAGACCGGATGGACAGCGAACGTGTCGTCGGTCATTGCTGATGGGGCTGCGCGGAAGAAGAAGTAGTTGGTGTGAGCCCCGGGCGCCTTGGCGGGTTCAGTTGGCTGTGACTGTTTCGACGAATCGTAACTGCACGATGGTCGTGCCCGACGGGTCCTCAGCGATCCGCTCGACGTCGTAGCGACCTCCTGCGATGAGCTCCCGTTCTTCTGATTTGATCCCTGACGCGATCCAGGCGGGGAATGCGGGGAAGGGGCCGATCAGCTCGAATAGAAACTTCCTACCGAATGACAGCGCGACGTCGCGATCGAGGCTCAGACCCCACAGGGGCATCGTCAGCGAGCCAGTCTCGAGCGCGGCGGATATCTGACCATCCTGATTCCCTGACTTGATACCGCGTCCCGCCCAGCTGGACCCAAAACCGGTGCTCTCGCTCCAGCCAGCGGCGGTCATTCTTGGAAAGGCGGCCAGCGCACTGAGTAGAAACCGCGCCCGCGACATTGTGAGTGGATCGGCGGCGGCAACGCGCTCGTAGTGACTGATGAAATCGGCCTCGAAGTAGTGCGGCGTTCCCGTCAGCACGCGTGCCGCTGCGCGGAGTGGTGACGATCCTCCATCGCGCCCGTCTTGCCACGCGACACATGCCTCTCGAAGCAGGTCATCTTGGACACCAGCGCCCATCGAGGTTCCCTTCGTGTGCTCAGCGTTGATCGCGATTGTACTCCGGTGTGCGCTTTCTGGCGTGTCGGATTCCCGGGCAGGGCAGCTCCCTCGAGAGGGTAGCGAAGCCAGTTCTTGTAGATGCCGTATCGATCGCGATGACTAGCGCGAGACGAGAGCTGATGTTGACAGCCATGGCTGCATCCCTTCCGATAGACGGGGAGCAGGAAGAGGGACATGATGAACGCATGGCGCATGGAAATCCACTGGACTATCTGCCCTCCGGCGTCAGCTGGACCCAGATACCTCTGTCTGAGCTGATCGTTCCAGGCACGGATGCATCTCATCAGAGCGTCGATGCCGACGACGTGAGCACAGGGTTCCTCGGCGCCGTCTTGTCAAAAGCGAACGGATCTTTCATCGGTCTCTATATGTTTGCGCCGACAGCGACGTACATTCGTGACGGCGGTCAGTGGAACCGCGCCACCGGCAGCCTGCTCTCGCAAGTCAACGACAAACAACTCGTAGAGATCGACGGGTCGAAGCTCACGTTCTTTGATGAGCTGCAGAGCGCTGGGAACTCCCCCACGACTGACCAAATTGCGGCAATGAGCACTTCGGGTGGGCCGGGCTCGTGGGACACGCAACAGAATGCGAGGCAGCTCCGGGGCGCGGTCAAGCGTCACCACGGCCCAGCGGTTTGGGAGAGCAAGGTGCGTGGGCTGATGCTGGGCCTCGCGCTCGGCGATGCGCTCG
This sequence comes from Microbacterium sp. A84, assembly GCF_051842815.1. Lineage (NCBI taxonomy): Bacteria > Bacillati > Actinomycetota > Actinomycetes > Micrococcales > Microbacteriaceae > Microbacterium > Microbacterium sp. A84. The sequence goes on along the minus strand of NZ_JBPXMS010000001.1, from coordinate 2,123,076 downwards.
GGAGCACAGGGCGATTGATCCCGTCTACTGGTGCCCTGCTCGCCGGTGCCGCGACTCAGCTCGCCGCCTGGACAGCTGAGGGACTGTTGCGGCGTACGACCCGATATGGGTTGTACGCGCCGAGTGTCCAGGACGAGGGGTGGCCGTTGATCACTGATCATATTGAGTACTCGAACCGGCGTTGGCTCATCGTTCGCCAGGGCAAGAGCGGTGGTTTCAGGCCCGCTCAATCGGTGATGCAATACCCGGGTTGGCTTTCCGAAGTTCCAGCGATGGCTGAGAATCGGGGGCATTCGCCGTCGATGGAACGGGCCATTACGTCTGGCGTGTCCAGCGGAGCGAACAGTTGCCGTCCGGTTATTAAGACTCTCCCGCTCGCCGTGTACGCAGGATCGGGACGGTTCTCCCACTCGACCGCTGCGCAAGCGGGCACGGCCGCCGGTGAAGTTGCGAGCACGACTCACCATAACCCGCAGGTCCGGTCGGCGACCGGCGCCGTTGTTTGCATCGCGGTTCATTGTCTTAGGGAGTCGGAGAGCTTCCTTGCTGCGATGGAAAGATCGCTGGGCGAAATGACTTCACCTACAATCCATCACCTTGCTAGCCATGCGATGAAGGAGAGTCGAGAGCGGTCGGCAGATCCCAGCGTGCTCCGCGAGATTGCGCCCGACGATACGCCCCGCTCCGTTCTCGCCGGCGCAATTTACGTCGCAGCCTCATACCCCGACTGGGGGTCTACCAACGATGCACTCGCGCTTGCTCGATCCGCACCTGATGGCGATGGGGTCGCGGCGATCGTTGGCGCTTTCCTGGGCGCCCTCCATGGATACGAAGTGTTTCCTACTGCTCTGTTGAGCCGGCTCGAGCTCGGGTGGGTGATGGATCGGCTCGCGATTGACCTGGCGTTGGAAGTCAAAGAGGAACAGGTCCCTTCCGGCGGATGGAAGGAGGGTGGTACCCCGTGGCTCGAACCGTGGTGGGACGCTAAGTACCCCGGAGTCTAGGACGCTTAGCCGGACGTGCACCTGGTGCGGCCGCAGCTATGGATCATGGCATCTGCTCCGCTGCGCGGGAAGGCCTCGCAGCAACGAGTTTTTCCCCGTTCGGTCCCTCCATTCCGCGGTAAGTGAGGATCCAGAATCCGTTCACTTGGGTCTCGCTCGTGCACTCGTAGACCGCGAAGAGGCTGAACTGATGCGGTTTACTCAGCGGCGTCTTCGACACCATTCCGGTCAGTTTTTTGCCGGACAGAATCTTGGGCAGGTCTCCGGTCTTGAGCCCGTCGCGCGGCCCGCCGAAGTATGCGCAGTAGAGCGAAGAGTCCTGATTCTTCGCCGACTTGTACGTGGTCATGATGTCTCCGTTGAACGAACTGATTTACGCCGCGAGTGCGCGGCAGATGTGAGCGATGGCAGCGAGTGGGCTGACGCCAGACTCGAGCAGCTTCGGGAAGTCATGCCATACCTCGATCTCCGTCAGCGGTGGGGTCGGCCCGACTGTGCCGCGCTGCTGATCTTGCTGCGCACGCGTGCGCTGAGCGAGCAACGCCGTGCCGAGCATTGCGTACGTGCTCGGAGTGAGGCCACTCGTGGCCGCGCGCCTCGCGAACAGCGGCCAGTCGGCGGGAACGTGCTCGACCCCGCCCTGGCGAGCGATGACACCCCAGTAGCTCGGTGGAAACTCGATGAAGACGCGATACCACTCAAGCTTTCGTGATTCCTCCTCCTTCCAACCCGCGCCGAGCACCCGCGGAAACGGCGTCGGAGCCACAGCCCAGTCGCCGATAGGCCGGCGAAAGAGGCGTGCGTTTCCGTCGAGCCGCAGTCGCTCCAGCGCTTTCGGCAGCGGCAGCGGCGTCAACCCGTTGCCGCCCGGTGTGGCTGGCGACTGGATCGCGAACTCCCAGCGCAGGTGATCAGCAGTGGCCTTTGATGAGACACCTGCCCATGCCTCGGCGAACTCGGTTGCGGATGCATCAGCGGGGACGATGCGTCCTCCACTGAGCCAGGGCGCTTCTCCGAGCTCATCCGGCGTCGACTCCGTCTGCGAGACCGCTCCGAAGCCGTTGTCCGTGAAAATTGGTTGTTCGTCCTCGGGCCAACCGTCGGTGATGTTCTCTGCTGCGTTCATTGTGAACCCTTCCGCCGTGAAGGGGTGCGCCGTCACGTCTGTCAGGCGGCGCGAACCCATCGACTTGCTCGCACGCGATTGCGTCGGGCCGGTTCTTCCCCTGGGGCACCCCGCTCGATGAGGAGGGTTGCCGTGCAGTCGGCCAGGTACCTGTGACTGCAACTCTTGAACCTGAAAGGACTGTAGCAGGGAGCGCGGACATTGGTGTTCCGTAGCTCGGATCGGACGTGCGGGGGCCTGCATCGGGAACCACGACGGCAATAGGATCAGGTGTGATTTCCACCAGACCTCGCTCCCTCGGTGATGCAGACGTGCTCCAGGAACGACTCGCGATGCGTCGCGCGGTCCGAACGATCGCACCCTTGACTGAATGGGTCGATCTGCTTATCGCTCGACGCGAGAGTGCGGGGCTCGGCGCTGAGATCCCCGCGATCGACCCGGCCGACGCCGGCATTAGTGCACGAGTGCTCCTGCTTATGGAGGCGCCGGGTCCGATGACCAACGCGCGCAATGCACGTCCGGGATCTGGATTCATCTCGTCAGACAACGACGACCCAACTGCCGAGAGTCTCTGGATCGCGCGCCGGGCTGCAGGACTCATTGACAACGCGCTGCTGTGGAATGTCGTCCCCTGGTACCTCGGTCCCGCGAGTAAGAAGCCGACCGTTCAAGACCTCCGGGAGGGAGCTCAGCCGGTGCGTGAGCTCATCGCCATGCTGCCTGAGCTGCACACCGTTGTCACCCTTGGTCTGTTCGCGCGCAGAGGGTGGGCGAGGTTCGGTCGACCGGAGATCGGCATCGGCGTGCGCACGATCGACACGTGGCATCCATCGGCGCAATCGATGATCCAGCCCGGCAAGCGCGACCATCTGATCTCGGCGCTCACGCGTGCGAATCGTGACTGGCGACACGATGGTGCCGAAGACCACGAGATCCTGGTCGATCGCGACCGAGCGGGCAACGCGGTCGCGCACTGGTACGTCAACGCGGACGGCGACCGGGTGGAGGTTCATCCGCGGTGGTGGTGACGGCCACGACCACCCTGCTGCTTCAGCGACGGTGCGCTACCGATGGTGCGAAACGAGGATAGCAATCCGGCACCCCGCGGTGCTTGGGCATCACGACTTGGTAAGTCGCTGTTCGCCCATCTTTCGGATTACGTCGAAGAATCCGGGCACATAGTCACCCCACGCGGTACTGACTGCGTTCAGATCCAACTTTCCGGTGTGCACCTGTTCGCACAGACGTATCCAGCCCTCACCAGTAGCGGCAGTCAGGGCTGCGGCGACGCCGGCGTTCACGACGCTGCCCGCTCCGGGGATCAGCTTGAGGAAACTACTCGCGAGAGCTCTGCCCGCAAGCTGCACACCTAGTTGCGCTAATGCGCCCGCCGAGAGCAGGGTCTTGATTTCCAGGTCGTAGATCGTCGCGATCCTGCCCATCATTGCGAGTTGGATCGGCGCCAGAATCGCTGCATCCGCGACAGGAACGGGAACCGCGGCGGCCGCGGCGGCCGCGGTTGCGGCACCGATGATGACTGATCGGGCAAGTTCGCGCTTCCAGGGGAGATTGAGCCGCTGTGCGATACGAAAGGCATCCTTCTCGTTGTCGGGAGCGAGCGCGAGTGTCTCTGTAACGAGTTCACCGAGGCCGTACCCCGAGCCCTTTCCATCTTTGTCGCGCGTCGAGGTGGGAATCACTCGCTGGTACGGGATGTGGATGGGTTGATCGTGCTCGTCAGTGGGCTCTTCGAGCCAATCGATGAACTGTTGGACGCCCTTTGACAGGCTGCGCTTGCCGGGGATGACGGACTTTCCCCAATCGACCTTCGTGAGCACGAGGATCACCGGGAGACCTGCGGCGTCGAGCTCACGGATCATTGCGATGTCCGCGGGGGTGAGGCGGTCGTCGTTCGCCTTTACGCAGTACCAGACGACCGCAATCTGTTGGTCCGCCGAATGGCTTGCGATGATCTTGAGATGGGCGCGAAGTTGTTCCCCCGGCGGCACTGGTGACCCGATCTCGAATCCTTCGACATCCCAGATGCCGAGAGAATCATCGTGGTAATACTGCACGCCGCGAGTGACCGGTAGTCCCTTTCCGACCTTCGCCCAGTCGCGGCCGAAGACGGCGTTGACGAGTGAAGACTTGCCTACGCCCGAGCCGCCAACGACAGCGAGATTGAAGCGACCGTACCGAGATTTCGCCTCTGCGGTCGCATCCAGGAACGGTTTATCGTCGATCTCTGGTGTCGGCCGCGGGTGCTGCTCGGCTTCGCTGCTCATGCCGGATCCTTTCCTTTTGTGAACGTGAACTGCAGTGTCGCGTCGGGGTCGATCGCGGTGATGATGTTCGTGTAGAACGATTTGGCCTGCTCCTCCAGCACCGGGCGTAGCCCCTCGAGGTGCTCAGCGACGGCCTGATCCGTGAGGAGCGACTTGATTAACTCGTTCTTGTCGATCTCTGGAGTCGCCCAGCTCAGTACTCCGTTCTTCTCGTCCGCGATGGAGAAGTCGGGATTGTCGTATCCAAGGAAGATGAACTTCGGGATCGATACGCGATACGCGTCGTCGCCGACCGGCTCGATCGAGACGTCGCCGCCTTCGATTCCGAACTTGGCATCGTATTCGTAACGAACAAGCACCGAGCGTTCCGTGAACGGGATGTCGAACAGACCGAAGAAGTCCTGGTCGTCCGACTCCGACTTGATGTCCGTCATCCCTGCGGTGACGAGGATGATCTGCTCTTCGCGGGTGATCGAGCGAATCACCTGGGTGGACCGTTCTTCGGTCGCACCGAGGAACTTCCCCAGCATCATGCCCCCGAACCCAGCGGCGCCGATCAGGAGCAGGATCAGAACGACCAGGAGCAGTTTCGCCCAGAGGGGCGTTCTAGTGCGTGCGGTGCTTGCAGTACTCATGGGCTGACTTTCAGGCTTCAGGAGGACGAATGTGTTCGTGCGCCCGCCGTGGGTGCAATTGCTTCATTTTGGCGTAGTTGGAGATTGGCGGAGACCAAGTGCGACAGGAACGCGGTGCGTGTCGCAGCAGGTATTCCTTCATCAAAGCGAAGCGTGGGGGGGGGGGCCCCCCCCCGGCGCCCCCCCCCCCCCCCCCCCTAGCTTTAACAAACACCCTTCCCGAGGGGCCCCCCGGGGGAAACA